>CAZCTQ010000032.1:0-40233 GCA_964501555.1 uncultured Aureispira sp. | reverse complement strand
CTTTTAGGTAATGATGTTACAAAGTTAAAGGATATATTTTAATAAAAGTATATTTTGTTAATAAAAAATTAAAAAAAATATTTTAATAGAAAATAATCCTGAAAGTAACTATACAGGCCAGAAAGAAAGTATATATAACCAATTGACAAAATTCATGTCTGATAGGTCAAAATTGAAAATATCCCCAAGGTATATTCAGACTAATATTTTTTGTAAAAAATAAGATTTAATAATTTTATCTGAGGTTTTGATTAACAATAAATAAAAATTTTTTAAAAAAAATATTTGTAGCTATAAAAAAATAGACGAATATACGACCCTATCAGGACCGAACTCATAAAGCAGATCAATTATCTATAAATAAATCAACCTATAGGATAGATTTCTTAGAAGTCGTCCCTATCGTCGATTATATTGTCTTTTATTATATTTGTTATACACTCGAAGAGTATTGCTATGAGGTCATTATAAAATAACCGTTTTTTTTACTTGCTTAGTGCACCTTTATTGTCCATATTTCCTTGACCTGATTGCATATCGCCACCTTGTTTCAGATCTGAATTTTTTACTTTGGACTGACGTTCCTTAAAGTCAACATTTCCAAATTTATATCTAAAATTGACACCGAATGATCTGAATGGAATACCAAAAGATGTAGATTGTTTAACTGCATCTGTTTCTATATTAGATTTAAAATACTTATTAGCACTAAATGGTTCGATCATGGTAAGACCGATACTCCAGTCTTTAAACTCTTTGCGCAGTCCTATACCATAGATGGTAAATGCCGGATTATCACCCTGGATTGTCCTGACGGGCGAGCGGAAAAATCCAAAAAAGTCGGCTTTAAATGTGCCTGTGATTTTCATTTCACCATTTAAAAATATATTATATTCAAAACTTTTACGCTCGGCTTGTTCCCCATTTATCAAGCCTTGTGCATGGTAAGTTGCTATGTTTCCTCCCGTGCGCAGCGTAAAGAGATTTATGGTTTTTGTGATGAATGTATTGAGACCTATTGAATTATTAGTACCTACATTTTCGTATGTATTTACAGACAATTGATTTTTATCCAAAGACAATATCTGCTCGATGATACCATCTGTATGTTTGTAAAACAACGATGAGAAAGTAGAAAATCCTTTATATGTAAAGTTATAACCCAATTCTACTTGTTTAACGAGTTCTGGATTTAATAATGGATTTCCGATAGTTCGGTTAAGAAAGTCCGAGTTGTTGTTAAATGGATTGATATATTGCAAACTCGGTCTCTGGATTCTTTGACTATATCCCAGTTTTAACGTACGGAATCCGGAAAAGGTACGGCTTATAGTCAGATTTGGTAAAAAATTGCTGTATTTAATATTGTTAAAATTTATATCGGTAGCTTTATCAAAACTACCTTTAATATCCGTCTGTTCGTACCTCATACCAGTAATCAGTGAATATTTTCTGGCTATAACAAAATTAAGTGATGCATAACCTGCATACACATTTTGACCATAATCAAACCGTTCTGTAGATGGAGTATAACCTGTATTAATGTCAAAAGCCTGAGAGTTATAATCACTCACAATGTTACGAAGGATAGATTTAGCGCCAGTTTCTAATTTGATGGCTTTGGTAAAGGGGTGTTCGTAGTCCACTTGTAGGGTTACTTCATTATTGATACCGGCGTTGTTTAGGGTTGTATTTCTATTGAGAAGACTTAGGTCATGGGACTCTTCCAGTTTAAAATCCTGGTCATTGTTTTGTTTGCTATACTGAACACCAAAACTGATCTGTTGCCCTTCTCTACTGGCAAACTTATGGGTATAGTCCGTATTCCAGTCAAAACCACCAAAGAAGTTATTGCCTGTATTAGTTCTTATAAAATTATCGACAAATCCCTGTTGACTGATATTACCCCTTGTTGTCCCGTCATTATCAAAACCAAACCCTCTAAAATTAAAAGTACTGTTGATACTGTTGTATCCATTAAAATCATAGAAAGCACTTAAGGAGGCATTGCCACCTAGTCGGGATGATTTTTGGGTACCTAATTGAGTGATTGAGCCACCATTGAGTTTGTCTAAGCGTGTAAAGTCGTTAGTGCCGTTAGCGGGAAGTGAGTAAAATACGGCTCCACCTGAGCTAAATCCAAACCTGCCTTTACCGGCATTCAGGTTGGCAAAAAGACTATTTTGTCGGTTGCCAATAGAAGTATTAATACTACCGGCTATACCTTCGATATTTTGTTTTTTAGTGATGATGTTGATGATACCTGCACTGCCTTCAGCATCGTATTTAGCGGATGGTGAGGTGATGACCTCGACTTTTTTGATTTGATCGGCTGGAAACATTTTTAATGCATCAGCCACATTGCTTGAAAACATTCCGGAAGGCTTGCCATTGATCAGGATGCGGACGTTTTGAGAGCCGCGAAGTGATACATTTCCATTCAGATCTACTGACAGCATAGGCACTTTACGAAGTACATCCGTAGCATCGCCACCAGCTATGGAAGCATCATTTTCGGCATTGAATACGAGTTTGTCAGCTTTGTTTTCTACTAATAGTCGCTCTTCTTTGATTTCTACTTCTTGTAATACATTGGTCGTAGATGATAAGCGTATTTTTCCAATATTAATATCAGGCGATTTTAAGGTTGTCTCTAAGGTTAATTTTTTTTCGGGATAACCCACATAAGAAATATACACATCATAACTGCCGGTATTGACATCACTAAATTTAAAAAATCCATTGTCGTCTGCCAAAACACCATCAATGGATATACTGCTGCCTTTCTTTTTGAGGGCTACACTCGAATAGCTCAAAGCCTCTGACGTCAGGGAATCAAGGATCTGACCTTCTATTTTGCCCTTGATAGAAGCTCCTTTATTATTTCCACCAAAAGGAAACTGAGCTTTAACCTGAAATGAAAGTAAGAGGATTAGAATGCTGATATGAAATTTCATTGACGTTATACTTTAAATTAATAATGTATCAAATTAATGACAAAGATGTGACAAAAGTTGTTGACTATTGCAAAATATAGATTAATACACGTAAATATCAGATGAATGGCATGGACTTTGTAATTTATCATTTGATTGTATAATGAATATAATTCCATTTATAATTAGCCATTTTTATTAATAAAAGTCTCATCTTTGTGATTTTTAAATGTTTATTAATTTATGAATAACCCGGATTCTTCTGTTTACCGAACACAAGCACAGATATCAAGAGCAGCAATTCAGCGATTGTACGTATCAATGCGACATTTAATACAAAGAGGTGGTTATAAGCCCTTAGGTGTTTCCGGAGAGTCTATGGTTGAAGCGATGTTATCTCTAAAGCCTGAAATTTATGGATTAATAGCTGATGAAGAAAAAGTTGAATTAGACGGACTTTTATATATATTTCAGAGATTGCCTAAGGGGATCGAAGCATGTCGGTATATCAAATTAATATCTAGAGAAGGATTTAATCACTCTAATTTTGAAAAACATGTTCCTGCTCGACGTAAAAGAGATTGTTATCGCGTCGATGAAGAGCAATACTTTATAGAAATGACCCGTGGAGGTAGTGATATCTATGACATCCTCACGCATTTGACGTTTTTATATATAGAAGCCGAAAAAATCCGTAAAAATAGCCTTGATATTAAAGACAGAAAGGTCCGATCGTGGATCATGCTTGAAAAAATGATCGAGGATATGGATAAGGGTAATGAAATTAATATAGAAAGTGGTTTTACCTATCTCAATACGATTTTAGGTCGTACCTACGATCAGGTACAGGAAGCGTATTATAAATTTGAAAAATCAGAAGGAGTCAATAATCTTTTTAAGATTGTATATGCAATGGGACGTCTGAGTATGGACGAATACCTTTTGGATTTGGATAGAGAAATAACCTTTAGCCCAGCGCTACGGGAGAGTCTCGGACATCATGTATATGGTGAAAAATGGGCTAATAATATCAAACAGATTATCTGGAGCAAAGGGCTATTTGACAGGCCAGTCCATATTATATCAGCTAATTTACATAGTGTTATGAATAGCTTATATGCTAGAGCTGCACTTAAAGGAATCATAGAGTATGTTAATTTAGAGCAGGCTGCAGAGATATTAAGTCAAGCTGATAATCAGGAATTGAGGGATACTGTACATGCTTTTGCTCTCGAAAATGGTATGTATGAGGTCTCTAATACTAAGGGGACAAATATAGGTGTTCAGATATTTGATACTTTTAAAATAGATGGAGAGTTGTTGCCAGAAGGTCTCCAGTACAAAAACAAAGAGAAATCAACAAGCCCGGTAATCATTGTAATGGATTATGCTTTTGGCGAGCAGGCTTATGAGACGATGGACGAATTGCTAAAACCATTTGTAATGGATGAAAAGCGTATGCCGATGAATGTAGTCTCTGTAAATATCATGGGAAAGGCGGGCATTTTAGAAGGAAATAAAGGAGATATTATGATTCCTACTGCGCATGTATTTGAAGGAACAGCGGATAATTATCCGTTTGATAATGCACTGTCTATTGATAATTTTAAGAATTCAGGCCTAGGAGTGTATGAAGGCACCATGATCAGCGTATTAGGCACTTCTTTACAAAACAAAGATATACTTACCTATTTTATTAAATCATCGTGGAAAGCGATAGGTCTGGAGATGGAAGGAGCACATTACCAAAAGGCAATCCAGTCCGCTTCAAAAATAAGAAAAAGCATCTCGGAAGATGTCGTTTTAAGATATGCATATTATGCTTCGGATAATCCATTAGAAACAGGAAGTACACTTGCCTCAGGTAGTCTCGGATTAGATGGAGTGAAGCCTACATATCTGATTACTAAGGAAATGCTTAAAGGTTGTTTACATTAATTCACATATAAAACATTAATAATGAAATTTAATTTACTTTTAATTGTTTGTTTTTTTACATTTTCTTTCCAAAGTTATGCTCAGGAGGATAAGCATATAAAAGAAATGGAAGTGCAATTGAATAATATCCTGACAGATACGGCTCAGACTAAGGGTTGTTGTAGCATGAAAAAGGATGGTAAGTGCTGTAAAGGTGACGGAAAGTGCAGTATGCGTGAAGGCAAATGTTCTTCAATGAGTAATCATTGTCAATCCAATATGAGTGGTTCTTGCTGTAGCAGTAAAGGAAGTTGCTCTGGATCATCTTGTTGTGGCCCAAGATATAAAAATATTTTAGCTGTAGGAGCAAAATACTATTTTAGTCCACTGGGTAATACTAGGACATTGTTGAGAGACAATGGCTTTTTGATAGATGAGTATGCATTGGAGTTTCAGGTAAGGTTATATAATTTGCCTAAAATATTCTATTACCAACAATTAGGTACGCTGGACAGAGCTAAATATGCTTCTGTCACCGGAATTGGTGTCAAACAAGATATCCGGTGGAATGTGGTTAAAAATTCACCATTTATTTTTATGCCTTATGTAGAGTTTGGTGCCGGCTATTACAGAATGAACCTTGTCAAAGGCGTTACAGATAACTCCATTACTTCAGTGCTAAACTCTAAGGTCGAAACAAATTATGCTGAAAACTTTGTCCTTACAGGAGATATAGGTGCTAACCTAGGTGTTGGTATTAAATTAGATAATACTAGATTAAGCCTATTAGTAAATGGTGGTTTTTTGACTAATATCCCTTCAGAATGGAGATTGGCAGGTTCATTGGCATTTAAGGAGAAAGTAAATTTGTCAAGTCCTTATCTCGGTGCTACAATACGTCTGGAAGCTATTAGATAATATTTATATCGATACAAATTGATAGATTAATTTGTGATATACAAATAAAAAAAGCCGGAGTATTACCGGCTTTTTTTGTAGCCTTAAAATCCTAGTCCCATGTGAAAGGCAAGCACTTGGGTATATCCGGATTTTTCATTTGGTCCCCACCTGCCAGGCGCTACTAATTCTACAAAAAACTTAGTATCTTTACATAAGTCGAATGCCTTATTGAGTAATAAAGTATAACCAAACTGTTCTGTGCCAGATTCAAAAGCTGCTCTCAATCCTAAAGTAAATCCACCGTTTAGTGGGAGCAAAACACCAGGATGGTACAAGAGATGCACTTCATAGTTTTCTCTCCTTTCTATTAAGGGAGCAATAAAGGGCACCATTTCTAAGTCAAATAATAATTTGCCAGGTGTCGCAAAGGTAATTCCAATAGGAAAACCTATAGCGTACTTGTCGTAAGCAAATAAATTGGTAGTAGTGCCCTTATTGAAGGAGACGATCGGCTGAACAACCCCTAGATGGTATCCTTTTATTAATGGTTTAGATGTTTCAGAATCCGAAATAATCATTACATTGTCTTGGGCTTGTACCATTGTCGCAACCATAATCCATATTAAGGTCATTGACAAAATCCATTTTACATTCATATTAAAAAAATTGTTTAATGATTAAAAAATATTTAAGTCTTATTTGTCTGAATTGTATTATTAAAATAGAGTGTTTTTTATAAGATATAGTATAACACATTTGTGGCTTATTTTTATTGTTTGTCTTGTGTTTTTAAAGAGAACATATTTTTATTGCACTTCATTTTTATAACAGCTACATCAAATTATAATTATATGAACACACGACAGTATAACTAATAATTATGTAGATTGATAGCAAGTGCAAATTTATGTTTTTATTTTAAATATAGAAATAATAAATGAATATATAAGAAAAGTTTATTTTTAAGGTCGATTATTGCCGCTATTCAACTATATATTATGATTTTTTACATACGAATATCAAATATTATTATATAGTATAAATTTAACTTAAATTATTGGGTAAGTGTAAAAATATATTGAATACATTTGCGGAATCTAATTTAATATACCAATCACAATAGTCGTAAGATATTTAATATTGATTATGTATAATATGACGATATATAATCATCTGTGTAGGTGGTTTAAAAATTGTATTTAATTAAGATTATAAAGGCTTAAATGCTTTTTTGGAAACAGATTTTATTTACTTCTAATTATTTTTTTCTTATGGGATCATTAAATCAAAATGGAAAATCTAAAGCAAACATAGATTATTTCATGAATACTAAAAACTGGTGGGCACCATTGACTTTTATTTTAATCATTAGTCTGCTGGGTGTGGGCATGATAGGGTTGCAGACCTATATTGATGCACCGCCATTGACTACCTTTAGCCTTAAAGATGGCAAGGTATTGTTTAATCAAAAGACGATCGAACAAGGTCAGGAAGTATTCCACAAATATGCGTTGATGCAGTACGGCAGTTTCTTTGGTGATGGAGCACAAAGAGGACCTGACTTTACCGCTGAAGCCTTGCATCTACAGTCTAAATACATGACTGAATACTATGTCGATGAGTATGAAAAAGCAAATAATAAAAAGGTAGATCCTGCCGAGATGGTGCTTTTTGAAGAGAAGGTTAAAAAGGAACTAAAGGAAAATGGATATGATAAGGATAAAAATATAATTTTTGTCAAAGAGGCTCAGGAGTATGCTTGGAGACATATGCAAGATTACTATGTGGCTAAATTTACAACTCCACCAGCTGTGAGAGGAGGAACTCTTGAAAATTATATTAAAAATGAACAAGAAATCAGAGACCTGACTGCATTTTTCTATTGGGGTGCTTGGGTGTGTGTTGTTCAAAGACCCGGATCTGATTTTAGCTACACGCACAACTGGCCTTATGACCCAGGCTCTGGCAATACGCCTACATCACCCGTTATCCTATGGAGTGTATTAGGGTTATTAGCGTTTGTATTGATGTGTGGTATAGTACTTTATTTTATTGGTCAGTATAATGAAAAGGCAAGTATGTTTATCAGACCAGCTAAGCGAGACTTATATACAGAAGACCGAGTAGCTAACTTTAAGCCGACTCCATCTCAGAAGGCGACATTCAAATTCTTCTTTGTCGCTATCTTGCTATTTTTCTTGCAGGTATCCAGTGGCTTGATCACGATCAATGACTTTGTCAATTGGCTGGGGTATCTGGGTATTACTGTAGCCGATAGCGTACCTGTGACCATTTCCAGAAGTTGGCATCTAATGTTGTCACTATATTGGATATCTACCTGTTGGATAGCATCTTCTATTTTTATACTTCCTATATTGTCTAAAAAAGAAGTACCTGGTCAGGTAAAAAGAATCAATACTCTATTTTGGATGTTAGTGGTGTTGGTTGGTGGATCATTATTAGGGATGGTAATGGGTCCGCTCGGATTGATGGGTAAGATGTGGTACTGGTTAGGACATCAGGGATGGGAGTTTGTGGACTTTGGTAAAGCTTATCAGGTGTTGTTGATGTTTGTATTTGTGTTATGGGCCATAACTGTGTATAAGGGTATCAAGCCTGCACTAATTAAAAAGCAGCCTTGGAATCTTCCTAATTGGATTTTATATTCTGTTATCGGTATTCCTGTCTTGTTTTTATCAGGATTTGTAGCAAAGCCGGATACTAATTTTGTCATTGCTGACTTTTGGAGATGGATGGTAATCCATATGTGGGTAGAGGCGTTCTTTGAGGTGTTTATCACGGTAATCGTGAGTTATCTGATGGTGCTCATGGGGCTGGTCAGCCGTCAAGCTGCAATCCGTGTGGTATATTTTGCGACGATTCTCTTCCTCGGAACCGGACTACTTGGTATCTCTCATAATTTCTATTGGAATGCTAAGCCGGTAGCTACCATGGCATTGGGCAGTGTGTTCTCTACTTTACAGTTTGTGCCACTAATCTTGTTGACAGTAGAAGCATGGCGTTTTAAAAATATGACTAATTTTGCCGTGGGAGATGTATCGTATAAAACATTGGGTAATTTTGGATTTCCTCTTGTATTTAAGTTCCTCATCGCTGTTAATTTCTGGAATTTCTTTGGGGCTGGTGTATTAGGTATTATTATCAATCTACCTATCATGAACTATTTTGAACACGGTACCTACCTGACGGTTAATCACGCGCATGCTGCCCTGATGGGTGTCTATGGTAATATATCACTTGCTGCGCTCATATTTGCATCTCACTTGACGATTAAACCCAAGTTTTGGAATCAAAAGATTGTCAATTTTTCTTTCTGGTCTATCAATATAGGCTTGATGCTAATGGTCGTATTAGACTTGTTCCCTGCAGGTTCTATCCAGTTTAAGGCGGTAGTAGAGCGAGGACTATGGTTTGCACGTTCGACGGACTTTATTGATTATGGTGTATTTAATTCACTGACCTGGTTGAGAGGTATCGGCGCAACAGTGTTTTTTGCTGGTGGTGTAGCTCCTTTGACTTGGTTTATCGTACGCAGTATCAATAAACTTAAGCCTACAGCTACCTCTATTGAAGAAATGGATGCGGGTCTGGCGAGTCAGACTATTGAGGAGGAGGAAGTAGAAAAATCCTACGAAGAAGTGTTGTGACCTGATTTTTTTTAAATATTATTCTATCAAGTGTGTAAATTGATTTTAGAATAGCTCTAAAATAGTGATGCTCCCGATACCTGCCAAGCAATGGTTTGGATGTCGGGGGCATTTTTTTTGTAGTAAAATATAAATCATTATCATGTGCTTTTTTTTAAAAATCTATAAAACCTTCTTGTATTTAACACTATCTTTACATTTTAAAGGCTGCCATCCGGCATGTACATCATCTATATCAGGGATAAGGCAGGACAGACCGGCAGTGTGAAGTGGGTGAGAGAATGAATTTTTGGATTTGCTGATACATTTGATACTTACTTAACTAAACAAATACTGTACATCCTCTCTGCTCAGACTTTTGAAAAAGGCCTTGTCGTTTTGGACGATTTCTTTGGACAAGGCTAATTTCTTTTCTTGGAGTTTAATGATTTTCTCTTCGACGGTATCCTTACAGATCATTTTATAGGCGAAGATGTTGTTTTTCTGTCCTATACGGTGTGTTCTGTCGATGGCTTGCTGTTCTACCGCAGGATTCCACCATGGATCTACGAGATAGACGTAGTCAGCCTCTGTCAAGTTGAGACCGACACCTCCGGCTTTGAGAGATATCAGAAAAATTTTGATGTCGTCCTGATTTTGAAAGATTTCTACCTGAGCTTTGCGGTCTTGAGCCGGTGTACTTCCGTCGAGGTAGCAATACTTGATACCTGCCTGATCGAGTTCTTTGCGGATTAATGAGAGCATCTCCGTAAATTGTGAAAATACGAGCATCTTATGTTCTCCAGTGTTCTCTTCTATTTCGCGCATGAGTTCTCGGATTTTGATACCTTTATGTGTTTGGTGTTCCTCATCTTTTACGAGCCTTGGGTCGTCACATATTTGTCGTAGGCGTAGTAAGCCTTCTAGGATGTATATACCCGATTTAGCGATACCATCAGATTCTATTTTTTGGAGGATAGACTGGCGATAATATTCTTTGTACTCATCGTACAGTTGTTTTTGTCGGCTGTCCATTTGGCACCACAGGATAGTCTCTGTTTTATCGGGGAGATCGACAGCTACTTCGGATTTTGTACGCCTCAGCATAAATGGTTTTATCAGATTGCGGAGCATAATGCCTGCATCGGGATCACCATTTTTATCTATTGGATTAGCAAATTCCTGTTTGAAGAAGTCTTTGTTGCCGAGCATACCTGGATTTAGAAAGTTGAATTGCGCATAAATATCATAAGTGTTATTTTGCAATGGTGTACCACTCAGGATAAATTTATTACGTGTTTTTAATAACTGAACAGCTTTAGTAGATAGTGCTTCCGGATTTTTTATAGCTTGGCTTTCATCTAAGATGACATATTCCCAGGTGAGTTTATTTAATTTTTCAAGGTCATTTCTGATGACACCATAGGAAGTGATGACGACATCAAAATGCTGCATTACGTCTAGGTCTATATCTCGATCGTTTCCATAATAGAGATGATAAGTCAAGTCAGGTGCAAATTTTTTTAATTCGCTTTCCCAGTTATAGATCAGGGAAGTAGGGCAGACGATCAGGCTGGTAGGGTTGTTGTATTTTTGCTTGATGTATGCAAGGAAGGTAATCGTCTGTAGTGTCTTACCCAATCCCATATCATCGGCAAGACATCCGCCCCATGATATCTCATCTAATACCTGCATCCATTGATATCCGGTTTCTTGATATGGTCTTAGGGTAGCTTTGATGGTTGTGGGGATCGGTGCAGTAATGATATCTTCGATATGGAGCAATTTTTGCTTCTTTTCATTAATTTCTGCGATGATTTCCTGTTCGCTTATCTCACTAAAGAGCAATTCTACGATGTTGAATTGCTTTTTATAAATTTTGATGCCATCTTTTTCTTCTGTGCTAAATCTAAATAGTTTGCTGTACTTTTCAATCCATTCTTCAGGCAAGATACCTATACTTCCATCATCTAAGACGATAAAATCCTGATTATTTAATATGGCTTTGCGTATATCGCGAAGGGAAACTTCCTGATCACCCCATTGCACTTTTATTTTCACATCAAACCAGTCTATTCCACTGGATATTTTCATATCCCAAGTAGGTTTACTAGTGTTATATTTAAATTTTTTAAGCTCGTTAAATCCCAGGATTTTAACGCCCTTATTCATGATTTCTCTTGTAAACTGTATAAACCAGTTATTTTTCATTACCTGCTCAAAAGGCAGAGTAAAGTACGGCTGAAAATTTTGCTGATTGAAGTGTGAATGAAAAGATCTGATATACTCTACAAAGTTTTTTTCGTCATTTATATTGCGTTCGATTAAGTGTTTTTGGCCATCCTCCTCGACGTAGGCTCCACCTTTATTTAATAAGTCAAATCTATGAGAATCGTAGTAAAAAATGGGCTCTATGATAAGATTGCTATTGTTAAACTCTTTGAGTTGGATCGTCGGTGACATGGGGTATGACTTGTAGTTGACCGTCATGTTTTCTGGTAATTTGACGCCAAATTTTTGAGAAAGTGGAAACAGCACCTCTGGGAATATCCGATTTTCAAATTTGGTAGGCATACTGATTATTCCAGATACCATTGTCATTAAAAAGGCTGTTATCGGGCTTTTTTTGATGAGGTATATGTGATTTTTATCTTCAATAAGCCGCCCAAAATACAATTGTTTTTCATCATTGATATCTATAATAACCTGGTCGTCATCATCTTTGAAGAAAGACTTGATGTGTATAAACTTAGGGGTGTATTCAATTACTAAATCAGCACTAAGTGCCATCGGCTCGAGGATGACAGGATTAAGATTTGCTTTAGCAAATTTTTTATTATGAACCAGCATGACATCTGGATAAGCAGCAAAAAACTGCCAGTGCTCTTCCAGTTTGTCAAAAAAATATTCGAGGTAGGATTCCTGTTTTTCTGCTGAGAAAAATGAGTTGATCTGGCTGTATGAATTGTTATAATAGTTGTTTTGAATCTTGGTCTTATATTTAAGGTAACTAAAATCCATCAACACATTGAAGTCCTCAGGGCTTAAGATGGAAATTTTACTGAGATTTTCTTCTAGGTCAATGTTGATTTTACTGAGTTTTTCATTGTTTTTTTGATCTGATTCTATGGTATAAGCACCGATTTTTATGGGTAGGTTGCTTTCTTCATCTGTTGTTAATTGTAAAAATATACCGATTTTGTAGTCATTGCTTCTGAATGTACTTGGGTTATAAAGGCTGACGTGTTTAAAGGTCTCACTAAATTTAGTGATGGCACGGCTGTTAGCAAATTGTTTTGGTGCTTTAGCTAGGATAAGTCTATTAGAATAATCAGTTTTAAACTCAAATCCTGCTGCCTCAGGATCTTCTAAAGTAAGTCCATAATCGGCGAGAATGGCATTTTTTTCTTTTATCCTGCTTAGGTATGGACTAAATAGAGTTCTGTCTTTAGCATTGATGAGATAGTAGGTTGTTGCTACGGCATGATCGCACAAGATGCTTTTTGTAGTTTGCCCACAGTCACACATGATGAGGAGATTATCCTCTTCATCAATCCTATAATGCACAGTGTGAATATTGGAATAATATTGGAACAAGATATCAAATCCGTTTTTTACCTTTTTGCCAGTTTTAAAGGATTTAGTTCTGAGTTGAGTAAAGGAAAAATTTTTTAAAATATTGTATATTCGTAGATATTCAAACTCTCCTGCATCTGGAATAGTATAATATTGTAAGTCTTCAGGATTTGTTTTGATAGGTTCCTTAGTTTTTTTTGTAGAGAGCTTAACTGCTTTAGTTTCTTTTTTAAGTACTTCTTTTTCAGCAGCGTCATTGGCTTTTTTTTCTTCATGTTCTTTTAAAGCTATTTCCTTGGCAAGCATCATTTTTTTAGCTTCGTGTTCTTGGATGACAGTATTCTTTATCGAAAGGATGGCTCTGGCAGCATGGATACAATGTCCATTTTTAGAAAAATCGGCACAATCACAATTGATTGTAGGTTGATCTTTCAACATATTGACCATGATAGAAACCTGTTTTTTTTCTGTATCGTCCAGAAAGGTGAGATACCTTCCTATCATGCGACGGGGTGACATTGGCAGTTTGGCTGATGGGATATCTTCATAAGATGTTACATATTGCTCCTCTAATTTAGCAATGCTTTCGTCGCTGATTAAATCGCTGATGATGATATTTTTTATGTTTTGGTCACTCATTATATGGTTAAAATGCGTTTGTTAGATCAATTGTCTGATATACTTTTTAAGGTCGTTAATGTAGTCTTGTCGAATAGATAAATAATTCTTTTGTGCTGAATGTACTTGAGCAAGATATTCCTGTTCTGTTTGTCCTGGTGTCGGTATCCATATCGCTTTAATGTCCAGATGATGTATATCCATAATTGTAGTATATCCCGATCTGGCGATGAGCAATCTGGATCTATTTAACAGATTTTCTATCACTTTACCGGTTGCAACGTTATAGAATGAGACATTTTTTAAATTGTCACAATTATAAAGCATGGATTTATCCGATCCTCTCACAAAAACAATTGAATATGTTTGTAATTGAGCTATTTGTTTTAACAATAAATCTTCCAAAATGGTTCTTTGAGGCTCTGGCCCAGATAGAATGATGACGATATCGTTGTCAACCTGTAAATGGAGCTTTTTGATACGGCTTATCGGCCCAATCCAGTTTGCATTTTTAATTTGTCCAATAGACAATTTAGGGCAAAGTGCACGTATGTCACCGTAATCTGGTATTAAAACATGGTTAAATTTTTTGATAAAAGCTTGATGAAGTCTTGTACCGAGCCAGGATATCCATGGTCTATTATGTAGGATATTGATCTGATGTGTCATGTATAGACTTTTGATTTGAGGATTGTAAAAACCGAGTCTATTATCGGAGAGGATTATTGAGGCATTGTATTTATTTGTCAAAGATCGAGCCACATTATTTTCGATAAAGACTGCTTTTAGAATAGAATACCAACCTATAAGTATATTAACTATTATATTTTTAAAACGATACCGAATATTATAGGATGGTAACTGTTCAATTTTTAGGTCTGGAAATTCTCGTTTTAAGAGATCTAATGCTGCACCATCTGATGCTATAATGACTTTTTTGCAATTGGCTTTAAGCCAATAAATAATAGGAATATCTCTCGTTGCATGACCCAATCCCCAGTAGAGTGGTGCGACTATCACAATATCTTCAGCGGTGAAGTGCATCGAGAGTGCATGGAGGTTATATTCACTTAATCCCATAAAAGGGTAAAGTTAAACCGAAATTTTAGAATAAAACCTTTTAGGCAGACAAACTTTTCTATGAAAGCCTGATTTCGTCATCAGATTCATCAAAAAATTTGTACTCATTCAAATGAAAATTAGTATTCACCGATAATGAAATCCATTTTCTATACTTGAGATACCATTTCATCTGCAAATTTGGAAAGCCTTGTTTTAAATATGCAAAAACAAATTGATTGCAGGTGACCTTGATTTTATTTTTTGGCCTAGACTGTATGATATAATCTATATCTCTTTGGATATCATCGATGACTAATATAGAAGCGTTTACCTTTCCAGTGCCATTGCAAGTGTAGCAGACTTCTGTTGTGTCGATATTGACCTCAGGTCGTGTACGTTGCCTGGTGATTTGCATCAATCCAAACTTACTTAATGGAAGGATGGTATGCTGTGCTCTGTCTCCTGCCATGAAGTCCTTCATCTTATTATAGAGACTTGTCTTGTTTTCTGACGTGCGCATGTCTATAAAGTCAATAGTAATAAGGCCACCCAAGTCTCTCAGACGCAACTGACGTGCTATTTCTTCAGCAGCTTCGAGATTGACAGCTATAGCTGCTTCTTCCTGATCGCGTTTGATCATTTTAGGGCCACTGTTGACATCTATCACGTGCATGGCTTCAGTATGCTCGATGATGATATAGGCGCCGCTAGACATAGTAGCGGTCTTGCCAAAAGAGGCTTTTATCTGGCGATTAATATCGTAGTGATCAAAGATCAGTCGCGATCCTTTATATAATTGGAGGATTTTAACCTTGTCAGGTTCGATGCTACTCAGATAGTCTTTGATAGACTGATAGAGCTCTTTATTATCAACGGTGATTCTGTTAAAGTTGTCATTGAGGATATCTCGAAGGATACTCGATGTTTTATCGATTTCGCTGAGGACTTTGTCGGGTGTTTTATTCGTTTTGAGCTGTTCGAAGATAGAAGTCCATTTATCTTCTAATTCTTTAATGTCGTGATGCAAATCAGCTACTTTTTTGCCTTCAGCAGCAGTACGCACGATGATACCAAAGTTTTTTGGTTTGATACTTTCTACGAGTACTTTGAGCCGCTTCCTCTCGTCGGATGAGGATATCTTTTTAGATACTGCCACGATATTAGAAAATGGTGTCAGTACGAGATATCTTCCGGCTAGAGCCAGCTCGCAGCTTAACCTTGGGCCTTTCGTTGATATAGGTTCTTTGAGTACCTGTACTAAAGTATAGTCATTTTTAGTAAAGACTTGGTCTATTTTTCCTGATTTGGGATTGTCGGGCTCGAGTTCAAATCCATCCAGCAGTGGTTGGTTGTACTGACCGTTCATTACTGCTTTTGTATATTTGATGAGAGACTTTATTTGTGGTCCCAGATCTGTATAGTGCAGAAAGGCGTCTTTTCGATGGCCGATATCCATAAAACTGGCATTCAGACTGGGCATCAATTTCTTTGGATTTGCCAAAAATATATCTCCCACAGTTGAATTGTCGTTAGTCTTTTGCTTATGAATTTCAACTAATTTGCCATTTTCCATCAAGGCAATCTCGACTTCACTGACTGATGATTTTATTACTAATTCTTTGTCCACAATTTTTTAAGTATCTTTTTGGGTAAAACCAATTCACTCGTATATGATTCATGGAAGTAAATATCTACTGATAAACTGTCTGGTCAAAAGATATCTGTAATCACCTAAAATTCAATAAATTCTACTTACTAGTAGCATTTGTGTTATATATATAAACAATCTATTTAAGTATAGAATAGGGAAGACAGACTTTACTCCGTACGATCAGACCATTAGTCAGCATAAAATCATGAGCAATTGTAGATGAGTAAAAGCAAAATATTGAATCATTATGAAGATTAAAAGGGAAAATAGATTCCACTTTCAATTTTTTTCTATTAGTAATCAAAGTTTATTATTTTAGTATAGATTACTAAGTATTTTTTTATTACCTAAGTTCTAAACCGTTTTTAAAAGTAGCAAACGTTTGTTTATCGTCTTCAGGTTTTTATTTAATGGTTTTTAGTCGATATTTTGGGTAGTTATTGGCTTTGCTTTTAACTGTATATTGCTATGATATTTGATACTAATTTCCGACAACTTGTTATGTGACATTAGATTTAATATCACACAACAAGTTCGATCACAATTTTAAAGTGATTTATTTCTTCTTTTTATGTCGGTTTTTTCTCAATCTCTTTTTACGCTTATGCGTAGAAATCTTATGACGTTTTCTTTTTTTACCACAAGGCATATTCTAAAAATTTTAATAAGGTTAATTAACACATTTTTTATGATATTCATCGGCTTTTGTCTGGTCACCAGCTTGCTGATAAGCATCAGCAAGTAAGCAGATGGTATTTTTGTTTGTTGGATCCAATTTAATGGCCTGTTCTAATCTTTCTAACGCTTTATCAGTCTGATTAGTTTGTAATGCCAGTTTGCCTAATTGGTTGAGTACGGATACATTTTTCGGATATTGCGTATTTAAGTCTCTGAGCATCAAGATGCCTTGCATTGGATTATCTTTATCCGGATTGTCAACGTAGCAAATAGCCAAGTTGATCCTTGGTTCTATAGCATTTGGTGCGAGAGAAATGGCATTTTCAAAAGATTTTACAGCTCTTTTTGAGCAAAAATCTTTTGTTTTTTCATCCTTACTGTTTTTTACACAAATAGCGTAAGTTGTACCTGCTATTGACCAAGATGATTCTGTTTTTGCAAGCTCTGCAATATTCTCAGCATAGGAACCCGCTATAGATGGATAACCTATTTCGTACCAGATTCCAGAGAGCGATTTTAAGGCTTCAATCTTTTTGAGGGTGTCCTGTCCTGCTTTTTCCAGTTCCATATTCATTACCTCAACCATTGAAGCATTGGCTTTGTCTAATTTAGGCATTGCTTCTTTTAGTAAATTAGCCACACTCGTTGTCTCTAATGTTAAAGATCTTGACTTTTCAAGATTTTTTTGTTTTGCAGGAATGGTATCAAATCCTAAAAATAATACTAAAAACAAAACAACTGCTGCACCGACTGCAATGTATTGCTGTTTATTCATTTACTTGTTTTGTTTAGATATTAAATATATAAATGGATTAATCTTCTTCGCCTTCGTCATCAGGTAAAGACGTTACATTGCTTTTTACCTGATCTACAAATACTTTAGCCGGTTTAAATGATGGAATAAAGTGCTCCGGGATCTCAATAGATTTATTTTTCTTAATATGTCTTCCAATTTTTTTAGCTCTTTTTTTAATTACAAATGAACCAAATCCACGTACATATACATTTTCACCTTCAGCTAAAGAGTTCTTTACTTCCTTAAAAAACATTTCTAAAGTCACAAGGACATCGACCTTGGGAACGCCTGTTTTTTCAGTAATAATATTAACTAAATCTGCTTTTCGCATTACTTCAAAATTTTAATTTTTATATAAAATTGATTTCGTTTTCAAATAAAGAGCCGCAAAGTTCGTAAAATATTATAATTATGGAAATTATTTTTACCTTTTTTTATCATTAAGTCTATTTTTTTTACTTTTTAAGTTATTCATTTACAATATTTTAATAGAAATGTAAAATTAATGTCTCTTTTATTGCATTTTTGGGGTTATCTTTGCATCCTTAATAATGTAATATCAGATTTATGATAATGTCAATGACAGGCTTTGGGCACTCAAGCGGAGAATTAAACGGCAAAGTAATCAGAGTCGAAATTAAATCACTCAATGCCAGATCTACCGAAATAAGATGTAAACTACCTGGTGTTTATCGGGACAGAGAGATTGACCTGAGAAAAAAAGTGATAGATGCCCTCGAAAGGGGCAAATTTGACCTTACAATAACATTGGATGGTTTTTCTGATGAGGAAAGTACTTTTATCAATGCAGATGCCTTCAGGAGGTATTATCAAGAATTGAATACTTTGCGTCAAGAATTAAATATATATGAAGGTGATATATTACAATCTATCCTGAGGATACCTAATGTGTTAGGCCAAAATGAAGGACTTGCCGATGATGAAGAATGGGCAATAGTGATAAGGGTTATCGATGAAGCATTAGTGAATATAATAAAATTCCGTAGCGATGAAGGCGCTATTTTAGCTGCTGATCTCTTAGAGCGTGTAAATAATATAGAAATATTTCTTAAAGATATCGAGCCATTTGAAGCCTCACGCTTAGAGCGTATCAAAGATCGTCTCCGTAAAAATATGGAAGAGTTTGGGGCTAATCACCAGGTAGATCAAAATAGATATGAGCAGGAAATTCTGTACTATATTGAAAAATTGGATATCAATGAAGAAAAAGTGCGTTTGGGCCAGCATTGCGCCTATTTTAGAGAAGAAATGAAAGGTAATAGTGGTCAAAAGGGGCGCAAATTGTCATTTATCGCGCAGGAAATGGGTCGTGAAATCAATACTATCGGGGCTAAAGCCAATGACTCTGATGTACAGCAATGTGTAGTCATGATGAAGGACGAGCTTGAAAAGTTAAAGGAACAATTGGCTAATATTTTATAAGTTGTTTAAATAGCATATCAATCTGTGGATAGAAAAATGTTTATCTTTACGGCACCTTCGGGAGCCGGTAAAACGACAGTAGTTAGACACCTTTTGGAAAAATATCAAGCCTTGGATTTTTCGATTTCGGCAGCTACGCGTGAGCAGCGCGACTACGAAATTGATGGCAAGGATTACTATTTTATGAGCGTGGAGGATTTTAAGGAAAAAATTAAAGAAGATGCCTTTGTTGAATGGGAGGAAGTCTATGCCAATCAATATTATGGTACGCTTAAATCTGAGGTGGAGCGTATCTGGAACGAAGGCAAATATATCATTTTTGATATAGATGTCAAAGGCGCTAAAAATATCAAATCTATCTATGGAGACAGTTGTATGTCTGTATTTGTTCGGCCACCATCGTATGATATCTTGGTAGAAAGATTGACTAATCGCAACACAGAGTCTGAGGAAAGCCTTAAAAAACGCATCGAAAAAATCAGGCGTGAAATGATAGAAGAAAACAGTTTTGATATGGTGCTTGTTAATGATGTATTAGATATAACACTGATGGAAGCCGATCATATCGTCGAGACTTTTATTTACGGAATTTTAAGTGCATGACCCACCAGAGTAAAATATATACCGAAGTAACTAATAACATTAGCATAAGCGTGAAACCTCATTATGAGAGTGGCGAGTCTAATCCGGCGATAGGAAAAAATATATTTTCTTACCATGTTATGATTACTAATCTTAGCGAATACCGGGTTAAACTCTTGTCCAGACATTGGCATATCTTAGATTCTAATACACTCAGGCGCGAAGTGGAAGGCGATGGAGTCGTCGGTCAGCAACCCGAGCTGAATCCAGACGAAAGTTTTGAATATACTTCATGGTGTCTCCTACAGACGCCTGTAGGAAAGATGTTTGGCACATATACCTTTGTAAATCTCGACACAAAAATGACTTTTGAAGTGATTATTCCTGAATTTGGACTGCACGCAGATTTTAAGCTTAATTAACCCCCATTCCTAAACTATTAAAATAGTGTTTACTATTAGAATTCAGGCAACTTATTACAGCTTTCAATAGAGTCTGACCATTATTCAGAAAAAAAAGCGATGGAGTTCTTTCATTCCCAATGGCCACAAATAGAAGAAGTATTTCATGATGGTTGTAATGAGATAGGCAATAATCTGATAGTAAATAAATCTCTTGCTTTAGGTCTAAAGAACTATCTATTTGCCAGATAAGATGAAGCTATGCGCCCTCGACAGCTTATTGTATCATCATTTCAGATTCTAACGTATTTGCTCGGAGGACACTTACATCTCTTCCAAATATTAAAGAAATGTGTTGGATATCCAACTATACTGTCTCTTCGACTATCCGCATCTTAATGCTTTCTAAGTGAACCATCTGCTTGGTATAGTATAAATTCGATTTTCATCAATCATGGCCTTTTTCTTGACAAAATTAGTAATGTTTATTCTTCAATAGCCTTCAAAATACTTTCTACAGAATGCGTATCCATCAACGAAAAAGCAAACCATTTCTTTCCCAAATCTTTCAATGAAGCTCCGAGATGATACACTTCCTTTCGGTCAATAATCAAAAACCTATCATGGCTTTTGTTGAATGTTTTTAGAACAAAGTTTCCGTATTGTTCATTGGCTTTTTTGATGTCTAAATCTAATTGTCGATTGGAAGTTTTGCAAAGTAAAGTTACCAGAATATTTTTTCCTTTTTTGGATAAATGAGTAAGTGTAGTTTCATCTATGTAGTTATCAATCAAAATGATGCTTTTCTTGGCAGAACGGATGATTTTAGAAGTAAATTCATACGCATCAAAAACTTGCCCGTCGAAGAAAATGCCTTTTTGTGGGAGTTCGTTTTTTTCTAAGGCCTGAAAAAGTTGTTCAAATTTATAGTCGTGTTCGATTAGTTTATTTTCAATGACTGAAAATCGGAGTTGCTGTACTGTATTTTGTCCAATTAGCTTTCTCATTTGAACAAAAGCATTAATGATTTGGATGCTCACTTTTATAGCAATATCGCTACGCAAAACTGCAGACAACATAGCTACACCTTGTTCGTTGAAAACATAGGGAAGATGTCCACCTAAATGTTGTTTTGATGGTATCACATTTTGTGATACCATAGAATTTACCTCTTCATCATTTAATTGAAAACAAAATGTTTCAGGAAACCTTTCTTTGTTGCGTTTAACCGCTTGATTTAATGCTCTTGTTTCTACTTGATACATTTCTGCTAAATCTCTATCTAGCATCACTTGCTCTCCTCGAATGGTATAAATTCGATTTTCGATTTGTAATTGAGATATTTCTATTTCTTTGTTCATTTTTCAATTTCTTTTAAAATACTTTCTACCGAATGAGTATCCATCAACGAAAAAGCAAACCATTTCTTTCCCAAATCTTTCAATGAAGCTCCGAGATGATACACTTCCTTTCGGTCAATAATCAAAAACCTATCATGGCTTTTGTTGAATGTTTTTAGAACAAAGTTTCCGTATTGTTCATTGGCTTTTTTGATGTCTAAATCTAATTGTCGATTGGAAGTTTTGCAAAGTAAAGTTACCAGAATATTTTTTCCTTTTTTGGATAAATGAGTAAGTGTAGTTTCATCTATGTAGTTATCAATCAAAATGATGCTTTTCTTGGCAGAACGGATGATTTTAGAAGTAAATTCATACGCATCAAAAACTTGCCCGTCGAAGAAAATGCCTTGATTGGGTAGTTGGTTGGATTGAATTTGCAGAGAGATTTTATTAACCTCGTTGGATAGATTTTCGAAATTATTTTCCATTCTATTCATCCGTTGATTGAGTGCATATCCTTTGAGCAAATAATCTTTCAAAACATTGGTTGCCCAAATTCTAAATTGTGTGCCTTGCTTGGATTTTACACGATAACCAACGGAAATGATTACATCAAGATTGTAGTACTCTACAGATTTTGTCTGAGTTTTTCCTTTTATAGCACCATGTTGAGTGGTTGTCGCAAAATTTGCGACAACCACTTCTTTCTTCAATTCGCCTTCCGAAAAAACATTGTTAATGTGTTTGCCAATTGTCTTTACATCTCTCCCAAATAATAAAGAGATTTGTTGGCGGTTCAACCAAACTGTATCTTCATCTATCCGGACCTCAATACGCTCAGGCAAATCATCTGCTTGATAAAGTATAATTTCGTTTTTCATATCTACTTTTTTTCTTTACAAAAATATTAATATTCACGTCTTGCATAATGTCAAATACATTTTAGTCAGCACTTCCATCGGGAGTAGTTTTTTTTTCTTAGCATTTCCGTGTAAATCTATTATATACATTTTGTCGTATGTTTTTAGCAAATGCCATTGCATACCACGAAAAGTATGTTCGGTAGCATTTCCGAGTTTGTATCGTTTGTTGATGTTGTCGAGATATTGTCCTAAAGTCATATACTTTACGCTCAATATTATTTGCCCAAAGATAGTAATTTAGGACCGACTGTTAGTAATAGAAGTGTTAATTTAGTAATAGTATATGCCGCAGCATGTATTCAAACCAATTTTTACTTCTCGATAGAGCAATCTATCTATATAAATTCTTTAACCTCTACGTAATTGCGATATTGTGTGATCAATCCGTTGTTTTCGAGTTTTTTCATCAGGCGAGATATTACCACTCGTGATGAATTAAGATCTACAGCTATTTGAAAATGGGTGATATTTAATTTTGCAGTTTTAGTGACCATCACCTTATCTCGTAGGTATTTGTACAGGCGCTCCTCCATATTATTGAAGGCAAGGTTATCGATCGAGTCAAATAATTCATTCAATCGTACATTGTAGCTGTCGAGGACATAACTACGCCAAGATGGATATTTGACGATCCATTCTTCCATTTTTTCATTTAGAATAAAGACGACTTCTACATCAGTTTCGGCAATGGCTTTAATGATGCTTTTATTGGGTTTTGTACAACAAGACATAGAAACAGCACAGGTATCTCCCACTTCAAGATAATAGAGTAATAACTCTCTACCTTCTTCATCTTCACGCATCACTTTGACAGAGCCGGAAACGACCAATGGAAGATGGGTCATTTTCTCTCCGACATCCAAAATGAGCTCGTCTTCTTTAAATTTTTTTAATGTACTATTTTTACAAATCTCATTAATTAAAGCCTCCTCAAAAAGGAATTGAAATTGCTCGTGCAACTTGCCGTAGCAAGATATATCGTAAGGAATGATAGAAGGTGTCGTAAACATGAAATTGCTATTTTTAATGTCAAAGATAATTAATTTTTAAGTCATTGCACCTGAAAATTGCATATCGTGCAATTTTCGGTAATGGCCATCTTCGCGTTCGATCAGCTCATGGTGGTTGCCACTCTCGATAATACGCCCTTGAGACAAGACTAATATCTGGTCTGCATGCTGGATTGTGGACAATCGATGAGCTACGATAATGGAGGTTCGTTTGTCTATTAATTTTTCTACGGCATACTGGATAAGCGCTTCACTCTCAGAGTCTATGGATGAAGTTGCTTCATCCAAGATCAAAATATCAGGATTAAAGACCATCGCACGAACAAAAGAGATCATCTGGCGCTGTCCTACTGATAGGTTGTTACCTCGCTCATTGACTACAAAATTATATTCATTAGGAAGCCCTTCGATAAATGTGTGAGCACCGATTTGCTTTGCTGCTTCTACAACTCTTTCCGTAGAAATGAATTCATCCCGTAACGTGATATTTTCCATGATAGTACCCTGAAATAAAAAGACGTCCTGTAATACTACTGAGATACGCTTACGCAATGAAAAAAGGTCGTATTCTCGGAGATTTTTATCATCAATGTAAATATTACCACTCTGGATGTCATAAAATCTACTCAGGATATTAATGATGGATGATTTTCCAGAGCCTGTGCTACCGACAAGCGCCAAGGTTTCACCCGGTTGGATAGTCATGCTTATATCGTGCAGGACATAATTTTCTTCATCATAGGCAAAATTGACCTTGTCAAAGACGACTTTACCATTGAGTTTATCTACTTTGATCTTACCGTCATTAGGGATAAAAGCGTCGCTGTCCAATATATTAAATACGCGCTCTGCCGCTACCAGGCCCATTTGTAAAGTATTAAATTTGTCAGCCATAAACCGTATCGGCCGAAACATCAGATTGAGATAGAGCGGAAAGGCAACCAATGCACCAAAAGTCACCTTATCTTGTAAAAATCCCTGCGCTCCAAGCCAGATCATCAATGCCAACGAAACAGCGGACACCAGCTCTACTACCGGAAAAAATACAGAATAATACAGCACAGAATCCAGATTGGCTCTGGTATAGAGCTTGTTGATGTTTTTGAATTTATTGAGTTCCTGCTGTTCGGCATTAAAGACCTGGACGATCTTCATACCTGTGATACGCTCTTGTAGAAAGGCATTCATAGCTGCAATTTGAAGACGCACTTTTTGATAGGATACTTTTACCTTCTCTTTAAAGATATAAACGGTCAGGATCATAAAAGGCATCGTAATCAGCACGATAAGAGTCAGCCTCCAACTCGTATAAAACATCAAGCCTAAAACGGCTAATAGCGTCAAAAAATCTGCTACAATAGTGATAATTCCCTGAGCAAAAACGTCATTAATAGCCTCAATATCATTGATGGTACGTGTCGTGGATGTACCGATCGGGGTCTGGTCAAAATACCTCAATTTGAGGTGTGTGATCTGGTTAAATACGCGCACACGAAGGTCTTTCACTACAGATTGGCCCAGCTTAGCTGTAAGATAAATAAAATAATATTTAAGGATGACGCTGATGATAAGAATAGCCACAAACAAGATAGCCATCGGGATCAAGCCGGCTTTGTGTCCACCTACGATATTATCATCCACCATCTTCTGGACTATAAAAGGCTGGATAATAGAAAAAGGTGTAACAACGATAGCAAGTACTACAGATTTGATCAGCAAGGACTTGTAGGGTCGTGTCGTTGCCATAACCCTGCCCAGTAAGGCCCAATCTGTTATAATATTTTTACTCATGTGAATACCTATAGACAAAACAAACGCCTACAGTTTGTAATTTGTTCAGATTCAATGTGATTTTATGTAAAGGCAGTATCGCCATCGCCATCACTCAGAGGCACAGCAATATGGTCTAATTCTACCCAAAATACTGTAGATATAAGATATTTTCTGACGATAGCTTTTGAAAAGGCAAAGAACGCATTTTTTGATTGCAAATGGTGTATCAATTCAGGATGGTAAAGCGTAAAAGTCTTTACCTGATACTGCCGTACAATGGATTTGACGACCTTTGCTACTTCTTGTATTGAGCAATTGTAGTGCAAAATAGGGATTTTTAAATGACCATCTCTGACCATAATCAGGATGAATCCGGCTATTTGGTTTTTGTCATTTTGGATAGTAAAGGCTTTGGAGACAAATTGATCGGCTACAGATGAAAAATAATATCTTACGGAATCTATGGTAGGTTTGCTTTGCACCAGCCATGGATATTGCAGCATCCATTGTAAGGTATCTCCATCGCGTTGGAATGCGGTATCTTGGTTAAACTGAATGATGAATTGGGTTAACTCGTCATTTAGTTCAGTGACATTATTAAGTTTGTTTACCGGGTTTTTAAATATGTTACTTATACGCAGTAGCGCATTAGATGCCGTATCAAAAGTGGTCAGTAAGGGCTTGATTTTGTTAAAGTATTTGCTTTTAGGAGGTAGGATACGTGCCAGATCAGACTGGAGATACCATCGGCGTCCATTTAGTTGTGGAAGTTCACTAAATATGTTCAATTTGTAATATAAGCTGGCAGCAGGCCCGGTATATTCGGTCAATAAAATGCGGTTGTTCCAAGCTGTAAAGCATGTTTTTACTAAGCTGGCGGCGATATTTTTGCCACGCTGTGCTGGATCTATCCACAGGCAACTCATCCATGCAAAATGATGTTTCGTGCCATATCCATCATATAAATCATCTGGTAAAGCTCCGAGATAACCGGCCATCTGCAGTCCGTCGTAAGCTACAAAAAGGAGTACATCGCCCTCATCTGCACGTGGATTTTGAATGTGAGATATAGCTCTGTGATATGAAATCGCAATATGTGGAGCTGTTTTATACTCCTGGGAATCGATATAAGCCTGCAATGCCTTTTTATTGAGTTGCCTTATCTCAATCATAATCTACTGATGGTGTTTTTATTAAATAAGTGTTTTGCCATATAATATACCGATTGACTGCGCATGATAGATTTTGCACTTTTATCTTTTATTTCCATCGGTATGCGTTGGATCACATTGGTCTGGGGATCGTTTTTCATACCTGCAGTTCCGAAAAGTATATTTGCCTTAATGGAATCAAAAAATGGTTGGCTGACACCATATTCTGTAAAAGGAAAGGCAAAAATACGATAATCTAATTGAAGTTGGTTTTGGACTACATCAAGTGATTGTTGTGTCTGGCTAATCTGTTCTGCCAGAGAAAGGTCTCTATACAAGGGATGATCCATACTATGGGCACCGATATAAAATCCATCCTTTTGCAATGTATTGATCTGATTCCATGACATATATGGCTTATTTTTGATGAGATAATCTGCAAAAGAAATTTCCATAATTTCAGCAGCCTTGTCGAGTATGATCCTTTGATTATACTTGACCTTGCGCATGGCTTTTTCCGTATTATTATCGTTAAATATCTCCCTGATCATCCTGAGTTGTGTTCCGGGTAAGGTATTGCAACGCTCTAAAAGTATGCTCATTTTAAATCTAAAAAACATATCCTGATTATCCACAAATGCCGGATTGATAAAAATTCCAGCCGGTACTCCATATTCTAAAAGAAGAGGGCGTACAACCTCATATATCTCCTGCAGTCCATCGTCAAATGTCAGGAAAAAGCCTGGTTTTTGGCGGGTTTTGCCGTGATGGATAAAGGTCATTACGTCCTGCAAATCCATCGGTTGATACCTGCTCAGCAAATATTCTAAATCCTTTCGAAATACAGCTACACTACGTATAGGATATAAATGATGAATATGTACCGGCTTTTCATCGCTGATTAAGTGATAAAACGGAAAGATAGTATTATGCGGTAGATAATGCCCCATTAGTAAGGTGATAAATAAACAATAAGTCCACAAATCTAAAAAGGTTAATTTAATATTAGTGATAAAATTGTGTTTTAGTGTGTCCTATTTTATCAACGTGCTATTTAATAGTGCTCTCAGTAATCTATATATACCATTGATATATAGAGATCTGTCGGGTACTTTATCTTTCTGCGATATATTTAAGGCACGTATCCGATAATTTAATTTCACATCAAAAAATATCATCTGATTCAGTTCCAAAATTATATTATTAATTTTTTTTTGTTAATTTATGATGCTTTGTTGTTGTTTTTATTATTGGCATATATTTTTGTAAAGCAATTTAACTTCACACTGTTTAAACCTTTAACGTTAAGAATAAGCTCATTAAAACTCAAATTCACCCTTTTTTATACTTGTTATTGTGCTATACTGCCATTGTCTTGTAAATAGGATAGGTATCTTATTTACACGACGTTTTACAGGTAAGAGCCTGCTTTTATCCATTAACCATTAAATTCCCCATTAATATGCGTTATAAAATTCAATCAATATTTCTAATCATTGGCATAGCTTTATCCTCTATAGGTGGTCAGGCGCAGTCGTGTGACAGTATCGTACTAAATAATCAGACAGACATCAATAATTTTATAAAGAACTATGGCAATTGTACTACGATCAGGGATCTGACTATTACTAATAGGGATAGCGATATTACACAATTAGACAGTTTATATACCATAGATCGTATAACGGGCACAATACTTTTTACAAACCAAATACAAGGACGGGAAATTAATATCGGAGCAATTAAAGGATTAAAATATTTGAATAACCTAATTAGTACAATCGTTAAAACGCTGCACAAGTGTACTGGCGAAATAGATATTTCTGATCTGCCATATGGTTTATATGTTTTTGATATAGCCTACCATGGCAGGACAGAAAAGCATAAGATCATCAAGATGGATTAGAGTAGAAATGAATCGATTTTTAAATTGAAAGATTTTTTTTCAAAATAAATGTTATAAAAATTTGCAGATAATAAAAAACGATATATCTTTGCGTCGCTTTTGAAGAAAGGCAGTTAAATATGACAAGGTGTGAAGTCCTTTAAAACTTCAAAAAAACATAAGGGAGATTAGCTCAGTCGGTTCAGAGCACCTGCCTTACAAGCAGGGGGTCACTGGTTCGAGCCCAGTATCTCCCACTCTTAATAAAGAAGTTGTCCCTAAAATGGCAGCTTCTTTTTTTTTGCTTTCAATATTTATAAGCATGTCTAAATCTGGAATCAAAGTATCAGCACCTGCCACCGTCACAAACATTGCTGGCGGTATGACTACTTTAGGGGTTGCATTAGAATCTCCTGCTGACGAGATTATCATCAAAGAAGGTAATCAATCTGGTCTCATTATCCATGAAATTCAGGGTGCAGCAAAGAGATTATCCACGGATATATATATGAATCCCGCTGGGATGGCTGCTCAACTATTGCTTGAACATTTAGGCGAAAGCCAAAGACCGCTAACATTAGATATTCACAAAAAAATCTCTTTGGATGCAGGATTAGGGTCGTCAGCGGCATTAGCTGCAGCCGGAGTATTTGCCGTTAATGAATATCTCCGTACAGGACTAAGCAAGCATGATATCCTCCCATTTGCCGTTAAGGCTCTACAAAACAATAATGTTGATGATGGGCTGGCGCATGTGATTCCTTCACTTATGGGCGGTATGGCGCTTGTGACAGATGAATTGCTTCCTGGTTTTAAAAAAATGTATATACCGGCAGGGTTTTATATTGTAGTGATTTATCCTGAAACGCCGTTATCTAATCAGGCATGGATAAAGGATGTCATATCGACACAAGTACCATTTTATGAAAGTATGGATCATGCTCGGAATCTGGCCGCTTTTGTCGCGTCTATGTACACGTCAGATATGGGTCTTATGAGTAGTGCATTGCAACAAGTAACAGAACAGGAAAATATTGCTGCACAAATTCCGGAATACTATGAGATGAAGGAAAAAGCATTAATGGCAGGTGCTTCCGGCTTTGGGATAGCAGGCTTTGGCCCCTCTATGTATGCTGTCTGTACCGATTCCGGAACAGCTAAAAACATCATAGATGAGGCCAAAATCCTATATAAAATTAAAAAATATGGTACTTCAATCTATCTATCTAAAGTCAACCATGAAGGTGCTATCGCCTACTAACTGACGCATGACAGATTGCGATTAATCCGCAGTAATCCTAATCGGGTCGAGCGTCACTTTGGCCTTTATAGAGTTTGAGATGAGACATACGGCCTCTGACTTTAGTAAGATGCGTTCTGCTTTCTCTCTATCGGCAGCATTTACAATATTCAGGACAGGCTTCAGGATTACCTCAGTCATAAGGTATTTGCCATCTACTTTATCAAGTTTCCCTTTGCTTTCACACGAAAAAGAGGTAAACTCAAGTTTTGAATTCTCTGCAATCGCCAGGAAAGTTGTCATAAAACAACTATTGACAGCAGCTGTAAATAAATGCTCCGGAGACCAGACACCTTCCACACCTTTAGGAAAAGGTGGTGGTGTAGCTACATCCAAATCATCCATAAGCTCCGGTGATGTCATATTACCAATGCGGTCATTGACCCATTTGAGGTTTACATTGTAAAAGTGCTCGTCCATGTTATTTGGGTTTTATGATTTCGTAATCAAGTTCTTCAGATTCAGTTTTAGCATAGGTATTTTTACGAGGTGCACAACCGTTGACTCCACAACCCGTATTGGTCAGTGCCTGAATGATAAAAAATGCGGATAAAAACCCAAGGACACTTTCACCACTCGTGATGGCAACGTACATAAAGTAGCTTCCTATTCCCAGCCGTAGCCATCGCATAAAATCCCAGTTGCTAAACAAAATTTCCTTCATGATCAATTTTCGTTTGTTTCTATTAAAGATTGATAGTAATTGACTGTAGTCCAAGATCCTCCATTGATACAGTCGATACCCTGAGCTAATAGAAATTCAGTAGCCATGCCGCTTCTATTACCTGAAACACAGCATAAAATCAATGGTTGCTCCATTTCTTTAAGCTGATCTACTCTATACGGGACTTCATCCAATGGTATATTAACAGAACCTGCCACACTACCACCTATAAATTCGCCATACGTGCGTACATCTACAATAGTTCCTTTGCCTTCTTTTACTAATTGTTCTACATTCATGATCTTAAATATTTACACAAAAGTACGCTAAGGCTACTATATAGTCAGTTACTTTTGTTACAGATGATTGATACCTAAATTAAAATGACTAGAAGTTAAGCTAAAATACTGATAATAATTAGTAAATTTGACCTTTGTAATGATAGGATTATCCATATTTAAAAATCAAAACATAATCGCATTTGAATAGGTTTATCTTTTCCAATTATCTTACATCAAACAGTGGTCTGGATGAAAAATTAACCCAAAGCATTCTATCACAATGTAAAGTAATGAAGGTCAAAAAAGGGGATTTCTTGCTGATGAAAGGTGATAAATGCAATCATTCCTTTTTTGTAGAAAGAGGGCTTCTCAGGCAGTATGTCATTGATGACAAAGGTAAAGAACATACTATACAGTTTGCACCCGAAAACTGGTTTATGGTAGATCGTGAGAGTGCCTATTTTGACCTTCCGTCTTCCTACTTTATCCAAGCTATGGAAGAAGGTGACATTGTACTTATTGATGAGGATTTGATACTGGAATTGTCTAAACAAGATGTATCCTTTTTAGAATTTAATAACCGACTTTTGCATAATCATATACGACATCTACAACATAGGATTACCGGATTGCTGAGTGCCACTGCCGAAGAACGATATCTCGACTTTATAGAAAAGTATCCTGATTTGATGTTGAGGGTTTCCCAGGCGCTGATCGCTTCTTATCTTGGCATTGCACCAGAAAGTCTGAGTCGGGTACGCAAGGATTTGGCACTTAAAAATCAAAGAAAGTGACTTCTTAACATAGGTCAATGATTTCCACCTGCAACTTTGCCTAATTTTGCAGAAAAAAAGAATCATGGCAAGAAGAACAGTAGAAATGGTGATGTCCCCAAGGGAGCCACATTATGTAGGTGATGGGTTTAGAGTACACAACTTTATACCGAGTGGTTATGGTCTGGATATGGCCAGAATGAGTCCGTTTTTAGTATTGGATTATAACTCTGAGTTTTATTTTCCACCGAGTGATACACCAAGAGGCGTCAACGTACATCCTCACAGAGGTTTTGAGACAGTCACGATAGCGTATCAGGGTAGTGTCCAGCATCATGACAGCAGTGGCGGCGGCGGTATTATCCATCAAGGAGATGTACAGTGGATGACCGCTGCATCCGGTGTTTTACACAAAGAATACCATGAAAGCACGTGGAGTAAAAAAGGAGGGCTTTTCCAGATGGTACAGCTATGGGTCAACCTTCCAGCAAAAGATAAAAAAAGCTCACCTAAATACCAGACTATCCAAAATAAGGATATAAAAAGATATTATTTGGATAACAATACTGGCGAAATAGAAATCATCGCTGGCCAGTACAACGATATCCAGGGAAATGCTTCGACTTTTACGCCGGTCAACCTGATGAATGCAAAATTGCTAAAAGGAGCGAAAGCGGAGTTTAGTTTCCCAAAAAATTACAACACAGCCATGCTGGTCATCAAAGGAGGTATCCTCATTAATGACAGCGAAAAAGTAGCAACGGATAATTTTATCCTCATGCATAATGATGGTGAAACTTTCAACATAGAAGCCACACAAGATGCCATCGTCTTAGTCATGAGTGGCGAACCAATCATAGAGCCAATAGCTGCTCATGGTCCATTTGTGATGAATACGAGAGCTGAAATAGAAGAAGCGTTTAGAGATTATAATAATGGAAAATTTGGATATTTAGAAGAGGAAATAGAAATTGGCCATTAAGCATTAATAAAGATTGACACTATAGATATTCTCGAAACTTGTAGATTTTATAAGTTTCGAGAATATGATAAAATCCGATTATAAAAAAAACTTATAATAGAAAATCATTTTAATATTTCACATTTATAAAGTATCCAAAGGGCTCTTGACATTCGATAAAATTTTATTAGAAACCTTTGCATAGATTTCTGTAGTCTTAACATTTTTATGACCTAATAATTTTTGAATAAAAACCATATCTGTGCCAGCTTCCAAAAGATGAGTGGCATAAGAGTGGCGTAAACCATGAATACCTATTGTTTTGTTAATTCCTACTTTTTTCATGGCATTTTTAAATACTACTTGAACGCTTCGTATGGAGTATTGGGCACCAAACTGTCCATTAAACAAAAAGACATTAGGTTGATAGGCTTTTAAATAATCATTATATAGAGGAATAAGTTTATCAGGAAAATGAACATAGCGATCTTTTTTTCCTTTAGCAGAAACAATATGGACTTGCCTTCTATCAAGATCTATATCCTTGATTTTTAAGTTAATAAGTTCGCTGACACGAAGCCCCATACCATAGGCCATTTTGAGAATGAGGAGGTGTTTAAAATTGTAGGTGGACTGAAATAATTTCTGAATTTCTTGTTTGCTGAGAACACTGGGAAGATATTTAGGGGACTTGGGCCTGATGACATTGTCGAAAATAGTTTCTTGATTGAGAACAAGTTTAAAATAAGACTTTACAGCATTCATCCGAGAATAGATTTGAGCTTCGGAATGTTTTAGTTTTTTGATGCAATAGTAGAAATAGGAGTTGAGTCGTTCTGTGGTAAGGGTATCTACAGGAAAGCTTTTGAGTAAAATGAGGAGTTGGGCAAATTCGCTAAGATAAGTTTGGATAGTATTGGGTGAGAGGGCTCTTTGGATGAGCGCTTTACGAAATTTTATGAATTCTGTTTTATTGTACTCATACAGTTTTGGCAGCCATTGGTCGCCAATTTCCGGAAGAGGTAGATGCAGTCTTTTTTTATAGAGGTTTGTATTGGGTACGTACCATGCTTGATGGGTGCGTGACCATTTGGCAGATGGAAATTCTTGTCTAAATAATTTTAACAATAAGGGGTTATAAGGAAATTTACAGAGGATGATATTTTGGTTTCTATGTTTGATTTCGGAAAAGTTGCAGGTTTTAAAAAATTCTTCAGTCATAATATAAGAAGATATTGTTAGAAATGAAATATCAAAATTACGCAAATAAATATAAATACAACACGTTAATTTTCAAAAAGATTAAAAAAACATTTGTGGAAATAAAAAAATAGCTTAACTTCGCCAATAATTTAGATGTGACGAAATCCCTTCGGGCTTCCGTCACATCGCCCGCGGGCTTTGCGACGTACGAAGCCCTACGGGACTTCGTACATCTGCGGGTTTTGCAAAAGGCAAAACCCTTCGCAAAGCCCGCGGGCGTTAGTGGCAAGCTTAAAAAACGACAGACCGAATGATATTACTCATAGACCTTGATGGAACATTAACGGACACGGCACACGAAAAATTCAAACCGTTTAAAGACGGACTTGAAGAAACTGACCTTCCCAAAATTCCGCTAATTTCTGGAGCAAGAGAGTTCATAAAAAAACTTCAAACAGACGGTCACAAACCTGTTATCATTTCAGACAGCCACCCAAAATATGTAAACAAAATCGCCAATGACATTTTCAAAATCCCTGCATTGAGTTTAGCGGACAAACCCAATCCGACCAAAACAGCAAACTATTTACAGACAGCTTTGAACGGTGAAGCGACTAAAGAAAATACAATTGTAATTGGCGACACTTGGCTCGACATTGAAATGGGCAGAGCCTTAAATTTTCCGACCGTTCTTACAAATTTTTACACTGCATCAAGCGAAGAAAATAGAGACGGAATTGGTCAAGACTGGAAACATTTAAAAAGTGGAGCAACATATTTTGTAAATAAATTTGACGAAATACACGATATTCTGATTAACCCTTTACAAAATCTATTAGCCGTAGAAGGTGTTTTTCAAAACAACGACACGAGTAAAGCAGTTCGTTTCAAGACTACAAAATATCCTGAAAGATTTATTGCTTACAGAACACTTGGAAGACAACAAGCTGGAGAATGTGATAAGTTTGCGGTTGCAGACAAATACTTTGAATTTCAACGAGCCGACCGAACACAAGAAACATTGCAAAAACTTGGCAAAGCAACTTCCAATTTTTTATCTTTTGTTCAGCAAAGTATGCCTAATGTAACTTGGGATTATTTCACTTTTGTATCAGATAAAAAAACAACTCAACCACCAAACAAACTATCTGAGTTGTTTGATTTAGTTGAAACAACAATCCCAAAGCAAAAACTTATCCTTTGGACTGATGAAATTGAAGGTAGTATTAGAAACCAAAAGGATTACAAAAGCAGAAAAGAATTTGTTGATAAACACATTTTCCTTTCAAACGACATAGACCTAAAAGGCAAAAACATAATCATACTTGACGACCAATTCACAACTGGCGGAACAGCATATTCAATTTGCGGAAAGTTCATAGAAAAGGGCGTTAAGAATATCATTTTCGTAACTTTGTTTTATCTTATCACAACAGTTGAAAGCGAACGAGTTTGTCCTCATTGCGGAACAAAACTGCAAGTGAAAGTTAACAGAAATAAAGGGACACGTTTTTTATCTTGTGTTCCTCAAAAATTTGGTGGTAAAGGGTGCGGTAATTTTATAGAGAACATAGTTTAAAATGAAAGACAATAACAAAATAATAGGAATAATTGCACTTTCTGAATTAAAAGGCATTGGTCCTGCCTTTGTAAAAAAGGTGATTTCAAAAAACACCTTTGAAACCTCTAACACAATTCAAGAAATTAAAGAAATTATCACAGCGAATAACAAACAGTTTGATGATGACTCAATTTATGAAGCGGTAGAAAGTGCCAAAGACATTGTTTTCAAATGCAAAGAAGAAGGCATTACAATAATAGAATTTACAAGTGAAGACTATCCAACTCTTCTAAAAGAAATTAAAGACCCACCATCGGTTATTTATTGCAAGGGTAATCTTGATTTACTGTACCATAAAACAGTTTGCATCATTGGAACAAGAGAGCCAAATGAAAATGCTGTGAAAATTTCAGAAAGAATTGGCTCATTTTATTCAAATACAAATTGGGCAATCTGCAACGGACTTGCGGAAGGAGTTGACAATTTTTCTATTAAATCAAACGATAAAATTCATAATAAAGTAATTGGCATTTTAGCAGGTGGACTAAACTATAACACAAAAAAAACACTACTTAAAAAGACTGCTGAAAACGCTGAAAAGACTATTGAAAGTGGCGGACTTTTAATTTCAGAAATGCCACCAGACAAAAAGGAAGACACTTTTACCGTTGTTAAATCTTGCAGAATTCAAGGAGGTCTTTCTAACGGACTAATTTTAATTCAAAGTTCATTAGACGGTGGTTCACGTTTTACGACAAAATCTTTTTGCGAAACTCAAAGACCAATTGCCGTTATAAATCCTGTTCCATCCGACTTTGAACTGCCAACTTATAACGCAAACAAAGAAATTATACTTAACGGTAAAAAAGGACTATCTAAATTCACGGAATTAAAAGAAGACAAAATACAGACTTCAAAAATCTTTGTAATTAAATCCAAAGACGATTACACAGAGTTTGAAAAATTAATGAACAATAAACCCAAAATAATTGAACAATCAAACACAACATTATTCGGTTGACAGAAGAAAGCCAGCCACTAACAGGCGTTTGGCTCAATGGCGGGTGTCGTGGTTAATTGAACATTCTACCTCGCATCAACTTTTGTGGTGTATTGACAGTTTTGTACTCCGAAATCCGCCACTGCGCCAAGCGCCAAACCGTTATCGAAAATTAAAAATTAATTCACTAAAAAATGTTAAAATGAAAAGTCTAAAAATCATTAACCTTGTTCTGTTCTCATTGGTATCATTCCAAGTATTCTCTCAGCATGTAGAAACTAATCAAGCAAAATTAATTGTAGAAGGAGAAGTGACATCTACCTTATCAAAATGGAATGAAGATAAAATTCATATTATCACCGAATCATTAGTAAAGATCAAATCTATTTTTAAAGGAGAGTTAAGAGACTCCATCATCAAAATCGAAACTTATGGAGGGGAGGTAGATGGAAACTTACACTATAGACCACATACAATCCAATTAAGTAAAGGGTACAAAGGTTACTTTTTCTTGAGTGAAGATTATGAGTTTATAAGCTACTTAGGTGGTTTTGCACACCTAAATGACGAGTTAAACAAAAAAGTTCGACATCATGGAGAAATAATTAATCAAAAAACATTTGAAAACGAAATAATAAAAGTAACTAAATTTCCTAAAATTACAACAGAAGAATACTTTTCATTATTCAAAGACAAAGGAGAGAGAAATAGAGACTCCTGTAATATTATTTCAACATTAAGGACAAATAAAACAATTGACTTTTCATTTAGAAATGTTAAATATACAAATAACTTACAATACTTAGAATTTGACATTAATGCTAAAGTTAATACACCTGGTTTAAAATTTGGAAAAGGGAATTTGTATATAAATTACTCATCACATTTTGGGACAAATGTTATTGCAAAAAATACTGTTGAAGTAACAAAAGGAACTATACTTCAAAATTCAATCTATAATTTAACTACTATAGATTACAATGCTCAAACAATAAAGATTTCTATACTACCTTCTTACGGTTCAAATTCACTTTACACATTTTCCGCAACTGATGAGCCATTAGTACATGTTAAGGTGAAGATCAGTGATTTTAGTAGTATTGGGTCAATTTCTTTTGATGATATTGATATTTCAGGTGAGGTATTTTATTGGTGTCAAGGTTCATATGGATTGTTTGACCAAACTAATCTGTCCGAACCAATTACGGCTACGAATGGAACACAAGGAAATACAACTGGTTTAATTTATACTTTTGAAAACGTAACTTATAGTGCATCAACAAATAAACTTAGTGTTGATCTTTTTGCTCAAGCAACAAAAACTAGTAAATATTCAGATGGCTTTATTTATATCAACTATAATGATCTTGGATTTGGAAGCAATATCGTAACAAATAATACTTTAACTTTTCAAAAACAGGATCTTCTTGATAACACGAATTACTCTTTTATTACAAATGATGTTGACCAAAATACTTTTTCACTAATAGTTTATAATCTTAGTACAAACTCAAATGATTATAATGAGCTAGGGACTACACCACGAAAGTTAGGTAAACTTACCTTTAACGTACTAAATTGTAGCGAACAGAAAAATCTAAATTTTGACCAAATCACAGAAACAAGCCAACATACACATTACACAGGAAATATGCCAATTCCTTGGGAGTTATATAGCCCCGTAACTGCGGACGATCAGGAGACCGGTACAATTTGTGATTGCAAAAAACCTACCATCACATCATTTACACCTTCCTTAATTCATGGAGGTATCGGAGAAGAACTAACTATAACAGGGCAAAATTTTGGTACATTTGTACCTACGACATCTACAATTCTTTTTAAAAATGGTGACGGCTCAGGGCCTAGTGAGATAGAAGCAGGGGCATCTGACTTTAGATGGGATAATATTTTTCATTGGACAGATACTGAAATAAAAATTAAAGTTCCTGGGTGTGATAAAAATAAGGGAACTTCCCAACCTCCTTCTACAGGCAAGTTTAGAATAAAGAATTTTTGTGATGTCTCGGACGAATCAAGTACCAAATTAGATATTCCATATTCTATCATAAATTATCGCGGTGCACCACATTCACAAGCTAATAGAATTGGTTTACATCCAAATACAATTTGTTTTTCATTTTCAAATCAAGTACCTTTTTGGGTTAGACAACAATTTGACATAGCACTAAGTGATTGGTGTAGTCAAACAGGAATAAGTTTTAAATTAGGACCCACTATTACAAAAAACACTCCAGCTGGGTCATTAGATGGTACAAATTTAGTTTCGTTTGATAGTGGTTCTGGAGGTGGTTTGCTTATTGATTCCGACTATTTTGGTGCCAATAACTGTTTTAGTGAAATTGATTTTGTAGTGCGTACCACACTGACTAGCCCTACCACAGCAGACGAAGAAAATATGAGAGAACTTATTAAACATGAATTAGGTCATGCTCATATGTTAAATCATGCAAAAGGATTTGGACAATTGATGCACCCAAGCGGCAATGCGGGAGGGATCATAACATCCAACGATCAAAATGGAGCAAATTTAGTGTTTGGAGCAAGTACAGTGTGTGGTGGAATCGGAATGGGTGGATGTGGTGGAACCTGCACATCATCATTACATGATAACCATGCAGTTAATTTTCAGATTAGCCCCAACCCTGTTTCTAACATTTTAAACCTTATTTCAAATGAAGAAAGTATATTACAAGTAGAAATTATTAATAATCAAGGTATAACATTAAAGACATTTGTATATTTAAAGACGGAGAATGCGCTAAATATTAGCGATTTACCTGCTGGGACCTATATATGCAGGGTTTCAACTAAGAATGGAAGCTCCAATAAAATGTTTGTAAAAATATGAAAAGAATAATTTTTACAAACTTCATATTAATTTTTTATATCTCTTGTAGTACATACCAAAAAGAACAAAATGATTGTCAGCATAAAGTAGAAAAATCATTAAAGGATGTAGCAAAGCACGTTTCAATGAATAAGGAAACAAAAGTGTTTACATTACATTATAATAAGCTGCCCGATTTTGAAAGATCAACGTATCAAAAGATGATCGATTCTTTGGAGAATTTGACATATATACCGCCTAGTGATAGTTTGATTAAACATGCCATATTTAGTAAAAAGTTGAGAAGTCTCACTAATATTGGTTGTGAGATTTCAATAAACGACATAAGAAAATATTTTGGCGTTGAAACCAGAGTTGCAACAAAAAATGATCAAATTGTATGGCTTAGTTATTTTTTCAACAATACTAGTTACCCAGATTGTTACTCAAGATATGCAGAATTTGGTGCTTATTCAAAATGCAGCACATTACGATTTGAAGTTAATGAAAACCAAATATTAACAAAGGTAGATACAGATCACTTTTGAAATGTTTAAATAACTTTCGATAACAAGCGATTTAACGACAGCCGCCCTATCAGGGGCGGCCGTCGTAAATCGCAGCCGTTAGTGGCAATGCCAACACAACGCAATGAATAATGAAAATTGAATTAAAAAAGATAAGTAGAATAGAATATAACAATGACCCAAATCGATACGAATTACGAGATGGACAAGAAGTTAATGCTCCATTATGTCCATACGGAAACCACTATAAATGGATAGGATTTGACTTAAAAACTAATGAATACGTTAGATATACTAAATCTGTGTTTAAATTACTTATAAACAAAATGAAAAATGAATAATCAAAAATACGGCATTGAAGGACTTTTCGCTCCAGAACTGGAAAGATTTAAATGGGTAGATTCTTATGGCATAGATACAGAACCTATACAACTTTCAAATTACAGAGGGAAATTTATTGTATTGTATTGCTTCCAAAGTTGGTGTCCAGGTTGCCATAAAATTGGCTTGCCTTCTTTACAACAGATGGTTTCAGCATTGAAAAATAAAGAATCTATTAGATTCTTTGCTATTCAAACAGTCTTTGAAGGGAAAAGTCAAAATACTTTTGAAAAGTTGAAAGAAACACAAAGGCAGTATAAACTAGAAATTCCTTTTGGGCAAGATGAAGGAAACGAAAATACACAGAATGTTTCTAGCGTAATGTATCATTACAGAACAGGAGGAACGCCTTGGTTCATATTTATAAACCAAAAAGGAGAAGTGGTATTCAATGATTTTCATTTGAATACTGAAAAAGCAATTGAATTTTTACAAACAATTA
>CAZCTQ010000031.1:7168-41770 GCA_964501555.1 uncultured Aureispira sp. | reverse complement strand
CAAGATGTAGTGAAAATCCCTACTTCTCCATAAAGTGAACACCTTTACACTTTAACATGGATCTCCGATAGATGACTTCTTTGCAAATATTCAAAAAATGTTATTTTTTTTAAATAAAAATCTAACATGCTATTGTATTATCCAATCATATCGTGTATCTTTGTATCATTAATCATCTTTTATTCATTACTATGGATCGCATACAATACAATACAATACAATACAATACAATACAATACGTATTTTGTGTTTGTATCTTTATGCCTGTGAGGACAAACCTCCATGATTTAACAGATAACTTCGCTATAGATACATTTTTTTATAAATAGAAATGGATCATGACGATATGATATATTTGCAGACCAAGGTCAAAATATATTATCTCACCGTGATAAAACAATACTTATCCTTATGATCCATGACTATCGGTGGGTACTGCTTATCAGCCAAAAAATTAAATATTTTAAATATCATGAATCAGCTTAATAATAATCTAATCATCCTTTGTGCTTTTCTATTTTCATTCATCATCTTCTCTTGTAACCGAGATGAGCCTGCTACCGTAGATAAACTTACCAATCAGCAGACAGAACTGCGGACTGTATATTGTGATGGGCAGATAACAGCCGGAATAGATTTTGTTTCGTCTTATACTGATACCCTTACAGGGGAATGTTGTATCATCTTTAAATTTGATCCATCATTAAATGCATGCTATGCTGGTATTGCGTGCGATACCTGTTCATTCACACATGTAATTCAAAATCCAACTAGTACATACACCCCAGTTATAAACAACCAGGTAACTTTTTGTGGTCAATTTACATCAGGTGGTCAATATGTAATATATTTTAGGCCTTGCCAAACTCAAAATGCAGCATCATATGGATGTATGTTATTAATGTTGCCCCGCATATTAAATTGTATTTAAATTCTATCGACACGGAAGTAAGCTTACTTCCGTGCCTTATTCCTATTAATCTAAAATAATTATAACTTATGAATTTTTTTTATATCTTTATATTGTTTTTCATTACTAATCCTCTGTTAAGTCAGACTATATTTCTTGAGACACAAGAGCAAATAGACAACTTTAAACAAGTCTATGGAAACCCTAAGACATTAGATGAATTAATTATCGGTGCCCGTTATAACAACATAAAAAATATGGATTCTTTAGACAATTTAGAATACATTAAAAAAATTTTCAATTTTGCACCATGGGATTCTCTAAGATCTGTTAAAGGGCTAAAAAAGTTAAGAAAATGTGGTTTTATACAGCTCTTTGTATCACCTAATGACTCTTTAGCCTTTCCTGCATTAGATACCGCAGATTGGATTTGGATTAAAAATACTACTTACACTAATATAACAATACGTCCTACTCTTTTTAAGAATATAAAATATATTAGTGGCCATTTAGCTTTTCAAGGCAATATTGCTACTGAAGGTTTTCCTTACTTTAATCACAATAATAACTTAATCCTCGAATTTTCAGATATGAAAAATCTGGATTCTATCAGAATAAAAAATAATAGATTTGATAAAATCCAAAGCTTTGCTATAAATTTCTGTGAAAATGTAATTGGCTCAGGAATTAGGCAATTAGATCATGTTGACGATATCTACTTATTTCAAAATTCTAATTGTGATTTTCCTCTTGTTAGCTTAATCAAAAGCATTCACCGATTTTATTATAGAAATAACCGGCAAATCAATAAATTTGGCGAAGGCTTTAAGCAGATTCATGTCATTGATTCGATAGAGTTTGGCGGAAACCAAGTTATGCCTCCTTTCAAAAACATCTTCCCAAATCTTTTATTAGTAAAAGACAGAATTTATATACGAAACAATGCAGATTTAAAATCCATCGCAGATTACGACAATATCTACATCAATCGCAATTTTGAAGATTCGATCGTCATCCGCGATAATAAGCTGCTCACTAACTGCAATGTGGACTTCCTATGTCAAGCCCTTGAGTACATACCCGAACGTACCATCATCCAAAACAATGGCAGCGGCTGCACCATCGAGGAAATCAAAAAGTACTGCACTGTCAAAACTAAAGACGTGCAAACCGCTAAAGTTGATATCTACCCTAATCCCGCCGACAGCTACTTCTCGATAGACGGCTTAGAAACAGGTGAATACAACTATCAGCTCTATCATCTCGACGGCAGACCTATCTCCCGTGGACTTATATACGACGATCATCAGGTGGACATCACCTGCTTAGATCAAGGTATGTATCTATTAGAGATAACCTCTAAAGATGGTCGCTATAGAGCAGTACAAAAAGTGGTCAAGATGTAGTAAAGCCATTATCAGAATATATTAGCTATATTGAATCACTTAATAATAACAAATAAATGTTTTATTTGCTCCCAATACTATTTTTTAAAAAATATTAATTAATATGAATTAAATTAGCTATATATTTGCCCTTATGAATAAAAGGGTTATTATAGGGATTATTATCATTATGACATTTTCAGTCATTGGTGTAGGTGCAATCCAGTATTATTGGGTAATGAAAGCTGTAAACCTTGATGAAAAGAACTTTAATGACAAAGTCACAATCGCTCTAAATAATGTTAGAAAAAAGATCACTACCGATACTGAAAAACTTTTAGAACAGCGATATTATGAAGAACTAGGAGTACCACCACCGTCTAAAGACGATCCACCCAATGTGCCTACTGATATACAAATCAAAAATACACAAAACGCTGAAATCCAGCACAGACATGCTCCTGAATTTAACCTTAATAACTTTAACCAAGATGAATTATTAGAAAATATTGATAATACCTTTTTAGATAAAACATTAAAAGCAGAACTCGAATTAATTAAAATTGAATTACACTATGAATATGGTGTTTATTCTAAAGAATTTAATTCCTATTTTATTGAAAATGGAAGTTATACAGCTACAATGGGTGATACTTCCAAATCTTCTAATGTAGCCGATGTCAACCTTATGAAAGCCGAATTTAAAATTCCACTTTTTGATAGCGAATCTTATAGCCCGGGGCATCTCAATATTTATTTTCCTAGCAAAAAGAGTTTTATTTGGTCTAACTTTATCGGCATTCTCTTAATCTCTATACTATTTACGGGTCTCATTCTTTTCTGTTTTGTCTATACGATCTGGGTTATCATGTTTCAAAGGAAAATATCTGAGATAAAGACTGATTTTATCAACAATATGACCCATGAATTTAAAACACCCATAGCTACCATATCGCTGGCATCTGATTCAATTTTAAGCCCTGTCATTGCAGAAAATCAAGACAAAGTCAAGCGTTTTGTAGGTATCATTAAACAAGAAAACACAAGAATGCTCAGCCTTGTAGAAAAAATCTTACAAATGGCACAAATAGAAAAAAAGAATGTACAGCTTATATTTAATGAAATCAATATCCATGAAATCATAGAAGATGCCATCGTCAATGCTGAGCTAAAAGTGCAGGCAAAAGGTGGTCAAATCATAGGCAAACTCCATGCCGAAGACCCCTTAATAACGGCCGATGCAACCCACATCGCCAGTATCGTCAACAATTTACTTGACAATGCAGAAAAATACACCCCTGAAAAGCCCAAAATAACCATAGAAACTCAAAATGTAAAAGGCGGTATTAAATTTTCCGTTAAGGACAATGGAATAGGCATGACTAAAGAGGCTTCGAAAATGGTATTTGAAAAATTTTACAGAGCACATACAGGCAATCTGCACGATGTTAAAGGCTTTGGCTTAGGACTTAGTTACGTCAAAGCTATGGTAGATGCTCATCATGGTACTATACAAATCGAAAGCGAGCTAGGCAAAGGCAGCACTTTTGTCATTTTTTTACCTAAAAAACAAAATCTTGTTAAAAAAGAAATAAATTAAACCTTTTTGGTGTTTATAAATGTATTAGAATAGTAAATAAGTAAATTATGGGATATAAAATTTTATTAGTTGAAGATGATATGAACTTTGGTGATGTATTGAGATCATACCTAGAGATGCATGACTATGATGTTACGCTTGCTACAGATGGTGAAGCGGGTTACGATGCATTTAAAAAGGGCAGCTTTGATCTATGCATTACGGATGTAATGATGCCTAAAAAGGATGGCTTTACATTAGCTAAAGAAATAAGAAGTCACAACAGAGAAATGCCAATTATCTTTTTGACTGCTAAAGTGCTAAAAGAAGATGTACTAGAAGGCTTTAAAATAGGTGCTGACGATTATATCACAAAGCCGTTTAACTCTGAGGAATTGCTTTTTAGAATAAAGGCCGTCCTACGTCGTGCCTCTAAACCGGAAGAAGACCCAGAAAATCAGCGAGAGTTTGTTATAGGCAATTATCACTTTGACTATGTATTAAGAACACTCACTTTTAAGCCTGATGGCACTTCCGAAAGATTATCTCCTAAAGAGGCACAATTGTTAAGACTTTTTTGCTTCCGCATCAATGACGTACTTCAACGATCCGAAGCACTCAATAAAATCTGGGAAGACGACAATTATTTTACAGCAAGAAGTATGGACGTCTTCATCACTAAAATCAGAAAATACTTATCTAAAGATCCTAAAATAGAAATTCAAAATATCCATGGTAACGGATTTAGGATGTATGTCAAAGATTAATCTGTCAAAAAAATTCTTTTTTTTTCAAAACGTTAAAATTGTTAAATACACTTAAAGTTCTTGGCTTGCATCAAGCCTTGAACTTTTTTATTTTGATGACATTCAATATATTATACAAGTAACATCCAAATTCAGCATTCCTTCATTCGAATAATAAATCTTGCATTTTGAACTAAATAGTGTCTAAAATGATTATATTTGTTGTAACAAATGTTTTTAAAGTGGACAGGAAAGATTTATTAGGAAAAACTTTATTAGGTAGTAGCATGCTTGTCTCATCAGTATTAAATGCCGATCTATTAAAAAATGATATCGATGAATTACACAAATTAGAAGCGATATCTATGGAACAAGTAGGGTTTATACCCATTATACATTCAAATTAGTCCAATCCTTATAAAAAAATATAATGCGTATTAATCATTTACCAAATATCAATTCACCAATCATGGAAAACAAAGTAATACATAAAGCAGCATCACGCGGACATGCAGATCACGGATGGCTCAATTCCCATCATACATTTAGTTTTGCATCCTATTACAATCCAGATAGAGTGCATTTTGGCGTACTTAGAGTCCTTAATGATGACATCGTAGCTGGTGGCATGGGCTTTGGGACACATCCGCATGACAATATGGAAATCATCTCTATTCCACTCGAAGGGGATCTAGAACATAAAGACAGCATGGGCAACACAACTGTCATCCGAAATGGAGATATCCAAGTCATGAGTGCAGGAACAGGTATCCGTCACAGCGAATACAACAAAAACAAGGAGGCGACAGTTAAATTCCTGCAGATTTGGCTAATTCCTAATAAAAAGAACGTCACACCGCGATACGACCAATTAACACTCAATCCGGCTGACAGACATAATAAATTACAGCAAATTGTAAGCCCTAATCCTGATGATGCAGGCGTTTGGATACACCAAAATGCATGGTTTTACCTAGGATCATTAGACAAAGACAATACACAGACATACGATGTCAAGCAAAAAGGCAATGGTGTTTATGCATTTATGATTAGCGGCAGTGCAACGATCGACGGCGTAAAACTCGACGATAGAGATGGATTAGGTATCTGGGCAAAAGATCGTTTCAAGATCGAAGCAAATGAAAATTGTGAAATTTTACTTATGGATGTTCCGATGAATGTATAAATTTGTGATTTAAGTTTTAACAAGATTATATTAATGAAAATATTAGCCTTTGGTGCCAGCTCAAACCGCAATTCTATCAATCAAAGATTAGCTCTATTTGCAGCACATCAATTTGAAGATGCTGAGATTAGGACTATTGATTTGAATGACTATGAAATGCCATTCTATTCTATTGACAAAGAACAAACCATCGGCATACCACAGGAGGCATATACTTTCGTAAAATACATAGAAGAGGCTGACTTAATCATCATATCCTTTGCGGAGCACAATGGGAGTTACAGTTCGATCTTTAAAAACCTGTTTGACTGGGCTTCCAGAGTTCATATCAAAACATTTATGGGGAAGCCAATGCTATTGATGGCGGCTTCCTCCGGCAAACGCGGTGCAATAAGTGTACTCGATGCCGCTGTATCCAGATTCCCTATTCACGACGGATTGGTCGTCGGAAAATTTTCTTTTCCAGAATTTAATAAGAATTTTAATGACACAGAAGGCATCGTCAATCCTGAGCTAAAATACAAATTTGATGATGTCCTTGCCCAAATCAAAACAGGAATTATCAACATAGAAAGTGGAACTAAGCAACCCAAAAGCTAGTTTTATTGTTAGCAAGTCAGGGATTTTACACTTCACTACTAGTATTTTCGGACGACCAATGCAAATAACAACTTTAAAACATAAACAATTATTCTACCAACTGACCTTCCTTTTAGGGTTTAGTTTTCTCATTGATACATATTCTATTGGTCAAAAGACCTACGAATACGACCTTGAACTCTTAAATCAAAATACAAGAGTAATACATAAAACAATAGATATTTCGGATTTAAATCTACATGAATTCATGGCTATATCTTTGGTAATAGAAGGTACAAACCTAAATAAAAACACAATTCAAGGTAGTTTTACCACCACAAAGTCGTATATAATGAATGCCACACATGAAGATGATGACTTAGCACATAGATATGTAAGTGAACTCTACTTTGTGCCCAGAGTTGAAGCTGACCATATAAACATACAGATCGATCTAGGAGCGGAAAACATCCATATCACAAACTTAACCGGAAAATTGAGAATATTTATACCAGAAAAGTCCAAAAGTGCTCAAAAACCTATCATTAATCCAGTGCTTACAGATCAATGCAACTGCGCAATGCTGCCGTATATACCTCGTGAAGTATGGGGAGCAGCATTCCACTTAGGTCATGATATTTATAAACCACCTGCTGTTTACACTAAGGTGACACATCTAATTATCCATCACAGTGCAGGCACAAATTTTAGTAATGACTGGTCCGGTGTAGTTGCTGCATATTTTGACTATCATGTCAATAGCAACGGATGGCAGGACATTGGATATAATTGGCTCATCGACCCTTATGGAGTCCTCTACGAAGGGCGTGGCGGCGGTGACAATGTACAGGGTGCGCATATGTGCGGCTATAATAAAAATTCAATGGCTGTATGTATGCTAGGCAATTTTGAAGTAGCATTACCGACAGATACCATGATGCAAGTATTAAAACAAATATTGAGTTATAAAGCATGCAAAGAAAATATCGACCCTTTAGGTGATAGTGATATCGTTTCATGGCCTGGGCATATGTTTAATATTTCTGGACATAAAGACGGCTGCTCGCCCAATTATACAAGCTGCCCAGGAAAGTTTTTACATGAAAAGTTAGATTATATCCGACATACCACCGAAGACTATATCCATACATCATGTGATACGACTTCAACTACCATGGACACAGATGATAAAATTGGGATTATATATCCGAATCCTGCATCACTTACGCTCTGTGGCATAGAAAACCTCATATCCATAAGAAATATTCTGGGAATAGAAATATCATCTTCAAACTTTAAATTGAATGATTCATGTCTGGACATTACTGATCTGTTACCAGGAATATATTACTTGACGACACTCAACAGTGGGCGGTTAAAAACCATACCATTTATCAAAGAGTAACTTAACTAAGTAAGGACACGAAAAAACAAAGTAAAGCAAATCAATCAAGATAACCAAACTATATTTTATATATTTTTTAATTTATAAATATTTTACCTTATAGTAATTAAGGAAAATACATCAATACTTTTAGTCCAATTAAAATAAAACCAACCCAATAAATAAACGAAATAAGGCTGGTAAAAAAACAAATAAGTAGTCCAAAAAACAAACCAATATTATAATTTTTAATAATGCATAAAAAATTAATATTGACAACTTCGCAAACAAAAACCATAAATAATTAAAAAAAACAAAACTTTAACGTTTGTTTTATACTTTTATATTTGATAGATGTTGTATATTTGCCCAATAAAATGTTTTGGCATGAATAGACTTATACTTTTTGCATTTGTGATTATGTTATCCGCTGTGGGTTTTGGGCTTCAAGCTCAAAATATTCCTACCGTTAACTACAGTAACACTGAGAGTGTGACTGAGGATATAAAAGTATTTCCTAACCCTACTACAGATTATTTTCAGATTAACAATAGTCTGAATATAAAGAAGGTAGTTATTTACAACATGTTTGGGAAAGAGGTCAAAACATTTAATAGCTTGCCTGCGAATGCATACGATGTGACAGATCTGAAATATGGTATGTATATCGTTAAAATGCTGGATGACAAAAATAAGATTGTCAAATCTGTCAAACTTCAAAAGTCTAGTGTAAGCGCTTAATCTTTTATAAACCATTTGATCTGTTACTCATGAAACATATTTTTACATTTTTTTCTATATTTTTTGTGTTCAACTGTTTTGGTCAGTTTAGCCACACTCCTAACCCTGTTGAGATTATAGCTCCGGTGGATAGTCTCATAACAAAGCAAAAAATAGAAATAACGATATCAGCTGATACTAATTATATGATTCATTGGCAGTTATTTAAAGATCCTGCTACATGGAAAAGTGGTTGGGCAACTCAAGTATGTGATTTGAATTTGTGTTACCTCGAAAACGTCGATAAAAACCCTAAGGGAATTCCTAATGATGCACGCAAGGGAACAGGCGCATGGTATGTATATTTTATACCTAATCAAATTCCGGGTGACTCAGAAATGGAATTAGTGCTTTATGGAGATGCTGATCACACAGTGGAACTATATCGCATTCCGATAATAGTACACGCTACTACATCAAGCAAAACAACCAATATTAAGATAAAAAACGATATCGTACTTTATCCTAATCCGGCTCAGGACTATTTTTCAATATCAAATGGTAATAAAATTGATAAAATAAAATTATATAATATCTTAGGTACCGAAATTAAATCATTCTATCATTACAATAATGCACAGCATTTGATAGGCGACTTAAAACCAGGTATGTACTTAATCCAAATGCTGGATAAAGATAACAATATTGTGAAAACGTCTAAATTAAATAAATTAAGTTCGGGAGCTTAATTTGTATTCATTAATAATCTCATAAAAAAGCTCTTTATTAAATGTTTAATAAAGAGCTTTTTTTTATAACGCCGGATATTCTACTGAATTTCTTGGCGTTTCCCATAGTCGAATACTGATGTCAAATTCCATACTAATTTTATCTCTAAGGATATTATATATCACATAAGCAATATGCTCAGCAGTAGGGTTAAGATTTTTAAATTCTTCAGTATCTAAATTCAGATTTTTGTGATCAAACCGGTTTTCGACCTCTTCTTTGATTAAATCACTCAAGTCTTTCATATCATACACATAACCCGTATCAGGATTAACTTCTCCAGTTAATTTCACTTCCAGTTCGTAGTTATGTCCGTGAAAATTGTCATTATTGCACACGCCAAAAACTTCCTTATTCGTTTCAGCATCCCATGCTGGGTTATTCAAGCGATGAGCTGCATTAAAATGTGCTCTCCTATACACAGAAACTCTCATATTATCTCTAAATTAAAAACTTCAACAACTCTAAATTTTTGTATCATAAACAATAAGCTTACATATTAAGTTGTAATTGCATTATTAAAAACTAACTTTGCTAATTAATAACAAAGCAAATCACAAATATCATTTGCAAAAATAATATATCATAATTATTAACTCTATATAATAACAGATTTCAGGCATAATCTATGTTTTTTAAAGATATTAAAGGAAAAGATAAACTTACGTCAGAATTACGGACGAATGTCGATAGAGGAAGAATCCCTCATGCTCAATTATTATTGTCTAAAGAAGGTACAGGCGGACTGGCTGTTGCATTGGCATACGCTTCGTACATCATGTGCGAAAACAAGCAAGAAAGTGACAGTTGTGGGGAATGCAGTCAATGCAAAAAATCTTACAAATTTGTACACCCGGATATACATTTTTCTTTTCCGGTAGTACGATTAGGTGATAAAAAGCGCGAATCAACGACCAGTGATGATTTTCTCCCTAAATGGAGAGAAATGTTGAGTAAAAGTCCATATATGAGCAAGACAGACTGGTTTGACGCTATCAATGAACATAATAGCACGCCCAATATTAATGCAAAGGAATGCAGCGATCTCATGCACAAACTAAACATGAAGGCTTATGAGGCAGATAAAAAAGTATTAATTATGTGGCTTCCTGAATATTTAGAAAAAGAAGGAAACCGACTTTTAAAACTTATTGAAGAGCCAACAGACAATACTTATATAATCCTCATTACCGAAAACCAAGACCAGATACTCCAGACGATTCTGAGTCGATGCCAATTAGTTAAAATCCCAGCATTTTCAAGTGAAGATATAAGTGCATACTTGACAGAACACTACCAAACGCCACAGGCAAAGACGATCCAAATAGCCAATCTCGCTGATGGCAATCTAAATCTGGCTATAGCTATCAGCAATAATCAGGCAGCCGATTATTCGCAGCTAATCATTTCGTGGCTTAGAGTAGCCTATAAATCCGATCCATTAGAAATCAATCAGTGGATTAAGGGCATTGAAGATTTAGATAAAGAGGAGCAAAAAAGTTTTCTAGAATATGGGCTACATTTTTTAAGACAGTATAATTTTAGACTACTAACAAAAAGTGACAAGGTAAACCTTACAGCTAATGAAATCGAAATAGCTAATAATCTGGTTAAAATTTTGGATATCGATAAATCGGCCGCCATTAGCAATCTCATCAACGAATTGCTTGAAAATATACCGAGAAATATCAATCTAAAAATTTCACTTTTTGCAGATACACTTCAAATAGGTAGGATATTAAGGCAACAGATAATCCCAGTATAGCAGGTACTACTTAGTAATCAGCACCTGCCTATTCATAGTTCCTATTTGAATAATATAGATCCCGGTCGGATAAGTAAAATCCGTTAATGAAATTTGTGGTGAAAAGGGTTTCTCTACAATTAATTTGCCATTGGTATTAAGAATGTTCACATTGCCCAAATAGTCAGATGGAAATCCTTGTATAATAAGTCGATCCCCACTTTGATATACAGAAAATTTTATTTTACCGTTTTCTTCTTTGGTATCAGAGCTTTTTTTTTGAAATAGCCACTGGTAGGCTTTGGGAAACTCTCTGCGCCAATACCACTCACTATGCTGGCCATCGCTATGTATCCATTTAAGGAGTTGGTTTTCGGCAGCACCTTTTGCTCTGAGATTGTCATACATATCATTCATATCTTTGACCTGTGAGCCACCTTCTTTAGACCCTGCTATCATATATATATATGTATCACTACCTACACCTACATCATCGACATATTGAAAGCTTTTAGGTGAAAACCAATAGGAGGAAGAAAGAGCTCCTACCCTACCAAAAATATCAGGAAACTTCAGGCCGGCATAAAAGGAAATTAATCCACCCATAGAACTACCCATAATTCCGGTATGATCAGCATCAGCATTAGTACGATAATGTGTGTCTATATAAGGTTTTAAGGTTTTAGCTATGAAATCGACGTATTTATCACCTTCGCCACCTCCATACTGCGGATTGATCCAAGGAGAGTACTCGTCTAATCGCTTTCCACCTCCATTATCTATTCCTACGACAATAGCGCCAAAATCACCAATCTGATACAAACTGTCCAAAGCTTCATCCACTTGCCATTCTCCAGCAAAGCTTGTCTTTTTGTCAAATAAATTTTGTCCGTCATGCATATACAGAACTGGATAATTTTTCAAACCATCGCTATAGTCTTTCGGAAGATAAATCCAAATTTTTCTATATCTGTCAAGTTGAGGCATATAAAACGAATCTGACAAAATTTTTACCTGTGGAGACGCAGTTGATGCGGTATTTGATACGCCTTCCCATCCTGCAATGGTTAATTCAATAGTCATAGGTGTACCTGTATATACAAGATTGCGATTAGCTATAAATCCACCTTGTGATGTACCTTCAACAGTAGCCCATGATCCACGTGTAAACTTAAACATATGTGTACCTACCGTCGGATTAATCGTAATCTCTCGAGTATTGTCAAGATTAGTCTTAAGCTTATAGCCTGTATTTCCAGGGTCCCAATTGTTAAAAGTCCCTGCTACATAAATATCACTATTGTCCGGGGTTGTCACTGGCACGGACAATAGCTTGATTGTAAGCTGAGCTTGCGACATCTGACCTAAAGCCAGCAGGAAAACAATACTTGTAATCCGTCTAAAGTATAAACTACTGAATAACGGCACCATATCGCTCTACAAATTCCTTCATATCTCTGACCATATCGTGAGAGCCCATTGCAATGGATGAGGTCTGATGCAGAGAATGGATATCTAAATCGAGTACACGTTCTAATTTACAAGTTAATGCAATTCCGCCTGCTTGTTCGATAATATAGGCCATTGGGTAACATTCATAGAGTAATCTCAATTTACCTTTAGGGTATTTTCGAGTATTGGGATACAAAAATATACCTCCTTGAAACATAATCCTATGTATATCCGAAACCATACTGCCAATATACCGTAATCGATAATTCAAATCTGAACAGTGATCGATATATCTACGCATTTCAAGATCAAATTTGAGGTAATACCCTTGATTTACCGAGTAATAATTACCGGCAGGCGGCATTTTAATATTACGATGTGAGAGGCAAAACTCTCCGATACTTGGATCTAAGGTAAATCCATTAACACCTTGTCCTGTAGAATAAACCAGCAACGTTGATGTCCCATATAAAACATAGCCAGCAGCAACCATCTCCGTCCCTTTCTGTAAAAAATCTTCCATTTTACATGGACCACTGACGGGTGACTTCCTTTTATATATACCGAATATTGTACCTACAGACACATTCACATCGATATTAGATGAGCCATCCAATGGATCCATGACGACTACATACTGACCATTATTGTCATTTCCTGAATTAACCTCTATATATTCCTGATTTTCTTCGGAAGCTATACCGCAGACTTCGCCACTGTATGAAAGTGTTTCTATAAATTTTTCATTTGCAAAAATATCTAACTTTTGTACGGCATCTCCTGTCGTATTAGTACTGCCTTCAACACCGAGAATGTTGACAAGTCCAGCTTTATTTACTTCACGATTGACAATTTTGGCCGCTATACCGATATCTCGCAAAAGCCTGCTAAAGCTACCAGTTGATTCAGGGTTTTCCTTTTCAGATCGAATTATAAATTCGTCTAGAGTTACTATTTTATTTTGCATATTAGTGGCAGATTGATTAATAGCCGTAAAAATAATAAAAATACATCGATGATAAAAACTAAAAGATAAAATATAATTTTAGAGCTATTCGCAATGAGCCTCTAAAGCCCTAATTTAGTTATAAAATTAGCTAAAAACTTTTAATAAAATACACCATAGAAAGCCAGTAATATATAATGTAAAAAATACAAAAAAACGAGTATTTATCATCCTTTATCCTATAAAAATACTATCATCTTAGCCTATAACTAAGCCAACAAAATTAAATTTAGGATTTTTAGTGAAAAATATTTTTTTATTTATAAGTATTGTGCTAACTTACCACTTTATTTTATTTCATATTAAACCAACATAACAAATGAGGAATTTTCTAATAGCAATCATTATTTTGCTTTGGCTCATATTAGGTTGGCTATATTATCAGGATCATGACCGGTGCTGTTCGGGTACATCCGAAGTAACTAAACAGGAAACCACAACACTTCTTAATGCCGGTCCATTATTATTTTCGTATAATAATAGCACACCGATCACTGGTGATGGCTGGTCTGCCATGAGGGATTCACTTTCAGGACTGATTTCGGATACGACATCTTTGGAAATCAGTGGATGGTACTGTACAAATCTGACGCCGCCTGAAACGGAAGAGTTAGGTATCGCGCGAGGTAACGAGATTAAAAAGCTATTTACTGAAAATCTTAGGGACAAGATTACTGTAGTAGCTAAAGGAATTGATTGTGCTGACACCCGTATGAACATGAATGATGCAGCTGCTTCCTTTTCACAAAGGATTACGACAAAACACATTCAGGAAGTAGAAGATAAGACGATTATTTATTTTGGTTACAACTCTACAGCCCGACTTAATAATGTTGAAGTCGAAGCCTACCTAGATAAAATCGCGGAAAGAGTTAAAAAATCCGGCGAATCCATTCAGCTGACTGGTCACACTGATAATATCGGCTCTGATGAGACCAATATTGCATTAGGTAAAAAGCGTGCTGATACTGTAAAGAGTTATTTAATCTCTAAAGGTGTTCCTTCTAATAAAATTAAAGTAACATCCAAAGGAAAGTCTGAGCCGATAGCTGACAATTCTACAGAAGAAGGTCGGGCTAAAAACAGACGTACTGAATTACAAGTCATTCAATAACATTAAACAAAAATAAAATCATGATAAATTTATTTTCATTTTGTGATATCCCTTGGTGGCTAACATGGTTGCTACCTTTTTTACTCGGATTAGCTCTTGGCTATTTACTATGGGCAAGGTACAAATCTATCGTTGCCGATTTAGAGCGTCAAATTAATGATCTTAATCTCCGTATCAGTGACCTTGAGACTAAGTTAGACGCATGCAATAGTGCACGTATAGAGTGTGACGGCAATTTAGCTCTTTTACGTGGTAAATACCGCGAATCTGAACTTGCACTTTCTGAAGCGCTATCAGCAAAAGGAAACTCTAATTTGCCGGTGGCTGCTGCTTCATTAACGGCTGTATCAGTCACTGCAAAAGCAGATAGCGATGATCCATGGTATGCTGCAATAGGCAATACCACTTTACAAATCATTGAAGGGGTAGGACCTAAAATGCAGGAAGTCTTAAATGAAAACGGTCTATATTCTTTTTCGGATTTAAGTAGTAAATCTGCGACCGACCTAAGAGGTATTTTAGATAAATATGGTGACAAATATAGAATTATTGATCCTACTACATGGCCACAACAAGCATTGTTAGCAAGCAATAGATCTTGGCAAAGTTTGATTGATTTTCAAAAAACATTAGATACAGGCAGGAGTGATATAGATCCGGGACATGAAACGGATTCAAAATTAGAAAAATGGCTTGTCAAGAAGGGACTATTGAGAGCATGGAAAACGGATGACCTCAAAGCGATAGAAGGTATAGGACCTAAAATCGCGGAATTACTGCATAATGCCGAAATCAAAACATGGCGTGCTTTAGCTGATACCTCAGTAGCAAGAATACAGGAAATTTTAACAGCAGCAGGCCCTAATTACTCACTTGCTGATCCAGCCACATGGCCGCAACAAGCTGGACTAGCCGCTGATGGCAAGTGGAATGAACTCAATGCACTCCAGGACTATCTCGTAGCAGGAAGGGAGAAAAAATAGTACACGATAACAAAATAGAGGGCACAAAATCCCTCTATTTTGTATCTTTTAGCATTTTTAAAATTTCCAATTAGGAAGAGCTCACGGTTATAATTGTGTAACTACCATTACACAAGAGGCCAAAAGATGGTAAGAAATATCAACATTTTTGTAATTTTGCCATTTCTTTTTAGGAATATGCAATTTTCTAAAAACTTTGTCGATATAACAAAATCCGGTATTAAAAACACCAATTGACTTTCTACAATATGAACATTAAAAAGGCATTAAACATCCTCATTCTATTATTCTTTTTTACTGGAATTGCCGATGTATTAATCGCACAAAATAATAAAACCTACCATTCCCTTACAGAAATATGGGTTGAAATTAAAAGCCATAACTATGTTTTAAGAAATGCAGCCATCCAAAAGGAATTAGCTGAGCTTGCATACAAAACATCCTTAGGCAATGCCATAAATCCAAAAATACCGTCAAGTATAAATTTTACTGATTTTACAAAGCTGCAAAGTAATTTTATACCAGCTGATTTTTTTGGTGGTGCGGCTGGAACTTTTAAACAAATTCAGTTTGGGCAACAATATGCTACTACAGCAGTACTACAACCACAGTTTGACATACTTAACCTCTCATCGTTATCCCAGATCAAATATGCAAAACTCAATAGGGAATACACTGAAAATCAAACTCTAACCGCAGAAAAAGAACTTTATGACAAAGTCAATGCCACTTATCACAACATCATTACTCTGCAAAGCCAAAACCAAATCCTCAAAAAAAATATAGATGCAGCAGAACAAATAAAAGCTATCGTCCAGAAAAAATACGAAGAAGGCATCATCAGGAAACAAGATCTAAACGACGCCACAGCCAATTGTATTCTTAACAAGGACAATCAAGAACAATTAGAGAAAAATATCGATTTGCAATACCAAATAATGTCCTTGTATTTTGAGAATCAGATCAACCCAATCATTGATGAACAATTATTAGAGTCAAACATAGAAACGTCATTAACAGCATCTCATAACAATCTGGCCATACAGGGATTATTACTACAATCTGCTATGACAAAACAGGAAATCAAAGGTCTCAAATACCAATACCTACCTACACTTTCATTTTTATCATCCTTTAACTGGCAAAATCTTAGCAATGATTTTTTCCTTGCCAGTAATTCGACTGGTATTTCATACAATAATATAGGATTGAAAATCAGTTGGGAATTACCCACCGTACAGAGATTAAGCAGTATTAAAAACAAGCAATTTCAACTTGAAACACTAGTTTTAAATCAACAACATGCCGAAAAAGAAGCTGAAACTCAAAAACAACAATTAGAAACGGAGCTTAAAAAAGCACAAATGCAATACCATAATTATGCAGAAATTACTGAGTTAGAAGAGGATTCTTTTCAAAAATATTTATCACAATATCAGGAAAATATATTACCATTAGATAGACTGTTGACAGCTCAAAATAAGATGCTCAACAGCCAGCTTAATGCCTCAACAGCACTTGTAAAGATAGCTTATGCAAAAAACAGAATTATTATCAACAATCAATATTAAGCAAAAATCATCATGAAATATATTATCCTTTTTATTTCACTAACATGTCTAATTGCATGTAAAAAAGACAAATCATCGGAAATTAGGCCATTTTCTCAGGATATTCGCGAATGGGTTTTTGCACCTGGGCAATTAGAATGGGAAGACGTTTATAATCTCACTGCACAAAGCGATGGTATATTGATAGGTGCAAATACCGAAATAGGCACCATCCTTACTTCTGGCCAAATTATTGCTACCATAAATAATCCTGCCAGCATTATAAATACAAATACTACTAAAGATCAATTACATATTGCAGAAAAAAATATAAGTAAGGATGCTCCTGCTCTTCAACAATTACAACAAAATATCTTATTTGCTGAAGAAAAGCTACAGCAGACAAAAACCCAATTAGAGCGATATGAGAGACTGTATAAAAGTGAAAGTATCTCCAAATTAGAATATGAAAATGCAAAACTGGAGCTACAAAATAGCCAGTCTAATCTAAATGCTTTAAAAAAACAATATGATCTTATACTACAGCAAGCTCAACAGCAAAAAATAACCACAGCCGGTCAGTATAAAAACAATGAAATCATCCAATCCTATAATCAAATAAAAGCTATCAGGGCCGGCAAAATCATAAACAAACTAAAAAGCACAGGCGACTTTGTCAGAAGGGGCGAAGTGATCGCTGTCGTAGCTAATCCATCAAAAATAAAAATAGTGCTGTCTGTAGATGAAAAAAATATACACAGATTGCAAAAAGGACAGCTTACGGAAGTCCAATTAAACACCAATAAAACAGCAACCTATAAAGGAACTTTGCATGAAATTCAGGATGCTTTTGACGATAAGAATCACACATTTATTTGCAAGGTCGTACTTACGGACAGTATTCCCACCACATTAAATATATATGGAACACCCTTAGAAGCTAATATTTTAGTAGGTGAGAAGAAAAACGCGCTTCTCATCCCGCGTTATTACATGGGCTACGGCAATAAAGTTATGGTCAAAGGTCGGGATAGTATGACTGTAATCACGCCAGGGATCATTTCATCAGATTATGTCGAAGTTCTACATGGGCTCACAAGTGATGACATCTTAGTACCCTTAAAACAATAAGATGAAAAACATCAATACTGACATAGCCTTTACATACCTTGTAGTTAGTAAAAAACTGACTCTTGTTGCTGTTTTTGGGGTGTTAATCGGCATGTCTCTCTATATCTTTATGAATAGCATGTTAGTAGGCTTTGATCGAGTATCCAATGATGTTATTTTCAAGAACTCGGCTCATATTCGAATTTTTAAAGACGACGAAATAAGCCAACCTTTGCATCATACTGACCAAAAAAAAGACCTTATCATTAACCCCAAAATCGTTCCTGCGACCAATAACATCGATAATCCTGCAGAGATTATTAAATTGATCCAAAACGAAGCTTTTGTCAAGATAGTTTCACCTCAAATCACAACAACAGTATTTTACAATATCGGAATACTCCAGGTTCCCGGCACTATAACCGGTATAGTTCCAGACCAAGCTATTCAAATGTTTGATATCAAATCCAATGTAGTAGAAGGAAATATTGAAGAACTCAATAACAATATCAATGCAATAGCTTTAGGAAAAGGCATAGCTAAAAATCTAAGCCTCAATATAGGTGATAATATAAATATTACTTCATCTAAAGGGGTAAACAAAAGCATGAAAGTAGTAGCAATCTTTAAAACTAACAACAGCGTACTAGACAAAACAAAATCCTATATCAATCTAAGTGCCGCCCAGCAATTGCTAATGGAGAGTAACACTTATATTACGGACATTAATGTCAGTATCAAAGATCCTGAACAAGCGACCAAAAAAGGTGTAATACTTAGTCAATTAACAGGTTATCAATCAGAAAGTTGGCTTGAAGCCAATGAATCTATCATGGCAGCATTTAAAATGAGAAGGATGGTCATTACCATAGTTTCGCTAATTATACTGATAGTAGCAGGATTTGGGATATATAATATCCTTAATATGACAGTATCACAAAAAATAAATGATATTGCCATTTTAAAGGCTATTGGATTTAAAGGGAAAGATGTTGTTTCCATATTTTTGACTCAAGCATTGACAATAGGTGCTTTGGGAATCGTAGGTGGAATTTTGCTTGACATAGTACTTATATTTTTGTTGCAAAAAGTCTATATAGGTGGCGATGTAGGATACTTTCCTATAGGATTTGAACTCAATAAATTTATTCAGGGTATTATAGTAGGTGGAATAATTATATTCTTGGCAGGTTACATTCCGGCAAAAAAGGCAGCCAATGTAGATCCTATTTCCATATTTAGAAAATAATATATATGAAAATCCTTGAAGTCCAGACCATATCTAAATATTTTTATGACCCGATACCATTCCAGGTGCTACAGGATATTTCTTTTACTGTCACGAAGGGCCAGCTACTAAGTATGATTGGAAAATCCGGAAGCGGAAAATCCACCCTATTATACGTTTTATCAACGATGGACACCGATTACTCAGGAAAATTATGGATTGACAATGAGTTAGTCACCGGAAAGTCCAATGATGCATTAGCTCAATTGAGAAATGAAAAAATCGGATTTGTTTTTCAATTTCATTACTTACTCCAGGAATTTAGCTGTCTCAAAAATGTGATGATTCCTGCGCTTAGATTAGGAAAATTATCAGTTGATGAAATAGAAAATAAAGCTATGGAAAAACTGAATACACTGGGTCTCAGAGATCAGGCATTAAAACCGGCAAGTAAACTTTCGGGTGGACAACAACAACGTGTTGCAATAGCTCGAGCACTCATCAATGACCCACATATCATCATGTGCGATGAGCCCACAGGTAATCTCGACACTAAAAACACAGCCATTATTTTTGACATATTCAGAAATTTAACTTCTGAGCTGGGACATACCATAATTTCAGTAACGCATGACGAATCATTTGCCCGAAATAGCGACAGGATTATAGAACTTGTAGATGGACATTTACAATAATCTCACTCGCATACTCAAAAACTGACTTAATTATTATAACATCCGGATTAATCCTTCCTGTGCAGTACTTGCTATAAGAGTACCATCTTGACTAAAAATTTTTCCTGAACAAAAAGCCCTACCATTATTAGCATTGGAGCTTTCTACTGCATAGAGGAGCCATTCATCTGCTTTGGCAGGCCTATGTATCCACATAGCGTGATCCAAACTTGCTATCTGCATAGGTGTCGTAAAGAACGATTTACCATGAGGAAACAAGGCTGTAATAAGCAGATTAAAATCCGAAGCATAAACTAATGCCGCCTGATGTAGCAAAGGGTCATCAGGCAATTTACCATTAGTTTTAAACCATGTATGATTTAAAGCAGGTTTAATTTTAGGCCTAAAAGGATCATAGACTTCTACCGGATGAAAAACAAATGGGCTATTAGGTGAGAAAATCCCGCGAGGCTCTATGTTAAAATTTGCAGCAAACTCTGCAAATAAATCCGAAAATGAAGCTAGAGATTCGGGTCTTGCTACATTCGGCATAGATGCTTGATGCTCTATTCCTTCTTCATCCTTATGAAATGAAGCAAAAAGTATAAAAATTTCCTTTTCTTGCTGATAAGCGATTACTCTGCAAGTATTAAAAGACCTTCCTTGCTTGATTATTTGAACCTCATAATCTATCGGCAAGTCATTGTCGCCCGGATGTAAAAAGTAACTATGAAGTGAATGGAGCACCTTACCATCGCCAAATAAATGGTGTGCAGCACTAACTGCCTGACCTAAAACCTGGCCACCATAAACACTAGGGCTGCCAATATCGAGATTATATCCTTTAAACCTGCGCTCAGATATAATATCCGGCTGTAATATTTTTACAAATTCAGAGATCGGTGATTCCAAAAAATTAGGTATATACTATGTTTATAAAATTGAATCAGAATACTCTATCCTATTTCAAGCACAAATATACACTATTTTGCAATGGTTTCCTGAACTACAGGCTTACCATTTACCTCTATCAATGTATCCATTCTAAACACAGCCTGGTAGGTTACAATTCCTTCTTCATCCCATTTCTTTAACAATCCATTGCGAATACCATCCTTATACGTGGATATGTACTTAAAAGAACCGTCTTCATAGTACAAAGTATCTCCACCATTTTTATTGCCACTTAGGAGATACATGACTTCTTTTATTTTGCCATCTTTATAATAAAAGACTGTTTTTCCTTCTTCCTGATCATTGACAAAGTTTCGTTCGCACAGTACTTCTCCTGAATGGTAATATTCTGTATATTTCCCCTCTTTTTTCCCATCTATTGAGATGTACTTACGAGATATTGGTCCATCTTCATATTTATCGACTATTTCCTGTGGTTGAGAAGCAGTGGCGACTTCAGCAGTATTATTTTTGCAAGAAATAAATACCATTACTGATAGTATGGCGGCTAATTGAAATGATTTAATGGATTTAATATTCATGGATTTAACTTTAATAATTACAGCACAAAATTAAGGAATTAGTTCATCATAAACAAAAAAAGGGGCTTTAACACCCCCTTTTTTCTAAAATTCTAATAGTATTCTAATAGCTTATTTTTTCCACGGTAAACTTTCGACTTTTTGAGCTATTCTATTGCCGTATGCTAATGCTTCATCGCCATCACATCTAAAATGCACCCCTAAAAGTACACGTGACCATGCTATTTCATTAGCCATTTGCTTAAAACTTGTAAAGGTTCTAGGCGTACCTAAAAAATCACCTCTGTTTTCATGACATCTGTCAGTCATAGTATATGAGCTTCCAAAAATATTTGATAAAATCTCTGAACCAGCACCAGCAAAGGTAGCATGTCCAGAAGGATATGCCGGAAACGGCGGTGTTATACCCGTTTCCTGAGTAACAGGGTTATTAAGATTAGTAGTAAATGATGGATCCATTATAGACTGAATATAAGTTTCCGGTCTCATCAGATTGTAAAAATACTTAGAATTCCATGCACCAATACCAGCATCGGCTAAAGCCATTCCTAATTTTGCATTTGTAACAACTGCTGTTTGCAGATTAGATTTTTCTTGAGTGAAGACCTGATCCGCAATAGCTAACCATCTTGCCGGTGGACTAAACGTTACGTCTAATAAATCGTCACTCCAAAACTCACCAATCCACTTGGTCGTATAAGATTTTTCGGAAGTTTGTTGATCTAATAATTCCAATGCTTGAATATAAAGACCTTTACCCGGCTCTTCAGAATATTTACCTACATAATCAGTATATGGCTTACATAATAATAAATCTTCACTAATAGCAAATGGTCGACACTTTCCGCCTGATGCATACAAAAATTCACCCGGTCCAGGAAAAGTAGGCACCCAAGCACCAGGCTGATTAGCTCTAGTTTGCCAGTCACTACCTTTAAAAGCATCATTGTAAATTTCAAAACCTATAGCGTCAGTTCTATACCAATCCCAAATAGCAGCTGCTACCGCTATACCATGGTTTTTAGATCTTGTAAATATTTCTTGACTTACTTCCGTTTGAAACTGCTTTTCATTTTTATCATTTAAAGCTTTGATTTTCGAGAAATACTTTTGATCTATCTTAGGAAAAAATCTGCTAAACATATAATTATTCACTGCGTTGACAACGGTAGGCCAATGATATTCTTGATTTGTGAATGCCTTAGGAATTTCTAAACCATTAAATTGTGAAGCTAAAGATTTATACTCAGGCATTCCTGTCACTGTAGCCTCATAATTAGCCAATCCAATATACCCTATTGATAATGCTGTGCCTACTGGTCTAAACCCATCAGCATAACGCTCTAACACCATATACAATTCGTTCCAATCATGAACTGTTCTAAAGTCATACTCAGAAACCTTCTTAAATTCATTTGTTGACTCATCCGTAATATCACGTTTACATGACGCAAAAACCAAAGAAATCAACAACAGGCTTAATAACGCCTTTGCCACAATTTTCATTTCTAATTAATTTTATATTTGATTTAATAAATACATCTAAGACTAATGCATCGCAAATATAAATAAATCCTTTTCAATCGACCAAATAATGAGCATCAAAATAACCATAAAATAATTTTATACTAATCCATACTTCCTAATTATATCAATACAAGATATCTTAAAAATTGATTTATAAAAAATAATAAATCGTGTTATAAAGCATAATAATATAGAATCCATTTAAAACAATAAGATATTTAGGATATTTTTATCATAAACATTATAGGTCATTTTCAAAAGAAAAATAAATATAAGATTTTAAAATGATAAAATTTCTATAGTTTATGACAATAAAATGATAAAATAATAAATATGCTAAATAGCAGTATATATTCACTTTGTATTAAAGATTATACTTCAAAAAAGAGGACAAGCTCTATAGAAAAAATGATTTCCTATATATCAATCAAGAAGTCAATAGAGAGAACAAAAGAGGAATCCTAAAATATGGTATTATATGTTTTGATTTTGGTTTTTAATAAAGCATATAATCAGATTTACCAAAAAAGCTTTGTAACATCAAATAAGGTCTTATATTTGCATTAATTATAATTAGTCTAAATAAAGTAATGGAATTATTTGAGCATAATTACCGATCGCAGGAAGATAATCAGCAGCAGGAAATATGCTGTGAAGTGTCTGATTCTTTTATTCCTCTCAATATCATCTATGGAGGATTAATCTACCCTTATGAGCTAAAGAAATGTTGTAAAAAGTATAAAAAAGGAAAGCGATGCAAGAAGTGTCCTGACAATTAATAGTCCGGAAGCTCATCTTTAGTCTAGACCATTTTTATCAAAAAACAATTTTCCATTCCACCAATTGGTTTCGATCGTTGCATGATTTTTACGATAAAAAGCTAAGGCAGGGTCATTAAAATCAATAATCTGCCATTTGACCATAGTCGCACCCAATTTTTTACTTTCATCGATAAATCTATCAAAAAGTTGCTGTCCAATGCCAGTGCGCCTGAACTCAGGAAGGACATAAAAATCCTCAAGATATATACATTTTCCTCGCCAAGTTGAAAAAGTCATATAATACAAGCACATCCCGATCACCCGATCGTCTATCGTAGCGACAAAAGTATCAAAGATGCCTTGATAAAAAGCATGTTCAAAGTCAGAGACAGATGTTTTAACGGCATTGGGCTCTCTTTCGTAAATGGCTAAATCGACTACTAAAGCATGAATAGCGGGCATATCACCGCTTGTGGCTTTTCTTATTACTAGATTCATATATGACATTAATTTGAAGCTAAAATAGGCAATTATAATTAATTTACTAGGGTTTAATTAAGAATTTAAGTGTAATTAAATTTTAAAATGTTCAATTTATAAAATACTTCCTTGAGCACAATTTTAGTCAATTCTATCAGATCATGGATAGTTGTTGTTGTATTATGATATTCTGGATTTAAATGCAAAAATGAATTGAGTTTAGTATCTAATTCCTGTAAAGTAATGAGTTCGGTCTTGTATTGAGCTAGTGCGACCATCCACGGTATAGCCGGTGAATAATTGGAAGCCTCAAGGCTTTGAGTGTCTCTTTCTATGAGTTTTTGATGGATATTGAGCTTGATGACATCGTGAAAATTGTGGTTTAGCAGCATAGCTTTGAGATAAGCCGTAAAAAATAAATGCCAGCGATGGTGTCGGATTTCTTTTTTATAGGCTGTAAAAAACACAAAAGCCTGATTTTCGGCTTGTTTTGATTTGCCTATATCACATAGCCCAAAAATCCTATAAGCTGCATGGCCTATTTTATTGTGCATGTTTTGAGTGATTTTAGCCTCCTCTATTGCCTCTCTTAATACCTCTAAGGCTTCCTGTGCCCGATGTGCACGCAAGAGAACAGCTGCCAGATTATTGATATAATACACAAAGTCGTCATTTTTTATCTTGATCGACAGATATCCATAGTAAATGGCCTTATTCATGTCGTTACGTGCTGAATAATACAATAAATATTGACTGTAAAAATTAGCTATGATACGCCTTGAATACCATTTGCCGGAAGCCACTTGCCTTTCAAAGTGGTCAAACATTACTGTCAATAAGTCGTACCTTCGCATATTGTGAGCGATAAATACCATCCTGATCCATGCTAAAATCCGATTGTAACCATCTAAGCTGTCATTGTAAAAAAGAGATGACAACCACGGTATAGACTCACTGTAAGTAGCTCTATTTTTTTGATTGTAGTCGGCTATAATTTCGTTGGTTGTCTCGTGGAGTTTATCATTAACTAATTTTGAAAACTCGTAATCTGTCCTATATTTATTTAAAAAATCGTGAACTGTCTTATAATCTTTATGTCTCAGCCTGATTTGCAGATAGTGGCGGTAGATACGAGCTATATCGTAGATTTTAAGAAAGTTAAAGTCGGAGGATTCTGCTTTGCTAATCCATTTAAGAAGAGCTTTCTCATCGGTGGTAGAGATGCGGTCGGTAAGGATGAGTTGCTCCCATTCTAACAATTTGCTTAGATTGTTATCCACATCCAAGTTGTTTAAGATATCTACGCACCATTTTTTAACATAGCTGTACTTCCGTAGGTCGATGGAAGAATCAAAAGTGAAGTTTTGGTCAGGATTATTAGCCTGATAAACGATGTTATTAAGGATAGAACTTTTTTCCGGGTCTTCAAATTTTTGAAAATAGCACAAAAAATCAGTTTCCAGCGGGAGAATTCCGGCCGAAAACTGATTAAATTTATTGAGTTTTTGTTTCAAAGGAAGTACTTATAGCGTGATGCCACCGTCCACGCTGATGGTTGCTCCATGGATATAGTCTCCTTCAGACGATGCAAGGAAAGCATTAATATTAGCGATATCTTCCGGTTTGCCCAATCTCTGGAGAGGAACCTTGGACTTCATTTTGTCTAATACTTCATCTGGCATGGCGTCGAGAATTTCTGTATGCATGAATCCTGGAGCGATAGCATTAACATTGATACCTTTACGACCCAATTCCTTTGCCCAGGTTTGTGTCATAGCGATAACACCTGCTTTCGCTGCTGCGTAATTAGTCTGCCCAAAATTGCCATAAAGTCCTACTACAGACGAGATACTAATAATCTTACCATAACCTTTTTCTACCATAAATGGTGCCACAGCTCGAGTACAATTAAAGACGCCTGTGAGGTTGACATTGATGACTTGTTGCCATTGTTCTGGTGTCATTTTGAGTAAGGTAGCGTCCCGAGTGATACCTGCATTATTGACTAAGATGTCGATTTGTCCATATTTTGCTATTATAGCATGAGCTGTTTTTTCGACCGACTCAAAATCTGATGTATTAACTTGATAAAAATCAGCTTTGACACCCTTATCAGTTAATTCTGCTTTGAGCTGCTCACCTCTTTCTATATTGATATCCCAGTTAATAACGATAGCACCTAAGGATGCAAATTTTAGTATTGTCGCCTTGCCCAGCCCTGATGATCCTCCTGTGACTATTGCCACTCGTCCTTCCAATGATCTCATAATTATTTTATTTTTTAATTGATTTTCTGTTTCTAAAATACAAAATTAACAATTTTTTAATCAAAATCAAATGATTACAATTATTTATAAACAATAATCTTACTAACTATAATATGGTTAATAAATTGATTCTCAATTATTTTTATTATTTTTAATCCAATAATCTCAATACATAATTAAGTTATTTTTATGCTTCTATTGGAAATATAGTAAGATATTAGCTACTCGAAATCGAACCCTAACCTTTTATTATGTGATATATGAGTTTACCGACAGCTACTTTACTTACCTTAATTGCCTATGCTGCGCTTACAGTATATATTGTGTATCGTGGTGCTAAGAAGACCAAAGATATTAAAGATTTTACTTTAGGTGCCGGATTTTCACCAGTAGTTGTGGGGCTTTCACTAGCGGCGAGTATCACGAGTGCTGCTACATTCATCATTAATCCCGGGTTTGTGGCCTTATACGGTTGGAGTGCATTCTTAGCGATGTCGATAGTACTGCCGATAGGTTTGTTCATTTCTTTAATTGTACTTAGCAAAAGTTTTAGAAAGTATGGCACCAGCCAGCAGGCGATGACGATGGCTCAGTGGATAGGTACCCGGTTTAATAGTAAAGCCTTTTCTTACTTTATGGTTGCTGCATCCTTACTTTTGATTACTTTTATCGTTTTGATTTGTGTAGGTCTTACCAAGGTAATAGCTGGTGCTTTAGGTGCAAATGAATTATGGGTACTTATAATAGTAGTCGTTTTTGTATTTGGCTATACGATGTTTGGTGGTGCCAATTCTATGATTTATACTAATACAATACAGGCGATACTGATGATTATAGTTGCAATTATCTTGCTGACTTCCGGTGGAGAGTACCTGAGTAATGGCATAAATGCTTTTTGGGATAAATTAGTGGGTATAGATGCAAAATTAGTAACTCCATTTAATGAGAGTAGTCCACTTTTCAGAGATTGGTTTGAAGTAATCTTTTGCAATTTTGTGGTAGGAGTCGCTATTGTCTGTCAGCCACATATCATTACCAAGTCGCTCATGCTAAAGTCAGACAAGGATGTCAACCAATTTCTTTTTGTCACCATTGTAGTAGAGACTTTATTTTTTATGGTGTTGTTTGCAGGATTTTATGCACGTTTGATGTTTCCAGATTTGACGATCAATGGTGAAGCCATCAAAATGGATGGGATTCTGTCTGCTTATGTGGTAAAACGTTTTGCAACGGGTGTTGGACTTATCGTCATATTAGGGCTTATTGCAGCCGGGTTATCTACATTGGAAGGCTTAGTGCAGTCTGTATCAGCAAGTATAACAAATGATTTAATCGTTCCTTTAAAAGGCTGGTCAGGACAAACTCAAAAGATCAACAACACCAATAAAATCGTAATCGCTATGCTTGGCCTAATAAGTATCTTAGTGAGCTATCAGCAACTAATACATCCAAATCTGAGCGTGGGCATCTTAGCTCAAAACGGAGTGTATGCTTATTTTTCTATGGCTTTTGTACCAGTACTGTTTGGTATATTTTTTAAAAATACTCCTAAAGAAGCTGCTTTTGGGGCAGCCATTGCGGCCTTTATTGTCCATTTTTCGGTGTATTATGGCTCACTGACACCTTATACAACGGGTACAGTCAAAAATCCTGCTGTAGCAGCAGCATTAGCCATTTTAGCTGCTGTATTGACAGGAGCCATTTTGTATAAAATTTATCAGAAAAAACATTTAGTATCTAATTCAAAATAAATCAATAAAAAAAGATAAAATCAGATATTTAACATGAGTAAAAGAAATGCAGTCATTATCTCGTCAGGTTCTTATGTACCGGAAAAAATCGTACCCAATAGTTATTTTAATGAAATATTGGGCGAAGATGTAGATACATGGCTGAGACAAAATGTACAGATATATGAGCGTCGCTGGTGTACCGAAGACGAAAGCGTGGCTGATCTAGTAGAAAAAGCCTGTCAGATCGCTATCAATAACGCTGGCATTCAGCCGAAAGAGATAGATTTATTAATTATAGCTACAGATACGCCAGAGTATATCTCTCCATCTACCGCATCAGTTATTCAGGATAGGCTTAAACTTGTCAATGCGGGAACTTTTGATATCAATACAGCATGTGCTGGTTTTGTAACAGCATTGGATATTGCTACTAAATATATTCAGGCAGACGAGCATTACAAACACGTTTTGGTAGTAGGTGCTTATACAATGAGTAAATATCTAAATTTACAAGACAAAAAGACAGTAACGCTCTTTGCTGATGGTGCTGGCGCTGTGATTGTCAAAGCGACGACAGAAGATAAGGGTCATCTGCAAAGTATATTAAAAACAAAGGGAGAATACAATAGTTGGATGGGAATTTACGGTGGTGCGAGCCATACCCCTATAACCGAAGAAGTCCTTAAAAAAGGTGGCCACCTACTCCAATTTGTACAGAAAATTCCAACTCAAGTCAATCCAGAAACGTGGAGCACTATGATATCTGATATGTGTAAAGCTCAAAAAATCAGCGTTGATGATATAGATCATTATTTCTTTACGCAAATCAACATAAATTCGATCTTTCAAACGATGGACATCCTCGGTGCTGACAGGAGTAAAGCGGCGACGATTATGCATTATTATGGTTATACAGGATCTGCTTGTATCCCGATGGCTTTTGATGAATGGATGAAGCAGGATAAAGTAAAACCAGGTGACATCGTATGTTTTATGGGTTCTGGTGGTGGTCTATCGTTTGGATCATCATTATTTAAAATGTAAAATCAGTATTAATGAAGATCTGGCAACAAGATTGGATTTCGAGATGGGCATTGTATAGTCCCGAAAGGATAGCAATACAGGAACAAGGAAGCGAAAGATCTGTAACTTATCGTGACCTCAATGAAATGGCTAATGGTATAGCTAGTTATTTAACGCGAAGTCTTGCCATCAAAAAAGGTGACCGTATCGTCGTCTTAGCAGAATACTCGATAGAATATATAGCCTTGTTTTCGGCAGCACAAAAAACTGGTTTGATTATCGTACCATTGAACTACAGACTATCAGCACCTGAAATCAAAGAAATCATAGACAATGCTGATCCAGTATGGATTTATTATCAGGATACATTTGAACACCTCTTGCCAAAAGATAGAAGGAAAACTTTACTCAATGATTTATCTACACTAGCGACACCTGCTAAAGACTTTGTCATCCATCAGGTTGAAGAGGATGATCCGATATTCATTATCTATACTTCAGGCACTACAGGCAAACCCAAAGGCGTAAAATATACCCACAAGATGGCATTCTGGAATAGTATCAATACGGCTATTTCCTTAAAAATAAATACAGAAAGTCGTACAGTCAATGTGATGCCACCTTTCCATACAGGTGGATGGAATGTATTGTTGCTTCCCTTCCTGCATCATGGAGGTTTTACATATATATGTAGGAAGTTTGACCCACAAACTACAATAGCTAAACTTTCTGAGCTGGAATGTACCGTATTTATGGGTGTCCCGACCATGCTGGGTATGATGGCAGACCACCCTACATTTAAAGATGCTGATATCAGCAGTATAGATTACATCATTGTAGGTGGTGAAGCCATGCCAATACCATTGATAGAAAAATACGCCGCAAAGAATGTAGCCATTCGACAGGGATACGGCATGACAGAAGTCGGGCCAAACCTTACTTCTTTGCATCAAGATGATGCTATCAAAAAAATCGGCAGCATCGGACGTCCAAATTTTTATGTACATCATCGTATTGTTAAGGAAGATGGTACACAAGCAGCACCAAATGAAGCAGGCGAATTGTGGCTACAAGGTCCTATGGTCATGCCGGAATACTGGCAAAATTCAAATGCGACTAAGGACGCTTTTTCGGATGATGGTCTTTGGTTTAAGACTGGAGATATTGTCATCGAAGACAGCGAAAAGTACATTTATATCGTTGATAGATTAAAGAATATGTTTATCAGCGGTGCCGAAAACGTATATCCAGCCGAGATCGAACGTGTATTACGGCAGTTAACAGAAGTAAAAGAATGTGCCGTCATAGGTGTAAAAGACGAAAAATGGGGTGAAGTAGGTAAAGCTTTCATCGTAGTGGAAGGCTTCCATGATGAATCTCTATTGCGAAACCATTGCATGCAAAATCTTGCTAAGTTTAAGGTACCTAAATATTTTGTATTTTTAGATGAATTACCCAAAGCTGATAGTGGCAAAATTGACAGGAAATTTTTAAAAACTTTGTAAATATTATTAATTAATCACTAAATCATTTAAAAAATGAAATCATTAAAATTATTTGGATTCATGATGCTTTTTACATCTTTAGTTATGGTAAGCTGTGGCAAGGAAGATAGTAAAGGAACTTGCGCTGACGGTATTAAAAACCAAGATGAAACAGGAGTGGACTGTGGTGGTGTTTGTGGCGCTTGTAAGGAAGGTACACAAGGTAAGTGGAAATCATTTCCGGTAGCACCGATTTTAGCAAATTTTGCTGATTCTATCATTGCTGAGTTTCAGACAAATAACACTTATACGGTTTTTCAGTATAAAAGTGGATCTAAAGTCGAGTTAAAAGGTACTTATACCCAGACTAAATCTACCGAAGGCAATATCTACACCATTAAATTAAATCAGACAACACCTAGTGCTTTAACCGCTGAAGGTATTTTCGAATTATCAGCTGACAAAAATAGTATGAAATATGAAGTTGCACAGACTGATCCTGTAATTACAGGAGTTACAGCACCTACACCTAAAGGTGGATTTGGTAGTACTTCTGGCGGTGCTTTTGGCACTATCAATATTCAAAATTACGTTAGAGTAAAATAATTTCATATTAAAACATTGTAAGGATGGGTCTATTTGCAGATGCATCCTTACTTTTTACATTTACAATTTTAAAAAATAAGATAATGAGGAAGTTGTACTACGTTATTACTATCCTATTTATGGCTGTATCTAGTCAGGCTCAGGATAACACCCAAGGACATTTTCAAGGATTTGACAAGGTCATCCCTAATAAAGCCAATAAGCAACTCCAAGCTTTTGTCTATTTTTACCAGCAAAATGTCGCGATGAATATTGCACCTGAAAATGACTTCCTCAAAGGTCAAATTGTAGGAAGATTATTCGGTGGTAATACGACGACCACTTCTAATAAGTTTACCGCTCTATATGCCGAGCAACGTGCTATTCCGTTTTTTGTATATACGCCGTCTATCTTTGATGGGAAAGCCACGCTCAGAGCCTCTTTTGAGATAGATTGGACATGGGGCGATGTAGCGTATGGTACAGGTGGAAACCTCGGTTCTGCGATTTCTGCAGACCAAGTTAACCTACAAACACAAAATTTAGAAGTAGAATTTATCCCTGCTAAATACTGGACGATCAACCTCGGATTGCAACGCATGTTTGACACACCTCATGATCTGTATAGAACTACAGTAGATAAATTTATATCCACAGGCTACAGATTAGGCTTCTTTGGCACGGATGGTGTCGGCATCAGCGTAAGGAGACAAAGCGACTACCTCAAGACTAAAATTGGATTTTATAAACTATACGAAAATAATGTAGAGCTCAATGACGACGTGACTTTGTTTGAGTTAAATCAGCAAGTAAACGTCGCACCCAAATGGAACGTAGGGGCATCCGTCTATTGGGTAAAGGATAACTCATCCGGCAAAGGTGGCGTTAGTATCTTAGGTCAGGGATATGGAAGCCCACTGGCTAATTATAATGGTACTTTCCGCTTTCCGATCGGAGCAGACCCATATCACTCGGATGTCGTGTGGTTAGGCTCGTATTTTTCACGCAATGAAGACATGATGCTGGATCGCTTTTTTATGTCGGGCTTTGTCAATTACAATTTAGGTTCTATCCGACAAAAAGCTGCTAATGCTGATCAATATATTAAGACAGTTTCTCTTGGTGGCTTAGCAGCTAATCTTCGTGCCGGCTACAGATATGGACAGACGACAGGTGATCATATCGTAGTAGATGGTATTTTTACCACAGGTGATAAGAATGGCATCTCAGACAAAAAATATAGTGGTGTGCTTACCGCCAATACGTGGGGTAGCCCAGGAGGCATATTTATCGGAAGTGGCGCTTATATCCTATTCCCTCATGGCAATGTAGTCAACCGTTTTGTAGCAGCAGTTACTGATTTGTCTAATATGGGTTATGGTATCGCCGGTGGCACTTTAAATTTTTCAAAAGATCTAATTCCAAATAAATTGCATTCTAAAATAGGTGGAGCGACAGGATTTGCCACGGTAGCGCCGGTAGGTGGTGGTAACTTTATGGGCTGGGAAGCCAATGCTAAATTGGGTTATGATTTTGGTGCATTTCTTACCGTTGAAGCACACGGAGCTTACATGGGCTTGGGTGATTTTTATGACAGCACGCTCACAAATGGTGGTGTAAAAAGCAGACCTGTAGATCCATGGTTAGGTTTTGTATGTGTTAAATGGTTGATTTTTTAATGAACTAATGCTAATGATTTTTCACCTAAACGATTACATTAAAATGAAATATACGATTCTTACATTATTATTTGCTTTGATGCTCAATGTAATTTCAGCTCAAAAAACACTCAATTATATGTCGGATATGGACTACGGTATGCCGGTCAAATACATTAAAGTACTGGATGATATCGATCTCGCATATACGGATCAAGGTATAGGAGATCAAACAATTATCTTTGTCCATGGCCTTGCTTCCTATATTCCTGCATGGAAAAAAAATATTGAAAATCTTAAATCCACCTATCGCTGTATAGCAATCGACCTACCAGGATATGGTAAATCTTCCAAAGGAAATTACAATGTATCTATGGATTTTTTTGCAGATGCCATCCAGGATATGTGTAAAAAAATGAATCTCAAAAATGTAATCATTGCAGGACATTCTATGGGTGGTCAGATAGCGATATCGACAGCATTAAAATATCCAGCCCTTGTATCCCGTCTTATCCTCATTGCACCTGCTGGATTTGAAACCTTTAATAAGGGCGAGCGTCAGTGGTTTCGCGATGCGATGACTGTAGATGGGGTCAGATTGACGACAGTAGAACAAATATATGTCAATTATGCTTACAATTTTTATAATATGCCAAGTGATGCACAATTTATGATTGATGACCGTATCGCTATCCGTAGCACTAAAGATTTTACGGACTACTGCTATCATGTGACGCAAGGAGTAAAAAGTATGGTTGACAGCCCTGTTTTTGACTTTTTACAGGATGTTAAACAAAAGACACTTTGCATATTTGGAGCTAATGACAATCTCATCCCCAATCGCTACCTCAATGGTGGATACACTGAAAAATTTGCAATTAAAGGCGCTCAAAAAATGACGGATTGCGATCTGCATATCATCAATAAGGCCGGACACTTTGTGATGTTTGAAAAGTCAGAAGAAGTAAATGAGTTGATCAGATCATTTTTGAAGTAGGCATCTCATTTTGGTAGGAAGCACAATTTTTGATGATATAATACTATCCGCATCCAACAAGATTATTTGAAGCATGCCCCGAGACCATGAAAGACTTATATCGGGTAAAAGGCTTAGAAATTATCAAATTTAACAAGTATTATGACAAGCACTTTGAACAAGACTTGTGGGTAAAAAGTAGGAGTGGTGTACGACTGCGTAAAGTCAATTTAAACCCAAACTCCGCATTTTTACCCCTTTCTAAAATTGCATAAAAAATAAATTGTTGGGGAATGTTTGGGTTGTAAGGAAAATAATTCAAGTTTTGAGTTCCCTAATTAGGGTGTTTATATGGCACTGCCAAAATGGGCGCTTAAATTCAAAGAACCGAAAACAGAAATCAAGGCAATTAAACCCTAACTCCGCATTTTTACCCCTTTCTAAAATTTCATAAAAAATAAATTGTTGGGAAT
>CAZCTQ010000031.1:0-7068 GCA_964501555.1 uncultured Aureispira sp. | reverse complement strand
AACTCCGCATTTTTACCCCTTTCTAAAATTTCATAAAAAATAAATTGTTGGGAATGTTTGGTTTGTAAGAAAAATGATTGTAATTTTGAGCTCCCTAATTAGGTTGTTTATATGGCACTACCAGAATGGGTTCTTAAATTCAAAGAACCGAAAACAGAAATCAAGGCAATTAAAGGCGGATACTACAAGTATGCCGTGGAGTACAAATACAATGCTCAGAAAAAGCGAACGGACAAGATTACTGGTGTTCTTCTGGGCAAGATTACCGAAAAAGAGGGCTTTATTCCCTCTGATAAGAATAAGTTGCGAACAGAAAATGTGAAGGCTGGGCAAATCGACATTAAGAACTTTGGTTTGTATCATTTATTTTCAACTCTGATGAAAGAAGAAATGGAATCTTTGCAAGCTTTTTTCCCGAAAGAAACTTCTGAAGTACTATCTGCCTTTGCTATGTTCCGTTGGGCGTATAATTCACCCATTAAGCGGGCTTCGTATTATTACAACCATGATTTTTGCTCCCAAGAATTCAGCAAAATATTGGTAGATGACAAATTGGTTTCCGATACGCTCAAGTCGGTAGGTGAACATAGGGCTGCTGTAGTGGATTGGATGAAAGCCTTGCTCAATACCACTGACAGTAAGAATATCGATCAATTTGTAATGATGGATTCCACCCACCTTGTCAGCAAATCGGAACTGCCGACCGTAAATGCCAAAGGGTATAATCCCAACTTTGATTTTGACAAACAGGTAAGACTGATGTATCTTTTTGTTGTAGAAACACAGCAACCGTTTTATTACCGCCTGATAAACGGGAATATTACCGACATCAAATCGATGGCACTGTGCGTAGAGGAAATGAATATCCAAAATGTTGTTTACATTGCAGATAAAGGCTTTTACAGCAAGGACAATATTGCAATGATGAAAGCCCAAAACCTGCAATATATCATTCCGCTCCAAAGAAACAACAGTCTGATAGATTACGAGCCTTTGCAAAAAGCCAACTTCAAAAGTGAGTTGTCTTATTTTATTTACCAAAACCGTATTGTTTGGTATTATAGTTACAAAACCGATGGAGGGGATTTTATCACTTTTTTAGATGAGGGCTTAAGAGCTAAAGAGGAAGCAGATTATGTGGCACGCATCAGTTCTTTGCCCGAAAAGTATAGCAAAGAGAAGTTTGTCCAAAAGCTAGATGGGTTTGGAACTCTAACGTTTACTTATGATATAAAATCAAAAAAAACACCACAAGAAATTTATGAAGCCTACAAACAGCGGAACGAAATAGAAACCATATTTGATGCCTACAAGAACTTTTTAAAAGCCGATGTGATGTATATGCAGAACCGGTACGTTTTGGAAGGATGGCTCACAGCAAATTTTATTGCAATGATTGCTTATCATAAACTATACATCAGGCTAAAAGAAGCAAATAAACTCAGCAAGCACTCGCCTAAAGACATCATAGAACTCAGCAAGTCTATCTACAAACTCAATATCAACAACCAATGGCAAACCTCCGAAATTACTAAGAAAACTATTGACTTGTTCAAACAACTTAAAATAGACTACCTAAAGTAGCGGAGTTAGGGTTTAAGTTTGTTTTCCATAGTATTGGAAATACACTCCAAAGAAATGTCTATAGTAAAATAATTTGGCTTTATAAAGATTTTTGAATACCCTGTAATGGAAATGACATACTCTTTTTCTTTCGATGTGCTCATAGTGTTAATTTATTAATTATATTTTGAATCAATGTTTTTTTGTCAGTTTTATTCGCGGTTGCCAAAATTGCCTATAATGGGCAGAAAATAGGCGATGGAGCCGACTTTTAGCTCAAGATTCTTCGCGATTTATAAAGTTCAAATATAGCACAAAAAATTAATATAAGGCATAAAATCTTGATTTTTTGTCAATTTTTTGGTTGTGGGCTGGTTTTCTTGTTCATATGTCAAAATATTCTGTTAGTAATTGTCCTGCGTGTTTATTTACAAATTTATTTACAAATTTACTTTCGTGTTTTTCCAAAGCGTCATATTTGTCTTGGTAGTTTTTTAGAAAATCAGCTAAAATATCTTTATTGTAAAGCCCTAAAAGTCTTCCATAATCTTTTTTAGGATTTACTTCTCCAATTTTACTGATTACATTGTTAAGACGATTTTGATTGATAAGTTTGAAAACTTCTTCACATAAATAACTTGCTTCTTCGCTTAATTCCTCGCCCTCGTGTAGCAACTTACTTAAACTAGTTTTGTCAATGTAATTGTTATTCTCAGACCATTTTTCATTTTTGTTTTTTATAATAACCCTTGAACCAACTCGTAAAAAACTTGGTTGTGTTGGTCTAATTACAACGCCCTCACAAATATTTCCATCAAGTTCTGGTAGGTCATAATCTTTAGGAATTGTAGTTTTAAAAATGTTTGGATATGCTAAACAGTCCTTTAAACTTCCTATAAATAATGATTTTGCGTAAATAAATTTATGTTTCTCAAAAAGCGAATTTGCAGTTTTAATGTCTAAATACTTTTCATTGTCAAGCATTATATCAAATGCATAGAAATCATTGAAAGGGACATAATAAATTCCACGTTGTACCAGTTTTGCTTTTTCGTCCTTTGGAATGTTTGGATGTGGATAGCCACCTCCAAAAAGTTCACCGAAAATTGTCAATGATTTTATGTCATAAAGTTTTGAAACTTCATTGTATAAGCTAAAAATACTTTCTCTATATTTCTCTAAAACGATTTTTGAATTGAAAAACTCTTCATTATCAAGAATTAGTTCAGTCCGTTTTGCAGAAAGAATACTTTTTCCGTCAGTGATGAAGCTCAAATTTGCTCCGTGAATTTTTTCTTGAACAACATATTCAAGGTCGCCAAATCCTTGTTCAATAATTGAACTAATAAAGTCGTCTTGATATGAATTTTCTATAGAGTTGTATTTTTTAAATTCCATTAATTCATTTCATTTTACAGTGTTTTATTAAACTATATTATTGGCGAAGTTAAGCACTATTTTCTAAAAAGCATATTTTTTAATAAAGGGATTTAAAACAAATATTTGCAATGTTTAACCAGCTTAGTGCATGACAATTTTTACCGACTAATGTCAATAGGAAGTTAATCCCTTTTCTTTACTAAAAATGCTAAATCGAAGTAGTTAAACCACCTGACGAAAAACCTGTTTGAGTGCTTGTTTTTACAATATTCAATGAATTCGCATTTATAAGGTTTATAGCATTGTTCTCCCATTGATATTTTGGGTTCATCTTTTTGTAAAATCATTTTATAAGTATTGATTTTATCAATTACAGTGTCCACTTGTTTTTCTAAGTCGTCAGTTAAGTTTATTATTTTCCAATTTCTGTCTTTGTCGTCCGTTCTTAAAATGAGATTAAAAGATTTCAAATTGGAAGTAAATCGTTTTTTGCAAATAGTAAATTGAATAGCTAAATCTGAAACTATTGCATCATTCAATTCCGTATTTAGTTTTATTTCATAAATATCAATATTTTCATCTTCGTCTTTAACTAATATATCACACATAACAAGAACTTCTTCTTCTATTATGGTCGCTTCATAAATTGTTTGTTTACCCGGTGAGGATAGTAAATAGTTAGTATATGAATTGAAGTAAGCAAAATTCCCAACTTTGTCTTTAATATTTATGCCGCCTGGAAATTCGTTGTCTCTAACCTTTTCCTCAAAAATGTGTCCTTGGTTAAAAAGCTCTTGTAATTCCTCACTAATCGGTGTTTTCTCTTGTTTCTTATGTTTGTCTAAATAGAGATATTTTATACATTGACTTCCTTTTACAAAAGAGCTTTTAGTCAACACCCAAGTGTCAAATTTCAAAATATTCTTTCCAAAACTAATTTTGTGATTTAATTGCGTGATTTTTTCAACTAATTCACTTGCCATCAATTTTGGTTGTATTCTGTCACCTTGATAATTCCTAAGTCTTTTAAGTGCTTTGTCGTAATTATACATTGCACATTTATAATCGCCTATTTCATAAGCTAAGTCTGCTAAATTTATAGCATTAATGTCAATATAATTTTTGTAATCGCTCATTTTTTTGATTTTTATAATAATTACTAACGGTTGGAAAATTGGCGATGGAGCCGACTTTTAGCACAAATGTTGAATAGAATTACTACTGTTCAACCTTGCACAAAAGTTTAATAGAAGCACTTCACCGGCTCTATTGCCAATTTTTTTGTTACCTGCTGTGTTTTCTGTTTAATTGTTTCAGCAAAGGTCAATGTCCACAAGATATTTGTCTGTTTGATTTAAAATTGTTTGTTCAAATTGTGATATTCAATTTTTGCCATATAAGGAAAGTAAGGTAAAACTTCTATCAACTCCTTTGTTTTACTCTCGTCAATAGCTTGGAAAATTAAAACAGCATCTTTCTTTGAAACTGAAATAAAAAAACTCTCCAAGATATTTTCCTGTTTCCATTGGTTAACAAATTCCATTTCTTTTTTCGGTAGTTCTGGATTAGATATTATCGTTTTTATTCCATCATCCGAAAGCGTTATTAAAACCATTATTCTATTCATCCGTTTTTGTTTAAATTATTATTTGCTAAAGTAAATTTTTTATAAAGAAGATTAAAAGTAAAATGAAAATGAATAGGTCTGTCCACAAAGCAAATTTTTCATTTATACCCGAAGCTTTTTTTAATCCGTGTTGAATGCCAGCGATACCGTAATAGAGTCCGCTTGCAAATGCACTCACAATTCTCCACTCAGGTCTGAACAACGAAACAAGTCCAACAAGTCCGAAACAAATATTGGCAAAACCTAACTCACGAAGAATTGGAAAAGCGTCAGGGCTGTCAATATGGAAAATTTGTTTGGCGGTAAACTCTGGATTTTTCACTTGCTTAATTCCGGCTAAAAACAAACGAAGTCCAACTGCTGAAAAAATAAACCACTTACAAACCAAGTCAAAAGTTAAAGTCGTTTCTGTTACAAAATGTTCCACTAAGAAACCAATAGTAGGTAATACAAATGTCAAAAGAGTTACACTTGCGATGTAAAACTTGTTCGGTCTGTCGTATATGTTTGTTGTTGTCATTGGTTTCTCTAACATAGCAGGTAACGCCCGCGGGCTTTGCGAAGGGTTTTGCCTTTTGCAAAACCCGCAGATGTACGAAGTCCCGTAGGGCTTCGTACGTCGCAAAGCCCGCGGGCGATGTGACGGAAGCCCGAAGGGATTTCGTCACATCGGCTTGCGGCTTGGCGATTGTGGCGGAATTTTCAGCACTACTGTTCATTTAGGAAACAAAAGTAACAAAATAAAACTAAAGCTGATAGAAAACCCAAAGCCCGCCATATCGCCAAACCGATGTTGGTGGCTGTGCTTTTTTGTTCGTCAGCCTAATAGTTGTTTGTCCGTTGTTTGTCGTGATGTTTGCAGTCGTTTGTATGCTTGTTCAATTTGTTGTTTAACTTCTAAAATTTCGTTGTAATAAGTCTGCCCGATTTTTTGTTGTGTTTTTGTGTCGGGTTTGATAACACGGATTGACATAAAATCATCAACTAACAAATTCTTAATTCCTGTCGTTTGGTTTTGTATGTATTCCATATAGTTTCTGTGATACAAAGTTTTCAAGTAGGAATACAAATAGGTTGGGTCAATTTTTGTTTCGTCCACAACAATTTTTTGAAGAAAGTTGCTGAACAAAACGGGTTTGTCTGCCGGCAAATTGTCAATGAGTGCAACTCGTCCAACAGGTTGAACGGGACTACCGCCCGATTTTTCTACAAGGATTTCATTCTTTTTTAGTCGCAGTTGTTTAACTTTTTTGCTGTCAATATAGCGAAGTGCAACGTCTGAAAGGTCAAGATTAAAATTGTTGTCAAAGTTTGTGTTGCGTAACACATAACAAAGTTCGTAGCCGTCTGGGATTTCTTCGCTGTTTTGGTCAAGCCCCCATTCTCCTGAAACTGATTTTATGATACAGTCTTTCAGTTCAACTTTTGTTTCTTTACTCTGTTCAATAGTTGATTTGAGTTCCTTAAAATACTTTGTGTAACCTTTCGGGTCAATTCGTTTTCCTTTGAGTTCAGATTGTTGAACAACAAAAATTTTGTCCTGATATTCGTTTGCAATTTTGAGTTTTTTGCCTTCGTTTTCAAACCGCAAAAAGTGTTCTGCAATGTCGGGCAATTCGTTGTATTCTTCTTTTCCTGTTGCTGTGTAGCCGATTTTGTCGGCTATTGCCATAAATACAGAATAGTCTTTGATTTTTTCTTTGTCGCCTAAACGCCTTAAAAACAGAAGCGAAGATTTTACGTTTGCTCCATAATGAACAAATGCAATGTCGGGCAATGAAACAATTCCGATTATTTGTGTTCGTTCAAGAATGTAATCACGAACATATTGCAATGATGAATTTATTGTAATGCTGTCAGGCAATACAACACCAATTATTCCTGTTTCGGGTTTCAGAAAGTCAATACAACGTTCAATAAACAGAATTTCTGTTTTCTGATTTTTCTTGCCTTTTCCTAAATTATAATTTTGAAGATAATTTTTTTCGGTGTTCTTAATTGTCGCACCAAATGGCGGATTTGTCAGAATGATGTCAAACGAATTTTCTTTAAATTTTTTGTTGATGTTTTTGATGTGGCTAAAATCTTCCAAACCGTCTGTGCTGATAACATTGGTGTGTCCGTCATCGTGAATAATCATATTCATTTTACACACTCTTGCAATTTGGTCGTTTATTTCAATGCCGTATAAATTGTCTTTTGCGAAGTTGTGCCAAAGCGAATACGCTTCCAATGTGTCGTGATTTTCTTCGGCATACTTGCGGACGAAATCCATAGCATTAAGAAGAAATCCGCCACTGCCGCAGGCAGGGTCTAATACTCTTTGATTATGCTCTGGTTGTAAAATTCGTATGCAAAAATCAACTACGTTTCTTGGCGTAAAAAATTGCCCCATTTTACCTTTGAAGAAATCTTGCATAAAGCGTTCAAAAGCTACGCCTTTGTATCCACCCGACGAACTACATCTTGATTTTTTCAGGGAAGTTTTGTGGGTATAG
>CAZCTQ010000030.1:0-44259 GCA_964501555.1 uncultured Aureispira sp. | reverse complement strand
GATATACAAATCATTACAATAGAATTATTCGGCTTTTCATAAAAAAACTTCCGATAAAATCCAGCATTGCTTATAATTCGTAATTTTAATTTTTAGTTGATTCGTAATTCATAATTTTTAATTCGTAATTGAAAACATGCATTTCTTAAAGATCCGCTATGCTCTTGAATAATGGCCTCAGGATAGAGACCATTATTCAAGATATAACTAATCAATCACCTCATGCTTCTTACGGTTAAATACCCAGAAAATAATAGGAAATATTAATAGTGTCAGGATCGTAGCTGTCACGAGGCCACCAATGATGACAACCGCTAGAGGTTTCTGGCTTTCGGAGCCGATACCTGTACTGATGGCAGCCGGCAACAAACCTAATGAAGCCATTAAAGCAGTCATGACTACCGGACGAGTCCTGATTTTTACCCCTTCAAGTATCGCATTAGCTAATGACATTTTTTCACGCAATTTGTTTTGAAATTCTGTGATCAGGATTACACCATTTTGGATACAAATACCAAACAATGCTATAAATCCTACACCGGCAGAAATACCAAAATTAATGCCAGTAAGATGTAGGGCTATAATACCACCAATGATAGAAAATGGAACATTTGTCAATACGATCAGGGAGTCCTTAATATTACCAAACATTACAAATAAGAGGATAAAAATACCAATTAAACTAATTGGCACTACATTAGCTAAAGTTTTTGAGGCACGTACCTGATTTTCAAACTCGCCGGCCCATCCTATATCGTATCCTTGAGGGAGTTTGATATTCTTTTTAACACGATCTTGAGCCTCAGCTAAGGTACTACCTAGGTCTCTATCTCTGACAGAAAATTTCACCCCTATAAATCTCTTATTATTATCTCTATAAATAAATGCTGGTCCGGTAATTTTACGAATAGAAGAAATTTCTTTCATTGGTATTTTACTTCCGGCTATTGTAGGCACTTTAAGGTTACTAATATCTTCTTCATTTTTGCGATACTCTTGATTATACCGGATACGTACATCAAATTTCTTTTCATCTTCATACTTTTGGGTAGCGGTCTTACCACCAAATGCCATTTCTAGAACAGCTTGTGCATCCGACAATTGTACACCATAAGCAGCCATTTTTTCCCTATCCAAGATTACACTAATCTCTGGTTGGCCTATATTTTTTAAAATACCGACATCTTTTACACCATCAATACTATTTATTTGGCCAACAATTTGATTTGCTATCTCATCCAGTTTGTCTAAATCTTGGCCATAAATTTTAACAGCATTAGCTGCTTTTATACCTGCCGCCGCCTCAGCCACATTATCAATAATGGGTTGGGAATAATTAAAAACAATACCTTGATATTTACTGACATTTGCATCGATTTCTTGGATAATATCATCAGTTGTTTTTCCCTTCCAATCGCCTTTGGGTTTTAAATCTACTTGAAACTGTATAAAATTAAAACCATTGGGGTCAGTACCGTCATTAGATCGACCTTCCTGAAACAATACATTATCTACTAAAGGATTTTTTCTTATCTCTTTTGAAAGTGTTGCAGCCATATCTACACTAGGCTGTTGTCCATAACTCAATGGTAATTCTGCTGTAACCCATAGAGCTCCTTCATTTAATTGCGGCAAAAATTCTGTACCTAAAAATCTACCAGAAAAAAGTGTTAATACCAAGATTGAAAAAGTTATAGCTAATGAGATTTTTTTATGTTTGAATGTCCATAAAAATCCATTATTTACCAGCCTATTCCAAAATTCAACAAAAGGATTATGTTTTTCACGGACATTTTTGTTTAACAGCAAATGTGATAATACGGGTATCAATGTAAGTGTAAATAACAAAGCACCCAGTAGTGCAAATCCAAGTGTAAAGGCAAGAGGTGAAAACATTTTTCCTTCCACCTTTTGAAAGGCAAAAATCGGTACCAATGCCATTATAATGATAAGCTTAGAGAAAAAAATGGCCTTACCTAGATGGGTACCTGTTTGTTTAATGACACTACCTATGGCTAGTTTGTTAAATACGTCCATGCCTCTTTTTTTAGCCATGTGGTCCAGTGTCACAAAGATACCTTCTACCATGACGACAGCACCATCAATGATGATACCAAAGTCTATCGCACCAAGGGAAAGTAAATTGGCACTCATGCCTCTAAGTTTTAGGCATAAAAATGCAAATAATAAAGACAAAGGAATCACTATGGCGACCATTAAAGTAGTACGCCAGTCAGCCATAAACAAGAAGACAATGACTGTGACAAAGATTATACCTTCAACTACATTATGCAAGACGGTATGGGTGGTGTAATTCATAAGGTCATCTCTATCATAAAAGGTTTCCATTGTCACATCAGCAGGCAGAATGTGATCATTGAGTTCTTGGATTTTATCTTTGATTCTACCGAGTACTTCTTTAGGATTTTCGCCTTTACGCATGACAACGATACCTTCGACTACATCATTTTGATCATTTAGTCCTACCTGCCCTACTCTAGGTAAAGAGCCTTCTGCCACGTCGGCAAGATCTTTAACTAAAATAGGATTACCACCCTCTTCCCTAACGATAATATTTTCAATATCCTGAATAGAGTTTAGCAAGCCTACACCTCTGACTACAAAAGCTTGATTATTTTTATTGATAATATCGCCACCTACATTGAGATTACTTTTATTAACAGCTTCAAAAACTTCTAATGGAGTAATATCATACTTGGATAATCTATTAGGATCAACACTTACTTCATAAGTTTTTTCCAATCCGCCGAAGGCAACAACATCAGCTACACCCGATACCGACCTTAACTGTCGATCAATTATCCAGTTTTGGATGGTAAGTAAGTCTCTTGAATCTCTATTTTTGCTTTTTAAAACATATCTAAACACTTCGCCAGTAGGACCATAAGGTGGTTGGACTTCTGGTGTTACACCTTCTGGGAGCTCCACATCTGCAAGAAGATTGTTAACTTGTTGTCTAGCAAAAAAGTCCTCTACATCATCGTCAAAGATTATTTTGATGACTGATAGCCCAAACATCGTGATGCTTCGGACACTAGTCTTTTTTTGTACTGAGTTAAGTTTTATCTCAATAGGAGTCGTAACAAAACGCTCTATTTCCTCTGCACTCCGGCCACTCCATTCGGCCACAATAATGATTTGTGTATTAGTCACGTCTGGGAAGGCTTCAATAGGCATGTTTTTAAATGCAACGATACCTGATATCATTAGCACCGTAACCCAAAAGAACGTAAATGCCTTATTTTTGAGTGAAAATGCTATTATATTTCTGATAAATTTTGTCACTGTGTTATATTTTTTATTTGAAATAAATCCAGATGATACAATAATGTAAGATGAATAATTTATATTTTAATAGAATACATATTGTGTATTCAACAAATTAAACATCCTGATTTAAAAAAACACTAATTTACAAATTAGTTATTTAAGGCATTATACACAAGTAATTGGTTAGTAGTCATAACTTTATCGCCCTCATTTAATCCTGACGAGATATATGCTGTATCACCAGTCTGTTTATACACCTCTACTTTTTGAGTAATGATATTATTTCTATCTTTAAATACCATTACAAACTGCTTACTCTTATCAAAGACAATAGCCGATGAAGGTATCGCAATCATTTTTTTATTTTCCTCAAAAGATAATTTTATGGTTGCTCGCATATCTGGCTTTAGCAAAAAATCTTTATTTGCTAATTTGACTCTAGCTTGCATGGCTTTAGTGGCGGGATCGATAATATTATAAATTTTATCAACTTTTCCGTTAAATTCCTTATCAGGATAGCTTAAGGTGGTGATTGTAGCATCAACGCCTAATCTTACTTGGCTGATATCACTTTCATTGATATTAGCAATAGCCCATACATCATCTATCTGTGCAATATCAAAAATATTATCTGATTTGTCACTTCTTAGCAACATACCTTCATTTATAGCCTTTTGGATAATGAACCCCGAAAGCGGGGCACGCACTTCGTAAGTAGCATTTTTCCTAAGGTTATAAATTTTGTATGTTTGTTGTATTCTATTTAATTGAGATTGAGCTTTTTCAAGCTCATTTTTTGCTTCAAGGACATCTTTTTCAGTAGCGAGCTTACCTTCAAAAAGTTCTGTTGAGACCTTGAGTTGATTTTTAGCAACAATAAGATCATTTGTTGCATCATCAAGATCCTTTTCAAAACTAGCAACTTCAGTACTTTGTATGGTTGCAAGGAGTTGTCCTTTTTTGACAAAGTCACCTAATTCAACATAGACTTTTGTGACATTTCCACCCACAACTGGAAAAATTTCGATTAGTTTATTATTGTCCGCGATGATTTTCCCATAAAAGTTTAGCTCAGATTTAACTTGTTCTGTTTTGGCCGGTACCGTCGTAGTCGTACTTAACATTTTATCACTCATCACAAATGATTTTTCGATTTCCTCAGGCTTTTGTTCCTGACGGCACGCACTGATGGTAATAGCAAAGACTAACAGGACGTAAAAAGTTCGTATATTCATTGTATTAAAATATTTTGTCATTAACTAAGTTGTTTAAAGTCAGGCCATAAATGAGTGCCTGTTTTTTTTGTTGATTTATAAACTGGATATTGCCGTTATAACTTTCTGCAAAGTCCGTAAATTCAATCATAGAGATATTTCTTTTTTGAAAATTTTCGACCATCCCTTTATATACAGTATCAAAGTCTTGAAATGCGAGGTTATTTTGATTATACTGGCTTTGTAGGTACTTAAAGTAATCTACGGCGTTTATGATATTTTGAGTAATTTCATTGAGTTTAATGTCGATACCTAATTTACTTTGATCAATCCTGATTTTAGCAGCTTGAATATTTCCTTTGTTAATATTCCAAAGAGGTATCGGGATACCTGCCCTTAAATTGACAGAATTATTAAAGGCGCTTCCTCTCTGATCATAACCTAGACCAAGGTTTATGTCCGGTACAGACAGGGATTTTTGCCATTGGTACATCAACTGACTATTTTCCTCAAGTTGTTTCATCAAAAGATATTCGGGGTTATGCGCTTTTGCTCTATCAACTAATTCCTGAATAGTATAAATTATAGATGTATTCAATCTATTTTCAAGATCCTCCGTATTTACTATTGGATTTACTGACTCATCTATGGAAAGTAAAGTACGTAAAGTCTGTTGCTGTTCAAAAATATTTTTGGTAATTTCTGCTAATTCATTTCGAAAGGAAAGCGCTAGAGATTTTAGCCTTACCACATCTTTGAGAGGTACATTACCCAGTTGGGATTGCACCTGATACGCCCAGATGAGCGAGTCAATTTTACCTAATTGCTTTGAAGTAATATTGTGTTCTACCTGACTAAAATAAATTTCATAAAAGCTTTTTTGCAGTTCAAATTTTAGATCTTTAAGTAGCTGTTCGAATGCCAAGGCTGACACATTTACATTACTTTTAGCCCATTCCACTTCCTTTTTCTTTTTGCCGCCTAAATATAATAGTTGATCTACACCAGCTGCCACTTGGCCTTGCCTTCCTATGTTGAAAAGGTTTTTGTGATCGGTATTATAAGCATTAATTTCAGATGAAAATACTGGTTGATCCCATATTTTAGCTTGAATGACACCAGCTTGAGCCACGTCAATATTAAATCTTTCTGCTAATAACTGAAGATTATTTTTTTGAAATAGATCTTCACAATCCTTTAATGTCAGAGATACTTGAGCTGAAGCATTAACGATATAGAGTACACTAAATATTGATATCAAAAATTTCATTTTGCAGACCTGATATGTTATTTAAAGCCGCAAAGGTGAATCAAGCATCTTTAATTCGTCTTAACTCTCTACTTAAAAACGCCTTAATATAGTGTTTTAGTAAATCTTTAACGTAAATGTATTCAGACTGTTATCAATAGAATAGGAGATTTTCATGCCTAGAGATACGGCGATTCTATCCACAATGCGGAGGCCTAGTCCTCTACCAGGTGACTGATTAGTATTACTTCCTCGCACGAATGGTTTAAAGATATTTTTGCGCTCTTCTGGGCTGAGTGTCTGGCCGTCATTGCTGATTTTAATGCAAAGCAATTCGTCTTCTTTACAAACTTCAATATTTACGATTTTATGTTCTGCATATAGATATGCATTCCGCAATAAGTTTGTCAGTGCTATTTCAAGGAGATTTTGATTTGAACGGATATTGATATCCTTTTCAATGTCTCCAATTGTGCTAATATTAAAATTTACTTTAAGCTCTGGAAATTCTCCTTTAACAAAATCAATACTATTAAAAATAGCTTCATCGATCCGTACGGATTCTCTCAAAGAGGTTGATTTTTCATCGATGTGCGAGAGAATAATCAGAGAATCCATAAGTTCGCTTAGTAAATTGGTATCCTTAAATATATTTTTAAGGAAAGCTTCACTTGTCGAATCTAAAGTCATCTGGTTTTCTATCTTAGCCGACATTCTTGCCAAGGGAGTCCTAAATTCGTGTGAAACATGACTTATAAACTCCTTTTGTCGTAAAAATCCTTCTCTGATACGGTCTATCATATAATTAAACTCAATACCTAGTAGGTTAATTTCATTTTTATCAGATCCGGTTATTTCTAGTTTAGTTTCCTGATTTAAGTTGTTGATACTTTTCACCTTACTCAGAAAGTCGTCTAAAGGCTTTAACTGATTTTTGACGAGATAAAAAGAAACAAGCCAAGAGGCTGAAATGAAAGCTATACCCGAAATAATGATAATAAAGATTAGATAATTTACTTTTCTTTTTCCAGTGCTGTCATTAGCAGATATAAGTGCAAAGTAATCCTTATTATCGCTGTCATAGAATACACCATATATTTCGTTTTCACCTTCTTTTTTAAAAAATGTCTGATCTCGCTTTAGCAAATCGAGGTCTGATTTAGACCATTTTATTTGCTCGTCATCCATATTGCTATAAATGAGATTATAGTTAGGATCAAATACAAGTGATTTTTCATTGTAAAGTTCATGAATTTTAGTTTTGTCAATTTTGCTTTTGATATCTCCTACTCCATCATCAAATTCGACTAGCAATTTGATCATGCTCATAGCTCGCTCCCTGAGTCTTCCTTCAAATTCTTCTTGACGAAAATTAGAAAAGCTTTTGACAATAAATATGCTGACGATACAAAAAAGCAGGGTAAAAAAGATAGAGATATACAAAGAAACCTTGCTTTTGATTGTCATGACTCATCTGCTTTTAGATAGTAACCAAAGCCTACTTTAGTTTTAAGCAATTGTGTATTGAATGGTTTGTCAATTTTATTTCTCAAAAAGTTGATATATACCTCAATCGTATTATGAGATGTTTCGATATGATAATCCCATAATTGATCAGCTATCTGTTGTTTAGACAGGATACGGCCATTAGCTAAAGCCATAATAGTCAACAACTTAAATTCTTTAGGTGTGAGGATAATTTCCTGATCACCGACAAAGACTTTTTTATCATCGATGTCTATAGTCAGATTATCAATTTTAAGTACATCAGTCTTTAGTTGTGGCTGTAACTTTCGACGATAAAGTGCCTGGATACGTATATAGAGTTCTTCAAGATGAAATGGTTTGACGAGGTAGTCATCTGCACCTAAGTGAAAAGCCTCTACTTTATCTTCTAACTCACCAAAGGCAGTCAACATCAGAATGGGTGTCTGTGCATCTGTCTCTCTAATCGTTTTGCAAACATCAAGACCATTAATTTTAGGTACATTAATGTCAAGAAGATAGACATCATAGCTGGAGGATTTATTCTGCTTGAAAAATAAATCTCCATCATACACAGTATCACATAAGATATCTTTTTTAGTAAGAAAGTCTTTTATTTCAGATGATAATACCGGGTCGTCTTCTAATAATAACACATGGAGCATAACAGATCAAAGATTAAAATAATTTCAAAAATACAATTATTTGAAATTATAGTAAAGAAGCAGTCTCACCATGTAGTAAAACTGCTTCTATATATTAATATTTATTAATGATTTTAATTATCCCTTAATAATTTTAGCCATAGTGATACCAATTTCGGCTGGGCTTTTGACGACGTGAATACCACATGAAGCCATAATTTCCATTTTTGCCTCAGCTGTATCATCGTGGCCTCCTACGATAGCACCTGCATGACCCATCGTACGACCTTTAGGAGCTGTCTGACCTGCTATAAATCCTACCACTGGCTTTTTATTACCTGTTTCTTTGATATACTGAGAAGCAAGTGCCTCATAGTTACCACCGATTTCGCCTATCATGACAATGCCATCCGTTTCTGGATCTTCCATCAGCATCTGGACGGCCTCTTTAGTAGGCGTACCGATGATAGGATCACCGCCTATACCGATGGCAGTAGAAATACCTAGACCTGCTTTTACTATTTGGTCAGCTGCTTCATAAGTAAGGGTACCTGATTTAGAAACAATGCCAATTCTTCCCTTTTTAAAGACAAAACCTGGCATGATACCGACTTTAGCTTCTCCAGGCGTAATGACACCAGGGCAATTGGGTCCAACTAAGGTACAATTATATTTTTCAATATAAGCTTTAGCAATAACCATATCCTGCACCGGAATACCCTCAGTAATACATATAATGACTTTGATACCGGCTTCAGCAGCTTCCATGATTGCATCAGCAGCAAAACCAGGCGGGACAAAAATAATAGATGTATTTGCATCTGCTTTATTTACGGCTTCTTTGACAGAATTAAAGATAGGTTTACCAAGATGTTCTTGGCCTCCTTTTCCTGGTGTGACACCACCTACGATATTAGTACCATAATCTATCATTTGCTCTGTGTGAAAAGTACCTTCTTTACCGGTAAATCCCTGTACAATAATTTTTGAATCTTTGTTGACTAATACACTCATTTCGAATAATTATTTTTTATTGGTTTGGTCGATTAAAATTATTTCTTCATTATCAAGATGCATCAAATGCTTTTCTCTCGCAAATTTAATTTGGTTATGTTTTAAATCTTCAATATCCTTTAGGGACTGTACAATTTCTTCGTTAAGCTGTTGCTTTTCTGCTTCGAGCTTTGCCATATTCATTTTGATTCTTTCTATAGCAAAGAGATTGTGCTCATCAAAAAATGCAACCCATACGATAAAAAATACGGTCACAACAGTATATTTATTGAGCCATCCATTAGATATACCCATTAAATTTGCTACCTCCTGAATAATTTTCTTACCTTTTGACATATTCCTTGATTTATAAAAAAATTTGTAGATGAAACCCTTTTAATTAGACTAATGACAACAGTGCACGACCTGGATAATATGCAGAATTACCCAGTTCTTCTTCTATTCTTAATAGTTGGTTATATTTAGCAATCCTGTCACTTCTTGAAGCTGATCCGGTTTTGATTTGTCCTGTATTTAGTGCAACTGCTAGGTCAGCTATAGTCGTGTCTTCGGTCTCTCCAGATCGATGACTCATCACAGAAGTAAAACCATTGCGTGTGGCTAACTGTACAGCTTCGATAGTCTCAGTAAGACTACCTATTTGATTTACTTTTATTAAAATTGAATTAGCAGCGTTCTCTTCTATACCTCTTTGTAGGCGTTTAGTATTTGTGACAAATAAATCGTCACCTACAAGCTGTACTTTATTGCCAATACGCTTAGTTAGTTTTACCCAACTCGCCCAATCATCTTCATGCAAGCCATCTTCTATAGAGAAAATAGGATAGGAATTAACCCATTTTTCCCAGTAATCTATCATTTCATCACTTGAAAGTTTAGGGCCATTGGATTTATGAAAATGATATACCTTTTCTTCTTCATTATAAAACTCTGAAGCTGCAGCATCCATTGCAATCATGATATCAACACCTGGTCTATAACCTGCTGCTTCGATAGCTTTAAGGACAGTTTCGATGGCTTCTTCATTGGATTTAATATTGGGTGCAAAGCCACCTTCATCTCCTACGTTGGTAGAATATCCCTTTGATTTTAAGACGGATTTTAGATGGTGAAATATCTCTACGCCCATACGCAAGCCTTCTGAAAACATATCAGCGCCTACTGGCATAATCATAAACTCCTGAAAATCTATACTATTGTCGGCATGTGAACCTCCATTGAGGATATTCATCATCGGCACTGGCAATACATGAGCATTAACACCACCTAAATATCGGTACAATGGTTGTCCTGATTCCTTTGCAGCTGCTTTGGCAACTGCTAGTGAAACACCGAGGATAGCATTGGCTCCGAGTTTAGACTTATTAGGTGTGTCGTCTAATTCGATCATTATATCGTCTATATATCGCTGTTCAAAAACGTCTTCACCTATGAGGGATTCACGAATGACTTCACTGATATGATAACACGCATTTTGCACACCTTTACCTAAATATCGGTTTTTGTCATTATCACGAAGCTCGACAGCTTCATACTTACCTGTAGAAGCACCGGAAGGCACTGCTGCAGTACCTATCTCGCCATCTTCTGTAATGACATCAACTTCTACAGTCGGATTACCTCTGGAATCTAAAATTTCTCTTCCTATGATATCAATAATCTTGCTCATGGTTTGATTAATTATATTTTGATTGTTTTAAAAGTGCGATAAATTCATCAAATAAATACCTCGAATCATTAGGTCCAGGATTAGCTTCCGGATGATATTGAACTGAAAACACAGGTTTTCCTTTCATCCTGATACCTTCAACGGTCTGATCATTCAAATTTCGGTGTGTTACTTCAATTGTCTCCGACTTATCTGCTATATCTTGTTCACTTACGGCAAATCCATGATTTTGGCTGGTCACTTCACTTTTACCAGTAATAAGATTAATCACCGGATGATTGACACCTCTATGTCCATTTTTCATTTTGTAAGTAGAAATACCATTGGCCAAAGCCAAAATTTGATGTCCCATACAAATACCAAAAAGAGGTTTTCCTGAAGTAATGAGTTCTTGGACGGCTTCAATTGCATATCCCATAACACCGGGATCACCCGGACCATTAGAAAGAAAGTATCCGTCTGGGGCAAAGTCTATTAATTCCTTGGCTTTAGACATAGCAGGAAATACACCTACATAACACCCCATAGATACAAATGTTCGGATCATATCTTCTTTCATACCAAAATCGAGAATAGCTAATCGCAATGATGCATCCTCATCACCTAAGGTATAAAATGGTTTACTAGACACTTCACTTGCTAACTCTATACCGGCTATAGGCGGAGTTTTTGCCAGTTGCTTCTGAAGTGATTCTTTATCCAAAGTCTCTGTAGATATTATACATTTCATTGCGCCTTTTTTGCGCAAGTTGCGTACTATACTACGTGTATCCACATCATGAATACAAAGTATATTTTGACTTTCTAAAAAATGCTGTAATGAATCATCCGCCATTTTTCTACTGTATTCGTCTGTAAAAGACTTACAGATAAGACCGGACATATATACCTTGTCTGACTGCATATCTGCGTGAGTAATGCCATAATTTCCAACATGGACATTAGTAGTTAACAGTACTTGCTTATAATAGGATGGATCGGTAAATACTTCCTGATATCCTGTCATACCAGTATTAATGCACACTTCACCAAAGGTTGTGCCGGGTTTTCCTGCTGCTTTTCCTGTATAAAAACTTCCGTCTTCCAACAATAAAACAGCTTGGTTTGTAGGGTTTTGCTCCATTGAAATATTTGAAAGTATATCTTGGCGCAAATATAGTGATATTTTATCATTTAATAAGCGAGTTATAGAAATTCACTCATTTTAAACCCCAAAATAATAAAATATTGCCAAATCAGGATCATATATTAAGATTTAACCCGGATTCAGTGTTAGGAAAAATGATACAAAATAGGCATAAAATACCGAATGAGACATAGCGCGTTATGAAAAATGAGGTATTTAAATGGATGTGAAATAGCATTTTGTTGTAGTCAATGAGCTAATGCTTAATCCGGTTTTAAAAGGCCTTGGCTGAGTTCAAATTTCAGGTAATACAGTGTAAATGTCCTTTAAATCTATTGATAACCTGCAGCTTGTAAGGTGAATAATTCAGCGTATAACTGTGGATTAGCCATTAATGCTTCGTGCGTGCCTAGCTCGAGGACTTTGCCATTTTGAAGGACGAGGATTCGGTCCGCCATCCTTACAGTACTAAATCTGTGGCTGATTATGATAGATGTTTTACCTTTAGTAAGGCCAATAAACCGTTTAAAAACTTCATATTCGGCTTGGGCATCAAGTGCACTTGTAGGCTCGTCTAGGATCATAATATCTGCATCTTTCATGTATGCACGTGCGAGGGCTATTTTTTGCCACTGCCCGCCACTGAGTTCCTGACCATTAGAAAAACGCTTGCCTAGTTGCTGGTCGAGTCCATTAACCATCTCAGTGACGACCTGATTAGCAAGACTTTTTTCAGCAGCATTTTCAATAATTGGGTCGTTTTGCACCTCTTCTATATTACCTACTGCTATATTTTCCCTAAGGGTAAATTCATATCGGAAAAAATCCTGAAAGATGACCCCAAACCGATGTCGGTACTCATCTATGTCAAACTGATCGATGTTGATTCCATCCAAAAGGATTTCTCCACTCGTCGGTTTATAAAATCTAAGAAAAAGCTTAATCAATGTTGTCTTTCCTGCACCATTTTGACCTACAAAGGCCATTTTTTCACCTGCCTTTAGCTCAAAACTTACACCTTTTAATACTTCCTCACTGCTGCCTGGATAGGCAAAGTGCACGTCTTTGACCATAAAACCTTCTTTGATCTTTTCAGGGATAGGTATTGTGGTGCTTTTATTTTTTTCAATTTCGAGATCGATAAAATCAAAATAATCTTTGAGGTATAAAGCGCTTTCGGATATGCGTGTAAACCGCGAAAAGAATCCTTGCAAATTACCTCTTAGCCGGTTAAAAGAGCCAGACAAGAAGGTCAATTCACCGACCGTAATGATGCCGGCTACGACCTTGACGATGATGTAAATGTAAGCACCATAATAAGACAAAACACCTAGCACATTAAATATAGCACCAAAGACATTTTGTTTTATGGCCAAGCTCTTAGTAACGTGATAATATCTATCGGACAGGTTTTTAAATCTCCCTGCTATAAAATCAGTCAATCCAAATAGTTTGACCTCTCGCGCTGTCTGATTATTAGCGCCGATAAATCTAAGATAATCGAGTTCCCTACGTTCGCTCGTCCAGCTCCTGGCCAATGAATATCGGGTAGTACTAAATCTGGCTTCATTGATAAAGGAAGGTATTATACTCAATATCAATATAAGTATCAAGGCCGGCGCAAAGTAGATAAGGCCTGCAATTAACGTGGCCATAGAGATGAGACTCTCGCCTTGACTGAGGATATTACTCATTAGATCTACACGTCTTACTGTCTGATTGCGGGCACGTTCGAGTTTGTCATAAAAATCAGGGTCTTCTAATTGCGTTATGGATAATTCGCTAGATTTACGGATAATCTTTTCTGAAGACTTATTGCTATACAAATCCCCCAACAGGCTGTCCGTGAGGTTAATAAATCTGCCGAGCAAGTCTGATAAAATCACTATAGCAAATTCTACAGCTACATATCGCCACAGCATGCTCAGATCTTTATCAGTAAGCGAAACCTGATGGATAATCTCGTCAATGATCAGCTTCCCTACCCACAGGATGGCTACTGGCGTAATAGCATTAATAAGCCTTCCGGCAATATTAAGATTAAATAAAAAGGGATTTACACTATAAATCTCAGCAAAAAATCGCGGTACGGCTTGTAAGGCCTTTAAAGAATCTTTAATTGATGTTTTTTCCTTTCCTTCTGTTATAGATTTGAATGTTGGTTTTGCCATGCAATGTCATTAATAAAACTCTAAACTTATCCTCTTCATTAAGTCAAGGAAAACTACGAATAGCATATTTATTAACTGGCCGCTAAGCGATTTTGTTTCAATCCATTCAATTTAATTGATATTACAGATAATTTGTATTAGGAAAGATAATCTAAATTGATGACCTTCTTAAAACATTATGCTTGATGCAACATTGTACCGCAGTTATCTTAGAAAACAATAGATTTACCTATTTATCTTTCGATAAGGTTAAAAGTATATTAAATTTGACAGTGGATATAAAACGAATTAGCACTACATTTGTTGATAATATTATAAGAGAATCTAAAATCAAATTTTAAATGGTTTTAATATTAACCACCTTTCTTATTAAAATTATATGAACAGTATTATCTCAACTCGATTGCTCAGTATGTCCGGCTAAAAATACGATCTATACACAGGAAAGAATTCATTCTATTCTTCCTGAGATGTATTAAAAAGTAGATTCTAATATAATAAAAGATGTATCCAATAAAATGAAAAATCAAAAAGTAGGTATTTGTGCTGATCATGGCGGATTTGAACTCAAAGAAAGCCTTCGGTCTTATCTACGATCCAAAGATATTGAAGTAGTAGATTTTGGTGCAACAATCCTTGATGAAAAAGATGATTTTCCTGATTTTGTAATTCCGCTGGCGCGTGCTGTAGCTACAAATGAAGTACTTCGAGGTATAGCCATCTGTGGTAGTGGTGTCGGTGCCTGTGTTGCAGCCAATAAAATCCCTAATGTCCGAGCAGCGCTAATTACGGAGCATTTTTCAGCACATCAGGGCGTGGAAGATGACGATATGAATGTGATATGCTTAGGCGGTCGAGTCACTGGATATGCTGTAGCTGTGGAACTGGTGATGGCCTTCCTAAATGCCGAATTTAAAAGGGAAGATCGGTTTGTCAGGCGGCTAAACAAGATTAAAATTATAGAAAAGGAGTAAATGCTCTTAATCAATTATTCAAAATTTAAACATCAAAATAATGAACCCATTAAATGCATTAAACGAACATGGGCAAAGTATCTGGCTTGACTTGCTCAACAGAGATATTATGGACACAGGCAAGCTAAAATCATTGATAGAACAGGATAGCCTTGCCGGGTTGACTTCCAATCCATCCATCTTTGAAAAAGCCATTACTGGTAGTGCAGATTACGACGAAGACATCAGGAATCTATCTAAAACCGAAGATGACTATAAAAAGATATTTATAGATATCGAGATTAAAGACATCCAGCGCGCTGCAGATATTTTTAAGCCGGTTTTTGAAAAAACTAATGGAAAAGATGGTTTTGTAAGTATCGAAGTCACTCCTGATCTGGCCCATGATGCGCAGGCTACAATCCAACAAGCAAGAGAGTTATGGACACGCGTCGATAGAAAAAATGTAATGGTAAAAATCCCGGGTACAAAAGAAGGACTTATTGCCATTCGGCAGAGTTTGAGAGCCGGCATCAATATTAACGTGACACTACTATTTGGTCTATCGCGATACAAAGAAATAACAGAGGCCTTCATGGGTGGTCTCGAAGATCGACTAAAAGATGGTAATCCTATAGACCATATATCGTCTGTAGCGAGTTTTTTTCTTAGTCGTATTGATGTGATGATTGACCCATTGCTAAAGGATAAAAACATATCCCATTTAAATGGAAAAATGGCTATTGCCTCCGCAAAATTGGCTTATCAGATATATCTTGAAATGATCAACAGTGAGCGATTTCAAAAATTAGAGGCACAGGGTGCTCAGAGACAACGCATACTTTTTGCGAGTACGAGTACAAAAGATCCTGCTTTTAGTGATGTCCTCTATGTCGAAACACTCATAGGAAAAGAAACAGTTAATACGCTTCCTATGGAAACCATTGATGCCTTCCGAGATCATGGTAAGGTCGCAGATACGCTGTCGCAAGGCATTGAGCAATGCCAAAAAGATATGTATGATTTAAAAATAGCTGGTATTGACATTGATGAGGTAACTCAAAAACTTGAGGACGAAGGCATCGAAAAATTTAATGTAGCTTATGACAAATTAGTGCAGAGTATCATGGAGAAGAAAGCAAATTAAGTTAGAAATGGATAAAGTACAATTATCAAATATTAAAGCCGTATTCATGGATATCGGCGGCGTATTTCTGTCCAATGGCTGGGATCATAATTCTCGTAAGAAAGCAGCAGAAACCTTCCATTTTGATTTTGATGAAATGGAAGCACAACATAATTTTATCTTTAATGTGTTTGAAATCGGAAGTATCTCCTTAGATCAATATTTAGATGTAGCAGTCTTTTTTAAGTCTCGAGATTTTAGCAAAGCGGATTTTAAAAATTTTATGTTTAAGCAGTCCTATGAGCTACCTCAAATACTTGCCTGGGCTAAAGAATGGAAAAAACAGATTGACATTCCGGTATTTGCAGTGAATAATGAAGGTCAGGAGCTCAATGATTATAGAATAAAAACCTTTGACCTCCATCAGCTATTTGACGGATTTTTCTCATCGTGCTGTGTAGGAGCCAGAAAGCCCGATCCCTATATTTTTCAAACGGCCCTAAAGATTGCCCACATTAAACCCGAAGAGTGTCTGTATCTTGATGACAGATCCATGCTGGTCGATGCCGCCAAAAGAGTCGGTATTCATGCGTTTAGACATGAGCTTTTTGAAGAAACAAAACAATTATTAGAACAACTTATAAAACATTAAAAATGAATCAAAATAATATAAATTCCTTTGGGATGATCGGCCTCGGAACCATGGGATCAAACCTCCTACAAAACATCGCTGATAATGGCTACCCATGTGCAGGTTATGATGTCAACAAAGCCAAAGTAGATAGCCTCAACAATCTCAATAGAGACAATATCCATGGATATACGGACTTAAAAGCATTTATAGATAGTCTCACTTTACCGAGACGGGTCATGATGCTAGTACCAGCCGGAAAAATAGTGGATGAAGTGATAGCACAGTTATTACCGCTGATGGATAAAGGCGATATCATCATTGACGGTGGAAATTCGCATTTTACCGATACGGAGCGAAGAGCCGTCGAACTAGAAGGCAAAGGATTTCATTTTGTGGGCATGGGTGTTTCCGGCGGTGAGGAAGGTGCCAGAAGAGGGCCTAGTATGATGCCCGGCGGCGATATGGAAGCCTATGAATACTTGCAACCTATCTTAGAAAAAATAGCTGCTCATGTTGATGGCGAGCCTACCGTCGCCTTTATGGGTGACAGATCAGCAGGCCATTTTGTAAAGATGGTTCATAACGGTATCGAATACGCTATCATGCAATTGATCTCCGAGGCTTACGAAGTAATGAAAAACGCTCTTAAAATGGAGGATGCAGCCATTTATGAGACATTTAAACAATGGAATGAAGGGGAGCTTCAGTCCTTTTTGATTGAAATCACGAGAGATATTTTTAACTTTAAGGAAAATGGCAAGGATACACTTTTGTTAAATGATATTAGTGATGCAGCTAAAGCGCTTGGTACAGGAAAATGGACATCACAGGCGGCCATGGACCTCAGTGTTCCGACTTCTATTATTGACGTATCCGTTTCTATGAGGGATTTGTCCTCTCAAAAATCTTTAAGGATAGAAGGAGCTCAGGCATTTCCGGATACGGTAGATATACCGTATAATAAGGATGCTAAATCATATTGTGATCAATTAGAAGGTGCACTTTACTTTGGGATGATCGCAGCTTACGCACAAGGCATGCACCTTTTGTACACAGCAGACAAACAGTATAAGTATAATTTGAATCTTGATGTCATAGCTAAAATCTGGCGTGGTGGTTGTATTATAAGATCATTGTTTTTGCAGGATATATATGCTGCCTACAATAAAAACCCCGAGTTGGTTCACCTATTTTTTGATGAGCAAATAGGCTATAAGTTAAAAGAAAACCTGTCCAGCCTTCGCACAGTCGTCACTGATGCTGTTGTTTATGGTATATCAGTACCCGCCTTTAGCGCTACTATCAGCTATTTTGATAATTTCCGAAAGGAATATATGCCTACTAATCTGGTACAGGCACAGAGAGATTATTTTGGCGCTCACACCTATGAATTAATAGGAAGAGAAGGTGTTTTTCACACAGATTGGACACAAAACAATCAATAATCGTTGTTAAATATAAAAATATGGAAAGTCAAATAGTAAGACCGACAGTTATCGTCATTTTTGGTGCAGGTGGAGATTTGACAAAAAGAAAGATTATTCCCGCGCTATATAATCTATATATTGATAAAAGGCTTCCGGAAAAGTTTACCATCATCGGATTCTCCAAAACAGAATTTTCGGATGATGACTTTAGAAAGCTATTAATGGATAATACCAATGAATTTTCCCGTTCGGGCAATGTAAAAGCAGAAGATTGGGAAAAATTTGCATCGCGGGTATTTTACGAAACAGCCGATATCATGGAAGTAAATTCCTATAATGTCTTAGCTAATAAAATCAGCAACATTAAATCGGAGTGGAATGAACAGATTTGCACCTTGTATTATTGTGCGGTTCCACCTTCCTTGTTTTGTCCTATAGCCGATAATATCTCAAAAAGTACGCTTGAAAATAATCCAGAGACTACAAGGATTGTCATAGAAAAACCTTTTGGCCATGACATAGAATCAGCAAAAGAATTAAACACTACCTTGCTCGGCATTTTTGATGAAAAGCAAATCTATAGAATCGACCATTATCTAGGAAAAGAAGTCGTACAAAATATCATGGCTTTTAGATTTGCTAATACCATCATCGAACCCTTATGGAACAGAAACATGATAGAGCATGTCCAAATCTCAGTAACTGAAAAAATAGGTATAGAAGGCAGAGGCAATTATTTTGACCGAGCCGGAATCCTACGTGACATGATCCAGAACCACCTATTTCAAATACTGTGTACTATAGCTATGGAACCACCTGTCAATTTTGACGCCGACCTCGTCCGTGACCGCAAAGTCGATGTGCTAAACGCAATCAGAAAGATTGACCCTAAAACAATAGATACCGTGGCTGTCCGTGGTCAATATGAAGCCGGATGGGTGGAAGGCGAAAAAGTGCCAGGATATAGAGCCGAAAAAGATGTCGATCCAGACTCTAATACGGAAACCTTTGCTGCGATGAAATTGTATATCGACAACTGGCGATGGCAGGGAATACCTTTTTATCTACGCACCGGAAAAAGACTTTATAAGTCAGCTTCAAGTGTCGTGATCCAATTTAAGGAAGTACCTCACAATATGTTCATGCATGAAGGTGCCAATTTAATTCAGCCCAATCGTTTGATCATCAGCATCCAGCCTAATATGTCAATCCGCTTACAATTGCAGAGTAAGATTCCCGGATTAGAAATGAATCTAAATACAGTAGATATGGTCTTTGATTATACCGGTAGTGCAAAAAAAGAATCTCCAGAAGCATACGAAACACTCATTTTGGATGCTATTTCGGGCGATCAGACCTTATTTATGCGTGCAGATCAAGTAGAAGCTGCCTGGGAGGTAGTCATGCCGATATTGACATATTGGGAATCTACTAAAATGAGGTATTTCCCTAATTATCCGGCAAATTCATGGGGACCTGAAATCGCAGACGCACTCATAGCTAAAGACGGTTTCCACTGGATCAACCTTCCAGATACAGCCTCAGAATAATATATATTAGTTGGCGTACTTTTTGAATCACTAAAACCAGGACATGAATGCAGTTAAAATATATAAAGATGCGGATCAATTAATCAATGGCTTAGCACATTATATCGTCAAGCGAGGCCAAGCCGCCGTTCAAAAACATGGTCGGTTTAACTTTGTACTTTCTGGTGGCAATTCGCCTAAGATGTTATACGAGATGTTAGCTTCTGAGGCCTTCAGGGATGAAATTGACTGGGCAAACTGGTATTTTTTCTTCGGTGATGAAAGGTTTGTACCTGAAGACGACGCTCGCAAAAATTTTAATATGGTCAATGATGCCTTATTTAAACCAATGGAAATCAGCCAAAGCCATATCTTTAAAATAAAAACAGATCAAACGCCCGAGCTATCCGCTAAAGACTACAATGATGCCTTGAAGCAATATTTTGCAAATGATAAAGTTGTATTTGATTTTGTCCTTTTGGGACTCGGTGACAATGTCCATACGGCTTCACTTTTTCCTGATACTGAAGTCCTAAAAGACAAGCAACCCGCAGTGCGTTCTGTTTTTGTAAAAGAAGTCGGTATGGATCGCATTACGATGAATGCACCCTTGATAAACCAAGCAAAACATATCGCATTTCTTGTATTTGGCAAGGATAAGGCAGAGGCTGTATTTCATGCCATAGAAGACCAGTCAGGTACTCCTATGACTTTTCCTGCTCGACTTATAAAATCAAAAAAATCTAAAGTCAATTGGTTCTTGGATGTAGAAGCAGCTTCTAACCTGACAAAAGCCATTGATGATAAAATCAAAGTTAAGTATAAAAAATAAAATAAACCTATGTTTCCTAAGATAAACCCAACTGACACGCAAGCCTGGAAGGCATTGAGCACTCATCAAAATCAAATGAAAGATATTTTGATAAAGGACTTGTTTGCTCAAGATTCTAAGAGGTTTGATAAGATGTCCCTACGACTAAACGAGATCCTTTTTGACTATTCTAAAAACTTAGTCACTGAGGACACCATGGATATATTGATTAAATTAGCTCAAGAGTGTAAAGTTAAAGAAGCAATAGAAGCGATGTTTTCAGGTGAGAAAATAAATCAAACGGAGGATAGAGCCGTGCTTCATACTGCATTGAGAAGTTTTTCAGGCAAACCAGTAACTGTAGATGGTCAAAATGTCATGCCGGAAATAGAGGCAACCCGACAAAAAATGAAAGATTTTTGTCAACAAATACATAGCGGCACATGGACAGGCTATACCGGCAAAAAAATAAAACATATCGTCAACATCGGCATTGGCGGTAGTGATTTAGGACCTGTGATGGTCACAGAAGCACTAAAACCATATTGGATTGATGGTATAACTGCTCATTTTGTATCCAATATCGATGGTACTCACATGGCTGAAACCCTAAAAGTAGTAAACCCTGAAGAGACCTTGTTTACCATTGCATCCAAAACATTTACTACCCAGGAGACCATGACTAATGCCCACACAGCAAGAGCATGGTTTTTAGAAACGGCCAAAGATGAAAATTTTATTAAAAAACATTTTGTCGCCTTATCTACTAATGAAGCCGCTGTTGAGCAATTTGGTATCGACCCTAATAATATGTTTATATTTTGGGACTGGGTCGGTGGTCGATATAGTCTGTGGAGTAGCATAGGACTATCTATAGCGCTGACTATAGGCTATGATCATTTTGAGCAGCTCCTTAAAGGCGCAGAATCAACAGATAACCACTTCAGAAATACTGATTTTGCTGCAAATATTCCCGTACTTATGGCCTTGATCGGATTATGGTACACTAATTTTTTTGATGCTGAAACCGAAGCTATACTTCCATACGACCAATATATGCATCGTTTTCCTGCCTATTTCCAGCAAGGTAATATGGAAAGCAATGGCAAACATGTGGACAGAAACGGTCATGTAGTCAACCTAGCTACAGGACCTATCGTCTGGGGCGAGCCCGGCACTAATGGCCAGCATGCTTTTTATCAACTTATCCACCAAGGAACACATGTTTTACCATGCGATTTTATTGCACCAGCCATCAGTCATAATCCGATAGGCGACCATCACAAGATATTGATATCTAATTTTTTTGCACAAACCGAAGCACTCATGAATGGCAAAACACCTTCACAGGTTAAAGCAGAATTAAAAGCAGCACATTTGGATGATGACCAAATCGAAAGGTTGACACCATTCAAAGTCTTTACAGGAAATAAACCAACTAATTCATTCCTATTAAAGAAAATAACACCTTTTAATCTCGGTGGCTTGACTGCATTATACGAGCATAAAATATTTGTACAAGGCGTAATCTGGAATATCTTTAGCTTCGACCAGTGGGGCGTAGAATTAGGAAAGCAATTAGCTAATCAAGTATTACCAGAATTAACAAATAGTGAAAATGTAAATACGCATGATGCTTCTACTAATGGTTTGATAAACACTTATAAAAAATGGCGAAATTAAAAAGAAAACGCATGAAATAGAAATTTGATTTATCTTAGTTGAAATACGCTTTTGCAAATAATGAATGAAGAAATTGAAAGACTGAACAATCCCAAGTGGAAAAAATGGGGACCTTATATAAGTGACCGTCAATGGGGTACTGTGCGCGAAGATTATAGCGAAAGTGGCGATGCATGGAATTATACCAGCCATGATAATGCAGAAGCCAAAACCTATCGATGGGGCGAAGAAGGCATTGGCGGAATATGTGACGATCAACAGACTTTGTGTTTCGCCTTAGGCCTGTGGAATCACAAAGATAAAATGGTCAAAGAACGACTTTTTGGGCTCACAAATGGTCAGGGAAATCATGGTGAGGATGTAAAGGAGTCGTATTACTACTTAGACAGCTCACCGACGCATAGTTATATGAAAATGCTATATAAATATCCTCAAAATGCGTTTCCTTATGATGATCTTTTAAGAACTAACGCAAGAAGAAGCCGCATGGAGAGCGAATATGAATTGATAGATACCGGTATTTTTGATAATGACGACTATTTTGATATTTTTATTGAATATGCAAAAGCAGATATTGAGGATATACTCATTAAAATCACGGTCAGCAATCGGGGTCAGCAGGAAGCACCACTTACACTATTGCCAACACTTTGGTTTCGTAATACCTGGATTTGGGGATATAACGATTATAAGCCAGGACTACTGTATGACAATGGCAATATCCTAATACAGCATAAAAACTTAAAAATTTCAAATTTATACACCGAGACTCAAGGCGAATTTATTTTTACCGAAAATGAAACTAATACACAGCGATTGTATAATTGGGATAGCCAATCACCTTATGTTAAAGACGGCATCAACCGATACGTACTTACAGGCAACAAGGCTACTATAAACAAGAATAAACAAGGTACTAAGGCAAGCATAAAATTGGATTTTACTGTAAAATCAGGAGAAAGTAAGGTTTTTAAATTTAGGTTGTGTCCAGCTATTGACAACGCTTTTGATAAATTTGACGCGATCTTTGATCAAAGAAAACAAGAGACGGACGTATTTTATAACGAAATCCAATGCGATATTTGCGATACAGAGCGCATAGCAATACAGCGTCAAGCCTTTGCAGGTTTATTATGGAGTAAGCAATTTTACTATTATGACGTAGCTCAATGGCTTGAAGGTGACCCTGACCAACCCAAACCTCCTGTGAGCAGATATAAAATTAGAAATAGCGGATGGAAAACACTCAACAATAAAGATATAATCTCTATGCCAGACAAGTGGGAATATCCTTGGTATGCAACCTGGGATCTAGCTTTCCATTGTGTTTCATTAGCGGTGATAGATCCCGATTTTGCCAAAAGCCAGTTGTTGCTTTTTACCAGAGAATGGTTTATGCATCCCAATGGCAAACTCCCAGCCTATGAATGGGATTTTGACAATGTCAATCCACCTGTACATGCGTGGGCTACATTTCGTGTTTTTAAAATTGATGAAAAAAAGAAAGGCAAGCCAGACTTGATGTTTCTTGAATCCGTCTTCCAAAAACTCCTGATCCATTTTACTTGGTGGGTCAACAGAAAAGATAAAAGCGGTAATAATATATTTGGTGGTGGTTTTCTCGGACTGGATAATATAGGTGTATTTGACCGCGAGGATTTAATCAACAATGGATGGGACTTAGAGCAAACAGATGGTACGGGATGGATGGCTATGTTTTCTTTAAATATGATGCGCATCGCTCTCGAATTAGCGATATATAATCCCGTCTATGAAGATATGGCCACTAAGTTTTTTGAACACTTCCTCTATATTGCTAATGCTTTAAATACGATAGGCGACAATAATGAAGGCCTGTGGGATGAAGAAGACGGATTTTTCTACAGCGCTCTACGTATCAATGAAAGTCAAAGCATCAGCTTGAAACTAAGAAGTATTGTAGGCCTCATCCCTATTTTTGCAGTGGAGGTCTTCGAGCATGACTTCCTTACTAAATTACCTAACTTTGAAAGACGTATGCAATGGATTTTAAAATACAAACCTGAATTAGTGTCGGTAGTAGCTCGCTACGAAGAACAAAACAAAGGTGGTAAACATCTTTTAAGCATGGTCACTCCTGATCGGTTAAAGCGCGTTTTAGGTCATGCTCTTAATCCGAATGCATTCCTGAGCGACTATGGCATCAGGGCATTGTCAAAGGAATATGAAGCTAACCCCTATACATTCCCGACGGCCGACGGTGTACAGGTTGTAAAATATCTACCTAGTGAAAGCGATAGCAAAATTTTTGGTGGCAATAGCAATTGGCGTGGTCCGATTTGGTTTCCTCTCAATTTTTTGTTAGTAGAAAGTCTCCAACGCTTCCATTTTTATTTTCAGGACGACTTTAAAGTAGAGTATCCTACTGGTAGTGGTGAAGAACATACACTGGATGAAATAGCTTCAGATCTAAGCAATAGGTTGTGTAATCTATTTCTTAGAGATGAAAACGGATACCGACCTTTTAACGGGAGTGCAAAAAAAATACAAACTGATCCCAATTTTAAAGATTATATGCTATTTTACGAATATTTTCACGGTGATAATGGCCGAGGTTTAGGCGCTGCGCATCAAACTGGATGGACAGCACTGATAGCTAAACTTATACAGCCACGAATGCAATAAACACTAAATCCTTCTTTTTTTTGTTTTGAAAAATATTTATTAATGACAAAATAAATCTACATTATATTGACTATCAAAAATATAATGATTATGTTATTCATCGAAAAAGCCCAATCATAATTGTATCACTTATGACAGGATTTCAAATCAAATTTGAAACGCATTGACCAAAATGGATACATATTTGATTTATACTCATTATATTTTTAAGTGATCCAAAGATTTAGTAGATAAAATAGTAAATATCAAGGCAGAAAACGCAATCATAGCCGTAGCTATTATGAAGCTTTCTAATGCAGAGATTTGCTATTTTTTTATAAGGATTGGTTAATTTGAATGTATAATGGGTATTAAAAATTATCCAAATCTTTTTAAACTTTTTACCCCGTTTTGCATTTATATAATTAAGACAATAAAGTCATAAATTATTTTTTATCAATAATAGTTTAATATTTTTAACTATTATTTACGATTAATGTTAATAATACTTATTTACAATAATGACAAACACGATAAAGGTGTAATTTTCCAGTTATGCAAGATACAATAAAAAATAATATCCTAAATATATTGAAGGAAGGTCGGTCTTTTACAGATAAAGAATTGGCTGTAGCCACTAATACACCTACAAACATCATTGACCAACATCTGCTGTCATTGATTGACAAGGGTATCGTTACAGAAGAAAGGCAAGACGATATAAGACAATACAAGCTTATCAAATTAAATAAGGAAGATTTATTGAAGCTAAATGTAGTGGACACTCGCATAAATCCAATAGTCAAAAACCACACTAAAGGCAATGATTTTAAATACTGCCGCTCATGTTATAGTCATCTGGCCGGAAAAGTAGGCGTAATGATTACTTTCAAGCTGGTGGAGCAATCATATATCCGTCTTAGTGGCGAGCATTATGATATTACACCTGCAGGAAGGCGGTTTTTTGATAGTATAGGTATTGATATTATCGAATTGCAAAACAAAAAGAAAATGTGTGCAAAAACATGCCTTGATTGGAGCGAACAGGAATTTCACATCGGTGGTCTTTTAGGGTCTGCCATCTTTAGCCAATTCCTCAAACTAGGGTGGATTAAAAAACAATCTGGTTCTCGTGTAGTAACCTTTACCGATAAGGGTCAAGTAGAGCTAAAGCGTATCCTCGATCTAGAACTAAAAGCATTAGATTAGAGCGAATCAAAATACATCAAATGCTTAAACTGATTAAATCGTTCTTTAATCTCAGGCCATGACAATGATTTAAGCCGATTAAGACTAAAGTCTTCGACACAAAAAGAGGCCATTGCCGACCCGGCTATAATAGCCCGTTTCATATTGCTCATACTGATATCATCCGAACTTGCCAGATACCCCATTAGTCCACCTGCAAATGTATCACCTGCACCGGTAGGATCTACCACCTGACTTAAAGGCAGTGCCGGCGCATAAAACATATCGTCAGAAGAGAAGAGCAAAGCACCATGCTCGCCTTTCTTGATGACTAGGTACTTGACACCCATATCATGGATGACTTCAGATGCTTTTACTAAAGAGTTTTCACCCGATAATTGCTTAGCTTCTTCATCATTGATAGTGAGCAGATCTACACGTGAAATTACGTGACGCAATTCGTCCATAGCACTATCCATCCAGTAATTCATCGTGTCTAAGGCTATAAGTTTTTGACTTCCGTCTAATTGGTCAAGGACATCATTTTGTATAGAAGGCGTAAGATTACCCAACATGACATATTTAGCTGAGCGTGAAGCTTCCGGTAATCTAGGTTTGAAAGCCGCTAGTACATTTAGATCCGTAATCAGCGTATCGCGGTTATTCATGTTTTCATGATACCTTCCAGCCCAGAAGAAAGATTTTCCACCTTTGACAATATCGAGGCCATCCAGATTAACACCTCTTTCTTTAAGACTGTCAAGCTCTGATTTAGGAAAATCATCGCCGATGATGGATACCAAATGTATATCATCTGTAAAATAAGATGCTGCCCAACTAATATAAGTGCAAGCGCCACCGATTACTTTCTCTGCATTGCCAAGTGGCGTTTCTATGCTGTCAAATGCGACAGTTCCGACTGTTAAAAGGCTCATGAATGCTTAATTATTTTTTTTTCCGCACAAAGATAACATTTCAACATATCTTGTACCAATTATAAATATGAAGAATTGAAAATAATCCGGTTATATCCCAAAAATCCTATTCACTAGCTGGAAAGAAAACATACCCGTCTCCTTATAAATCTTATACTGGAAGAAAGACTCAATGCCAACTAATAGCGAGATAGCAACTATCAAAAGACCAGTCCGGAGTACGATAAATGGTGCAAAATAATACTGAAACAATGGTTCTAATAAGATACGGGCGACAGTAATGCCAAGCACTATGATAAAAGAGGCTATGGCCATGGCTTTGAAAGAAAGATAGATATCATTGTGCGTTTTTCTAAGGCATATCCTGTATAGACCCATATAGTACGGATTGGATTTGTCCATACTGATGAGTTGCTTCAATATAGTCCCTGCTTGGTCATATTGGTGCAATTGATAGTGGCAGGCGGCTTTCCTAAATAGCAGCTCCTTGTATATATCGACACCTCGATAATCATAGATATTTTCCATAATTACTAATTCTACCAATGGATTGACCTTACTAAGGAAACGCTCGTATCTACCTATTTCAAAGAGACAAAACAAATAATCAATATCTATCTCAAACTTATCCTCAAATAACAATACAGCTATCTGCTCTGAATTATCTTCATACATCTTAACCTTATCCCTATAGGCAGACTCTTCAAGTCGAAAATATTCCCAATATATCGGTTTGTGATCCATGATTTTTGCTCAATGAAATGAGTTCTTTATTTCCATTACAAATTTATGGTAAATCTTTCAATCGTGGTGAGAAAACCATTAAACAATATTTTTATCCATACATAAACAAATTTTATATTAATAGTCTGATTATCAAGTGATAGCTACACAATAGTGCAATACCTCCTCAAGATGAAACAGTTGACCTTGCCCAACCCAAAAGGTCAAGAAAGGTCTATTGACTACCATACTGAAACACGCAAATATTAAAACAAAAAAAGAACAGAAAACCATAGGTTAAAATAACAGTAACTAAAGAAGATATCGAATATAATCCTTACGTTATTTATAGGCAATGCAAGCGGGCACCCAAGTAACACAGATATGGAAAAAAAACCCTGAATATTTTTAAAGAATGTGATACAACCTATTAAAAATATTTATAGCTTTGCGCAATACAATAATTAGTAGATGATAAAACTAAAAGATAAAGACATATAAAATATAGCGTTTAGCTTGAAGAATTTTCTGTTAAAGAAATCTTGCAATTTTTTCAGAGATACAAGGAAGTGAAAGTGGAAACACCTACGGTAAATCGAAGGCGTTCCTTTTTACTTAGTGTTACGGGTTTTGCAAGCGCCTTCTGAACAGAGTGATGGGAATTAGCCTACGTTCTTTTTTTGCGTAAACGCCAAATTGAAAAATTGTAAACTTTTAAAATAAATATCAATATGGCAAAAGAAAATAATAAAACAGTATTTGAGCCCAACGTTGTAGCTACCAATCTTCCAAACGAAGGTACTGTTTTTGGACCCTCTGGCGGTCAGGACATTCTCAATAGGACTCATAGAAAAATAGCCGGGGTGCTATTTTCATTTTCAAAAAATATATATGGTGAATTTTGGATTGTTTACCATGGCAGAAATACTATAGGATCAGGAACTTCTTCGAATATCAGATTATTAGAAAAGTCAGTTTCTGAAAAACATGCTCTGCTAAATTCAAGAGTTATTGACGATACCAACTTAATTTTTGAATTGAGAGATGACGGATCCAATGTGGGAACAATTTTAAATGATAAAGATCTTTATCATCATCAAAATTATGCTATGCTTAAGCATGGAGATAGAATAAAAATTGGAGGTTATGATCTTTTATTTTATGTTGTTGATGACATTTTACAAGATATGCATCAAAATAAAGATTTCAAACCAATTAGTGATATCCCTCAGTACTAAAATTAGTTAATTTATGGAACCACCACCAGAAATTTATACCGTAAAATTATCAGGTATTAAATCTTATTCCTTTAATGCACCCACTGATCTGATTGGTGAAGGGAAAATGGCAAAAATATATAAAGCTATAAGCAACGAACATCAGAGAGTTGCAATTAAAGTTTTAAAACCTGAAAATGAGAAAAGTCCAATTACTTTAAATTTTTGGAAAAACAATGCAGAATTTCCTTTGAAGCATAAAAATTTGATGCAAGTGTATGAAGAAATACATCAAAATAATAGAAGGCACATAGTCTTGGAATACATAGATGGAGCCGATTATGAAAAAGTGTTTAATAACTTTAACATAGACAATCATCTTTATATATTAATTCAAGTACTTGAAGGTTTGAAAGGATTGCATAGCAATTCTTATATCCATAGAGATATTAAGCCAAGTAATATACTTGTTGAATTTAGAAGTAAGTTTACAAAAATTATTGATTACGATCTTGTGATGAATATGAGTACGAAATTAGATTCCTATGTAGGAACACCAAAATATTCATCTCCTGAAAGTATGGAATTAAAACAGGTTGATCAAAGGGCAGATCTTTGGTCAGTAGGTATTATTTTATATCAAATTTTTAATAAGGGGAAACTACCATTCCAGTCAGAAGATAAAAACGAGATATTAAACTTGATATATAATTCAAATTTCAAACACGGTGAATATTCAAACAAAATTAAAGGGATTATAAATAAAGCACTGAATCCGGATATCAATAAAAGATATAAAAATGCAGATGAAATAATTCGTGCTATAAAAAGAATAAAATCACCAACTTTATTTGAAAAATTAAGTGATTTTTTAAATGGGAGTGATTTTTTTAGTAATCCAGTAAAAATTGTAATTGTAGTGGTATTAGTCTGTCTAACGGTAATTTTAATAGGTTTAGTTCAATGGTAAATGAAAAAGGCATAGCAATTAATTCCAAGATTGGAGGTAGAGAGCAAAACCAAGATTATGCTTTAGCATTTAAAGGTAAGATGGGAACCTTATTGGTTCTTTGTGATGGAGCCGGTGGCTACAATGGAGGAGCATTTGCATCTAAATGGGTGGCAAATTATATTATTAATTCATTTAGAAATTATAAAGGAGATGTTGAAATTAAAGAATTCCTGATAAATTCTATTATTGAATCCAACAAACAATTAATTGAGCAAGGGGATGAAAACTCTGATTTAAGCGGAATGAAAACCACCTTAGCTATGATTTATATTCATAGATCAAAAGGTATTTCTTTTCACATGGGTGATAGTCGTATTTATCAAATCAGAGATGGAAGGATTATTTTTAGAACAAAAGATCATTCATATGTTCAAGAATTGCTTAATGATAAAAAAATATCCAAAAAAGATGCCCAAAACCATCCTAAGTCAAATATTATCACACGAGCATTAGGTGCTACATTAAAGATTCAAATAGAAGTTAAGGATCTTAAAATTAAAGAAAATGATATTATATTATTAACCTCTGATGGTGTACATGGTCTTTTGAGTGATAGACAAATTTTATCAACTGTGAATAACGGTAGTAGTTTAAGTGAAATAAATGAGAAGTTATGTGATTTAAGTGAAGAGGAAGGAATTATAACGAAAAATTCAAAACACGATAACTTAACCGTTTTGATTTTTAGTCAGGAATTCAGAAAATTAAAATTTATTTACCAATATAAAGAATTAATTGCCGCCATTGCAATTTTTGGACTTTTGTTTTTTAGTTATTGGATTTTTATTAAGGATTTCAAACAACCAGAATCAAAGGATGATAAAATTACTTATTATAAGAACTATTTGGATTGTAATGCAATGGATAGCATTATGAGATTAGATGACATTAATATTATTCACCTACATAAAGATTCATTTGATACTCAAATCCTTGAGGATAATAATATTAAAATTACTGCTTTAAAAGATTCAATAATTATACAAAAATCAAAATAGACAAAAATGAAATTAGATAAGACTATTAAAATTGGAAGACATTCTAGTAATGATTATATTCTCGAAGCTTCAAATGATAAAACAAGCAGGAATCATGCCATTTTATATATTTATAGTGATGGCACTTACGAACTTGAGGATACAAGTACGAATGGAACATTTGTTAATGGTACTAAGATTAATGATTCAAAAATTAAGGTCACACGAGATGACTTAATAAAATTTGCAGATCAGGAAAGGTTTGATTGGAGTAAGGTGGATATTTCATCACCTGTACCTTATACTATTATTTTTCTATTAATAGGTTTGATTGCTGCCTTGTCTGTAGGAGGTATAGCCATTAAAAAGTTATTCATTGACAAGCCTGATCCATGTATGTCAGCACCGTGTGATGTGAAATGTATTCAAAAGAAATATGATAAAAGTGTGGGGTTAATTTGTCATACTTACTTTCTCAAAGTAAATTTTGGAGAAAAGAAGTTATTTATAGGTTATGATAAGAGACAATATGAAAAGAACCGAACTTTAAAGGAAGCTTTTAGTATCGATCAAAATAAGTTATTGCCATTTTTTATAACTGGAACAGGATTTTTAATTAAAAACGAAAGCCCAACGGATAGAGCCAACTTGGCAACTAATAGACATGTGGCAGATCCTTCATGGTTAATAAACAAAAGGGATTACGATAGTAAAAACGAAAAGATATTTTATGAACAAATTAGAATTATAACAGATGACGCAGAAAAGGCTCTTGGTTTGCCCAGAAACACAAACAGACAATTTATAACACATTCAGACATAATAAAATTTATTCCTTCAGGATCATTGTTCCCATTAAATGAGGATATAACATACCAACAGATACTTACTAAACTTGGCACTGGAAATAGTCAAGTCTTGAGATGGTCATCAGAAGGAAATGTTGATATATCTGTTCTGGCAACTGATATTAAAGATCCTGATTTGTACTTTATTGACCTAAAAAATGATATTAATACAAATATGGCTTGTATAAGTTTAGGAGATGAGACGACCTTATTAGGTTATTCAGGTGGCATTACATCAGGATATAGTTATGAAAAAGGTGATATTGATTACCAAATATCCAAAGGAAATATATCTAAAGCTCCAAGTAATTTTGAAATTACTTACGACATACCAACTACAGGTGGATCCAGCGGATCACCTATATTTGATGAAAATGGAAAATTAATTGCTATACATTTTGCAAATCAAGAATTGAAGGGGTTGGGAATTCCTATCAACTTTTTACTTGATGTTATAAATCTCACTAATGTAGTAAATAAAAGTGATACAAATAAACTGGAATATGGAAAATAAAAAAGAAAAGTCAGTATTTAATAAAAATTGGTTTTGGATACTGTTAATGGCATTATTGTTATTATTGGTAGGAATATTAATTTTTGTTTACCCCCAAATAACGAAACCTAAGCCGCATGTCCCAGAAACTCCAAGAGGCGATGAACCTATAATATCTATTGAAAAACCTTCTCCACCAACAATTGGGTCTTTTAATATTAATGACCCAAGTCCGGTTTTTAAAGATTCTGCTTTCACATTATCGTTAAAAAATGATTATGCGGATTTTAAAAAATCATATTATATTGATGGAACTGAAATTTGTATAAGCCAAAATCCATGTACCACAAAAATCAGCAGATTAGGAAAACACACTTTAAAAATATGTTTTGATGGTATGGATCTTTGTGACACACTTAATATAAATGTGAAGCTCAAAATTAAAGGTGAAGGAGAAACGCCGACAGTTCCTCCAAAAGATCAAGCAAAAACAGGTACAAACGACGGAAAACCAAAAGTATCTTCAGAAAGCTCAACAACAATAAGAAATAAAGATTTTGATACTGATGGGGATGGAATAAATGACAAAATAGATGCATGCCCTACCAGAAAAGGACCAAGTGGAAATAGTGGATGCCCTGAGATTTTTTTTAAAGGTAATAGAAGTTTTAATATTGGTGAGAGAATAAAGTTAAGGATTGAATATGATGATACTCGACCTACTGACCAAATTGATTGGAGTTGTTTAAGTGGTGATTTAGACTTTTCAAGCAAAGTAGGAAAGGAAGTGGAAATATCATCAAATATTGTGGGTAAATATCGTATCAACTATAAAATCTATAATAGTAATGATGGATTTGTAAAGGAAGCTTCAGATGTTTTTCATGTTAAAGTTTCCAACGAAGGTTTGGCGAAAGAATTAATGAATTTGGCTGAGTATGGTAATAATAAAATACTGAAAATAAAGGGTATAGAAGATAAAAAAAATACGAGTGAATCTCTATTAAAAAAATGGATTAATGGAAATATTTCTATTTCCAAATCAGGAGGAGCGTCTAATCCTAAGTATGATAACTTTATAGATGAATTACTTTCCGTAAAAAGATCTTATGACACACATATAACGAGTATCACCATCTCAGATATAAAATATGACGACAATTCCGGAAAAATAGTTTTTTTCAAATATAAGTTAAATTGATGCGAAAGATCTTTACTTTTCTTGCTTTCTTTACTATTCTATGTACTCTACAGGCACAAAATGATACAACAAGATATAAATTAGATCCAATTGACTTGGCTCCTTTTAAGGAAGAGGCGGAATACAAATATAAATTGTTTTTTGAGTCCACTTTAAATATAATTGATAATAATTTGGATACGGTAGATCGAAAAAGATCCATGACTATTATGAATGAGTTGTTTCAAGGTTCAACTAGTACGATAACCGATATTTTGTACTCTTTAACTCCTACCGTATATACTCCATACGCTTATAGTTTTGAATTATTTAAAGGAGCTCATGAACTACCACTTTTATATAAGCGCTTTAAATATTCTGAAAGTCTTGACTTTAAGCTTCAAGGCTCTAAAGGGATGGATCAAGATAAAGATAATAATTTTTTTAATATTTACGTAGGAGAAATGTTTGTACTGGAGACATTAATAAAAAGTAGAAACATACCAGCTTCTCTCCTTAACAAACCGACCTTCAATGCATATGAAGAAGGTTTAGTCAAAAAAATAAAATTTAGAATTGGTCATAATTCCGAAAAAGAATACGAATTAAAAATAAGTTCTATTGACATTTTACCTCGAAATAATACCGCCTATGATTATAAAGACAAAGTAAAGGAAATAGAAAAATCTAGCTATAAGTGGTCAGATCAATCTGAAGAAGAATACTTGGCATCTCTAACAAATAAAGCAATAGAAAAAGGAATTTTACCACCATTATCTACTATTGATATTAAAACTCAATCATTGATGAAAAAAGAAATTAACATAGTGTTTAAAAAAGATACTCTTAAATATTCAAAACCTGGACTTATAGATTACGCACTTCCAGGATACGGTCATATCAGATATGGTTTAAATGATAACACACGGTTACTAAAAACTATAACTTATGGATCATTATTTATAGGATCAAGTACTTTTGCAATAATAAGTAAAATTAAATCAGAGAAGAGTTATAGTTTGCACAAAGATGCATCTACTTTCAGAAGCGCTAACCGTGAGTATGAAAGGGCTAATCGCAATCATAAAAAATTTGTTGTTAGCACAGGAATAGCAGTTGGAACGTTAATTGCTAATGCAATTCATTTAAACTTTTCTCATAAAAAGCAAATCAACAAAATTAATCAAGCCAAGAAAAATAAAGGAATTTCGAGTGATCAAGGTAATCAAATAAAGCGATTTATGCCTGTTTTAGAGTTTGGTGAAGAAATGAGTCTAATCTGGAAATTTTAATGCTATGAAGTTAAATAGGATCAATTTTAAATTAATTTTACTTATTTTCATTTATTCCTCATGCCAAATAGATAAGTGGGATCTGGATTACCAATCCAATAAACTGATCCCAAATTATTCTTTATCGCTTGATGGGTTAGCGTGTACATCGTCCTTCAATACAAACATATTTCCATCTGACCAAAATAGTTTTGTCACTGCTGTTCAGAGCCCGGATAATAGTATAAAAATTATAAAAATAATTCAATCCTTAAACAATGAAAAATGGAGTGTCAGGTATGAAGTACTGTGGGATAAGGTAGGTGCAGAACTTATTGACTTTGGAAAATATAAGAATCAATATTATTTAAGCTCTATAATCAATGGTCAGCCAGAGATTTATAAAATAGACAGTACTTTCAAAACCGTTTCTTATTTTGACTCTTTTGAACAATTTATTGATACATCATACAATGATATTTCATCTGTAGCATTTAAAAAAATGGTTATTGATACTTCTAATGGACTGTATCTTATTGGACAGTTGGCATCATTTTCAAAAAAATATTCATGTATTATGAAAATGGATAAAAATCTTAAGCCCTTGTATGTTAAAACATATTTTGAAAATGATACCATTCAATCACTCCTACCTTTAGATAAAGATCGATTTATTGTTTTGAATCATAGAAATGCCGAGATGGCGCTGATTTATGATAATACAAATGGCACATCATATCGTAAATATGACTTATCATTTAATGAGTCGTTTAATTCTGCAAATCTATCTCAATCAAATGGTAAATTATTTTTAACAGGCATAATATCGTCAGGTACAGGAAAAACTATAGAAATATCTATAAACAATAAAAATGCATTTATATCGGATGTTAAAAATTATGATGTAGTGAGCTTGAAATCTTATGAGTCTTCAAGAAATAGTATTCAACTTTCAGGTGTGACTAATAAGGGGAAGGATAAACTAAGTTTTGTTGCTGAATACAAAAACAGGAATTATTTATGGTGCAATACTTATACTGATTTCAATTATATAACAAGTTTAGCTATAACAAAGCCTATTGGTGTAGGGTTGGTTTACTTATTTGTAATTGAGAAAAACGGAAGCTATTTTCTTCATATTATGAGAACCGATGAAGAAGGTGCAACCATTGAAAATCCTTATGATTTAAATTGTTTATGATGAGAATAAAAGTAATAAAATCCCTACTCGTAATAGCTTTGATTCTTTTGTATCATAGCATGGTCTTTTGTATGACAGATACGATAGTAACCAGAATAGACACCATTTTTTGTGTATCTATAGGTGATACTATCACTTTAAAATCTGATATAGATACATCTCAATATGATTTTGTTTGGGTTAAAAATAATATGCAGTCGGATACTTTGTCCTTTTCAAATCAATTGAGATTTTTCAAAAGTGATACAATTATTCGTACTTCTATACCTAGAGATACCATGCCTTTGATTATTGACACCATAAATATTTCCCTACATTTTCCACCCATAATAATGCTAGATGGTACACAACAACCAATTGAATGTTATAAGAAAAATAATCCCATAATCCTAAAATCCTATTCATCCTTTGATACATTATATATAAAAGAAAAAATAACTTTCTTTGACACTCTTGATCAGGAATTGACAGGGATTCAATACATGAAAGATATTGAAAATTATAAGATCTACTTAGGTAATGGCGAGACTGTTAAAGTGAAACTTTCCTATGCGACAATCGGATGCCCTACAATCGACACATCATTTATTATGGGAACAAAGTTTTTGCCGGAGTTAAATTTTGATTTTGATCCGGTTTGTTTTGGTGATTCAACAACGATAAAAAATAAATCTAAATTTATTGAACAATTATCTGAGGTAAAAATAACAATAGAAGGGATAGATCCTGATTTTACAGCAAAGGAAGACTTTAAATGCTATTTAGATTCAAATGGAACTTCAAGAAGTATGCAAGTTTCGATTAATCAAGATGGATGTATCCAAACAGGCACATATACTATAAACAACAAACTTAAACCTATCAGTAACTTTAATTTTGATAAAACTTGTGAAAATGAAAAACTGGTTATTAAAAATTTAAGTGTAGCCACAACCAGTGATTTTTCCATTCAAGTCAACATTGCAAGTATGAGCTTTAATTATGGAAGTATAAACACAATTAATATTCCTGATACTATACCCGATGGAAGCTACCCCACATTAATAGTCATTACAAATAATAATGGTTGTTTTGACTCTTCTTCATATTCGGTCAAAATAGATTCTGTTACTTATGTAAATTTTACTGGATTACAACAGAACTATTGCGAAAAGCAAGATATATCAAATTTATTAGGAAGTCAAATTGGAGGTATATTTTCTGGTTTATTTATAGAAAACACGACACCGGGCAAAGCTGTTTTTAGACCGGATTTTGCTACAAACAACGTTAATATTCAATATAGTTTTACCAATGGATTTGGATGTAAAGACAGTGCTTCCCAAGTTGTTATTAATGTTTATCCCAAACCTACTTTAGTTCTCTATGGTTTGGATGATGCTTATTGCGAACTAGACGATCCTGCAACTTTAACTCTTAATCAAAATATACCAAATAATTCTATATTTAGTGAATTTCTAAATGGAAATAAAATAAATGAACAAAAAGGTATCACTTACACATTTAATCCAATACTACCTGGAAATTATAAAATTAATAATTTTTACACGGACGAGAATGGATGTTTTTCAGAATTAGAAAATTCAACAATAGTTAACCCACTTCCTGCTGTAAACCTTGACTCATTGGTGATTATAACCCCAGGTAATTCAATAGTCGTTATTAATAACTTCCAAAATGAACCTAATGTGATTTATGAATGGAGTAATGGTGATACAAATGCTTTCACTCAGATAGACCAACCTGGTATATATTTCTTATCTGCTTTAAATATAGCGACACAATGTATGAAATCTGACTCAATTGAAATCAAATATGATAAGAACATAAAAGAAGATCTCTTTAATATAAAAATTTATCCAAATCCTACTTCAAGTATAATAAATATTGAATTAGGCAGCCCGAAAAATGACATCAAGATATTTAAGCTAAACGGAAGTCCAGTGTCCATCGGAGGGAATACAAGTTTTTCAACAGATATTTTTGGGAAATTAGTAATAGACAGTGGTAGTTTTGATTCTGGTTACTATTGTATTAAGATTCCTGACGTGGGAGATTTTTTTGTATTAAAGATTTAATTGATATTAACGAGCATAAGATTCATTTTAACCATAGGTAGTGAAAATTATTGAGAGAGAGATAGCTTTAAAGACTTTTTGGGTTACAAAATTAGAACTTCTCCCCATATTTTTTATCTGACCCTATATTTGACATCTATGGATTTAATGGGAAGCATTTGGGTTGGTATGATGATGGGATTATAAGAGATCATGATGGTTATGCGGTAGGATTTATTGAAGGCGCTGCCAACATTTACACCCAATACGAACCATACAAATCATACAAAAATTATAAACCGTTTAAGTCATTTAAATCATACGCACCATACAAACCCTATAATAAAAGCACTTTCTCAAATGAACCGTTATCCTTATTTTTGATGAAGGGAAAAGGATAACGTTGGATCGTACAAAAATTAAACAGACAGACCAAAAACAGATGTTGACGTTGATAAAGCGACACAGTTAATAGAAAAAATAGCATTATCAGTTAAGATAAAGTAAAAACAAAATCACAAACCATTACTTTAAAACCACGGAGTTGCCACAGTTTGAATCAATTAGTATAAACACGAACAAAAAATGATAAATACAGTTAAAATAATTCTTACCGTATTGTTTTTCCTTTGCTTGCTTGATATGCCTTACGGTTTTTTTCAACTTGTAAGGATTGCAGGACTTATTGGTTTTGCAATGCTTGCCTACCAAGCCAACCAACAGAGCAGACAGACAGAAATGATAATTTACATCGGACTTGCTTTGTTGTTCCAACCATTTTTCAAAGTTGCATTGGGTAGAGAACTCTGGAACGCGGTGGACGTGATTGTGGCTATTGGGCTTATTATTTCTATATTTTTGAAACCGAAACAAAATAATTCTTGAAAACGCTTGTTTAGTCACGAATTATCGCTAAATGTGTGACGAAAATTTATCATAAATAAATTAAAAACAATCTGTTTCAAGGATAAAAATGCCATGTAGGATTGGCAAAAAGTAAAGACTCTCAAAAATATTTTGTTGTCGCAAATATTTGCTAAATTTGCGACAACAAAACTATCCATCCGACTATTCATAATGAATGCCTGTTTCAGCACAAAACTACTACCATATCGAGCATCACACTCATTCCATATTTCGCCCCGTAGCAATGACTATACTTTGTCTCAAAAAATGCTGATTTTATCTCCCAAAGTATTGGATAGTTGTTGTACTTTTGTATTTCATAATAGGATCATTATAGACAATTAGGTGATAATAAAAAAGTATAATTCCCATGATAAACTTAAATATTGACCAGGCAATCAAAGACAACATTCAGTCATGGCTTGATGGCAATTACGATGACAATACGAAAGCGACATTACGCGAATTGATAAGAGCAGGAGCTGAAAAGGAATTGACAGATGCTTTTTATCAAAATTTAGAATTTGGTACTGGTGGACTTCGTGGCATTATGGGACCAGGGTCTAACCGTGTAAATAAATACACTTTAGGTGCTGCAACACAGGGATTTAGCAATTATCTCAACAATCTATACAAAGGCCAAAAAGTAAAAGTAGCCATCGCTCACGATTCCAGAAACAATTCGACCATTTTTGCAAATGTCGTAGCTGATGTTTTTTCAGCAAATGGCATCCATGTGTATTTTTTTGAAAGCCTGCGCCCTACCCCTGAATTATCTTTTACTATTCGGGAATTGGGTTGTCAGGGCGGTGTCATGCTCACAGCATCCCACAATCCCAAAGAATACAATGGCTACAAAGCTTATGGTGCTGATGGCGGACAACTTGTATTTCCGCATGATGAAGCTGTCATGGCTGAGGTTGCGAAGGTCAAAAACGTAGCAGACATTCGTTTTGACCGTATCGAAAGTAACGTTGAAATCATTGGCAAGAATATAGACGAAAAATATTTAGATGCTATATTTAAGGTGTCTATATCCAGAGAAGCAATTCATCGACAGCGGGATTTGAAGATTGTATATTCGCCATTGCATGGTACTGGAAGCCAGTTGATACCACCGGCGCTAAATCGTTTTGGCTTTGAAAATGTCATCCTCGTAAAGGAGCAAATGACAGCCGATGGCAATTTTCCTACAGTAATCTATCCTAATCCTGAAGAAGCAGAAGCTATGACCTTAGCCCTTGCCAAAGGTGCAGAAGTCGATGCCGATATCATCATGGCAACAGATCCTGATGCTGACAGAGTTGGGCTTGCGATTAAAAATGGTGACGGGAAATTTATCCTGCTCAATGGAAATCAGGCGTTGTGCTTGCTGACAAATTACGTCCTGACAGCGTATAAAAACTCCGGAAAACCGGTCGCCACACCGTATATCATGAAGACGATAGTTACTTCGTATATGATTGATACTATCGCTGCGTCTAAAGGAGTAGATTGTTATAATGTATTGACAGGATTCAAGTACATAGGCGAATACATGACAAAACACGAAGGGCAAAAAACGTTTTTAGTGGGTGGTGAGGAGAGCTACGGATATTTAGTAGGCGATCATGCGCGCGACAAAGACGCTGTTGTTTCCTGCTGTATGTTTGCTGAGATGACTGCCTGGTATAAGGATCAGGGTAGGAGTATGTATGACGCGCTGATAGAACTTTATACGGAATATGGCTTTTATAAGGAAAAACTCATTTCCATTACTAAAAAAGGTAAGGAGGGCTCTGAAGAGATCAAGTCGATGATGATGAATTTCCGCCATCAAACCCCCGAAAGCTTAGGTGGAAGCCGTGTCATCATGGTTAAGGACTATAAAACATCTGTTTCGATAGATAAATTGTCTGGGAGGTCTGAAATAATAGATTTACCATCATCGGATGTACTTCAGTTCTTTACAGAAGACGGAAGCATTATTTCTGCAAGACCATCCGGCACAGAACCTAAGATCAAATTTTATTGTAGTGTAAAAGCCGAGCTTAAAGATGCTACTGCATTTAAAGAAACAGAAATTGCCCTTGATAAAAAATTAGTAGAAATGCTCGGCGACCTCGGTATTTAATGCGTGTTACATAGTGCATTTATATCGTTTTGAAAGATGCCTATCGTTGGGTTTTATTGGTGATTTCAAAAAAGTCACGTTGTTATGTTGGGTGATTGATAAAATTAAAATACTTGTAACACCCACGTATTTTCAATTTTACTCATAAAAATCATCTGATTAAATTCCAAAATTAAACTGTTAAATAATTATTAAATTATTGCGATTTGTTGTTGTTTTTATAATTGGCATATAACTTTGTAAAAAAATTAACATCTCACTTTTTAAATCTTTAACGTTATGAAAACGCACATTAAAATTCAAAATTACCATTTTTTATTCTTGTTATTGTGCTATGTTGCTATGCTGCCATTGCCTTGTAAGTAGTACAAGAATCTTGTTTATAGATATTTATTGATTAAGCATTAAATTAAGTATATTATGCGATATAATATTCATTCTATATTTCTAACTATTAGTGTTGTTTTATTCTCTTTAGGTGGTCAGGCACAGTCGTGTGACAGTATCGTACTCAACAATCAGACAGCCATCAATAATTTTATAAAGAACTATGGCAATTGTACTACGGTCAGGGATCTGACTATCACTAATAGTGATAATGATATTACACAATTAGACAGTTTATATACTATAGAGCGTATAACGGGCACTCTACTTTTTACAAACCAGATACAAGGACGGGAAATAAATATCGGAGCATTTAAAGGATTAAAATATTTGAATAACATAAGTAGTTACTACCCACTCAGATTTACGGGTCAGTTTTTAGCTTTAGATACGATCAATGAGTTAGGTATTGACAATAATTTTTATACTTATCCTAATATTAAACATATAGGAAATTCTTTGAGCATAAGTGACGTGAGTGGTACACATATAACAGAAGAAGATACACCCGTATTTACGACTGGTGAAAATTTCGCTTTAAGCATATCTAATGTTGACACAACTACACTTAAAGTACTGTCAAACAGAATAATGACTGCACATTTAAAAAGCTTGAGAGTCGGATCAGGTATTATCAAAAGGATAGATCTGAGCTACCTACCGATTTTAGATTCACTTGAAACGCTAACTTTAGATAGCTATGAAAATAGCGATCTCAGACAGATATCTACGATCAGAAAATTAAAAGTCCTTGAAATTAATAATGATGGAGGTGGCAATGATTATGGGCAGGGACTGATACATATCAGGGAGTTAGACAGGCTATGGCTCAGTGATGGTAAACCGTTGCGCCCATACGCCTACAGAGACTATAAAAAGATATTACCTAATCTTGAAGCCCTCAATAAGCAACTTTTCGTTGTGTGGACAGACTCATTATTTAATCTTGATTTTTTAGACAATGTAAGGCCACCGCTCGCTTCTACACTGCCGGACCCAACTTTTTTCTATTCTAATGAACCGATTGTGCTTATAGAAAATCGATTTCTCAATTATTGCAAGTCCTTATTTATGTGTAAGGCTATAAAGCAATACCCAGAACGCATATACATAAAGGATAACTATGCCAGCAGATGTACCCTTGAAGACATAGCAAAATACTGTGAGACGGTAAGTACAGAAGATAAGCATATCAAGAGTTTATCCTTATCCCCCAATCCTACGTATGGAATTGTGCAAATAAGAGAGGCACATGCGCCTGTACAAGTCCGTATATTAAATATACAGGGTACAATAGTTAAAACCCTGCATAATTGTACCGACGAAATAGATATTTCTGATCTGCCATCGGGTTTATATGTTTTTGATATAGCCTACAATGGCAAGACAGAAAAGCATAAGATTGTCAAGATGGAATAGTGGATTTTATTGGTGATTTCAAAAAAGTCATGGTGTTATGTTGGGTGATTGATAAAATTAAAATACTTTTGCCCTACTTATGCAACTGACCAACGACACCATATTAGCTATTGACATCGGCAATTCCAATATTGTCATTGCTATCTATAAGCATGGAAGCTGGTCTCACACCTTCGCATACGAGACAAAAGCAGTACAACCGGATTTTTATTATGAGAGTGCTTTGCGCAATATTCTACTCGAATGGAATATCCGGTATCCATCTGAGATCGGGCACTGTATCATTAGTAGTGTAGTCCCGGATATGAATGATGTCATCATCAATGCCGTGCACAATGTAATAGGGACATTTCCATTGCTGATTAACCCCGAAGTACTCAAAAACCTGAATATCTATGTACCACTTCCGTATGAGATAGGTAGTGATCTTGTGGCCAATGCTTACGCTGCGGTTCATAATTATCACGACAAATGTATCATTGTGGATTTTGGTACTGCGCTGACCTTTACAGCAATTGATCGGGCACATGGTATCTTAGGCGTGACCATAGCACCCGGCCTTAAAACGGCGTTATACTCCCTGTTTACAAAGACAGCACAACTGCCGGTGGTCCCTTTAGAAATGCCGGATAATATCCTTGGGCATGATACAGTTTCGGCTATTCAGGCCGGCGTTTTGTGTGGATACATAGGGCTAATCAAAGAAATTCTGACCCGTATTAAGACCCAGCTTTCTGATGATTATAAGGTCATTGCTACAGGTGGATTATCTGCGGTACTCGAACCATTAGATACGCTTTTTGATTATAAAAATAGAATGTTGACATTAGAAGGTATCCGTCTTATTTATTTGTATAACCTCAATCAAAAAACACATGCTCACTAATAATGATATTTTAAAAAAACTTCGCGTAGCACTTCATTTACGTGATGAGGATATTATTGAGATTCTTAAACTTAAAGATTTTAATATTACTAAAGGTGCGCTTAATGACCTATTCCGTAAGGAAGACCATCCTAATTATAAAGATGCCGGAGACCAGATTTTGCGCAATTTTTTAGATGGCCTGATCATTTATAAACGCGGTAAAAAAGAATAGGCTATCTCCTGACTTCATCACTTTCATTTTGTTGATTTTACAATCATTTGATAATAAGATTAATGCAACAAATAGTTTGATAATTTGGCCGGCGCATTGATGAAGTCAGAAAATGAAAACGCTTTGTACTGATTATCTTTTTCTTATATCGAACTATCCTTATTTTCAATACTTATATTTCTCGTTAATTACCAAGCAAGCCAATATGAGCCCATATATTCTTATTGGATTTTAACGTTATTCAACAGCTTTTGAAGTAAATGAAAAACTTTTATCTTTTCTATACACTTAGTTTTCTTTTGTCTTGATACAAAAGAAACAAAAAATCAAGGCTGTATCAAATTTACCTATTTGATGAGATTCGGTGCTTTTATTGATTTTCTGTTCGTATTTTTGTTATTTTATTTCTAATTCATTCATTTACAACAAAATAAGCTCCCTTTCCATTTTAAGGGAAAGGGCTGGGGATAGGGTCAAAAACGACAAAATTCATTTCTATTCCTTACCCATTCAAATCTGATTTTAAGCATAATTCGATTTGGACGGTGCATTGATGAAGTCAG
>CAZCTQ010000029.1:0-45122 GCA_964501555.1 uncultured Aureispira sp. | reverse complement strand
GATATTAGGAGGAAAGCCAAATTGGTCAGTACAAGAAATAAATACTATCACTTTTGAGATGACAGTGCTATTTGCTGCTATAGGTATGACGGTGTCATTTTATATTGTAAGTGGACTTGGACCTAATGTTAAGACAGTTCGTTTAGATGATCGTATTACAGATGACAAGTTTTGTATTGCTTTTGACAAATCAGAAGTAAATTCCAGTGATGCTGAGATGTTTTTTAAAAATACCAAGGCATCTGAAGTTAATTCTAAAAATATTTAAGTAAATAGGTGATGAATAGTAATTTGAATAATTTTTATATATTTTTAATGCTTTTGACGGGCTTATTATATACTTCTTGTCAGTCTGCATCAGGCAATAAAACGGGCAGTGAATATATGCCGGATATGGTACACCCTGTCACATATGAGGCTAATTTATTTGACTATTATAAGTACAACCGATGGGGTACAGCAGAAGATTTGCATAAAATGGTGCAACCGCGAAATCCTGTTCATGGAACAATAGCACGTGGAATGGCCGGTCAGCCACATGAAGCAAATATTGCTTATAGAGCAAATGGTGCAGTACCATATGAGTATGGCAATACGGAAGAAGAGAGAGAGCGTGCGATTAAGGAAATTATTAAAAACCCTTATCCTATTACCGATAAAAGCCTTTCTAATGGTAAATTGTTATTTAATATACAATGTGCTATTTGTCATGGTGATAAGGGTGATGGCAATGGATATTTAGTCAGAGAAGATGGTGGCAAGTATCCTGTTCAGCCGGCTAATTTTACATTAGATGATTTTATAAATTCATCTAATGGAAGATTTTATCATGCGATCATGCATGGAAAAAATTTAATGGGGTCTTATGCAGATAAATTATCGTATGAGGAAAGATGGGATGTTATTCAGTATATACGATCACTTCAGGCAGCAACAAAAAAATTAGAGTATAGCCCTAAGGCAAATGCTTTAAATACAACGGATACTCCTTTAAGTATGGTTGCTAAAAAGGAGGTAGCACCCGCTGCTACTGCTGCTGTGGAAGGTGAAAATATGGCACATTAACCATGTATTATTAGAAAATCGGATTTTAAAACTTATTGAGTAAAAAAATAATATACGAAATATGAACCAATATAAAATGACCTCATCAACAAGAAATGTACTTTTCGGGTCCATTGGACTGGGATTGGTATGTATGGCTATGACCTGGTTTGGTGATGATGGCAATCACACTCGTTTTTGGTCTAACTTCCTGCACAATTCTTTATTTTTTACGATGATTGCTGCAATGGGATTGTTTTTCAATGCTGCAGGTATCACTGCTTATGCCGGATGGTACACTACTTTTAAGAGACTATGGGAGTCTTATTCCATGTTTATAGGTGTTGGTCTTATATTTATGATAATACTGGGTATAGGTAATTATTTTGGATGGCATCATCTTTATCATTGGACAGATAAAGCGGGTGTGGAAACTGACACCGTGTTGAAGGGAAAATCATCTTTTCTAAATAGTAATTGGTATCTTTTTGGTACTATAATTTTTGGTGGATTGTGGGCATTTTTAGCTTATAGAATCCGTCAATTGTCTATAATCGAAGATGATCACGGTGATAGTAGCTTTAAACAGCATAAATCCATGAGAGTATATGCTGCGGCGACTTTACCTATCATTGGTTTTACCAGTGCTGCTTTGTTATGGTTATGGCTCATGAGTGTTGATGCACACTGGTATAGTACTTTGTTTGCTTGGTATTCTACGGTAAGTGCATTTGTAGCAATGTTGGCTATTACGATTCTTATGATTATTTTTCTTAAAGCTAATGGTTATTATAATGTTGTCAATGCTAATCACCTTCATGATTTAGGTAAGTATTTATTTGCTTTTAGCATCTTTTGGACATATTTGTGGTTTTCACAATTTATGTTAATTTGGTATGCTAATATAGGAGAAGAAACGATCTATTTTAAAGAAAGATATAATAACTATCCAGGCTTGTTTTTCATTAATATAGGTTTAAATTTCCTTGTTCCATTCTTTGCATTGATGAGAAACGACTTAAAGCGAAAAATAGGATCATTAGCTATCGTTTCTATTTTGATGTTATTTGGTCATTGGCTTGATTACTTTTTGATGATTAAGCCAGGTGTTTTGATTACAGCGCAGCATGCAGCAGCTCACGGTCATGAGGCTATGGAAGGTGCTGGACATGCTGTAGAGCAGACTAGTAATTTTGTTTCAGGATTTACTATGCCTGGATTGTTAGAAATAGGTACATTTATTGGGTTTTTAGGATTGTTTGTTTATTTTTCTCTTGTAGTATTGTCTAAGGCAGGTTTAGTGCCGAAGCATGATCCATATATTGAGGAAAGTATGCATCATCACGTTATTTAAAATTAAACTTTCATAATCAGTAATAAAAAATAAATTTATAAAAGATGATTTATTTTGTTGGAATCGGAATTGTTGCATTACTTGCTATCATAGTAGTACAAATAGGAAAACTCTCTGACCTTAGCGCTAAAATCAAAGGGGAAGAGGCTGTTGAATTAGGAAATAATAATACGCAAGGCATATTGGGCATTGCATTTATGATTTTATTCTTAGGTTTATGTATTTATACTTCATATTACTATAAGAACGAAATGTTTGCTTATGGGCCTTTGACCTCAGCATCTTTACATGGTTTTGCTGTTGACCAGTTGTTTAACATTACTTTAGTGATAACTGGTATTGTATTTATTTTGACCCATTTCCTTTTATTTTGGTTTCCTTATAAATACAGAATGCAGGATCCAAAGAAAAAGGCATTATTTTTTCCTCACAATACTAAAATGGAATTGATATGGACAATTGTGCCCTTAATCGTTTTTTTACTTTTGGTGTCTCGAGGTATTTCGATTATGAATGATATTTTCAGACCGCTAACTGCTGAAGATAAATTTATAGAAATCGAAGCAACAGGTTATCAGTTTGCTTGGGATCTTCGTTATCCTGGCCCTGATAATAAGCTTGGAAATAAGGATTTTCGTTTGATTGATCCAGCTTCTAATAGTTTAGGTCTTGATTGGAATGATGAAAAATCTTTGGATGATATTGTTTTAGGTGGTACTGATAAAATTGTATTGCCAAAGGATACACTAGTTCGTGTACGGATCACATCAAAGGATGTACTGCATAGTTTTTATCTTCCTCATTTTAGGGTTAAGTTAGATGCTGTACCTGGAATGCCTACATTTTTTGCATTCCGTCCTGTAAAGACAACAAAGGAATTTAAGGAAGACCTTAAAAAATATCCGGAGTGGAATGAACCTTCTGACCCTAAGGATCCGACAGGCCCAAAGAGGTGGGAAACTTTTGAATATGAATTAGCATGTGCTGAATTATGTGGTAAAGGTCACTACTCTATGAGACGTGTTGTTGAGGTAGTGGAAAGGGATGAATATGAGAAGTGGCTGAAAGAGCAAAAGTCTTTTTATTATACAAATATTAGAGGTACTGCTGCTGACCCTTGGGATGGCAAAAAGCTGTTTCCTAGTGAAATAAAAGCTAGAGCAGAAGAACTTAAAAAGGAAATAGGTGATGTTATGTCGAGTACTGAGAGTGTTGCCGGGAAAGTTATATTATTGAAGCATGTCTTTTATGAAACAGGGATAGATGGCTTGAATAATAATTTATCTAAATACGAATTAGATAACTTGGTGGAATTATTAAATAAATATCCAAGCCTTCGCGTTGAACTTGCCGGACATACTGATAACACTGGTGACCCGGCTGCAAATATGACATTGTCTGAGAAGCGTGCTGGTAATGTCATGCAATATTTGTTGAGCAAAAATATTGCTGGTTCCAGATTGTCCGCTAAAGGTTACGGTGATACTCAACCTTTAGATACGAATGACACACCAGATGGAAGAAAGAAAAATCGTAGAACTGAGCTTAGAATTATATCTAAATAATTTTTAAAATATTAAAGTAAAATGGCAAATATATCTATTCATGAAGATGATGTTTTAATTAGAGAACAAGGTTTTGATGACCATTTTCATGACGCACATAATCATCACGAAGATAAATATAAGACTAACTTTTTGACTCATTATGTGTTTTCTACTGACCACAAAATGATATCTAAGCAATTTTTGATTACGGGTATGTTTTGGGCTGTAATTGGTGCTGCGTTTTCTGTGATTTTTAGATTACAGTTAGGGTTTCCCGAAGAAAGTCTTGCTTGGATCAAGCCACTGCTTGGGAAATGGATTATTGTTGATCCTACTACCGGTATTGGTAAGCTTTCTCCTGAATTTTATTATGCTTTGGTAACTATGCATGGTACTGTCATCGTATTCTTTGTATTGACAGCAGGATTATCGGGTACTTTTTCTAATCTTTTGATTCCGTTACAGGTTGGGGCTCGTGATATGGCATCGCCTTTTATGAATATGCTATCATACTGGTTCTTCTTTTTAGCTGGTGTGATTATGTTTTATTCATTATTTATTAGCACGGGACCATTTGCTGGTGGCTGGGTAGCCTATCCACCTTTAAGTGCCTTGCCTCAGGCATCCTCCGGGTCAGGTACCGGTATGACCTTATGGTTAATCAGTTTGATAAGTTTTGTTGTTTCGGTGGTATTAGGTGGTATTAATTATATTACTACAGTGCTCAATCTGAGGACTAAAGGAATGACAATGTACCGTTTGCCATTGACAATGTGGGCGTTCTTTATCACTGCGATCGTTGGTTTATTGACCTTCCCTGTGTTAGCATCTGGGTTTTTTATGCTTATAGCTGATAGAAGCTTAGGTACTAGTTTCTTTTTAAGTGATATATTTATTGCTGGTCAAGCTTTGGATAGGGTAGGTGGTAGCCCGATATTATACCAGCATTTATTTTGGTTTTTAGGACACCCTGAAGTATATATCATTATATTGCCAGCGATGGGGATTGTATCGGAAGTCATGGCAGTCCACTCGAGAAAGCCTATATTTGGCTACAGAGCCATGATTTATTCATTGGGTGCAATCGCGTTCATGTCATGTATTGTTTGGGCTCACCATATGTTTGTTTCTGGTATTAATCCATTCCTTGCAAACTTTTTCTCTTTCTTTACGATATTGATTGCGGTTCCATCTTCGGTAAAAGTATTTAACTGGCTTACAACATTATACGGTGGTAATATTCGTTTGAATACACCAATGTTGTTTACTTTAGGTTTTGTTACATTGTTTATATCAGGTGGTCTTACTGGGGTATTTATGGGTAATCATGCCTTGGATATTCAGGAGCATGATACTTATTTTATTGTTGCACACTTCCACTTAGTTATGGGTGTTGCTGCTTTCTTTGGTATGTTTGCTGGTGTTTATCATTGGTTTCCTAAGATGTATGGTCGTTTTATGAACGAAACAATGGGTAAAATTCATTTTTGGGGTACTTTGATTTGTGCATATGCTATCTTTTGGCCTCAGCACTATTTAGGTCTTGCTGGCGTACCTCGAAGATACTATTCTTTTGACGCATTTGAGGCATTTAAACATTTTGCCGATACAAATAAATTTATAACTATTTTTGCTATATTAGCATTTTTCCTTCAGATTGTATTTTTAGTTAACTTTTTCTATAGTATATGGCATGGTAAGAAGATGACTAATAAGAATCCGTGGGGTGCTACTACGTTAGAATGGACAACTCCTATCGAAGCTACTCACGGCAACTGGCCGGGTAATCTTCCTGTTGTTCATAGATGGGCATACGACTATAATAAAGATGAGCGTGAGTATGTTATGCAGCATATTCCTCTCAAGGAAGGAGAAGTTGGAGATCATTAATTGACATGTTATTTATAATTGTATAGAATTAGGGTAGAAGTGGGAAATAGAAATGATTATGTAGCAACTGTTGTGGCTAAGCATGCTTGGCTGAGTAAGGTTTATGATTATGGTTTACTCGTCAAGTTTAGGCTTACTTTAGTCGTTGTTATATCTTCAGTTTTTGGTTTTTTTATTGTCAGTCACAGTAATTTTTCGTGGACGCAGGTATTAACTTTGTTTACTGGCGGATTTTTAGTAACTGGTGCGGCTAATTCGCTTAATCAGGTATTCGAGAAGGATTATGACTGTCTGATGAAACGTACAGCCAATAGGCCAGTTGCATCTGGTAGAATGAAGCATACTGAAGCGATTATTTTTGCTGGTATTTCATGCATTATTGGAATTAGTTTGTTGAATACTTTTAATTCTCTGACTGCTTTTATGGGCATGATTTCTTTAGTTTTGTATTCATTTGTATATACGCCACTGAAGAGATATAGTACAATTGCGGTTGCGGTAGGTGCTGTACCTGGTGCTTTGCCCGTAATGATAGGTATAACTGCCTTTGAAGGCCATATTACTGTTTTTGCTTTTTTACTTTTTGTAATTCAATTTTTATGGCAGTTTCCTCATTTTTGGTCAATTGGATTTTTAGGTTATGAAGACTATAAAAAGGCTGGTTATAAGCTTTTACCTGAATCAAATGGACATATTGATAGAAATCTTGGATTATCATCTATGTTTTATGCAGCTTTAATTATTCCGGTGGCATTAATCATGTTTATCAGATTGCCTTATGTAAGTGTTACTAGTACGCTTATTGCTATAGGATTGAGTATGATATATATGTATTTTTGTTATGGATTACAGCGGAATTTTGATAGAAAATCTGCTTTAGTTTTAATGTTTTATTCTTTTTTATTTTTGCCATGTATATTAATTGGTTACTGGCTATTTTAATTTGTATATGTAATGGATAATATTATTAAGTTTAATCCTGGAAAAATTCATCCTCAGAAGTTTGCGCTTTGGGTTGGTATGGCTGGTATATCCATGATGTTTGCTGCACTTACGAGTGCTTATATGGTCAAGCAGGCAGCGGGCAACTGGTTAGAATTTAGTTTTCCAAACTATTTTTATTTTAGTACTGCTTCTATTTTATTGTCAAGTGTTTTTTTACATAAGTCATTTGTTGGATATCGAGAAGGACATGAGAGGGTCTATAAATCATTTTTGTTGCTTGGATTCGTTTTTGGATCTGCCTTTGTAGTTTTGCAATATTTTGGTTGGCAGGCATTATATGGAATGGGAGTAGATATGAAAGGTAATGCCTCTGGCGGTTTTTTCTACTTGATTACCGGATTACATGTCTTGCACGTTTTAGGTGGGATAGCAGCATTGATTATTACTTTAATCAATGCATTTTCATTAAAATTTAAAGTTACTGAAAAGCGCAAACTAAGATTTGATCTTGTAGTCAATTATTGGCATTTTGTTGACATCCTTTGGGTGTATTTATTTATATTTTTATTAGTTATCAAATAATTTAATATTATCATTAATGGCATCAGATACTTTAACACACGGATCACATACAGACCATAATGCTGACCAGGATAATTGGGGTGGCGGAAAGGAACCATTTAAGGCTTCCTATGGAAAAGTAATGATATGGTATTTTCTATTATCAGACGCATTTACTTTTGCTGCATTTTTAATTGCCTATGGTGCATTGCGCTTTAGTGTCCCTACATGGCCTGTCCCAGATTTTGTATTTAGTACATTTCCTGGTGGATTTCATCACAAGCCTTTATTGTTTGTTACTTTTATGACTTTCGTACTTTTGACGAGTTCTTATACGATGGTTAGAGCCGTACAGGAAGGACATAGAGAGAATAAAAGTGGCGTAGTTAAATGGATGGTTTTAACGATAATCGGTGGCTTAGGTTTCTTGAGTTGTCAGGCATGGGAGTGGACTAATCTTATTGCAAAAGAGCATATGACTATATTTAATAACCCTTTTGGAACTTATACTGAAAGTGGAGTATATTTGATGGGTGATGGTCATGACATTAAAGAAGGTGATACTTTTTCTGCAGGTCATAGCTACTTAGTGCCTTATCATGATGGGGAGTACAAACCACTTCAGTATAAGGTTACCGACGGACCGGATAAAGATATAGTTAAGGAACAAGCTAAAGGACCGAAGGCTTTCGGTGCATTGTTTTTCTTTATTACTGGTTTCCATGGTTTTCACGTAACTTTGGGAGTGTTTATTTTGATCCTTGTGTGTGTCAATGCAGCCTCTGGATTATACATCAAACGGAAAAATGGATATGAGATGGTGGAGAAGGTCGGTTTATACTGGCACTTTGTCGATTTGGTATGGGTTTTTGTATTTCTGTTTTTCTATCTTCTTTAATTAATCGATTACGCAAAAAATAAAAGGAATTATTATGTCAAGTGTATCATATGAGGCTTCTAAAGGTATAGCATTAAAGACTATATTGATTTTAGGTGCAATAACTATTGTTGAAGTTTTAATAGCTTTGGCAGGAAAAGGATATATTATCGATGGATTGCATTTTCCCCATACCATTATGGGATTAGTGATGGTCATATTGAGTGTTACTAAAGCATATCTGATTATGTATGAATTTATGCACCTAAGATATGAAGTTCCTATTTTTGTTAAGACAATTATATTACCAGTTTTACTATTGGTTTGGTTTGTGATAGCTCTTTTAGTAGAGGGTGGGTATTATTTGGGCTCAAGAGAGTCAGTTAAAAATCCTGTTAAGACAGAAATCAAAAAATAGGTCTTTTGAAGGTTTTGTAAATTTAATTTACATTATTTTCATTCCAATATAATTAGAGGTATATTCATAGTGGGTTTACCTCTATTTGTTTTTCAACCTTTTTATTTTATCCTTGTTTGCTATCTTAGTGATTTAATTTTATTATCCTTATGAAAAAGGTAATTCCTGTTATTATTTTTGTAGTTTTTTTGATTATTGTTCCACTATTAACATGGCTTAATCTTCGGAAGGGCTTGGATTATAGATTAGAGAATAGAAAAGAATTAGTGGTTAAAGATAGCATTGATATAAATAGAGATACACTTCATCTTTTTCCGAAACGAATTAATATTATCGTAACTAAATCGTTTAGTAGAACTAAAGATTTTGTGTCAGCTATAAATGAACATTTTGGGAAGGAGCAGTCTGTTAATATGTATTCACCTGTTTTTTTGCATGACTCAATTCACGTTTTGCCTGCAGGATATTTGGATGGATTAATTGCAAAGTATAGTGATCAGACATTTATACTAATGGATACTAGTGGTTATGTGAGACACATCTATACTGATAATGCTTCGGATATTAGTAAGTTGATAGAGCATACTTCTGTGCTTATTCCAGAAAAGAAGCGTGCTACGATTGGATTAAAACGTGAAATAATAAAAGCTGATGATTAAGTACCCACCAGCTGATAACGCACTTGCTAAATCTTTAACAAGGCTAAGTTATATCTTGACAGCTTTTGCTTTTGTATCTGTGGGTATGATGCGTAGAGTTAAGATCGAGACGGACTTTGATTTTAGTTTTATTCCCGGATTGAATGCGATGATTAATACCTTAGTTGCTATCTGTTTGATACTTGCTTATAACTCCATCCGTAAGGGTGATTATTTGAGCCATCGCAAGTATATGATACAGGCGGTAATACTTTCTGGATTGTTTTTTGTGGGATACATTTTGTACCATTTTACATCCACAGAAACGGTCTTTTGTAGGGAGGGGTCTATCAAAATAGTGTATTATTTTATACTAATTACACATATTGTTCTTGCTGGGTTGTCTCTACCATTTATTTTACTTACCTTTGTAAGAGGTTTTACATACCAGATTGCAAAACATAAGAAGTTAGCTAGGTGGGTGTTTCCGATTTGGCTATATGTGGCGATTTCTGGCCCTATTACCTATTTATTATTAAAACCATGTTATTATTTATGAAGAGGAGTTTTTTAATATTTGCAATTGTAATGCTGCTTATCATATTTGTTGGATCAGATTTGATGGCACAATGTCCTATGTGTCGCCTCACAGCTGAAACGAATCTACAAGACGGCGGAACAGCTGGAAAGGGTTTGAACAAAGGGATTCTTTATCTTTTATCTATGCCTTACCTGATTTTTGGTTTTTTGGGATATACTTGGTTTAAGAATCGTAAGAAGCTGGAATATAACGATGATAATCAACAGGTAGAGTCTAACTAATATTTGTGAAAATATTGAGTTTTTGATTCTATTTGTATATGCAAGATATATTGTATAGAATGGATGTTTTTGTTTTTCAAAAACATCCATTCTTGTTTTTTCTATATTTAGAGCAAGCTTTTGAAACTTGGTCTCTTTAAAGGGATATTACCTAATCTGTCGATTTTAGCTTTCTCATAGTCACTAAAGTTGCCTTCAAAAAAGATAATTTCTGAATTATCCTCAAATGCGATAATATGCGTCGCTAACCGGTCTATAAACCATCTGTCGTGGGAAATAACGAGCACACATCCTGCAAAATCGTCAATAGCTTCCTCCAATGCTCTGAGCGTGTTAACGTCAATGTCATTGGTAGGTTCGTCGAGCAACAGGACATTGCCACCTTCTTTGAGTGTCATGGCGAGGTGTACGCGATTGCGTTCGCCACCGGAAAGTACACCTATCTTTTTTTGCTGATCATTACCGGTTATGTTAAATTTACTTAGGTAGGCGCGCACATTTACTTGAGTCTTGCCTACCATAATTAATTCCTGCCCTTTACCGACGGCTTCCATGATAGTCAGATCTGGCTTTAAGTCTTGGTGGGACTGATCGACATAGCTCAGTTGTACTGTATCTCCGACGATAATATCCCCGCTATCTGGTTTTTCGACACCCATGATCATTCTAAATAGTGTAGATTTACCCACACCGTTTGGCCCGATAATACCGACGATAGCATTTTTAGGAATGGATGCGGTAAAATTGTCTATCAGTATGCGATTGCCAAAGGCTTTGGATATGCCATTGATATCTATGACTTTATCGCCGAGACGTTCCCCTGGTGGGATGAATAACTCAAGTTTGGCTTCTTTTTCTTTAATTTCTTCATTAGCTAGTTTGTCATAGGCATTGAGACGTGCTTTCCCCTTAGCTTGTCTGCCTTTTGATCCCATACGCACCCATTCGAGTTCTCGTTCGAGGGCTTTACGACGCTTAGATTCATGTTTTTCCTCCTGCTCTAAGCGTTTTGATTTTTGATCTAACCATGATGAATAATTACCTTCCCATGGAATACCTTCGCCACGGTCTAGCTCGAGGATCCATCCTGCGACATTATCTAGGAAGTAACGGTCATGGGTTACAGCGATAACTGTACCGGGAAAATTTTTGAGATATTGCTCTAACCAGTGTACAGACTCAGCATCTAAGTGGTTTGTGGGCTCATCAAGTAATAAAATATCGGGCTGGCTAAGTAATAATCTACAAAGGGCTACTCTTCTCTTTTCACCACCGGAACAAATAGAAATAGGGGTGTCACCTATTGGACATCGCAACGAATCCATAGCTGTTTCGAGTTTATGGTCAAGATTCCAAGCGTCATAGACATCCATTTTTTCCATGAGCTCGCCTTGCTGTTCGATTATTTTCATCATCTCGTCTTCGTCCATCGGCTCCATGAGTTTGTTATTAACGTCTTCATAAGCTTTGACGATATCAACAATATCTTTGACACCTTCTTCAACGATCTGTCGGACGGTTTTCGAGTCGTCCAAACTAGGTTCTTGCTCGAGATAACCTATTTTATATTCCTTGTCAAAGGTAATTTTGCCCTGAAAATTAGTGTCTAAACCTGCTATAATCTTCAAAAGTGAAGATTTTCCTGATCCGTTTAATCCTAAAACACCGATTTTGGCACCGTAATAAAACGATAACCAGATGTTTTTTAATACTGTCTTTTGTGGTGGATAGGTTTTCGTCACCCCTTCCATGGAAAAAATAATTTTATTGTCTGCCATAGGTTATATTTGAATTTTAGAGATCGTAAAGATAATAATAAGATGATAACAATAAAGTAACTTGATTTCAGTTAGTAGGTTTTCTACTCTTTATTTAATCGATGTTCGGTAGGTTTAAAGATTTTGGCATCAGCAACAAATGTTCCAAAAGGAATTAAAGAAGCTAAATACGACCACGCATTCGTTTTTAAATTCCATTTTGATTGTCTATTGACCAAAAATACCATTAATATATAGGCCAAAAAAAGAAATCCATGAGCGTAGCCTATGATTTTATTAGGCCCCATAATTCCATACACATACTTGAGTGGCATGGTTAAACCAAATGCTAGGTATGAAATCCCCTCAGCCACTGCAAAAAATCTAAGTTTGCCGATATTACTCGAAAAATTCATATTTATTTTTTCTGCAAAGATAGCTTTCTTTTTCAAATAGGAAAGAATTGGGGATACTCTCGCAATACAATTGATATATACTCTATACTTTATCTTTTTGGTTAATGATTCATTACGATCCTAAACCCTACAGAATTTCCTCTATAATAGCTATAGCTGCGGTTGGCACTTCTACAGTACTCAGCTCTGGAATTCCATCCGCCACCTCGCAATACATGTTCGGTTCCATTTTTTGGTCCTGCTGGATTGGTGTATTCAGAATTTTGGTAATATTGATCATCATACCAGTCTTTGCACCATTCCCAAACGTTGCCATGCATATCGTGTAGGCCAAAGGCATTGGGCTGGAAGTAGTCAACAGGTGTTGTTCCTGTACGAGACTCACCTTTTTTGCATTCCTTATAAGGGAAGTTGCCATCAAAATTAACAAGATTAGTATCTAAACAATTACCAGTATTAAAAGGTGTAGTAGATCCAGCTCGGCATGCGTATTCCCATTGTGCTTCAGTAGGCAAGCTGCAGCCCAACCATTTAGCGAAAGCATCAGCATCAATCCAACTAACATTGATTACGGGCATATTTCCTCGACCCCAACCATTATCATCGGGTTTTGAAAGTCCTGTAGCTTCACAATAGATATCATACTGGTCAAAAGTGACAGGATATTTGCTCATTTTGAAGCCTGACAATGTAACTTCATGAAGAAACTTATCCTTCATTATATCTTCACTTGCTGGTGCACCCATTTTAAAGATTCCAGATGGAACATCTACCCAGTCTATTTTTGGTCTTTCAGAGATTGCCATATTTCCTATTTTTATTTCCTTTATTAAATCATTAAATATTAAATGATGACGAGATGGTTTTAGTTTTTATTTGCGATATTAAAATCCAAAACTTTACAAATCTATGGCTTTATAAATTGAATTAAGGAATTGGTATTCAAGTTATGCTTTTGAATTTAGATTATATGAAAAACCAATATTAATACCATCTGATGTATTCAATAGAGATGACCGTGCATTTAAACCAAATTCGCTGGTGGTTTGTATTTCATTTTTTAAGAGATCATTTTCTTTCGAAATAGACAAACCAAAATTTAGAAAATTGGTCTTAAGTAGAAGCGTAAAATTGTCTGTAAGTTTATAGCTTAGTAATGGATATATATTTAAGTCCACCATGGTTGTTGCCTTTGTTTTAGTATAGGAGTCTTTTGGCCTAAATTTTTGAAGCACACTATAGGCCGAAAATCCCAAAGGTGTTTCAAGCATTACAGTAAATTTACCCGGATTATATATTTTGTGTCTGGTAAATAGGAAAGTATTTATACCGAAGATTTTTACATCATTATTCCTGGAAGCAAAAAATCCTGTACCAGCACCTATTGCCATATTATCATTAAGCCAATACCCTAATTTTGGGTGTATTTGGAAGGTTAATATTGTGTTTTTAATCCCTTTGTTATCTATTTTTATAGTTTTTGCATTCGCTCCGAGACTTCCTGATATAAAATACTGTGCTTGTGTAGGTATGAGTCCTGCTATAAATAATATGAAGAGAATGGATACCTTTTTCATGGTATATTTTTTAATTGATTTTAATAAAATGGTTTTGCAATGAATGGTTATTCGTTTTGAGTTGAATATAATATATTCCCGGATTATCAAAATTTACTTTTTCCAACTTATTATTGAGATTTTCTAGATATCCACTATCCTGATAGATTAATTGCCCTGAAGCGTTGAAAATAGAGAGATTGCAGAGGGTAGTTATCGTTTCGGATTTGAGTTGGATGGATTCATTATTACTTATGAGGTTAGGTATAATCGTAAAATTATTATTATGCTGGATATCAGATGTATTTACGACTTTTGGCCATACTAAAATTTTATTACCATCAAAGCCTACGGCATACACTTCTTTCGTGCCGGTTAAAAATGGAACCAATGTTTTTTTATTATTGAGATCGCCGGTGCCTGTTAGTGTAGATTGAAGTAAATTGCCATTGCTGTCATAAGTTTCGTAAGCGACGCTATTTTTCCAAACGGTATGATCCACCTCTAAATAAGGGTTGTTGCCAGAAAACTGCTCCAAATATCCTTCGCCATTCTTACCTGATAACGGTGTTTTGTTGCGATAAGTATCTACTGTCAAAGCACTGATGTAATGGATGACTGGCGAAACTGGCTGGGTGGTGTATTTGGTTTGCACACCTTTGATGGCTTCGTTTAATTGGGCTTGTGAGATTTTAAGCGTACCTGTTCCATAGTCATCTATTTCTGTATCAACAACTCTGAGTAAGCCCATTCTGATAAAGAAATCGGTCAAATCTTCTTGAACAGCATCGCAAGTGTTTTTATAGAAATTAAGCAATAAAGTGCCATTATCCATGCCATTTTCATCCGTATTGCGGACTTTTTCGGCTACATAGCCATACCAATGGGCGTAGTCGATAGGGTCTGTAGCAGGATTTTCTTCATAGGTCAAAGGCAAGCCATCGCGGCAAGCGCCTGCTGATTGATAGTAAAGTTGTAATTGCCAAAAAGGTACTAAAACTCGGAATGGATAGTCTTGTTTGGTCTCTTGGATGTGGGTTTGCTGGCGGTATAGTTCGTTAATGATACCGTTGTATCTATTCATGACTCTACTCGGCGAGCCATCTGTCTGGAAAGATTCTGCTTCGAGTCTTGTATATGGTTTGCCCTCACGGTTGAGCAAATAATTAGCCCATACAGCATATACATTATTGGTGACTTCTGTAGTTCCTATCCATCTGAGACCTGGACGAATTTGATTGACGTGCCCAAATTCGTGTGGAATGCCCCACATATCGAGGTCAGAAACCTTGGTTATAGCTGTTGGTCCCCACGTTAGGTCGAGATGTATGCCCTGACCGCCTGCGTAGTAGCCGCCACCAGTACCTGATTCTCCAAACATACGGTTAGTAATATTATGATTATATTTGTAGAGTCCCATCTGTATGCGCTGCCATTGGACGATGCTGTCATAAACCTGAATCAGCGGTTTGATATCTTTAGGATTATTTAATCTTAGTGGGATACGGTCGTAGTTAAGATGTACATATTTTCCTATCAAGTCCACCTTTTTATATATGGTTTTGCTCATGATTGCATTCCAGTCTTCGGCGGTATGTATATCGATATCATAGTATCCATTGACTTTACCATTGACGATATTGACAGAGATGGCAGGGGTTTTTCCCGGATTGTCAGTGTAGTACGAAATATAGCCGAGGCCGGTGCCACGCATGATGATGACATTAGCACCATTGCTTAGCTGATAGGTATAGTCATCTGGATTGTCTTCATTGGCAAAATCTTTTACACGGAGGTATGCTGGATCAGCGCTAATTCCTGATGCAAATGCTACTATGGTATCGCCTTTCGTAAATAATAAGCCTGTCGGGTTTTCGTAGGCATCATAGCGTGAGGTTTTAAGTTTGCGACTTAGCTGAGATAATGATTCATAAGCATTGTAAGCCCTTGAGCGAATTTTTTTATTGTAATTGCTTTCAAGTAAACAAGTAGCTAAGGACTGATAAAAACCGGATTCCATCGCTGCGATATCTACTGAGGTTATGTGAGATTGAAGGCCATCATACAGCACTGAGCTAAAGATGTCACTGTATGGGAAGGGTTCTTGTCCACTGTTTTCATTTTTTTTGTAAAATTCCATTTCTGCGCAACTTGCGAAGCCTCCTTCTCCGGATTTTACGATTATTTTAATTTCTCGAGTTTGTATCCTTGACGGAAAATTGACTCTAGTATCCAGACCATTAAATGCAAAGTCATAATCGATTAGTGGCTCATAATCCAATGAGTTTTCATTCAAATAATAGATAGATGTCTCACCAAAAAAACCATTGTAGCCTTCTTTACGCGGATAGTAAATGAGATAGTCAATGTCCTCTACTTTATTAAAGCGATACACTAACTCTATCGGTAAAGCGGTATAGGCCTGATTCCAGTTAGAATGATAGAGTGTGCTCAGATTTCCATCAAAGCTTTTTTCGATATTCTCTCCTGGCTGGTATGAAGATGCGTAGGAGCCTTCTTTGCTGATGGTCAGTTTGTTATCTTTAATGATTTTGAGATTAGAAAGGCTGATGATGCAGTCGGTACTTCCATCTGGTCTGACGGGTAGAGAGCCATAAAACTCCATTTCTGCACAAGAGGAAAAGTTGCCTACAGCAGCCAGTACAGCGATTTTTATAGCGTAAGGTTCTTTAATCGAGGATGGGAAGTCCCAAGTCTTAGCATTGTTGTCTATTGCCCAGTCTAATGGCTCCGTATTAAGAAGTATGTATTTGTCAGGATTGGACTTTTCTGAAGCCAGTACATTGACTTTAGTCCAGACACCATTATACTGTGTCTGTCGTGGAATGTATTTGATGCTGTTAATCTCTGGTATAAGTTGGTTGAAGTAAAATGTCAGCGTATCGGGAATGGCATTTATGTTCCAATTACTGTGGTAGATAGTTTCAATATTACCATCTATCATGTTGCTGGATTCAGCACCACCTTGTGCAGGGCGGTAAGAAGTGACATTAGAAACGGGCATTTGGTTTTGGCTTAAAGCCTGAAAACATAAAAAGCACAGTAAAAAGAAAAGACTAAGTTTATGCATGAGTGATTGTATTAATAAAATATATTTGTTAATTAAAATCCAATAGTAAGATACCACAGATGTAATGATATATTATAAGAGATACAAAATTAAATATAATTTTCAAGTCAGGAGGAATTTTTGAAGGGGATTTGAAAATTCTTTCTACTAAAATAAGGATTATAACTTTTTCGACATGATTTTTTCTTGTTGATCAATGCTTTCGTCGTGAATGGCTTTAATGATTTCAGTGATAAAGTCTTCACTTAGTCCGTTTTGAAGACCTCGATCTACGTATTTATTAAAGATTTCTTTCCATCGTTCGCTTTGGAGGATGGTCATATTATGATCACGTTTATAAAGTCCGATTTCTCGCGCTAATTTCATCCTGGAGGCGAGGATATTCATGATTTCATCATCTACGATATCAATTTCTCTTCGAAGTCTATCTAAGTGGGTATTAGTTTCACTGTTTTGGGGATGATGATTCCGGATGATCAGGTTGTCGATAAGTGTGCCGTAAGCCTCAGGAGTAATTTGCTGGGCAGCATCGCTCCATGCTTGATCTGGAGAGAAGTGTGACTCTATCATTAGTCCGTCAAAGTTAAGATCCATAGCTTTTTGAGCAATTTTTGATAGCAGGTGACGATTGCCGCAGATATGACTAGGGTCGTTGATCATCAAAATATCCGGCATGGCAGTCTTGAAGTCGATTGCTATCTGCCACTGAGGTCGATTGCGGTATATTTTTTCTCCAAAAAAAGAAAATCCACGATGTATAGCTCCTAAGTTTGTAAGTCCTGCATTGATCAGTCGTTCCATACCACCGAGCCAGAGATCTATATCGGGATTGATGGGGTTTTTTAGTAGCACGGGCTGGTTTGTTCCCCTTAATACATCTGCGATTTCCTGGACTGCAAAAGGATTGACTGTCGTGCGTGCACCTATCCACATGATGTCGATACCATATTTGAGACAAAGTTCTACGTGTTCTGCATTAGCTACTTCGACAGCTATCGGTAGTCCAGTGATTTCTTTAGCTTTGACTAACCACAGAAGGCCCTGCTCTCCGATACCTTCGAATGCACCCGGACGCGTACGTGGCTTCCATATACCGGCACGCAGGATATCAACCTTGCCTGTTCGATGTAGCCGAATGGCCGTCTCGATAACTTGTTCTTCGGTCTCAGCACTACACGGGCCTGCAATAAGTAGTGGCTGCTCTTTTTTCTCAAACCAGGTATTTGCCATGGGACGCTACTGTGATTTTTATAAAAATGGATACAAATTTACGACAAATAAGTTTTTGGTAGGGAAGAAGTAGGAATCTAAATTGAAAAGATGGAAAAAAATAGCGAAATAAATGATATAAATTTTTAAAGATTAGGATGGTTTTGATCTTTTAGATTGAATAGGTAAGCACCTGTATTAAGTGAAGATGGAATATTCTTTTCAAAATTATCTAATTTTAAGGACTGTTTAAAATATTTTATGTAAGTTTGTAACAACAAATCACCATTTAATATCATTATGTCAATCCAAATAAAAAATTTAAAGCAATATCAAGACGCTTATAAGCGAAGTGTTGAAGATCCTGAGACTTTTTGGGCAGAAATAGCTGAATCCTTTACCTGGCAAAAAAATTGGGATACTGTCATTAAAAATGATATGATAACTCCAGATGTGCGTTGGTTTGAAGGTGGTAAACTCAATATTACAGAAAATTGTTTGGACAGGCATATAGCCGAGCGGGGTGACCAAATAGCTTTACTCTGGGAACCTAACGAAATCAACGATGCCATAAAAGGTTATACCTACAAGCAACTGCTTGATGAGGTCAGCAAATGCGCCAATGCCCTCAAGTCCTTAGGGATAGAAAAGGGAGATCGAGTCTGTTTTTACATGCCGATGGTTCCGGAAGTAGCTATTGCTATTCTTGCCTGTGCTCGAATTGGTGCGCCACATTCAGTAGTTTTTGCTGGATTCTCGTCTAATGCGTTAGCTGAGCGTATTAAGGATGCAGAAGCAAAACTCGTCATTTGTACGGATTATAATCGACGAGGACCTAAAACCATTCCTGTCAAAGAAGTTGTAGATGATGCCATAGCGATGGGATGCGACAGTGTCGAACATGTATTGGTTTATAAGACGACAGGTGATCATGTCAAGTGGGGCGACAAGGATATATGGTGGCAGGATCTTGTGGATAAGCAAAGTACTATTTGTCCACCAGAGCCTATGGACTCAGAAGATCCATTATTTATTCTTTATACATCGGGGTCAACTGGTAAGCCGAAGGGTGTTGTGCATACGACAGCCGGTTATATGGTTTATACCTGCTATACTTTTTTGAATGTATTTCAATACCAAAAAGGGGATATTTACTGGTGTACGGCTGATGTTGGCTGGGTAACAGGACACTCCTATATCATTTATGGACCTTTACTTTCAGGTGCGACTACTTTGATGTTTGAAGGTGTGCCCGGATATCCGGATATAGGTCGATTCTGGCAGATCATCGATAAGCATAAAGTCAATCAGTTTTATACGGCACCGACCGTACTACGAGCTCTTATGGCTGCAGGATGGGATGAGCCTGATAAGTATGATTTTAGTAGTATTAAGGTACTTGGATCGGTCGGTGAGCCTATCAATGAAGAAGCCTGGCGATGGTATGATACTAAAATTGGTCGAGGAAAAGCGCCTATTGTCGATACATGGTGGCAAACAGAAAACGGCGGTATTATGATTTCCTCATTACCGGGAATAACAGATACTAAGCCTTGTTTTGCTGCATATCCACAGCCTGGCATACAACCAGTAATCGTGGATCAAAACGGCAACATTATTGATGATAATAATGTCGAAGGTCTCTTATGTATTAAATATCCATGGCCTGGAATGTTACGTACGACTTATGGTGATCACGAACGATGTCGTACTACATATTTTGCACCATTTAAAGGATATTATTTCACAGGTGACGCAGCTAAAAGAGATGAAGATGGCCGCTACCGGATTATCGGTAGAGTAGATGATGTAATCAATGTTTCCGGACATCGGATTGGGACTGCTGAAGTAGAGGATGCTATTAATCAGCACCCTGAGATTGTGGAGTCTGCTGTCATCGGCTATCCACACGATATCAAAGGTCAGGGAATATATGCATATGTCAAGGCAACTCATGAGGTTGCTGATCAGGATGCGCTCAAAAATGAAATCCTCAATGTGGTGACAAAACACATAGGTCCTATAGCTAAGCCTGATATTATACAGTTTGTGATCCAGCTACCTAAGACGCGCTCTGGAAAGATTATGCGACGCATCCTACGAAAGATAGCTGAAAATCAGTATGATCAAATTGGTGATATTTCTACACTTATCAATCCTGAAAGTGTAGAAGAAATCAAGGCTGGAGCCCATAAATAAAGGAGTCAATTGGTTAGTAATCGGCTATTTTTTTTGTGTAATTATCGTGAGTTTGATGTAAGACTGGCTGAATTACTGGTAAAGTTGGATAAGGTTAGACTTTTCAAATTAAAGTGATGAGCTATGGGTGCAAATATATTGATGATAAATTTAGGACATATTGTATGACCTATCTTTTTCTTATGTCGAAAGCACATAAAAAATTAATAATTTTTAAGGGAAATGAATGTATTTGTGTAGTTTTATTATTTGATGATTTATAATGGTAAATGAAAGATAAAACCCCTGCTGAAATGAAATTCAGTAGGGGTTTTTAAATGGTAAAGGTCAGATGCCATTAAGGTATATACACGACCTTAATATTTTCACTTATAGAAGCACTCTTGAAGTGAATAAAATACACACCACTTTGTGTAAAATTATCTAAGGTCACTGGTCGATTATAGTGACTGCGATCTACATTTTTAGTAAAAATATGTTTTCCATTGACATCATAGATATCTAAAGTGTAATCTTCCGCTTGTGGTAGTGATGCTATGACGTCGATACTACTTGTAAATGGGTTTGGATAGGCCTTAATAAATGTATTGGCTATCCATCCTTCGGTAGAAGAAGTTCCATAAGTTAAAGAACCGTTTTGAGCATTTATATTGATTTTGCTAAAGTCCTTACTATACATATTTATTTCTGATAATGATAGAGGCGAGGTTCCTAAAGTCTTTTTAGTGTCAAATACTAAGGTCATAAGTATGCCATTAGCTGATATGGAACCGGCTTGCGGGTGATCCCATCCGATGAGTACCTTGTCACCCAAATCATTATAATTGCCGGTACCAAATCCTGGCATTAAGGTAGATTCTATACCTTTAAGTTCTAATTGTGAATAATCAAAATCGACGATCATAGACATGAGTGAAATAGAATCTACACCACTTATCTTTACAGGAATCCTGATGTTTTTACCTGTGGTTACTGTGGTATCAGGTAGTGCTATATTGACGGTCAGAACGGATCTAGTTTCTATATCATCTCCTCGTCGGAGTAAAGCACTGTTATCTACATCGCCGACCTTAACGGACACAAAATTGAGTTTACTGTCATCTACACTCGGATCGTTTAAGTTGATAAATTCATTAATATTTACATTAAGTGGATCAAAATTGGTTCCTAATGCTTCTGGTATATATCTCCAAGATGTATTACCTGGAAATTCATTGATTTTGTGTAGAAATAATCTATTGGTATAAGCAACATCAAGTACATTAATTTTGCCGTCCTTATTGACATCAGCTGCAAGGATTTTGTAGTTGTCATCTAAAAGTGCAGTCTGCAAAAAGTGCCTTCTGATTTTAGCTACATCTATGATATCTACACCTTTTCGCCATTCATCGTTTTTGGTAGGCTGTACTCTATTAGTATAATTAGTTTTTGTAAATGAATAATTACCGTTTGCTGTTGTAGTTGTATTGCCTATCAAATTTAAGCCAGACAACAGATTGATTTTAACATCGGATTGAGTAACATGAGTTGCACTCCTAATGATACCCTTTGGATCGGCATTAAATGCAATACATATATCTGCACCATTTATTTTTCCATTATTTGAGCCAGAACTTAATAGGACGAGGTCACGACCCAAAAGCTGTGTTGGTGTAATATAGTTGTTGTCAGCTTCTACTATGATATCAAATAGTTTGAAATTGTCTGCTAACGATATATCATTACCAGCTGGTTCATCCCAGCTTATCCTAAGTGTACCATTGGATAGGATATTGCTTGATACATTGGTGATGCCGGCGTTTTCAAGACCTAAAAACTTAATACCTTTAGTATTTGCAAAATATGCATCAAAGCTAAATGCACCGATTTTATTAAATCTGTTGACGGTCACAGGTATGTAAGTTTTTACTCCAGGAGATGCACAGGCCATGCCCAAGTTAAATAATGCGTTATCACCATTAGTTACAGTGGTTACCTTAAACTGACAGGTAGCAATATTACCATTCTGATCTGCAGCAGTATAGACAAAATAGGCGTTTCCTGCACCGGCAAAGTCGTACCTGAATTCTGATCCCGGGCTAAAGCTCGGATAATTCAGAGAGGTTTCATTGAAAACGGTCACTCCAAAGGTGCAATTTATTGATAACGCCAATGACGAAATTAAGCAATTGTCAAACACATCTGGATCTTTAAGATCAAGTATCGCTTTACCGTTAGCGTCAAGAGTAAGTGTTATATCTCCTCGACAATTGGTCATTACCGGTGGTGTTACGTCATTATTGCATACATTTTGGGTCTTAACCGTTCGAATATAGGAATAGCAATAGTTTGTATTTCCGGCAGCATCTATAATGGTATATTTGAATAAGACAACTCCTTCTTTATATATTTCGTAAGTATAGCTTTTACCTTGATCTATACTATTGAATTCTCTATATGTACGTCCCAGTTCATCATGTGTTCCATAGAGATAAAATAGCTCCACCTTTTCTAAGGTCACAGCACAATTGTCCAAAAAATACGGATCGGTTACAATGACGATTGCTTTATCATTATTGTCCAATACAGCGATTTGGCTTGTCGGACAACTTGTAAATACAGGCCGAATCCTATCATTAGCACATGGATCGCCTAAAACGGTGACAGTATATTTACAAATTGCTGTATTATTAGCCTGGTCGGTAGCCCAATATTCAAATTCTACAGTTCCTGCTCCCTTGATATTTACTTTATGGGAAGATCCTGGTGTAAAATTGGCTGTTTCTATGATTTTCCCTGCGGTATTTGTAGCACCATTAAGGTATCTTATATTTAGTCCTGTAGTCTTAACACCACAATTATCGGTAACAGATGTTGGATGTTTTGATGTATATTCGACCGTGCCATTACTACCGAGTTGTATAGTCTGATTAGCACTACATCCCGATATCTGTGGTTTTTGGTTGTCTGAAACCGGGATAACGATGATATAAGGTTTATCACAATGCCATTGTGGCTGACCTTTGCTATCTTTCCAATATCTGCCGAATTTTACAGTATAAGTTCCTGGTACTGCCTCTATTTTGAGTGACTGCTGATTGGGTTGTAGGGTTACGTCTCCTATGTTATCTATGGTCATACGATAGTTGAGTGTACCGTCATTTTCGAGATCATCACAATAGCTACCTTTTATTTGGGACAGCGAAACTGAGATGCTTCCTTTTTTAGTTGGGTCACAGCTTCCTACTATGGTCATATCTAATAATTCAGGACAAAGTTCTCCAAATTCCAATTCAAAACAATTCAAGTTCCATGCTGTAGTGTTTGACGAACAAATTTCTAATGCCCAGATACCATTAGGATTCAGATTGCTGTAATTTATACCATCTATCGTTTTTCTTGGTCTGTAAGTGTTATAAGGGACGAAATTTATATTGTCCGCTACATGAGGATTAGCTGGGCTAATACAGGTGGTAAAGCTTACATTAAAAGGCTGTTTACTTCCGTCAAATCGTGGGAAATCGGTACCATTTGTTAATTCATATTTAGTACCATCTGGAGATATAAGGTTGATGATTCCGTTAAATTTTCCTGGAAAGCTTGCATCAATATTTATGTTTTTTAGCCCATAAGCGTAATCTATCGTATTCATGCCGCTCACTTGTACCTGAGCTACGGTAATCCCTGAGCCACATGTTGTTGCTTTAATTGGAGAGGAATTACATAATTGAGATTTATAAACAGCATTTGCTTTTTTCTTGCTGTTAATGATCTGTGTACAGGTTTTTGATACTGTTGTATTTCCACTTTTGCCTGTGATAGTCCATTTTACTTGATAGCTGCCTTCCTGCTTAGGTGTTAATGTATAAGGCGTACTAGGGGCAACATATGGGTCAACGACAGTAGATGTTCCATCAGGCCGTATTACCTCCAATTTTGATATCTTAGTATTGGTAACACCACATATTCCGTAAAACTGAGGTGTAATTATATCCATTTTATTGGTTGTCGAAAATGGTAAAGTAATGTCGGCTGGACAATTGACTTGTATGGATCCGTTTCCGGAAGTATTAGCGCCAACCGTGAAAAAGCCGTATTGCAAAGTATTAAAATCCGGAAGCCCATTAATATCTTGTTTTGCAATATATAAGAAATAAGACCTTGGTATAAGATTGGAAATGGTGACAGTTTTATTGTTAGTAATAGCCCAGTTTATACCATTTAAACTGTAATATACAGACATAGGACAGGTAGCAGAGATGCCAAATGTAACACTACCATTGTTTACTTGACAGTTGTTAGCATTAGTAGTGGTGATGTTTTGTGGAGGATCTAGACGACAGCAAGCATTAATGACAGCTTGCTCATTTGCACAATTAGCCAAGTTGCCAGAAATATCTCTTTTGCCCGATCCCGAAAGATAGGTACAAAAATTAGGAAGATTACAAAATGAAAGGGCAGGGTTGTTTTTTAAAACCAAACCATCTCCTGATATTTTGCTAGGGTTTATCTTCTGTAATCCTGTAATATCATTTAATACCTTATTGCCTTCAATGTATATGCTACCACCTGCTGAAACCAGATTGCTCAATCCATTAAGATGCACCAATAAAGGATTGTTTTGAATCTTTAGACCACCTCCAAGATTGGTAAGATTACTTAATCCTGATAGGCCAGTAAGAATGGCGTTACTTTCAATATTTAAAAAACCATTGAGTTTTGTTAAGGTTGTTAATGGTGCAATTGACTGTAATTTTGGATTGTTTTTGATATCTATATCATCTACAGTAGTAATTGCAGGAAAGCCATCAAATGACGGTAATTGAGGATTGCCATCAACTGTAATAAATTTGCATGTTTTTAAGTTGTTAAAGATGCCTATTTGTACCAGATTAGGGTTTGCACCTACATACAGCCTTTCTCCTACATTTTCTAGGGATGTAAAGCCATTTAAGGAGCTTAAAACAGCATTATTAGCTATCCATATTCTGTCTGCATTTTTAACGTTTCTAAGTCCATTTAAACTAGTCAAATCCGTATTGTGTACTATATTTGTTTGCGCTTTTAGAGTTCGTAAGTTTCTAAGACCTTCTAAATTGGTAATCCCGGCGCCAGAGATCGTTAAATTCTCTGATATCTCTGTGCAATTAGGATACTTAACGATAAAATTATCAATCTCAACTTGCGAAGTTAAGGTTACGGCCCCAGGCGGACATTGTGCATTTGCCTGAAAAAAAGCAAGTAAGACCATCAAAATAGCCGTGAAGGTGTTTTTAGAGTAAAATGGATTCATATGAATTATATTTTAAAAATTATTAAAAAGCATTAATGAACGTAAAAGTAGTAAGTGTAGGATTTTTTAGGTGGAAAGTGGGATAGAATGCGGTTTTGTGGGATAGAAGGATAAATTGGATGTTTAGTCAATAAATGGCTACTCTCTTGAAGCTCTTTTGTGGCTGATAAATACGTGTGACTTTTCCCTCAAGTTGATAAGAAGGAAGCCTAAAAGATAATGTTTTTCTTATTTTTGGATGAGTAGCCTTACATCTTCGATATATGTATTGGAAATGGGTATGGTATGATTACCTATTATTACATTTTTGGTTGTGTAGGCAACAATTTTTTGCTTATTGACAATGTAGGCTCTGTGGACTCTGACAAAGGTAGATTGAGGCAGGTCTTCTATGATTTGGTTGATTGTTGCTCGCTTTTTAAATACTTTTAGAGTGGTATGAATCAGTAGATAGTTTCCATCAGATTCTATTAAATTGATGTCATGTATAGGTAGCTCTACATTATACTCACCATCTTTGACTTCAATCTTTTGTATGGGGCTAATCGTGCTGAAAGATTGTCTTATAGCTATTTCTACAGATGCAATCAGGTCACTGTTTTTGAACGGCTTAGTAAGGTATGAATAAGGCGAAGTAGAAATAGCTTCTCTAATGATATCTGTATTTTCGTAGGCAGTGAGATAAATGAATGGTATAGAGAATTGATCATTGATTTGCTTTCCAAGGGATATTCCATCTTGTTCATTCTCACCGAGATGAATATCGAGAATGGCTAATGTTATATCTTCCTCTTTCAATATTTCTAACGCTTCTTTTGCGTTTTTAGCTTCGAATACATGATAACCATTCTCTAATAATACTTTCTTAGAAAGTCGTCTGTTTAAAAAATTATCTTCAACCAATAATATTGTTTTGTTTTTCATTTCCTTTTTAATTATTGGATTCAACCCTCAATCCTCAATCCTCAATCCTCAATCCTCAAAATTCAACTGTTAATTCAAACCCGTTATCACTTTTGGCTGTAACTGTACCGTCCAGCTGATCAATTAGTCCTTTAATGATTTCCTGTCCCAATCCTTTTTCATTAGATTTATTAAAATCAAATCCATCACCGTTGTCTGCATAATAGAATATATTTTGGCCGGAATCTTTATCTTTTGTGAGTTCAATATGAATGATGCCAATATTACGATTTTTAAAAGCGTGTTTCATACTGTTGCTCACTAATTCTGTGATAATCAAACCAATCGGCAATGCTTTTTCTATGGAAATAGTTTCTACTTCACATTTAATATTGAGATGGATTTTCTTTTTGTGATTGTCGTAGGAATCTTTTACCAATTCGGAAAGTTCGGTAATGTATCGCTTCAAATCCACATCGCTTACATTATCGGAAACATTGAGTTTTTTGTGTAATAACGCGATTGAGTGAATCCGATTTTGATTGCTTCTAATCAGTTCGTCTATGTTGTTATAATCAGCAGATTCTTTTTGTATTTCTAATATGCTTATGACGTGTTGCAGGTTGTTTTTTACCCGGTGTTGCAACTCTGAAAATAGCATTTGCTTTTGTTCCAAGGTTTTTGATAAATCTATGACTTGCTTGTTAATAATTTCATTTTTTCTATTGATCTGCCTGTTTTTACGATATAATAGTGTCGAACCAAAAACAATAATAAAGAGCAACCCACCAATGAACATTAATTGCTGATTTTTATTTTTAATGACAGCTTCTTTTTTGTCGTTTTGGTATTGTTTTTCTAATTTTTTGGTTTTGATATTTCCTTCTTCTTCTTGAAAAAGCTGTAAAACATTGTGATATTGCTTAAAATAATGATAGGCAGAATCGGTATTACCGGCTGCATCGTAAATTTCGTATCTTAATTTAGGTAAAAAATATTTGTAAGATAAAGGTATTTTTTTTAAGAAAACATAAGCCGAATCATTATATAATAATGCTTTAGAGAAATTTTCCATTTTTAAATAACAGTTGGCAATATTGTTATAACCTGTACAAAGGGAACCCATATCATTGAATTTTTTATAGTAATCGAGCAAGAGAAAAGCATATTCTAATGATTTATTATAATTTTGAGTTTTGAGTGCCACAACTCCGAGCAATATATACGAATCTACCAAATCGTTTTCGTTGTGGTATTTTTCCACAAATTCTTTCGCTCTTTCTGCATAATAATGCGTAGAATCCAATTCATTCAAAAATCGGTGATAAGAGCCTTTTCTGATGTAGTATGTACTGTAAAGGTTTACCAGATTATTTTTGTTGATTTTTTGATAAGCCAATTTGAGGTATTTATCGGTCAAATTATAATTACCTGTTTTTTCGTAAGCCAAAGCGATTAACAGATAAATACGGCAAGACAGAGAATGCAACTGTTCCGCCTCTGCTTTGTCTGTAATTTCAAGTAGTATTTTCAGCCATTCCGACGGCAGTTTATCTTCCTTTTCCTGTATATAAGCTTGCTTGAATTTCAACTCCAATAATTCGGTTTTATATTTTTTCTGCTCTTTAGAAATGCTGAGTTTTTGATATAAGTTGTCGGCTTTTCTTTGTGCAGCTTCAAACTGATTGTATTGAATTAAACTGTCGATTTCTTTTATTTCCTTATCGAAAACAGTGTTTTGAGCCACAAGAAAGTGAGCCGAAATCAACAGAAAAAACAGCAATGTATATTTTGAAAGCATATAAAGGAAGTATATCCATCAGCAAAAGTAGATAATTAAATATGTTAAACACTTATTTAGGGATGAAAAGCAGTTTTTAGGTATAGATTGTACATAGACCTATTGTACATGTACTTAAAACCATATTGTATAAAAAACATTTAGCAATAAAAATGATTTTATATAAAGATAGTGTATTATTATGAAAGTAACTGTCAACAGAACCAAACTCGATATTTTTACTGGTGCTACCGTCGTGGATGCACTTAGAGCGTATTATATAAAGCGAAGGTTGAAATTTCCTGCATCATTGCCTATTATCAAAGATAGATATGGTAACGAGGTTGCTGAAGATGGTGCACTTTACGATGGAAGCCAATTAATTGTAAGTTTAACCCCTAAAAATAAAAAATTATGAAATCAATTCGATTTGTATATTTGGTAGTTGTTCTTTTAACCTCCGCCTTCATACTGGATAGTTGTAGCTCTGGAAAAAAGATGGTAAGCATCGTACAAGAAAATAGAGAGGTAGTCATCCTTGCTGTCAATGATATGCACGCAACGATTGATAATTTTCCAAGGCTGGCATTTATAGTGGACAGTCTGCGTTTAATTTACCCCGATATGCTTCTATTTTCAGGTGGTGATAATCAAACAGGTAATCCCGTTAATGATCAGTATTCAGAAAGAGGTCTTCCAATGATTCAATTGATGAATGCACTAAAATTTGATCTTTCAGCTATAGGTAATCATGAGTTTGATACCAATGCCAAAGGTTTTAGTAGTTTGACTAAGCAGGCTGATTTTGACTTTATATGCTCCAATCTTGAGACACCGTCAGGTTTGGATTTTAAGATAAAGCCATATAAATTTATAAAGCTTCCTAATGGATTGAAATTGGGTATTGCCTCAGTTTTGTACATAAATAGTAATGGTATTCCGGACTCTCATCCTGATAATGTAAAGGGTTTTCAGTTTTTTGACCCGATTACAACAGCGAAAAAATATCTTCATCTCAAAGACAGTTGTGAGGTACTCATCTTTTTAAATCATTATGGCTTTGAAAATGATGTAGTTCTGGCTAATAGCCTGCCAAAAGATAAAGTAGATCTCATTATAGGTGCACATTCACATACTAAAGTAGATAAAGAACAAATACATAACGGAATACTCATTACGCAAGCAGAGAGAAAGCTTAAATACGCTACTTTAATCAAAATAAGATTGGATGCTCATGGTAAGGTGACGCGTTCTATGCAATTGCTAAATGTAGGAAGGAAAGGATCAGAAAATGCTAATGTACGTACTATTGTGGATAAATTTAATGATAATCCCGTCCTTAATGAGCAGTTAGCAATAGCTGATACAGATTTATCAACTAAAGAGCAAGTGGGCTATTTAATGGTTGATGCTATGCGTGCTGGTACAAAAACAGATATTGCTATAAACAATCCTGGTGGAATAAGGATTTCCTCTCTACCAAAAGGTAGTATCACTATCAAAGATGTCTATATGATGGATCCGTTTGGGAATGATATAGTCCAGTTTACATTATCTGGTAAGGAATTAAAGGCATTAATGATGAATGCTTACAACATAGATGACCAATCGCCAATAATACCATCTGGAATCAGGATTCGCTATATTATAAACAAGGATAAAAGCCTTAAAAATGTTGAAATTTTTACTACACAGGGCCAACCATTAGAAATGGACAAAACTTACACTGTAGCGATGAATAGCTATATGGCTTCCGTATATAAGTATGATCACCAGGACAAAGGACGGGCACTAAAACTTCCTACAGCAGACAATCTGATACAATATCTCAAAGATTCAAAACATATATCAGGATATGGTAATGAACACAGAATAGAGACTATTACAGAATAAAACAGTATTTACTCTATTCAATAAAACTGAGACTATGGCTAGTTTTACTGAATACAGTAAAATATATGAGCTGTTAAGAATTTTAATTTACTGATTATGGAATGCTTTATTATGTGCCATCTGCGCTCCACATACAGGGCAATTGCCGGCATTTTGTCCATTTCCACCTTTGCAACCTTTAGCACATACATAGTGATGTGCGACGCCATCAGAGCCAGCCGGAACATTGACTTCCTGTGGTTGCGAAGTCGGTAATGCCTGGATTGCAGGTTGCCCGCCTTGTTCAACTTGAAGAGTAGGATTTTGTGCCTGATCATTCGCATGGAATGCCTGATTGTGTGCTAAGGGCTTACCACAAACAGAGCAATTACCAGGGTTGTCAGAAAAACCTCCGGCATGCTGATCTTGACATACATAATGATGTACTTGGCCATCAGAGCTAGTCGGGATATTAACCGTAGCGGGTACTTCGCCAGGATTTTGAGGTGCTAATTCTACTGCACTCGTATCTTCTGATTGAGCGGCTTTATTTTCAGTCTTGCAAGATACAATGGCAGCAATTATAAAGAATAGAAGGAAAACGTTTTTCATTATTTCGAACTTTTAAATTTTGAAAGTTGCAAACATATAACTTTATATGCTTAAATCCATCTTTTTAACTAATAAAGTGCTTAAAACCTACTTTTAATGATATAAGGGGTTCATGACAAAATCAATTAGCTATTGATCATCACCTTTATTGTTTCAGTTTTACATATTGGATATAGGGTCACATTAATATAGGCTTTATTAGATTGATATCCAAATACCGATCAAGATGCTATACCCATTTTAAAGAAAGCAGGAAACATTTCTCGTGAAATATTTGTTGGTACGAAAAATGAGAGTGGTGAGACTATTATACCTTTTGCTCATTTTATCTCCTGCGATCGGGAATTATTCCATCCATAGTGTACAGCTTAAAAATGAACGTATATGAATGAATTTACATTGCAAATAGACGAAGCTAAGTTTAGAAGGACAAATGGACCTTGGAATGATCTATACTTAAATGATCCTTGGAGTGTTGGGTATGTTTCAACCTTAATAGAAACACGCACTTTTTTAAATAAAGAAGAGTGGGAGCAGTTTTATTATGACAGCGGAGTAGAAAGACAATTAAAAGTTCAGTCGCTTCCTATACAAGTGCAAGGTTTGCTAAACGACCATACCCTTAAACGTACAAATCCACAACAAATTGACAGACTTGATTGGTACACAAAAAATATAAATTTTCAATTTGGAAGGACAAAACACGATTTTTTGACTAAAGGAGAAATATTGTATGATCACTTCAAACAAACGGGTATTGACATTACATTGGAAGAATGTGTGGAATGTGTGCGATATAGGACGATTTGCGAAACGTGGAATGGCATAATTTTAAGAGAACGTAACACAATTAAACAACTCAGTGAAATTTTCCCAACACTGGAGTTTGTTAAGACAACGGGTGAATTCGACCATCGCTATGCAGTTGACTACGAGATAAAAAGTAACAATCAGTTAATTTGCGGTATTCAAATAAAGCCCAAAACCTACACGTTCAATACATCTTATATCTTAAAGGCACGAAACGCAAATGCTCGAAAAAATCAAGAATATTTTAACACTTTTCAAAGACAAGTCTTTGATATAATTTCAAAAACATCAGGGGAAATAGAAAATATAGACGTTATTGATAAAATTAAATCGGTGATGTACTGAGTGGCATACAGCATGGTATTGCACAAAGCAAAGGCGTAACACTTTTTTATAAGCATTGGACTAATTTGAATGTAAAATGGGTAACACAATAATGTAAGCAACCCAATCAACGTAAAGCTCCGTTTTTTTATGCCTTTTTATATATGCTCGGTGTGATATATTTATGGACTGTGATCAATAGATTTATCTACTGTTGCTATCTCAATGTTTTACTTTTTGTTCCTTCCACACCCATGGTGGTATTGGATTAGGATCTGACCAAAGTCCTATTTTGGCTTTTCTGGCTTGATTTTCTAACTCGGCATATTCTTTGCTGTCAGAATATCTTTTAAAGTGCCAAGCTAGTCCATTTTTTATAATCTCCTTATTAAGTATCCTACCATCTTCCAGTGAGACCTCTGCTAATAGGCGGCCATAACGATCATACAAATTAGCCGGGTTGTAGATGAGTCTGACATATCGTCCGAAACATAGATCCGAAACAAACTGTTTTGCAACTTTATAAAAAGGTTGTTTTCTTTCTGGTGTATCAATATGTGTAAATCGAACCCTCTGACTCATACTATCTATTAATACTTCAAAGGTGTCGCCATCTATTATTCTAATCACCTTATACGGTGGAGTAGTGTCCAGAACTAAGGCGGATTGAGTAACATTAATGTTTTCTCTATGGCTGAAATTGCACAACTGATTATTGGCCAAAAGATTATTGGCAAATAAACCCAAAATAAATATGAACTTACTAATTTGCATAATGATGGGAGCGTGGATTGTTAATACAAGGGTACAGATTGTTTTGATACAGGCTAATATAAGACCTTGCTGGAGAGTACTTATCTCATAGGAGGTCTCCGTCTTTTGCCACCTTTAGCGACCATTTGATTGGTATTCATCCCCATACTTTGGGCTACTTTCATCTGTCCGCGATTATCAAAGGCTGTTTCAAATTGCTTCATTTGCTCTTTTATCTGTGGCTCTGTTACTTTTAGCTTTTTTGCCTGATAAAAATAATTTCTTGCCGAATTCCAATTATTCTTTTGAGTTTGCATGCCGGCCATTTGTAACAAAACCATTGCTTTTTCATTGTCAGAAGGCAATTTTAGTGCTAATGCCTTATTAAAATAGCCTTCAGCTTCGTTATTGTCTTTGCGTTGAGCAGCAAACGAACCTTTCAGGATGTAGTAAAATGCTCTGTTGGTAACGTACAGGAGCTTTGGAAATTTGGTCAAATCCAGCCTTTGCTCTGCACCTTCAAAATCCATATTCTGCATCATTTCGGAAGCAGATTGAATGGTCCCCAGTAGCAAATAGCTCACTAAAAAAATAATTCCGATAAGGAAAAATATCCATGAATACCCAAATCCTATAAAATATGTAAGTATCGCACCACCTATAAATCCAAGGGCAATAAGTGCAAATTTGACGTAAATATTAATTGTAAACATAAATGTTGAATGCTTTATAATTATCCTTTTAATGAAAAGAAGTGCGAAAATACACTAATTTTTGCTATTTTTAGATGATTGAGAACAATAATTTTAGATGTTACAACACTTCAAGGTTATTTATGTTATTTTTGTCTAGTCAAATAATAAGTTTATGGCAGATGATCTCAAAGTAATGGTAGCCTCTACAAACGGTTCATTAAATTATAAAGGAACAAACTCAAGGAGCCAGAGTATTATACTATCTGGCAATCAGGAAGCGGTACGCCCCATGGAGTCTGTACTCATTGCTGCAGCGACGTGTAGTTCTATTGATATAGAAATGGTGCTCAAAAAGATGCGTCAAGATATGCAAAATATAGACGTAACTGTCACTGGGAAACGAGAAGACGGTATTGCGTCTGTTTTTACGGATATCCATTTGCATTACAAGGTAATCGGTGATATTAGGAGAGAAAAATTGGACAAAGCTATCACTATGTCCATGGAGCAGTATTGTTCCGTTTCTATCATGTTGTCTAAAGCTGTAATGATCACTTGGTCTTCAGAAATAATTAAACCTATATGAATCTGGATTATACAAGCGAAAGAGATAATTTATCTCCAACTTCGGTAATTAATTTGAGAAGCTTTATTTTGCTGTGGGCCTTTGCAGAGACAAGTATAGGTGGCTTATTGCATGCTTTAAAGCTACCTTTTACCGGTATATTAGTAGGTGGGATAGCCGTCATAAGTATATCGATGCTGGGATACTACCAAAAGCAAGGTGAGAACCGAATTTTGGAGGCCCTGTTTATAGTACTAATGGTAAAACTTTTGGCCAGTCCACACTCTCCTTGGCAGGCGTATATTGCTGTCGCTTTCCAAGGTTATCTCGGCAGTCTGGTATATCGAAATAAGCACAATTTTAAGGTCAAAACCCTGATCTTTGGAGTAGTAGCGCTCTTCGAATCGGCTATACAAAAACTATTGGTAGCTTTAATTATTTTTGGTAATAGTTTTTTTGAGAGCTTAGATTTGGCAGCGGCTTCAGTAGTGAGTGCATTTGGTCTAAAAGCTGAATTTTCTTTAGTTTATGCTGTTTTTGGCATCTATATATTTCTGCATTTGTTGGTCGGCTTTATCCTAGGAATCTGGATACCTAAGATCCCCGAGGAAGTAAAAGAATTTGCACCCAAAATGGCATCGATAAAGCAGGTAGAACCAATGGAAAAATCTAAATTAGCTAAATACAAAAAAAGAATGTGGGTGTCCATGGTAGTTTTTGTCTTAATCCTTGCTGGTATGAAGTGGTTGTTGCCAGAGACCCAATATTCTATACTGATATGGATGTTTTTCAGAGCTTTATTGATCAGTTTGTTGCTTGTATTTATCGTCGGCCCTTTAATTAAAAAATGGGTGAAGAAATGGATAGATCGCAAAAATATTGATGCATCATCGTGGAATGATATTATAGATATGATTCCTCAATTTTCGCTAAAGGCTTTCGGGGTGATGAAATATGTTAATCAGCATTTTACAGGACTAAATAAGGTCAAATATTTTTTGATTGGGATCATAACCTTATCGGTAAATGAAATGGATAAGTAATGGCAAAAGTCTATATTTTGACAGGATCTGTACAATCAGGAAAAACAACAAAATTATTGGAATGGACTAAAGGAAGATTAGATATATGCGGTTTTCTCATGCCCGATATGGATGGAAGGAGACATTATTATCAAATTGAAAAACAGCTGGCCATTCCATTTGAAACCAATGATGATACAGTAGATGAAATCGTCAAAATAGGTCGATTTACTTTTTATCAGGACACTTTTGATGTAGCTAAAAACTGGCTGAACCATGCAAATTTAATGGGTGAAAATTGGATAATTATAGATGAAATTGGAAAGTTGGAACTCAACAACGAAGGTTTCGAGCCAGAATTTTCGATTTTTTTACAAAATCTGAAACGGATTAGTCATGATAAATCTTTGATCATAGTGGTGAGAGAAGGGCTTTTGGATCAGGTAGTACGACATTATAATCTTGAGGATGCTATAATTATCTATTCTTTAGATGGGCTAATTTAACTTTTTAAAGTGCTTTTATATGATTTATATCACTTTTCTAAATTTAATTAAGACATATAAAACTTAATTATCATAACGAATGTTAAAAGATTAGAATTTTTTTTAAAAAAAATGAATAATTATGGTGACTATATATATTGATTAGCGTCTCAATTTATATTTATTAGCAACGCTAAATTATTTAAACCCTATTTATTAATACAAAAATCAAAATCTATGAGCAAATTTGATGAAAAATTAGCCCTTTACGAAGCAAGTGCTAAAGAGTTAGGACTAAAGATTCCTGCTGATTTATTACAAAAAGTTACAAAAGGCTTAGGTCCTTCTATTTATTTAGCTGATGCTTCATTGGTATCAGGAAGTGATGCTGAAGAAAAAGCAAGAGTAAAAAACAATTTCCTTATAAAGAAGCTAGGTCTTAAAGATAGTGCTGAATTGGATAGCGCTATTGATGAAGTCCTTGAAAAAATGGGAACTTCAAATAGAACAAAATACCGTGCATTAGTTTATGCATTATTGGTAATGAAGTTTAAGAAAGAGTCTGTGTACGCATAATTATTTAGTGTTTCACATAGGTATAAAAAAAGCGTTTTGGAAAGTCCACAACGCTTTTTTTATATATATAGGTTAAAATTACTCTAAAAAAGCTATCTTTGTATGCTAAACCGTTTTGGGATACCTTGAAGCATAGAATCAGCTTATTCCTTCATACAGGGCTGCACAGAAACAAGGCTGATCTACGATAGGTCTTGTATCTATCTATAGGATAAACTGGACGGATTTAACCTAAATGAATTGATATAGAAGACAGTGATATGACATTTGAACAATTTACTTCTTTGACATGGATATGGATTGCAATCGCTGTTGTTGTATTTTTTCTTTTACTATTTATTAATGCGCCTTATGGCAAATTTACTAAAACCACTTGGGGACCTCTAATTGATAATAAATTGGGATGGTTTTTAATGGAAGTGGTGGTAATAGGAGCTGTCCTTTTCTTTGTAATGACGGGACATAATCATCAGACGATAGCGGGCATTGTTATGCTCTTATTATTTGGGTTGCATTATTTCCACAGAACATTTATATATCCGTTGAGGATTAAGACAAAAGGTAAAAAAACACCATTGGTTATTATCCTCATGGGTATTACGTTTAACTTGATAAATGGCTTATTAATAGGTTATTATTTTGGTAATTTTGAGGAATACCCTAAGTCTTGGTTGATAAGCCCACAGTTTATCATCGGTGTAATTATTTTTTTTACGGGAATGATCATCAATTGGCAATCGGATACAATTCTAATTAATTTGAGGAAACATGGAGAAACTGGATATAAAATTCCGTATGGTGGTATGTTTAAATATGTTAGTTCGCCAAATTTACTAGGAGAAATCACAGAATGGGCAGGCTTTATGGTTATGACATGGAGTTTGCCGGGACTAGCCTTTTTTGTTTGGACATTTGCTAATCTGATACCTCGAGCTTTAGCAAATCATAAATGGTATCTTGCTACATTTACAGATTATCCTAAAGACAGAAAGGCTATTATTTTGTTTTTGTGGTAACAGTATAATCGTATTTCGTAATTTATTGAAAGAAAATTATTTAAAATCAAGTTTGCATGAGAGCAGTAGTCTATAATCAAAGCGGTGATCCGAGTGTATTACACGTAGAAGAGCGCCCGATCCCTGAACTATCAGAAAATGAAGTCTTAATCAAAGTTGTGGCTGCTGGTGTAAATCGTCCAGATATTATCCAGCGCAGAGGCTACTATCCGGCTCCTAAGGGAATTGTTCAGGATGTCCTAGGTCTGGAAGTTTCGGGATATGTTGAAAAAATAGGTCTAAATGTGACACAATGGAAAATAGGCCAGCAAGTAATGTCATTAGTTCCAGGTGGTGGTTATGCAGAGTATGTTAGCGTCGATGCCGGCAGTTGCCTTCCCATTCCAAAGGGTATTTTGTTGGATGCGGCCGCTGCCCTCCCGGAAGTTTTGTTTACAGTCTGGCATAATGTTTTCCAGCGTGGACACGCCAAATCAGGGGATACGATCCTGATTTATGGTGGATCCGGCGGCATAGGATCTATGGCTATACAATTAGCACATTTGGCTAATGTGAAAGTTTTGACATTAGCTAGCCCTGGTTTGAAATCAGATTTTTGCTATAGTATGGGTGCTAATCAGGTGATAGATTATAAAGATAAGGATTTGATTAATCAGATAGGAGCTGATACTGTTAATGTAATCTTGGATAGCGTCGGTGGTGAGTATTTGGATATCAATCTTGAAGTCCTTAAGGAAGAAGGTAGATTGATTTATATCAATGCGATGGAAGGTGGTAATCCACCATTAGACATTAAAAAAGTTATGCGTAAACGTTTGCATATTACGGGAAGTACCTTGCGAGGACGAAGTTATGATTTTAAAAGAGAGCTTGCCGTGGATATTTATAAAAAGGCTTTTCCCTTATTGGAAAATGAAAACTTTAAAAGTATGGTTAGGTATAAATTCCCATTCGATCAGGCAGCTGAGGCTCACAGGCTTATGGAGTCTAGAGACTTTATAGGGAAGATTATTCTAAATGTCGATTAAAGTACCATTAAAAGTAGATAATTGAATGGCAAACTTCACGATATATCCAGTACACCTATTAACCTCATTTGGGATGCAGCAACTCATATTTTTTTGCTACTTTTGCAGATGGTTGTTTAAGACGACTCAGATTTAATAAATAAATATCAAGATTTTGAATACACAGAGAGCACAAAAATTGGAAGCATTTGGGAGGTTATTAGATATCATGGATGACTTGCGAGCGCAATGCCCGTGGGATATGAAGCAAACCTTTGAGTCGCTGCGTATCTTGACCATAGAGGAGACCTATGAGTTGTCTGATGCTATCATGGAACAAAATATGGATGATATCAAGGAGGAAATAGGCGATTTGATGCTGCACATGGTCTTTTATGCAAAGATTGGTTCAGAAAATGGTAGCTTTGATATTGCGGATGCACTCCATGCTATTTGCGATAAGCTAATCAAAAGACATCCGCATATTTATGGTGATATCAAGGTGCAAAACGAATCTGATGTCAAACGCAACTGGGAACAAATTAAACTTGAAGAAGGTAAAAAGTCTGTTTTGGGTGGTGTGCCCAATAGCCTTCCAGCTATGGTGAAGGCATACAGAATGCAGGAAAAAACAGCTCAGTACGGCTTTCAGTGGAATACAAAAGAAGAGGTATGGGATAAGGTAGAGGAAGAAATTGCAGAGTTTATAGAAGTTGTCAAAATTCAGGATAAAGACAAGATGGAGGATGAGCTCGGTGATATTTTGTTCTCACTGATTAATTACGCTCGCTATGAAGGGCTCAATCCGGAGACAGCCCTCGAACGTGTCAACAAGAAATTTAAAAAGAGGTTTGAATACATTGAATCCAATACAGACCGGCCACTTAAGGACTTATCCTTAGAGGAGATGGACGCTTTGTGGAATGAGGCTAAAACCTTGGAATAAGACTTTAAAACTATATTTATGACAGTTGGGTTTTAAGGCAAATCAATAAGTTGAATTGTGAAAGATAGTGGCCGAATAGGCTTATACACATTATACATTCAAATTAGCCCAATCCTTATAAAAAAATAGCAAATCTCTGCGTTAGAAAGCCTCACTATAGCTAAGACTATGTTTACGTTTTATACCTTGATATTTTCTATTTTTTCTACTAAATCTTTGGACCATTTAAAAATATAATGAGTATTATTTTTGATTGGATAAGGATGGATTTTGTCATAGTTATTTTGGTCTTTTTAACCTTTTGATGGGATGTGTTGTTGATTACTTTTATATCATAAGTTCAATTAGCATGTATAGAAATTATATCGTTTGTTGGTCATTCTTTTTTATATTTCAATATGTACAAGCACAGACTGAAATAGATATAGGTCATATTGCTAAGGTAGTTTATCAGCAAAGTTACAACGGACAAGTTGAAGGAAATCAAAACCCAATCTGGCTGTACGCCGATAAAGATTTTGCATTGATTACCTCGAGAGATCAGATTTTGAAGCAAGCAACCTATCCTTACGAAATGACGATGGTAGATCATAAGAATGGACATTATAACCTGTTTGCCTTTCTAAATGATCAGGATATAATAGCTATGCTGGATACAAGTTCTATTAAGAATCAGGTCTTTGAATTTAGTGATGAGACTAAAGAGATCATGGGGTACACTTGCAAAAAAGCGAGAACTAATATTAATTCAAATACTATTGATCTTTGGTACACTAATGAGTTTAATATGAAAGGAAGCCCTGTTATTTTAGGTCAGGAGCTTGGTCTTGTGCTGGAATATGTGCGCAATGGTAATTTTAGGATAACGGCGATAGATCTCAAAAATAAATCCATCAAGTTACCTGCATTTATCACAGAATCCAGATACGAACTTTTAGATAAAATTACCTATCAGGACAGATTGTGGAAGAGTAGATTTACGACGATACCTTTGTTTAATAGACAGCAGATTCACTTTTCAGATGCTGGTGAGCATAGTGATAATGTCATGCGTTTTGCCAATGGTACAGTAGCCGTGACAAAGGTTAAATTTCCATTATTAAAAAGTCATGATCAGATATTTTTAGACCTTACCGAGCAATCTAATGGTGATGCCTACGATCGGACAGGGAGTGTTTTTATGATTCCTATGGATAAGAAAATATCATTTATGGATGGACTTAGAAATGGTGTGGATGTCTTACCTGCTTTTGAAAATGGCAATGGCAAAAGATATCAGGGTGTTGTGACTACAGATAGTTATGATGCTCCTGTCGAACTGATGCGTTTTTTTACTCCTTTTGGTATAAAACACTTCAATAGCCGGATCACACTCAAGGGAAAAGTATGGCAGGACTCTGTACTATATAGGCAGGATATAAGCCACTTTGCATCATTGCTGAGTGGCAAAGAAGTTTATATTGGTGTTTTTATTGGCAACTATGATAAGGGTGGACATATTGTTACGGGGCACATCACAATTCATAATGATGAAGGTGTAACTACCTCATTAAAACAAATCTTACCACTTTTTAATACTGTTAATGTTATGGAAATGGCAGGGCAGGAATACAGTACGATGTTTGATAAAAGCGAAGGACTAACAGTAACTTTTAAATTGGTTAAGCCGCTGAAAAATGCACAACTTATCTATACGACAACCGGTCATGGTGGTTGGGAGAATGGAGACGAATTTGTTCCTAAAAAAAATACAATTTTGCTTGATAAAAAGATTGTTTTTGATTTAGCACCATGGCGTACGGATTGTGGATCATATCGTTTATACAACCCCGTTTCCGGCAATTTTTCTAATGGTTTATCTTCTTCAGATTATAGCAGGTCAAACTGGTGCCCTGGGACGGTTACAAATCCATTCATCATTGATTTAGGCAATCTTTCTGCTGGAAAACATACGATTCAGGTCAAAATACCCCAAGGCAAACCAGAAGGCAATAGCTTTAGCGCGTGGAATGTATCCGGAGTGATAATAGGAGATTAGATGTTATTAATAACCCCTTAGACTATTAAGGATCGTTCTATCTTTTTCTTCCGTTGATGCCTTGGAGTTAAAGCCTGGTACGGCGGATTCCCAGTCTCCATATCCGGAATTGGGCAGGACGATAAATAATTTCCCAAATTCCTCAGCAAGTTCGTCCGTTCTTCGGTTGCGTAAGTCTTGGGATGTCTTGTAGAAGAGCTCTGAAAAATCCGTGAGGTTATCACCCATATACATGATGACATCGTATTGTTCCAGTACGGCTTTTCTTCTGGCTTCTTTATTGGAAGTTTCCTTCATGATGACCACGTGCGCGTCATCAGCAAATGGGAAGCCAAGCCTTTTAAGGTTTTTGACAGTGCCAGGCTTATCATTTTCATTTCTGTTAGTGATGTAAAAGATGGTGACATCTTTTGAAGCAGCATAGTTAAAAAACTTTAGTGAACCTGGAAATGCTTCTGCCTCCCCTCGTGAAGTCCATGCGAGCCAAGTGTTGAGATCAAACTCATTGCCTGAGCGAGATTGTGTTACGGCGTAGGGCGAATTATCTAAAAAGGTCTCATCGACATCAGTGATAATTGCTAAAGGTTTGTTGTGGACTTCTTTTGTTTTAATATTGACAATATTAGTAGCAAGGTTAAATGCCTGATAACATAGCGCTCTAAATTCTCCTGAATTTTGCTGCCAAAGTGCAGAATATACCTTGCCATTGAGTGATACATCGTGGATATAACGCCTGTTTTGCTCTATAGAAGTTGTTTTTGTTACCTGTGAAGTACAGCAATTTCCATCGTGCTTCACGACAATAGTAGGGCTGCAGGACATATAAAACAGCATCAGCAAACATGACGATATAATGATATGATTCGATCTCATAATTATATTTTTTTAAAGTGTCTATTACAAAGTTTCTCTAAGCCATTTAAAAAATTCTCTGTGCCATACTAAGCTGTTTTGTGGTTTAGTTACCCAATGGTTTTCGTCCGGAAAGTAAAGCAATTTACTCTTGATGCCTCTAAGCTGAGCAGCATTGAAAGCCTCTAATCCTTGACCTATCGGCACGCGATAATCTTTTCCACCTTGGATGATATAAATCGGCGTATCCCATTTGGCAACATGATTTACTGGATTAAAATCGGTATAAGATTTTTTGAACGTTTCATCCCAATAAGGTCCACCAAGGTCATTATTTACAAAAAACATTTCTTCTGTGGTGCCATACATACTTTGCCAGTTGAAGATGCCATCATGTGCGATAAAAGATTTGAATCTTTTATTGTGAATTCCGGCAAGGTAAAAAATAGAATATCCGCCATAGCTTGCGCCGACAGCTCCCAATCTGTTTTTGTCAACATAGCTCTCCTTTGATATCTCATCGATAGCGGTAAGATAGTCCCGCATATTTTGTCCACCATAATCACCGCTAATCTGGCGATTCCATTCGACACCATGACCCGGCATGCCGCGACGGTTAGGTGCTACAACAATGTATCCCTGACCTGCCATGAGCTGGAAATTCCATCTAAATGAATAAAACTGTGTCAGTGCCGACTGTGGGCCGCCTTGACAGTACAGTAGGGTAGGATATTTTTTTGTCGGATCAAAATCAGGTGGATATATTACCCAGACAAGCATTTGCTTACCATCTGTGGTCGTTACGTATCTGCGCTCGGTACGACTTACACCGATGTTTTTATACATTTCATCATTGGCATTAGATAACTGGTTCCATCTTTCAGTTTTAGTATTGAATGAAAATATCTCAGCTGCTCTGTTTATACTTGTCCTTGATACTATCAGTAAATCGCCTGTTTGTGCGATGATTCCATTGACATCCCAGTCACCTTTAGTTACCTGCTGTACTAAAGGCATCATCTTAGTCCTTCCTGGAAAAGTGACATTAAATATTTGTAAAGTACCATCTTTTGCTGCAATAAAATAAAGACTTTTGCCATCATTGCTCCATTTGAAACTCATGACGCTTTCGTCCCAATGTGCTGTAAGGTTTGTTTTGATACCATTGGATAATACTACGATATCGTTTTTATCGGCTTCATTACCATCGGTTTTCATACTTAGCCATGCAAGATCACCATTGGCTGAATATTGGGGATTAGTGTCATATCCTTTATTGTCTGGTGTAAGATTAATGGTTTTGCCTGATGCCAGTTCATATTGGTAAATATCAGTATTTGTACTTACAACAGCCTCCGTACCTGCTTTCTTCTTACTTACATAAATGATATATTTGCTGTCAGGGCTCCAAATATAATCAGATTGGTCGCCGAATGGCTTTTGTGGACTATCATAAGGCTCATTAGCCATGATATCGATATACTCTGTTTCAGCCGCACCTACTTTGCCATAAAGCACATGGTTGTAGGATCCGTCATTCCACGAATCCCAATGTCTATAATCCAAGGCTGTGTAAATCTGTGCGGTTGTTTGCTTTAATTCTGGATAAAAATCCTTACCCATGACTTTGATGACTTTGACTGGTTTGTCTATAAGTTTCCATTTACCGTCTGGGCTGATAGTATTATCCTTAGTTAAACCATCGATTTTAGATAGTATAGTTGCTGACCCGCCCTGTACAGATATACTGTAATGTTGACCTGCAAAGCGATTGGAATCAACATTAGGTGTAGAAACCTTATATATAAGTTCATTACCATTGAGTGTTAATCCTATTGCTGACACCCTTTTGAGTTGCCATAGTAGATCGGGATTCATAGATACCACAGACGCATTCTGGGATTTTAAGGCAGGCTTATCTAAGGTTTTTTGTGCTGTACAGGACAAAATTTGTAATAGCATTATAATGAAATAAATATATCGAAAGCGAACCATATATATTGTATTTTTGATTTTATAATGTACAAAGATAGGAAATGAAATTATTTGAAGTGCAATAAACTACCAAAAAATATTATCGATTATTGAAAAGTAAAAAAAAATATCAACGAATAAGTTTATTTCCCGCTACCTTACAACCGTCACATCCCCTGTATAAGTCACCTCGCTACCGTCTTTTAGCCTGATTTTGGCTATCCATACATATACGCCCGGAGTTACTGGTTGACCTTTGTAGGTGCCGTTCCAGCCTGATTCGGGTTCATTGGTTGGGAAGTGTTCTTTCTGGTACATCAGATTGCCCCATCGGTCATAGACGGACAGACTTTCTATTGTTGTTGCATGTCCGGTACTGTAACCTGTAAAATATCCATTGCGACTGTCCGGAGTGAGTACATTGGGAAAGTAGATGTCTGTCTGATACCTTATCGTCAGGTGCAGGTATCGTATTGAATCACAGGCGTATTCTGAGACATAGGCCTTGCTGTAAATACCGGTCTGATCGTAGGTTTCATTACTGACCGGCCACCAGTAGGGAGCATCCGTGACGATGGTGTCGTGGTATTCGTACTCAGGATGTACGGTCAGGTTGAGGGTTATCGTGCTGTCACAGCCATGTGTCGTTCGCAAGGTTGTGGTATAGATGCCGCTTTGGGTGAATCGCTGCTTCGTTGCTTCCCACTCGTAGTGTGCACAGGCTTCTGCTGCCTTTTGTTCCGTATATATCGGGTAGATCGTCAGATTGAGTGCGATGGTACTATCACAACCGGATATATTCTGATATTTTTCTATGTAAATGCCTGACTGGTCGTAGGTCTTGTTATTAACTAACCAGGTGTAATTTCCGCATGCACTTTGGCTATCGTTTAACTTGTCACCCGAAATGGTGAGATTGAGGCTTACTATACTGTCACATCCATACCGGGTTTGAAGGTTGAATTTGTATATTCCACTTGTTCGTAAAGTCTGTCCTAAGTAGGTGATGCTGTCACATTCGGTAAGGGCAATACTTTGTGTTGCAGACGGATGGATAGTTAATTGTAGTGTTGTCGTGCTGTCACAGCCAAAGATGTTTTGAGTAGAGTAGGTATAATGACCCGATTGTGAATAGGTCATATTATTCCACGTATAGCTGTCGCAAGCGGTATGGCTTGTATTGACATCATCGGGTTGGTTGATGGTCAGGTGCAGTGTGGCGATGCTGTCACAGCCATATCGATTGGTTGTGTGATAGGTATAGGAGCCGCTATCGGTATAGTGCTGGCCGTTCCA
>CAZCTQ010000028.1:0-45750 GCA_964501555.1 uncultured Aureispira sp. | reverse complement strand
CTTTTTAATGAAAGCCTTGATGTGAATACATCAGGGCTTTCGCCTTTTATACAGGGTTTTGTTTTTTATTTTGTTATTTTTCCTTTAACTTTTTTTATTTATGTTTTTTCCAATTGGTGATACGCAGGTAGAAGGCGGTTATAAGCCTTATGTAAGTTACTCACTTATTGCTATTAATATTTGTATTTATTTAGTTCAGTTTTCAACACCCGGTAATCTCATTTGTGAGTTTTCTGCTGTACCATATGAAATTCTACAAGGTCATAGCTATTTTACTTTAATATCTAGTATGTTTTTCCATGGTAGCTGGATGCACCTTATCGGTAATATGGTTTTCTTATGGGTCTTTGCTGATAATATAGAAGCTAAAATTGGTAGCTTTAAATTTGCTTTGTTTTATTTAGTAGGTGGGATCGTTGCTAATTACACACATATTTATTTTAGTTCTATTAACACTAACTTAGAGGATATTCAGTGTTTGCCTTGTTCGGTTTTATATCCATGTGATGATTTCGTATCTTTTGTAACAACTGCTGCTATCCCTACGCTTGGAGCCAGTGGAGCTATCGCTGCTGTACTAGGTACATATTTAGTTATGTTTCCTAAATCACAGATCAAGATTCTTATTCTTATTTTATTTCGTTCTTTTAATCTGCCAGCCATTGCTTTTCTTGGCATATGGTTTGTTCAGCAATTGTTTTATGGTATAGGATCCTTATCGGCAGACTTTGGAGGGGATACTGGTGTAGCTTGGTGGACACACATCGGTGGATTTATCTACGGATTAATCGTAGGAATCTATCTTCGATTTTCACAGAAATTTAATCTCCCAACTCTTAGTTAACTGATTTATTTAATATTATTTATTGCGCCATTCCTTTAGCTTGATTAATGATATTGGCGTAAAAATTGACTCCTTCCTGAGTTATGTAGTTGGCATAAATTGGTTTATTGCTTTTATCTACAAAAACATAAAAATTACATCCGTTAAGTATATATACATCCGCTTCATATACTATTTCACCTTTTATATGAAAAAATTTGCGTCCGTCTGATTTACATCTTTTAGGTATTCTTACTAACGGTCTAGTATTATCAATGAATAGTATATTTTGCTTAATACTCGGTGGTTCATCTTGACTTAAAGCAAATGGTAATTCTTTAAAGATATAGTCGACATAGGTACATTCAATTACTAATTTTAACATTACATCTTCAGGAATGCCCGGTATTTCGGGTTTGGACATATCAACTTCTTCCTCTTGGGTATCTTTTTTTTCGGTTTTGCATCCAATATTTAATATTAAACCTATTACAAATAAATAGACGATATACTTTTTCATGATTCTATAATTATTTAAAAATTGATTTCTCCTCGTAAGGTAATAAAATAACTAACATATTTATTACTTTCAGGTAAATTGTGATTTAGATTGATCATTGATGATGTATATCTCAATGACATGCCTATCATTTTATTAAAATTAATTCCGGCACCTATAATCCAACTAAAATCGTGTGTTTTTAGTTTGTCAACATTAAAACCTACTGCATCCGCTTGGAATAAATATCCATAGGATATCCCACCTTCAGCACGTACCTTATAATATTTATCGGCATCGTTGTACCAATCTCTTAGACTAAATAAAACGGGCATTTCAAGATAATTGAGTTTAATGCCTTTATCGGACTCCTTTTTAATTAGGCCATCTGTTGATCCTCTCTGGCTATATAACATTTCTATAGCTAGGTCCCAAGCTTTTTCATTAGCATAAGAAAGGCGGCCACCAACTGTCATTCCTATCTTATTGAAACCATATAAAGAATCTCCATCTATTTGGCAGGCATTAGCACCCAAAATTGCTGCTGCTTTAAATTTTTGACCAGACAATTCGTTATTGCATAAGATCAACAAGCCTAAAGCTATAAATACAATATGTTTTAAATTGCTCATTTTAGATATTTTGGATAAAGATATGCTTATCTAAACTACAAGTCTTATCTTTGTGTTGCAAATATATAAATAAATTCTAATTAGGTATGCCTAAATATACCAAACCCACGCTTCAAAAGCTCGAACTGATGTTTAAAGAACTGAATTATTCTGTTAGATATGAAAAAGGTTCTTTTAATTCAGGGTATTGTATTGTTGAAAATAACAAAGTCGTTGTTGTTAATAAATTTTTTGATACGGATGGTAGGGTTGCGGTTTTATTAGATATCCTAGAGGGTATTCTATCCGATGAGTCAGTATTGTCTGATAAATCCCGTCAATTTTATAAATCATTATTAAAAACTCATTTGAATATTATTTAACGATGCGGATTACTGTTTTAGGTTCTGGCACTTCTCAGGGTATTCCGGTGATCGGTTGTACATGTGATACTTGTACTTCTGATGATACCAGAGATAACCGGCTTAGATCATCCGTATTAGTAGAAAAAGATGGTTTTTATGTTGTTATTGATGCTGGACCGGACTTCAGACAACAAATGTTGATCAATAAAGTGCCGAGATTAGATGCTATTTTGATTACGCATGAGCATAATGACCACATTTCAGGTTTAGATGATATACGACCTTTTAATTTTATGCAGGGTGGAAATATGCCTTTGTTTGCCCAAAAAAGAGTTGTCAATGACATTCAAAAAAAATTTGGTTATATTTTCGAAAAAAATCCTTATCCAGGTGCTCCGAGGTTAGTGTGCCATGAAGTAGAGCAAAATAAAAAATATAGACTTTTTCCCGAAATTGAAGTGCAAACTATCGGTGTCATGCATGGTGATTTACCCATTTTAGGATACCGGATTGATAATTTTGCCTATATCACTGACGCTTCTTATTTAGATACTACGGCTATGGGCTTACTTAAAAACTTAGATGTACTTATCCTGAATGCATTGCAGTTTCATAAGCATCACGCTCATTTTACTTTCGATGAAGCTGTAGAGACTGCTCTTGGGATTGGTGCTAAAAACACGTATTTTACACACTTGTCTCATACATTGGGCAAACACGAAAAATTAAGGCTGTTGAGCTCAGATCATATACAACCAGCTTATGATAATCTAACATTGACAATTTAAATTATTGGTAACTAATCGGGTATTATTAATTTTAGCTCTTAAGCAATTGTTTATTTAATTGCAATATTTAATTGTTAAATAATTATTAAATTATTTCGATTTGTTGTTGTTTTTATAATTGGCATATAACTTTGTAAAAAAATTAACATCTTACCTTTTAAACCTTTAACGTTATGAATACGCACATTAAAACTCAAATCCACCCTTTTTTATACTTGTTATTGTGCTATGTTGCTATGCTGCCATTGCCTTGTAAGTAGCACAAGAATCTTATTTATACATCGTTTTGCAGATATTTATCAATTAGGATTAAATTAAGTATATTATGCGATATAATATTCATTCTATATTTCTAACTATTAGTGTTGTTTTATTCTCTTTAGGTGGTCAGGCACAGTCGTGTGACAGTATCGTACTCAACAATCAGACAGCCATCAATAATTTTATAAAGAACTATGGCAATTGTACTACGGTCAGGGATCTGACTATCACTAATAGTGATAATGATATTACACAATTAGACAGTTTATATACTATAGAGCGTATAACGGGCACTCTACTTTTTACAAACCAGATACAAGGACGGGAAATAAATATCGGAGCATTTAAAGGATTAAAATATTTGAATAACATAAGTAGTTACTACCCACTCAGATTTACGGGTCAGTTTTTAGCTTTAGATACGATCAATGAGTTAGGTATTGACAATAATTTTTATACTTATCCTAATATTAAACATATAGGAAATTCTTTGAGCATAAGTGACGTGAGTGGTACACATATAACAGAAGAAGATACACCCGTATTTACGACTGGTGAAAATTTCGCTTTAAGCATATCTAATGTTGACACAACTACACTTAAAGTACTGTCAAACAGAATAATGACTGCACATTTAAAAAGCTTGAGAGTCGGATCAGGTATTATCAAAAGGATAGATCTGAGCTACCTACCGATTTTAGATTCACTTGAAACGCTAACTTTAGATAGCTATGAAAATAGCGATCTCAGACAGATATCTACGATCAGAAAATTAAAAGTCCTTGAAATTAATAATGATGGAGGTGGCAATGATTATGGGCAGGGACTGATACATATCAGGGAGTTAGACAGGCTATGGCTCAGTGATGGTAAACCGTTGCGCCCATACGCCTACAGAGACTATAAAAAGATATTACCTAATCTTGAAGCCCTCAATAAGCAACTTTTCGTTGTGTGGACAGACTCATTATTTAATCTTGATTTTTTAGACAATGTAAGGCCACCGCTCGCTTCTACACCACCGGATCCAACTAATTTCTATTCTAATGACCTGATTGTGCTTATAGAAAATCGATTTCTCAATTATTGCAAGTCTTTATTTATGTGCAAAGCCATTAAGCAATACCCGGATCGTATTCATATAGATAAGAACTATGCCAGCAGATGCACCCTTGAAGACATAGCAAAATACTGTGAGACGGTAAGCACCGATGATAAGCATATCAGGAGTTTGTCCTTATCACCCAACCCTACGTATGGAGTTGTACAAATAAGAGAGGCACATGCGCCTGTACAAGTCCGTATATTAAATATACAGGGTACAATAGTTAAAACCCTGCATAATTGTACCGACGAAATAGATATTTCTGATCTGCCATCGGGTTTATATGTTTTTGATATAGCCTACAATGGCAAGACGGAAAAGCATAAGATTGTCAAGATGGATTAGTGGGTTTTTGTTTATTGAAAGTATGCGCTTGAGAAGTTTCAATTTTTTAAAAAAATGTGTTCAAATATAATTTAACGTGAGTTTGACCTAAGACAGCCAGAATTACAGGCAAAGAAGTATAGGATTAGACTGTTCAAATTTGAAATGATAAGCGGCAATGGATTTCAATTATTAAATATAGTTAGATTGCTCACTTCGTTCGAAATGATGCTCCATTATAGGATTAGGAGAGAAAAAGATTGAAAGTATCGCCTAACCTTTTTCTCTTCTAATCCTTTTTTAGGTATTGTCTTTTCGACTGAAAGGAGAAAACTAAGTTACAAAGGAGTAAACTACGCATTGACCATAACAAAGAAATGAAAATGCTTTGTACGCATTACCTTTTTCTTATAAAGAAATCACGTTAGTTTATTATATTTCGACACTCATAATAATTTAAAATTATTTTTTGGTAATTGTCATTACTGCGTTTTGCATTGCAGGCATGACCTGAATGATTTTATCAGCAACCTTTGTGTGTTTGTTTATAAAATATGTTGTTTTATCACTATCGTTTTCGTGGTTAGTGACTTCGACAATATGGTGATCTCCTTCTTCCTTTACTGTTAATACTACGTGCTTTGGCTTCATAGTCATTATGTCTGGCATTCCTACTGCCAGCGAAAAGTCAGGTTTCAAGTCAAAGCTACCTATAATCACATCCATACCGGGGCCATCTGCAAAAAAAGCACCATCGAAATTGATCGGTATTTTTTGTCCTTGTACTTCTACGGTAGCTTGATGCGAACCAAAAGACATGGTTATGGTCTGTCCCATTTGATTTATGTTTCGGACTACTGGAGTATTATCTTCTTTAAATATAATCTCATCGGACATAGCACCCATCGCACCTTGAGTTTCTTCTTTTATCGTCCAATTCGAGTTTGACTTGCTGATTGTTCTTGTCATTTCCATGGGGATAACTTGTCCGGCTACTTCCAGTTTGACATCATATTTTGTCTGGCCTTCTATCCAATTAGAATGCATGACTGGCAAAGATTTTGCAAGTTTAAGTTCGCCTTTAGGTTCATATTTTACAGTATTGATATCAACTGTGAGATTGTCCAGTGTTTTTTTGACATCGGCACTCATCTCTACCTGGTATCTTCCACCGATTGTTTCTGATAGGAATTTTTCTACTTCGGCATACATAGCCATTCTATTTAATGGTTTTGCAAATCCGTGTCCTTCATCTTTAGCTAATAGATAATCTACTTTCTTTCTTTTATCGCGCAGGGCAATAACGATTTGGTCAGCTTCCGCCTGTTTGACGCGAGGGTCATTAGCACCTTGTATGATAAGTAATGGTTTTACTATTCGATCGACGCTAAATAGAGGACTTGCCTCCTTGATGAGCTTTTTGCCCTCTTCGGTATTCGGGTCTCCTACCATTCCGTAAAGGAAAGCCCTGCCGGATTCCCAATAAGCTGGAACGGACTCTAACAAGGTGAAAATATTGCTTGGACCTACGATGTCCACACCACATGCATAAACATCTGGTGTGAAAGCCAGTCCTGCAAGTGTAGCGTATCCCCCATAGCTACCACCCATGATAGCAATGCGTTTAGGGTCGCCTATTCCTTGACTAATTAGATATTTTACACCCCATGTGATATCATCCTGCATGAGTTTTCCCCATTGTAAATCACCTGCGTTCTGAAAATTTTTACCATAGCCACCGCTGGCTCTGAAATTGGGTTGTAAGACTGCATACCCACGATTAGCCAAAAACTGAGCTTGAGGATCATAACCCCAGTGATCTCGTGGCCCTTTGGGTCCGCCATGCACGAGTACAACTACTGGAAGATTTTTGCTATTAGTACCTACGGGTATGGTAAGGTAAGCAGGTATCTCTAATCCATCGCTACTTTTATAACTTATTGGACTCATACCAGCTAAATGTTTTTCTACATTTTTTAGTTTAGGCCGGGGTGTATATTGGAGAACTACCTTTTTTGACTTTACATCAAAATAATATACTTCCGATGCGTATTTGTCACCCCAAACAGCGATCAAAAATTTAGTATAATCATGCGTTGAACTGGCAAAATCCACTTCTCTACCGGGAAATTTCTTTTTTAAAAACTTGTAATTAGCTTCCCATGTTTTATCTTTCCAGTATATAGCAGTTTTGTCTGCTGTATAGGATGTTGAAATAACCTTGTGGGTATTCCGATCCATCGTTAATCCACCAAAATCGACTTTACCTTTTGGGTCACTTTCGATTTTATTCAGCTTTTTAGTTTTGGGATCCATTAAATACAAAGTGGACAAGTCTAAATCACCCTTATTAGTAACTAAATAAAACTTAGAATTATCTTCGTTCCAGCTTGCAATATAGGCGGTTTCTGTCACTAAGGTTGAATATATGGGTGTCAGCTTGTCGCCTTCCTTGTATAAAAACTCTGTAGTACCTTTATCATCTGTTTTGCTCAAAACTCTCAGGTTTTCATCCCAGTCAAAATTATAATCTGTGATGCGATCCTTGTTTTCGTACAACATTTTTAGCTCGCCTGTTGAAATCTTTAATGAATATAAGTCGTGCCATGCTTTATCGCGATCATTGAGCGCAACCATCAGCAAATCGGGGTCTTTCCTACTAACCATGACAATCTGTGCAGCTACCTCTTTTAATGGTGTCAAATTGCGCGATGCAGGAACACCTTTTGATGCTTTTGCCTTCGGGTCAACCGCAAAAACATTGATATTTTCATCGCCATCTTGATCTTTTACATACAGGATATATTTGCCATCTTCACTCCAGAAGTACCCATACATAGGTCGCTTACTGTCTGTAAGTGGCCGTGCTTTTTCAAAGGGTTCATCTATTTTTTTGATCCAAATATTCATGATACCTTCATATTCTTTCATAAAGGAAATCCATTTGCCATCGGGACTCAATTGTCCACCTGAAATTTCGGGATTGCCAAAGAATAAATCACGGTCAATAATAGGGGTTTTCTGTGCTGTAACTGTCATTGAGATTAATGTGAAAATAATTAAAAATGATAATGTCTTCATAATTCTTTATTGGTTTAATGAGAAATAATTACAAAAGTAGCAATAGAATGGGAATAAACATAGGTTTTGGAATTTATAGAATTACAGATTATATAAATTTTAATCTAAAGCTATTGTTTTTGAAGGCTTTTCAGTATTATTTTTAAAAATTAGAGCAATCTTATCAAATATCGACTTTGCATGACAAAAAGTAGCTTTTTTTATTTGTCACCATATAAGAAGATGCAAAAAATTATTGATATCTCTGTTTTTAATTGCTATTAATAGAAACAAATTGATTTAGTTTTGCTTTAGTATGTAAAGTTAGTATCGTGAATCAGGATAAAAATCAATTTTTAGAAAAAATATTTAACTATATAGAGAAAGATATCCCTTTTAAGGTTACTTTTTCTAAAAGTCGGCACCAAAATAAAGATATTATTAAGGCTTTTCTCAAGCCGGTTGTTATAAAAAACAGACACCAATATTCTGTTACATACAGACACCGGCGGAAGGACGAGGTAAAAAATTATGAGCTTTTACAATTGAGTGAATTACTTGATGATCTTTTGGGTAGTAAATTTTTTAATGCTGTGCTTTTTACCGAGGGTGAAGAGACTACTTTATTGCAAAGTAAAAAAGGTAAAGCTACGCTTATAGAAAAGAATACTTCTGCGACAATCAAAATAGACACAAGCCATGACAACATCAAATTTAGGTATATTCCGGAAAGTACGCCATGGTTGCAGGATTTAGGGCTTGCTTCTAAAGATGGAAAAATTTATGACAAGGCACAAGATAAATTTAGACAGATTAATAAATATGTAGAAATCGTGGATAACCTGCTCAAAGATGTAGCCGAAGAATCCATGTTGTCCATTGCGGATATGGGTAGTGGTAAAGGGTATTTGACTTTTGCTTTATATGATTACCTGACTAATATCCGAAAAATCAGGTGCAGGATCACCGGTTATGATGTTCGGCCCGATATTATAGGGCTATGTTATAATGTTGCAGTAAGTCAGGGTTTTGTTGGATTGACTTTTCAGCAAAAGGACATAGATCAGGTAGATACGACTGGAATTGATATGGTGATCGCCTTACATGCATGTGATATCGCAACGGATATGGCTATAGCCAAAGGTATCCAAGGGGATGCAAAATACATCATCGTCGCACCATGTTGTCATCATCAGATCCGTAAGGATATGAAGCACGATAATGTTATGTCGCCAATGTTGCAACATGGAATCCTGGAAGAGCGTCAAGCAGAGATTATCACGGATGGCATTCGTGCGCTTATCATGGAAGCATATGGATATCAGACAAAAGTATTTGAGTTTATCTCTACCGAACACACTCCAAAAAACTTGATGATAACTGGAAAAAAGACAAAACCAGATCCAACCGCGATGGCAAAGGTAGAAGCTATTAAATCCTTTTTTGGAATACCGTATCACTATCTTGAAAAATTATTGAAGTAGTTTTATATCTTTATAAAATTGCGGGTTTTTAGTAGTCTTACATCTTGGGTTCGGCTTATAAATATATGCGTAAATATTGAAAATTAGTCGTTTATGTGACAGTTTTAAAGATATATGGTATAGCGAAGCCACGTTTTCGTAATGTAAAAGGTTCTAATGATATATGGTAAAACCAATAAAAATTAGAATCATGATGAGACGAATACAGAATTTAATTTGGAAGGTATTTGTAATTTTTATGTTGATTTCAGACATTGCATATGCCCAAATAACACCCTTTGATGATGAATGCTCAAGGCCAAAAAAGGTCTATGATATGGAAGTAAACAATGTCCGTGCGCGATTGCTAACTGGCGGTGATTTATTTTATGATGCTAATTATATAACACCACTTTACCCTAAAAAATCGAGCCCTGTATCAGGGATTTTTGCTGTAGGCGTTTGGGCTTCAGGAACGGATGCCAAGAAAGCTGTAAGATTATCAGCAGTTACATATCGAAATGAAGGGTTTGATTTTACTACGGGTCCTTTAAATGATAAAGGGCTAACTGAAAAGATTTCATGTGATCAGTGGGATAATATATTTAGTGTCAATGGTACGCATATTAAATCCCATATCAAGGCTTTTCAATTGGCAAAAGCCAATAATCAGTCGTTTGATTGCAAAAGCATACCTGTACCTGATGATATACGATATTGGCCGGCTCAGGGAAATATGTATTTTGTAGAAAAATATGGATGGGAACTACCGGATCAGCCTTTGGCAGGATTTTATGATATGAATGCGGATGGCAGATATGACCCTTGTGACGGAGATTATCCTATGACCTATACTGGACCTAATAACTGTCTGCCGTATCATTTAAATCCTAACAGAATTCCTGCAACAATTAATTATTTTGTATTTAATGATGCTGGAAGGATGCAGACGCTGTCTTCTGAAAAACGGTTAAATATGGAATTTCACGTACATGCCTATGCTTATAACACTTCTGATGCCCTCAACGATATCACTTTTTACCAATATAAAATAATTAATAAGTCTATCAGGACGTACTCAGATTTTAGGTTTTCATGGTGGATGGATCCGGATTTGGGTTGTTATAAGGATGATTTTATAGGCTCTGACCCCAATTTAAAGCTTGCCTATATATATAATAGGGATGCAATAGATGGGGTGGACAGTACGGGCTCATGTCAGGGCATAGCGAGTTATGGCAGTGATATTCCTATTGTAGGTATTGACTTTGTAGAAGGCTTCGAAATAGATCAGGTTTTTCTTAGAGATAGTCAAGGTGATTTTATAAGAGATAAAGATGGTAATAAAATACTTGATGATCCTGAGTTATTTAGTGGTAATGTGGATACGTTAGTTAAATCCAATATGACTAGTTTTATGTATGGATACAGTTTGAGCCCGGGATATAATCCTGACTCAGCTAAGATTCTTCCCGAATTTAACTTTATGCGAGGAAAATGGGGCGATGGCTCTAATGTGACTGTAGGTGGGCTAGGATGTGATCCTGATGGAAAGGAGATTACTCGTTTTGTATTTACAGGTGACCCCAATAATCCCGACGGATGGTCGATGGGAAATGTAGATACTTTGTTGCCGGCTACCTTTGACCTTCGTACGATTATGTCCGCAGGACCTATAACCTTACCGCCTGGTGCTAGCCAAACATTAACGATAGCGGTTATGAGCGTATTGGATACAAGATACCCGAAGCCGGACCTTACTAAACTCAAATATACAGACAGATATCTAAAAAGTATGTTTGAAAATTGTTTTGAATATGTCAGTAAAGATACACCGGATTGCCCGGAAATATTGGGTATTAGTAAAGATAGATCACTACAACTTAAATTAGATAATCTACCTTCATCTAATAATTATAACGAAAAATTTACGGCAGTTATTCCAGGTATTGACGCCCCATTGGATTCACTTTATAGGTTTGAAGGTTATAAAATCTATCAGGTTAAAGATAGGGACGTCAAGTATAGCCAACTAAATCAGCCAGAGTATGCAAGATTAATCGGACAGACGGATATTAAAAATGGCATCAAAGATATTTATAGTTTTGACTTGAAACTTAATCCTGATTTATCAAGTAAGGACACCTATATCTGGACAAAAACACAGGCGATAGATGGTGCTAACAAGGGTCTGCAAAAGGTATTTACGATAGATGAAGATGTATTTGCCGATGGTGATGACAAGCGATTAGTAAACTATAAGGAATATTACTTTGCGGCGGTTGCTTATGCATATAACAATTGGAAAGATTTTGATGCGACAGATGTTTCTGGTCAAAAAGTGCAGTATTTAGAAGGTAGTGGCAACTTTAAGGTATTTACCTTTGCACCAAAAATAGTAGATATCCCCAAGACAGTAAAACCTGTAGTCACAAGAATTTCAGGTGAGGGCAATCCTCATGTTTTTCTGGAAATGAATGAAAATATGTACGAAAAAATCCTTAAATCCGAATTTGATGGTAAAGTTGTTTATAAACCAGATGCAGGACCAGTCCGGGTTATCGTGCATGACCCTAAGAAAGCAGAAAAAAAGAAATTGCGTATAGAAATATCGGGAGATTTTCTTAGTAATAATTTGGGTACAACTTGCAGGTATGATACGGATGCATACTGGACTGTTACAGATGTCAATACGAATACTGTTGTGCTGGATCGTCTTCCATTAAACAAGGCAGAGACGTACAGGTTAGAAGATTATGGCGTTTCATTGGTTTTGCACAATTTTTTAGATCCTGGTACCCAAGTTTACGATAATAATGGAGCGATCGGACAGACGATTACCTACAAAGATTCTAAAGGTAACCATTGGCTTGATGCGGTAAAACCCGGTGGTGTCGTAGGGCAGGAAAAATTTCATGGTATAGATTTTACCATGCTCAGGAAAGGCGACCCATTAGAGCAAATCACTAAAATAGGTAATCAATTTTTCTTACCGGCATCATCGTTAAATACTGTAGACCATGCTAATTTTCCATTAAATTATGCTATATTAGAAAAACCTGTTCTTAAATTTATGACTAGTGATGTTGTTAATATGTTGAAGTATAGCCAGCTCAATAATGTTGATATAATATTGACGAAAGATAAATCTAAATGGAGTAAATGCGTTGTACTCGAAACCACACCTACAGAGATGATTATGGCAGGTTATCAAACCGAGGGAAATGTGCCAAATAGTTCATTATTGCGCAGAGTCCCAAGTATAGACCAAAATGGCAATCTTCTTAATGATTGGACAATAGGATTTGGCTATTTCCCGGGATATGCAGTTGATGTGGAAACGGGAAAGCGGCTCAATATCTTTTTTGGCGAAAGCAGTCTGTACAATCATGGCAAAGATTTGTTGTTTAACCCTGATGACGAGCTTGTTGATGAAAATTTATTAGTGCAGGGCGATAAACGTGGGTATGTTTTTGGTGGTCACCATTATATCTATGTTACCAGATCAGAGTATGATGGTTGTGCAGGAATTCATAATAAACTAAAGTATTCCGGATCAGGTAGTCCACCTTCAACTAATGCAAGATCAAATGCTTTCAGTCAAGTAACATGGGTAAGCTGGCCTATTGCAAAAGATATGACAAGTTTGTCAGAGGGACTCATCCCCAATGATGTGATTGTCAAACTGAGAGTGGATAATACTTACAGCCCGAGTTCAAAATTTGACATTCAAAACGTGCGCGGATGTATTTATTACAACGACCACCCGGTGTATGAAATCGGTTTTGAAAAATCCACTACTGATATTGATCCGGTTTTAGGAGAAGCGGTGGTGATACCTAATCCTTCTGAACTAACCACAACGAGTGTAACTATCCGGTTAAGTCAAATTCCATCAAAAGGGCGTCTCGACATTATGGATGCTTTTGGCAAGATAGAGGAAACGATTCTTTTTGAAGCCGATAAAAGTGCAGGAAGTTACGGCCATGTAGGTGATGTAATCACGATTCCGGTCAATAACGCTAATAGAAAGCCCGGAATGTACTTGATTCGTGTCATAGATACAGAGACTGGTGTACAGCAGACAGGAAAATGGATGGTGTTTTGATGCGCTGCGGGTTTTTTATTATTTGGATTCAGGGTGTGAGACTTTGCTTAGTATGACTTTGTTTTTTGCGATCTTTTTGGTACATAATTTATCAAAGTAGTATGAGCCATAGTCTATAAGATTTGAAGGTAAATTTGGTGTTTATATCCTTACTATGTACCTCCAACTCAAAGCATCCAAAAAGATAAATATAAGCAGATTGAAGAAGTGTGTAATAAAATTTGTAGTATTTATAGACAAAAATTATATTTGTAATGATATTTATTAAATTTTAGATTATCATTCAAAAATTTGAATTGATAACTTTTCTGAAACAGTTTTCAAACTTAAAAATTAATTAATTATGAGACGACATTTAATTTACTTATCATTAAGCATTTTGTTTTTATTTTGTGGTTTAAGTACATTTGGTCAGAATAGGGTACGACAAGCATACTTATCCACAAATCCGGGCATGCAATTCATACAATTACTTACTGACAGTGGTGAGACTAAGGTGTATAAAGTAATCGTTATAAAATAATGTAGTTATGAAAAGTAAAATTCATTTACTCTATATAATTATGTTGATATTGGTGTCATTTAACACAGCATTTTCTCAAATTAAGGGAGACTATATTTGGATAGCTGGAGAGCAAAAAAACTATACAGAAGTTGGAGGTTACGATGCGCATATAATGGATTTCAATAAAGATACGATGACGGTAAGTTATTGTAATATTCCTTTGGGAACAGACGGGAATAAGGCTTCTATCTGTGATGAGAATGGGAATTTGCTCTTTTTTACCAATGGCAGGGCAGTGATGGATGCTAATCTGTCCATTATCACTAATGGATCTGATATCAATGACGGCGAGTGGGCAAGGCGTTACTGGCCGGATCCGGGATATGGTTTTCCCGGATTTCAAAATATTATGATACTCCCTGATCCGAAGTCCCCGTCTGGATTTTACCTTATCCATAAAACGCCTGTATATAATCCACCTGCCAAGGATTCTATTGAAATTCGGTATAGTTATATAGAGAATTACGTGCATAATAATACATCAGAAGTAACCATAAAGAACAAAAAGTTTTATAAAAAAAATGATTTACTCGGTGGCTTTTTAACTGCTATCCGGCATCAAAATCAAAAGGACTGGTGGATATTACAGCCAGTATTGGGCGAACAAATCATTACCTTCCTTTTAGATGATACAGGTATCACATTAAGTAAGGTACAGCCATCTTACCAGATTTTTGACATGCAAAAGAGCAGTAGCTCCGGTACTGCTAAATTTAGTCCGGATGGCACCAAGTACGCACTCTATAATTATTATGATCAGTTGCATATATATGATTTTGACCGTAGTACCGGGTTAATTTCCAACCATCAAAAAATCAATGTCATTCCGGAAGGCCAAATTGACAGAGCGTCCTATACTTTTGGCAGTGTAGAATGGTCACCGAATAGCCGGTTTATTTATACGGCTTCTAATTATTTGTTACACCAGACAGATACATGGGAGGAGAATTCTGAGCAAAAAACCGTCCTGATTGATACCTTTAATGGTACAAAGGATCCTTTCTCTACAATATTCTTTTTGATGGTGCAGGGGCCGGACTGCAAGATATACATGTGTCCTAAAAGTGGTTCTTTTTCTATCCACGTCATTAACAAACCGGACGAAAAAGGGGAAGCCTGTGATTTTGTACAAAATGGGATTAAACTTCCAAATTCGCATGGTGGCTCACTGCCGAATTTTCCCAGGTTTAGGGTGGACGAAGTAGAAAAATGTAATCCCGGCATTAGCGCTGTCTTTGGGCATCAGGTCTATTATCGCAGGCCGCTTCACGTATTTCCGAATCCTGTTCGGGATATATTACACTTTAGGGATTTTTCGCTTCCTGTTGAGTCAAAGATGTATTTGTATGACATCAACGGTAATGCCATGATGGAAAAACGGTTACGTTCCGATCAGAATCCTGATGCATTAGACATCAGCCATCTACCTGCCGGAAGATACAATGTAGAGATATATCCCATCGAAAATGCGGAGAGGATATTTTATGGCACACAATTTATAAAAGTAGAATGAGCCCCTATAAGATGTGAGTGTAAATTTGGTACAATTTTCTCATGTGTGGTTTGAGTTTAGAGGTGATATTGTAGTTTTTAAACGGCCTATTTCTTCATATTTTGAATAAAATAATTGAGCTTCCACATCATAAATGCTGTCATGGATGGCTTTTCAGACATGATATTAGATTCAATTTTTTGGGATAGCTTGTTGTATATTTTTAGAAACCAGGGTGTCAGTTTATAATATTCCATACGTTCATAAAAGTCGATAAGCCTTGTATGTCGGATGCGCTTTTGACTGTACAGGCCGACTAAATTGTGAATAGCATTTTTCGTCTTATTGAGGAAGATATTATTCATTTCGAGGCCATCATGGATGACCGGATTATCAATGTGGACAATGCGGATTCCTTTGCGTTCGAGGTCAAAAGCGTACAGCATGTCTTCATAGCCATAACCTTTTACCTTCTCGTCAAAGAGGTTCTCTCTGAATATCGCTTCCGGTATGAGGAAGTTATTAGAGTGAAAATTTAAGTGTGGGGATTTATTCCGCTTTTTAGCCGGTAGTGACTCGCGTTTAGTACCATAAACCCAGTGCAGTATTTTCTTTTTAGACCGTGGTTTTTTTGGCTGATAGATACGGCCGCCCTGGATAAGCCCGTCAGTTGGAAGCCGCTCTATATAATTTTTTATAAAATTGCGATTTTTAACGACGCTATCACAATCCAGAAAGAGAATATATTCAAAAAATGCTGCTTTACCGAGCCAATTTCGGATGCGGCTTCTGCCTATGTTTTCGTCGAGCTCTGTATAGTTGACATTGATTTTAAAGGCTAATTCTTTGTTCATTTCCCTGAATTTCTGTTCCGATCCATCGTCAAAACAAAGTATCTGATATGGGATGTCTAATTTGTTGCATTGCTTCATTAGCGTTGCTACAAGTGGGCGTACATCGTGGTTAAAAACAGGGATAACTATAGATAACATCTTAAATCAATATTGCAAAACAAGCGAAAAGTAAGAAGATTATCCGATATTTAGCCAAGTTTTGTTAAAAAACATTTGATATGATCAATAAGCTGATTAAAATTATAATACAAATTGCATTATTGATTTGTTTTCTAAAATAAGAATCTAGGGTCAAAACATTGGATTCTGCCCTAGATTACTAACTTAACACCCTCTATAGATTGTTATTTGCTTTGAGCTGGCTGTGTCTGATTGCCTGATTGCTGTCTGCGTTTTTTAATATTTTTTATTACTTTTTCTTTAAATTCACGTTCTGACTTTAATACCATAGCAATTTTGCTTGTCGGAATGACTGCTTTAAATTTATTGATATAAGATCGTTGTATTTCGATTTCTTTTTCTCTCATATTCAGCATGTTGTTCAATTGGATTTCAGCATCTTTATCAGACATTTCTTTTGAAAAATCAAACATTTGCGAATTTCTGTTTTTCTGAATTTCAGCTTTATATTCATTATACACAGGTATAAATTTTTTAGCTTCATCATCTGTCAGCCCTAGCTTGTTTATCAAAAAGGTTTCACGCTGCTCACTCATTTTTTGCTTCATATCACCTTTAGCTTGGTGTTTTTGAGCAGAAAGATTTAAAACAATTAAAGCTAATACAATCATTAAAGGGATTCTGTAATTAAAAATTTTAGTGGTCATCATAATAATTATTGAAGTTTATAAAGAAAATATATTTCCTAAAAAGGGTTATTAATAATAGTCTGAATCTGATAGAACGATAAGATCCCCATCCTCTACAAGACCATTATCTATAAGCGTATTCAAGCTTACCTCGTCACTATCCTCAATGAGATAGTCCCACAATTCGGTTTCATTCCAGTCATTGTTAAGAGCCATATCTATTTTATCAACTGATCGCTCAAGTCTATATAAGAATATTGCTCCCATGACAAATACAGCCATCGCTGCTACTTTAGTAAATCTATGACTTAAGATATTCTTTAATGTAACTTTATTTTGAGATGGAGACAGATTGAGTCGTTTGACAATATTATCTTCCAATGTTTTAAAATATTCTTTAGGAATATCCGTTTGAGGTTGTTTATCAATTTTTAATATTGCCAACTGGCTTAATATTTGATTTTCAACCTGATCAAAATACCCTTGCGGAATATCCTGTATGTTTGTTTTTTGAATCTTTGCCAATAGTGGGCTTAGAGATTCAAGTTCGCCATTTGTATGTAAATATTCATCTTCCATGTTTAATCTTTTAATAATGATTCTATCTTTTTTACAGCCAAGTGAAAAGATGTCTTTAAGGCACCTACACTTGTGTCTGTAATTGCGGCTATCTCTTGATACGACATTTCATCATAATACCGCATATTAAATACTACTTTTTGTTTTGTCGGTAAAGTGTCAATGGCCTGAACCAATTTTTGATTTAGATTGTCATAATCAGCGATTTCATCAGCAGGCCTATCTGTTTGTATGTTATCCAGCGAATCAAAACTCCGATTTTTTGGATTATTTAAAAATGTGATACTTTCATTAGTCGCAATTCTGTATAGCCACGTTTTAAGACTACTTTCTTGTTTAAAATTATCAATATTTCTAAAAACCTTTATAAATGTATTTTGAAGGATGTCATCTGCATCTTCATGGTTTTTGACTATCCTTCTAATGTGCCAATACAAGAGCTCCTTATATTTAGAAATAAGTATCCGATAACCTCTTTCTGATGATAGGTTATTAGATAACATTTCTATTACCTCACGATCTTCCATATTGACTAATTAAAGATATCTTCTGTAAGAATAGACTAAAATATTAGACAAAGGTTTAATTTTCAAAGTGTTTTATTGATATGGATGCATTTTGTTGATTTTTTATATATTGCATTTTGTTATTATTGATACTATAAATTATGAATTATCTTGGTTGTTTAGAATGATATTGCATTTATTTTAATCGTAATTTAGGTCAATTTTCTTTTACTTTGGATTTGACTAAAATTTAACAGACTACAATGACCAATTTATTATTTTCAAAATTTTACTATATGAATAATGTCATCTTTTAATTTGTAAAAAATGGCTATCTTCGCACGCAATTATTAATGTAATTTAAACAAACAACCTTTTAACAATGGCTTATAAATCAACAACTGATTTTTCCAGAAGACACATCGGCATTAATAATGCTGATAAGGAAGAAATGCTGAAAGTCATAGGGCTTGATACCCTAGATCAGCTTATAGATAAAACAGTGCCATCAGGTATTCGTATGTCCAGGGCGCTTAATATTCCTGATTCATTATCCGAATATGAATATCTGCGTATGGTAAAATCCATAGCTGCAAAAAATAAAGTATTCAGAAACTATATAGGGCAAGGATATTATGATACGATTACTCCTTCTGTGATTTTGAGGAATATATTTGAAAATCCGGGATGGTACACACAATATACACCATATCAAGCAGAGATAGCACAGGGAAGATTAGAGGCTTTGCTTAATTTCCAGACGATGGTGGCGGACCTGACGGGACTTCCTATTGCCAATGCTTCTCTGCTTGACGAAGGAACAGCGGCGGCAGAAGCCATGTTTATGGCAGAGTCTATTCACAATAAGAAGAAGAAAAGCCAGCCGGCAACTAAATTTTTTGTAGATAAACATGTATTTAAGCAAACCCTAGACGTGGTGATCACTCGTGCCAAGCCTCTTCATATTGAAGTCGTTACAGGTGATTGGAAATCTTTTGATTTTGGGGATGACTATTTTGGTGTGCTGATTCAGTATCCTGATGCATTGGGTGAAACACATGATTATCGGGATTTTGCTTCAAAATGTAATTCAAAGGATATCCAGATCGTCGTTGCAGCGGACATCATGTCGCTTGCAGTTTTGGAAGCACCAGGTAATTGGGGTGCAGATGTGGTAGTAGGTAATACGCAGAGATTTGGTGTGCCGATGGGTTTTGGTGGACCACATGCAGCATTTTTTGCTACAAAAGAAGATAACAAACGTTTAATTCCAGGACGTATCATTGGTGTTTCTGTTGATGCTCAAGGAAACCCGGCTCTAAGGATGGCGCTACAGACACGTGAGCAACACATTCGTAGAGAAAAGGCTACTTCTAATATCTGTACGGCTCAGGCCTTACTAGCCATTATGGCTGGTATGTATGCGGTGTATCATGGCCCGGATGGTCTAAGAGGTATTGCTAAAACAATCCACCATCATACCGTTAGATTAGCTGAGAGCCTTAAAAATGCGGGTTTTCATGTTTTGTCGCAACATTATTTTGATACGATATCTATCAATGCCTCAGAGGCAGACATGGTAAAAATCAAAGAAGAAAGCGAAAAGGTCGGCATTAATCTAAATTACTTTAATAATAGTTGCATTTCTATATCCGTTGATGAGACGACACACGAGGAGGATATGAAAGCATTGATAGGTGTATTCGCAAAGGTAAAGGGAAAAGATATAGTTATTTCTGATAGTGTTCAAACCCATTTGGGTAGTATGAAAAGAGAAGGGGCGATCCTTGAACACCCGGTTTTTAGTAAATACCATACAGAAAGCCAGATGATGAGATACATCAAGCACTTAGAAAATAAGGATTTGTCATTGGTACATTCTATGATTTCTTTAGGATCATGTACGATGAAACTCAATGCAGCGTCTGAGATGATACCTGTATCGTGGCCAGAATTTGCGGCTATACATCCTTTTGCTCCAGCAGATCAGACCTTAGGCTATCAGCAGATTATAACCGAATTAGAGTCATACTTGGCAGATATTACCGGTTTTGTTGCCTGTTCGTTACAGCCTAACTCTGGCGCCCAGGGCGAATATACAGGATTATTGACTATCCGTGCTTATCACGAAGACCGCAATGATCACCATAGAAATATTGCTTTGATCCCTTCCTCAGCGCATGGTACGAATCCTGCCTCTGCAGTACTTTGTGGTATGGAAGTTGTCGTAGTTAATTGTGATGAAAGTGGGAATGTCGATGTAGATGACTTGAAGGCTAAAGCCGAAAAGCATAAGGATAATCTATCTTGCCTCATGATAACTTATCCGAGTACGCACGGTGTTTTTGAAACATCGATACGCGAAATATGTAATATCACACATGATAATGGTGGACTAGTCTATATGGATGGTGCTAATATGAATGCTCAAGTAGGACTTACAAGTCCAGGCATTATCGGTGCGGATGTATGCCATCTTAATCTGCATAAAACATTTGCTATTCCTCACGGTGGTGGTGGACCAGGTATGGGCCCGATCTGTGTTAACGAAAAACTTGAACCTTTCTTGCCGGGACATACATTAGTTTCTACCGGTGGTGATAAGGCGATACATGCAGTATCATCGGCACCATTTGGTAGTGCAAGTATTCTGTTGATTTCTTATGGATATATCAGGATGTTGGGTCATGATGGATTGACTAATGCTACAAAATATGCGATCCTAAACGCTAACTATATCAAATCCAGATTAGAGGCGGCATATCCGATTCTTTACTCAGGTGAAAATGGTACAGCAGCACATGAAATGATTGTTGACCTTCGACAGTTTAAAGCAGCAGGAGTAAGTGCAGAAGATGTGGCCAAGCGGTTGATGGATTATGGATTCCATGCGCCTACTTTATCATTTCCAGTGGCAGGGACACTTATGATAGAGCCGACAGAAAGCGAAGATAAGGGAGAATTAGACAGGTTTTGTGACGCACTCCTGAAAATCAGGATGGAGATAGATGAGGTCGCATCAGGAGTAATGGATCCACAATCAAGCGTGCTAAGTAATGCCCCACATACTGCTTTGATTGTTACCGCTGACAACTGGCCGTACAGCTATTCTCGCGAAAAGGCTGCATATCCACTTGATTATATAAAGACGAGTGGCAAATTCTGGCCAAGTGTAAGCCGTGTAGATAGTGCTTATGGTGACAGAAACTTAGTCTGTGTTTGTCCGCCGATAGAGGATTATATGAAGGAATAATAGCAAGGCTTAGCCTTTTGATCAAATGACTAATATGTAGTACTTAAAAAATCCTGCACGAGTTTTATCTTTGCTTGTGCAGGATTTTTTTTGTAACTATCTCGGTATCACATCTTTAATTAATAATCAATAGATATTGCTATTCATTTTTATGAATATAGAGTAATATACATTCAAAAGGCAGCTTTGTGACAAAAATGGAGGTTTATCCTATCGGATAGTGAAAATGTTATAGTATTTATTATCTAATAAACAAAAAAAAAAGCAGTTCAATTCCTTATTGCACTGCTTTATATTTTATGTCTCTTAATAAAACTATTTCTTACTTTACCAGCTCAGCTATTTTCTTTTCTAGTTCAAGTTCGTCGCCTGGATTATATCCATTGTGCGTATAGACGATTTCACCATTTTTATTGGTTAAAAAGGTCTGTGGGATAGTCTGGAAATTAAGAGCTCTCTGCAATTCCTGTTTGCTGTCAGCAAGTACTGTAAATTCCCAACCTTTACTTTTGACCATTGCAGGGACTTTTGAAAGCCCGCGTGCATCATCAATAGTGATAGCTAACAATTGAATACCATATTTGTCTGACCATTCACTATATACTTCATTTATAGCATCCAACTCTCGTTTACATGGAGTACACCAAGAAGCCCAAAACGATACAACTGTGATCTTGCCGCTATTAGTATAATCTTGAATATTGACACTTTTACCGTCTAATGTTTTTATAGCAACTGATGGAAATGGGCTGCCATTAGCTAAAAGTAATGTACTGCTTAGTGCTAAGCCAACAATGGTAAATAAACTTTTTATATTCATTGATTAGATATTTTAAATTAAAGACGTTAATCTTGTGTATTCGTTATCGTAAGCTATATTTTTTAACTCGATTTTAACTAAGTATAAAAATATTAATCCAATGATTGATTGTCGGTTGCCGCTCTTTTTACGAGCTCCTGATATTCTTTTGGTGTCAGACCATCGAGACAATAATCAATTGGGTTGACAGCATTGCCATTAATCCATACTTCGTAGTGAAGGTGTGCACCTGTAGATGCGCCTGTACTACCTACAACTCCTATTTTTTGGCCTTTTTTTACTATCTGTCCTTCTTTTACTAATATGGTATTCATGTGTGCATACATAGATTTGTACCCATATCCGTGATCAATGATTACGTTTTTGCCATAACCACTACCAGCCTTATTGACACCGATCACTTTGCCATTGCCTGTAGCTTGGATGTCAGTACCTTGAGGTGCAGTAAAATCAATACCTTTATGGAATCTTCTAAGTTTATGTATTGGGTGCATCCTTAATCCAAATCCGGATAAAAATTTCACTTCTTTTTTTAAAGAGGTTTCTTTTACAGGTTTGATGGAAGGAACGGATGCTAATTTTGCTTCTTTAGTCACAGCTACTTTGTACAAACTGTCCAAAGAGCTTTTTTGAATATCAACTTTAAGTTTTAATTCATCGATGCGTTTTAGATTTTTTACAATTAGCTCACCAGTGTTTTTATAATTTTCAAGACCTTTATACTTACTATGACCTCCTGTACCACCATTCCACACATTCTCATCAATAGGATTGGCACCTAAAATCATCCTATTGATCTCATTATCTTTTGTATGTAAGGTTTCTATCTTGTTTGAAAGTAATTCATATTCATCCTGCAATTGCGTTAAATAAAATTCATTAACTTCTCTTTCTTTTTCTAATAGCTTTTCTTTTGGTGTCGGAAAGTAATGATAGGCTAATACAAACATCAATACTGAAGTCAGGATGACAGTAGAAATGAAAGCAAAACTCTTTTTTACTTTCTCTTTTCTAGTGAGGCTATGCTCTTCGTATTTAAGGGTATGGTGATTATAAATGTATTTTACTCGCTTCATAAAATGAGGTTTTAACCAATATTAATAGATATATTAATAAGGCTTGAAATACGGAATGTCGGTTAAACACGGACAAAAATAGGTAAAATTTTTTATTGAGCAAAGAAATATATGTTTTTTTTTGTTTTATATGTTATCTGATAATCAAATTAAAATATTATTAAATACATATTTAATTGATATTTTGAAAATTTTAGACTAAATTTTATTCTGAATTTTTAAATATTAAATTTTTAATAATTTATATATCATAAAATTTTATTTAGGTCGTTAGTGTGTTTGTAGATAAAAACATCAAAACGGCATAGATTATAAACGTTGAAATATCCAAATATTAGTCGTGCTTTTGGCCTAAATGATTATTTCTATCTAAGATGGCCTATAAGAATGTTTTATAATCATTTAGCCAAACTGTTGTGCATTTCAACGAAAAAGTTTCAGTATTGAGCTCAATAAAAGTGGTTTTAAAGTAGAGAATATAGGCAATCAAAACAAATGTAAATAAGGCTATAATTTGGTATGTTTTGTGCTCAAAACCGATTCCCGCTAAGATAAAAATTTAATTTCTTTACTATTGCTGCGTATAAAATTGATGCAAGTGCACAATCCAACATGCAACTTATTTGAAGTTTAAATATCGGATCTTGATGTACTTCGAGTGAATGCGACGGAAATAAGAGTATTCCTTAGCAATCATTCAAAAATAGATATCGAAATATATTTTTGCTTTTAAAGACTCAATTAAGGTAAATCACTGGCTATAGAAGTATTATGATTATGATAATTGTGGCCGATATTTTGAAGTCTTAGCATCATTTTATCTCTTAATTCAAAATAATTTTTTAGCTCTGAAGCTGGTAGTGGTTCCGGTGCAGGCATTTTTTCTTTCAGGTGATTTATTTGTTTGCCATTTTTCCAAAATCGAAAACAAACATGTGGTCCTGTAGCCAGGCCGGTAGCTCCTACATAGCCAATGGTTTGACCTTGTCTTACTCGCGTACCAGATCTAACTCCTTTAGCAAATCTACTCATATGCAGATACTGTGTTTCATAGACTTTGTCATGGCGGATTTTAACAAAATTACCATTGCCACTACCGTATGCGGCAGCTGTGACGACACCATCTGATACTGCACGGATTTCGGTGCCATAAGGTGCTGCATAATCTGTACCTAAATGAGGAATAGTGACATTTTTAATAGGATGAAATCTTCTTAAATTAAAATTAGAAGATATTCTACTAAATTTTACCGGAGCCTTTAGGAAGGTTTTTCTTGCTGGTCTGCCATCAAAGTCTAAGTATCCTTCATAATCCTTTGACGTATATAACATTGAGTAACTTGTATTATTGCCTGTAGTATAGCTTGCAGCTTTTAGCTTGCCAAGACCGATATATTCACCATCTATATATTTTTTCTCAAAAATCAATTTGAATTCGTCACCTTTTTGTGTGTGATAAAAGTCCACGGAGGTTGAAAGCGCTTCTTCCATTTTGTCAATTATAGAATTATCTACACCTGCTTTGCTCAGAGATTGCCACAAGGATGATTCTATAGATCCGAATGCTGACTCTTCGCATAATTCTACTTCTCTTTCTACAAGATTTACTTTGATATCGTTTCTTAAATCACAAACAAAATATGTGTATTTGTCTGGTTCGTATATAAAAGCGATCGGCATTTCATCGCATTCATTACTTTTTATAATGTGGTATTTAGAACCTGCTTTAATATTTCTAAAGTTAAATATATCTTTTGCCTTGTTTTCAATCAATAATATAAGGTTAGAGCTAAGCCCATTTGCGCTTAATACATTGCTAAAAACTTCATTCTTTTTTATGATATTTTCCTGAAAATATACTGAATCTAACGGAAAACCAAATTTTAACGATGTGCCTTTAGCCGATTCGTTATCATAAGCTTCATCCATATTGCTAATAGGACTTTTATCTAGGTGATAAGCTATAATAAAGACGCTGGCTACTAAAAATGAAAAAAATATATCTTTGTAAGACTTATTAATCTTACTTAGTTTGAATGGCGTAAATTTCAAAACAAATAAGGTTTACGGTTTATTAAATTTCGGATATTTTCTCTTTTGTCTTATAAAGACACTGCAAGATATAAGCACTTATTTAAAACACCAAATATAAAGTGTTAATTTTTATTAATTTGCTATTTTTTTGCAAATAAAAAATAGCTCGTTGTCGTGTCTTGGCTTGACAGAATTGTAACACATTTCCATTATTGTAATGTGTAGTTTTTGCTGAAATAGTTCTTTATACTGCGATTTACTACCTCCAAATGGTGGTCCATCTGTTGCAAAATGGGATGCAAATAATAAACCCACTAATTTGCCATTATTATTTAAAAGGTCGTACATTTTGTTTACGTATCTTTCTCGTAATGTTGGATTGATGGCGCAAAAAAACGTTTGCTCAATGATAAGGTCATATTGGCCATCCAAATCAAAAAAATCGCCAGTAATATAATTTACAGCCTTGTCAGTTCCAATCCTTTTTTTTAATCCTTCTATAGCATGAGGTGCTATATCACATACGTCAATATTTGTAAATCCGAGATTTAATAAATGATCTAGTTCGAATCCCTGACCTGCACCTGGAATTAATATTTTCAGGCTTTTGTCTTTCAATTGAGCGATATATTCCATAATGGGTGGTGATGGTACATTGAGTTGCCATGGTGTTTCACCTGATTCATGTTTTTTATCCCAAAATTCAATATTTGTATCAGACATATACTAATGGATTTTCATAACGATAGTAACTATAAAATACATTTTTGGTTTTTAATACTAGTGTGTATTTTGCCATATTCTTGTAACTTTGCGCATTACTTTAGTTTTATTTTTATGCAAGCAACGTTGAATTGCAAGGGAAGAATCATTTCGATTGATGATCCTATTATTATGGGTGTTATTAATTTAAATAATGATTCCTTTTATTCTGGATCGAGATTAGTGGAATTAAGCCAAGTGCTCAATAAAATAGGTTTAATGTTGAGAGAAGGTGCAAGTATAATTGATCTCGGTTTTATGTCCAGTAAACCGGGCTCATCTATTTCAAATCCTGATGAAGAATCGAAAGCTATAATCTATTATTTAAAGGAAATCAAAGAAGTCTTTCCTGAGGCATTTTTATCCATTGATACCTTGCATAGTAGCGTTGCAAAAGCTGCTATACTTCATGGTGCTGATATAATCAATGACATTACCGCCGGTGATTATGATAAGGATATGATGCATACAATAGCCGAATTAGAAGTGCCTTATATAATGATGCATATGCAGGGGATGCCTGAAAATATGCAAAATACTCCACAATATGAAAATGTAGTATATGATATTTTAGTTTACCTAAAGGATAAAATAGGGCAGGCACGTCACGCAGGTATAAAGGATATAATCATAGATCCTGGATTTGGATTCGGAAAGACTATTGACCATAATTTTTTGTTATTAAATCAGCTCTCAGTGTTTAATCTATTAGATTTGCCAATTTTAGCTGGACTTTCGCGCAAGTCCATGATCTGGAAGACTCTCGAAATTACGCCAAGTCAAGCACTTAATGGGACAACGGCACTCAATTTTTTTGCTTTACAACAAGGAGCAAAAATCCTTCGTGTACATGATGTTAAAGAGGCTGTTGAGTGTGTAAAGTTATATAAGACTTTAATGACAACAGTTTAATTTCTTTGGCGCACTGTTCTTTGTTCGATACGTTTTTCGTACTTGTCACCTTGGAAGATATGCTGTACAAAGATGCCTGGTATATGTATAGTGTTAGGATCTAATGTTCCCGCAGGCACTAATTCTTCTACCTCGACTACTGTTACTTTGGCAGAGCCACACATACATGGATTAAAATTGCGTGCTGTACCTTTAAATATTAAGTTGCCGGCTTCATCGCCTTTCCAAGCCTTAACTATAGCATAATCTGCTTTGAAAGCTTCTTCCATTACATACATTTTACCGTTAAACTCTCTGGTTTCCTTATCTTTGGCTATTTCGGTACCATAACCAGCGGGAGTAAAAAATGCTGGAATTCCTACTTGTGCGGATCGGCATCTTTCTGCCAGTGTGCCTTGTGGTACCAGATCGACTTCGAGCTCGCCACTTAGCATTTGACGCTCAAATTCGTCATTTTCACCTACATAGGATGCAATCATTTTTTTAATCTGTTTCCCTTGTAATAGCAAGCCCAATCCAAAGTCGTCAACACCAGCATTATTAGATATACAGGTCAAGTCTTTTACACCATGGTCGCGTAGATAGGCAATAGAGTTTTCAGGAATACCACATAGCCCAAAACCACCTACCATCAGCGTCATTCCATCCTTTACACCTGCAAGTGCTTCTTCGACAGAGTTTACTTTTTTGGAAATCATAATCAAAAATATTTTGATTGCAAATTTAAGATTTATAATTGTATTTTCCTAATTTTTGTATAGCTATTCACTTTTATGACTTGATTTTAAATCAACAAATGAAAATTATTAATATTTCGAAATAATGCCTTTAATTAACTCTCCATATTTTATGCTATTCTTGAGATAAGATTCAAATAAATGAATGTACGTTAAACAAAAAATGTATGGAAGCTAATGCTGTTCTAATTTTTATTAAATTACTCATTTTAATAATTCAAGATTTTGGCTATCTAAATTATAGATATTGTTCAAATTATAATTATTGGATTTTATTAATTTGTAATATTTTATTGTATCCTGCTATATATTAACTTTATATTAATGAATCTTTTTTTAGATTTATTGTTATTATTGCAAGTCAAATCTTTGACTTCACTTTTAAAACTTAACGTAAATGGATATTTCAGATTTATTACAAGGGCCAATGAAAAATATTATTATGGGTCAATTAAGCAGTCAGTTGGGATTAGGAAATGATCAAAAGACAAGTACTGCTGTAGATGGCATATTTGGCACTTTACTCAATGGTATCATGAAAAATGCAAGTACACCACAAGGACAGCAAAGCCTTGAAAATGCGTTAGCTAAAGACCATAATGGAAGTATTTTTGATGATTTAACAGGATTTTTGAATGGTGCAAATAAACCAGCAAATGATGCTACTTCTAACGGAGCCGGAATATTAAAGCATATCTTAGGTGATCAACAACAAAGTACCGTGGATTCAATCTCTAAAGCTAGTGGTATTGATACAAGTAAAATCCTTCAGATGATGATGACTTTAGCACCACTGCTTTTAGGATTCTTAGGTAAAGCTCAGGCGCAGCCTGCTCAGCAGCAAAGCGGTGGCGGTCTTTTAGATATCATTAAAGGTGCAACCCAAACAGTACAAAAATCGCCTGCTCAAAGCATCCTTGAAAGTGTTTTAGGTCAATCAAATGCCGGCGGAATACTCGGTGATATTACATCCATGGCTACTAAATCTATATTTGGTAAATTATTTGGTAAGTAATTTTTTAGAAAATCGTTTTATAAATAGAGGGTTGGCTACGATTGGAGTTAACCCTTTTTTGGTGTTGAATAAAAAGCATTTTTGGTTGACTCATATGCTGGAATTTTAGTGGATATAGCCGTTATAAAATCTATTCTTAGCATGATGGTTTTATGTCAGATTAATTAAAAGATAGTGTATAATTAGTAGGTTAAGATGGTAGTAATTGTATTTTTGTGACCGGATATTCAATAAATAAATAAGATGTATGGCCATTGAATTTAAAATTAGAGCTTGGAATAAAGATGATTTGAATAGTTTAGTTAAATATGCTAACAATTGGAATGTGGCTAAAAACCTAACTAACCTTTTTCCTAATCCCTATACCGTAAAAGACGGGATTTCTTTTATCGACTTTGCAACAAAAGATGACCCAATTCATATTTTTGCAATTGATATAAATGGAGAAGCAATTGGTGGTATAGGCATTCATCCACAATCGGATATATTTTGTAAAAATGCAGAACTAGGATATTGGATAGGGGAGCCATTCTGGGGACAAAAAATCATAAGTAAGGCAATAAAACAAATGGTAGATTTTGGTTTTTCTACCTATGCTATTGATCGTATTTTTGCAAGACCATTTGGTACAAATGTTTCTTCTCAAAAGGTACTTGAAAAAAATAATTTTATCTTAGAAGGTCGTTATGAAAAAATTCTCTATAAAAATGGGGAATATTTAGATGAACTTGTTTACGCAATAAGACGAAATATATGGGAAAATGAAAGATTATAGAATTATTTATGTAGGAATGTCCATTATTGTTGATTTTTAAAACGATAGCAAAATGAATGTAAAGAGTTAGCTTTTGACGTTTAATACTCGTTATGCATTTAAATTAGCCAATCCTTATAAAAAAATAGCCAATCTTTGCGTTAGAAAGCCTTATTATAGCTAAGGCTATATTTGCGTTTTCTGCCTTGATATTTACTATTTTTTTTCCACTAAATCTTTGGACCATTTAAAAATATAATGAGTATAGCTTACTAATCTATAAAGTGAAGATTTTTATAAAAATGAGTGATATAATGAAATAAACCGTATTGATTGTTACTAAAGAAATTTTTGTTGCAGCTAACCTGATTATAAATTGATATATATGTTATTTGCTATACGTCTTCCAGCCTAGCTCATAAACCACTTTTCCTTGTCGCTTGCCGGATTGGACATGTTTTAAAATGAGAAAGTTGCCTAAAAGAATACTGAGCTTATAAGTTATTACAGCAAAAATCGGTGCAGCAATAACGTCAATACTATAATGTACATGTTGTAAAACAACCATAGTCCCTACTATACAACCGATGAGAATAATAATGCGTTTAGTCCAAATGTGTTCTGAAAGAAGTCCTACTAAAATAATGTTAGCAGTATGACCTGAAAAAAACAAATCTTTAAGTATTATTTGACCTCCATAAAAAGTCATATTTAAAAATGGATCATTTAAAGGGATAATATTTACTGGCGGCTCTAAAACTACAAAATAAAGCGATAAGCCTCTGATTATGCACATTAAAAAAACTGCGGACAAGGCATAAATAGTAGTGGTAGGCCTTTTAAAAATCTTTAACATTCCTATAAAGATAGTGCCGTTTGTAAGTATGCCTATCCAAAGACTGAGGTCGATAGGTGCAAATCTGCCAAGGATAGGATCATCAAAATTTTTACCTATGCGTGATTCATTCCAAATTAAAAATTTAGAAAATAGAATAGTTGACAGTAAGGCCATAATTAACAGACCTATAAAAACCCAAACCTTCCTTTTGCTATCAAAAAATTTAGACCAAGAATTCACAACTACTTATATTTTTTGCAAAGGTAGAAATATTAAATTAAAAAAATCCTTGAAAATATTTTAATTTTAACTTAAACGGTATTACCTTTGCACTCGCTTAACCAAAATGACTCATGGTGTAATCGGCAACACAGCAGATTTTGGTTCTGTTATTCTAGGTTCGAGTCCTAGTGAGTCAACTTAAAAAAGTCTTTCAAATGTTTTTTGAAAGACTTTTTTTCTTTTTAACCATTTGATGGTTAGTGTTTTATGATTATGTAGAGTGCTTTTAATGTAAGTAGTCGATTACTTTCTACTGGTTAAGTAACTCAGGTTTTACATTGTAAGATACAAGTGATACAAATTAAGTACCTATAATAGGTTTGGATTTAAATTCTAACCAATACATTCTAAAAATTAAGGCACCAACAATGACAAGCCCACCGATGATAGCCCAAAATCCCGGATTTTCGCCATAACCTATATATACCCAAACAGGATTAAGAATCGGTTCGAGCATACCGATAAGCGAGCTTTCGATGGCTGGCAGGTACTTTTGACCATAAACAAATAGTGCATAACCCAATCCTAACTGTCCAAAACCAAGTATTAACAATAAAGCATGTTCGCTCATAGTAGGAGCTGATACTTGTGTCACATGTGGTAATGTAAACAGACATACGAGGCAATTACCCCAAAAGACAGCTCCAGGCTGGAAGTCGCCATGGTTCATTTTTTGTGATATCAATAAGCCAGCCAGTACAACACCACTCAAGAGGGCGAGCCAGATACCCAGCCAATTGTCTGGACGGGAAAACTGCTCAACAAAAAAGAGTCCCATCCCTATAAAACATAAGATAACGGTTAGGATGTTGATCTTAGTTAATCTGGCTTTGTTAAAATAGGGTTCTAGTAAAAGCACAAGTGCCGGTGCTGAATATTGTAGGAATATGGCATTGGCAGCGGTTGTTAGTTTAGTTGCGGATACAAACAGTATGAGTAACGGCGCATAAAAGAGACTGCTGGCAAATGATATTTTATTGAATAGTAGTATTTTTTTTCTAAAAATAAATATAAATAGGATGGCGGCATACAAACTTCTGTAAAATAAGATGGTAAATGCATCCTGAGGCAAAAGTTTAATAATTAGTCCGCCGGTACTCCAAAAAGCTGCTGCTAAAACCGTAGCCAAAACAGCCTTGCTTCTGTTTATTTCCATTAAATTACGCCGCTAAATTGCTTTAAAAATCGGGTGTCATTTTGGAAAAGATTACGTATGTCAGTTATTTTGTGCTGTAGCATAGCTTGCCGTTCGATACCCATACCAAAGGCAAATCCTGTATATTCGTTTGGATCGATGCCACAATTTTTTAATACATTAGGGTCAACCATACCACAACCTAAGATTTCGAGCCAGCCAGTACCTTTAGTGATTCGGTAATCGTCTTCGTTATTGAGACCCCAATATACATCCATCTCTGCACTCGGCTCAGTAAATGGGAAGAAGCTCGGCCTTAATCGGATCTCAGTCTTAGCACCGTACATCTCTCGAGCAAAATAAAGTAAGGTCTGCTTCAAGTCAGCAAAGGATACATTTTTGTCTATATACAATCCTTCTACTTGGTGGAACTGGCAGTGAGATCTGGATGATATGGTTTCATTGCGATATACTCTGCCCGGTGCGATAATGCGGATAGGTAGTTCCTGTGAAGTCATGATACGTGCTTGCACAGATGAGGTATGTGTCCTAAGTAACTCTGTAGTGGAATCCTTTAGATAAAAAGTGTCCTGCATATCTCTAGCCGGGTGATCTTCGGGCGTATTCATCGCTGTAAAATTGTGCCAATCGTCTTCTATTTCGCGCTCCTCAGCTACAGTAAATCCGATCCGCTCAAAGATGTGAATAATTCTATTGAGAATAATAGATACAGGATGTCTAGACCCCATTGCTATCGGTGCTGCTGGTGCCGTGAGGTCGATAGCCAATTCATCTGTTCCATCACCGCTGTTTTCAAGTGTTTCTTTATGTTGATTATATTTTTCTTCAGCGGCATTTTTGACGTCGTTAAGTAGCTGGCCAAATTCCTTTTTATGCTCATTAGCTACATTTTTAATCTCGCCAAAAAGGGCTTTGATTTCATTTTTAGATCCTACATACTTGATACGGAAGGCTTCCAAATCCTTGAGATCGTCTATCTTGTCATTCTGGAGTGTGGCCAGGACTTGTTTTACTTTGTCAAATATTGCTGCTGACATAGGGTTACTTTAATCATTTAGTCGGCAAAGATACAGTTTTTTACTATCAAAAAATTAATGAAGGATCTTAAATATTTACCAAGATGACAAATAATCAAACAATCTAAAGACATTCTAAGTGAAATCTTAGACTGACTAAACCTTAATTACCCAGCATTTTCGATATATTGGATTTGATTGATAATTTTTCTTTTGGCCCTCATTCCGGGGATCACAACAGCTGCATAAGGCGCAAAAAAGCCCAGTATAGCATTCAAAATAGGGCTATTGCTATTCTTTTTGAGTGTTTTATAGGTTAATATGGCCACTATTAAACCTAAGATACCTATTAGTGGTGTAAAAAGCTTAAACGGAAATATTATATTTACTATCATTAACAAAGTAGCTAATACCCACTATTTTTTTATAAAGATTGGACTAATTTGAATATATAATGGGTATAAAAATAGATACATTTATCTATAACGAGTAACAAATGTATCTATTTTTATTTATCTATTTGTACGTGTTAAACGCCCTTATTAATAATATAATCCCGTATTTTTGCGTATAATATGGCTATGACACTCGATAGATGGTGGATATGTTGGATATTGTACATTATACCTGTAGCCACGCTGACAGCTCAGGTTAAGCCTCAGTCACTCCAAGTTAAACGTGTAGTAATTGATACCTGCGTCATGCGGATGTCATCCTATACGATCATGCCTTCAAGTGTCTTAATTACAAAGGGACAGGATACCATTTTGGGGTATAATGTTCGAAATAACGCCTTAGTTTGGGTTGATTCTGTTTTTCAACAGTTTAAGGGCGCTACACTAAAAGTGCAATTCAGGACATTTGGTTTTGATATTGAAAAACCAGTGTATGTGATTGATACCACTCATTTAAATTTTAGAGATATTCTTATAGGGTCTGGATTTGAATACCGTCCAGATGCTAATAAAAACCCACTTATTGATTCTAAAGGGCTTGATTATAGAGGAAGCTTTTCGCGTGGGTTATCTATTGGTAACAGCCAGAGTTTAGTGCTTAATTCTAATTTTGATATGCAGATGGTCGGTGATCTCGGTAATGGATTGAAGATCGTAGCTGCTATATCTGATGATAATTTACCCATTCAGGCGCAGGGCAATACGCAACAACTGCAGGAGTTTGACAAGGTATTTATCCAGGTATCTAAAGATAAAACATCTATTATAGCTGGAGATTACGAGCTTCGTAAGCCCAATAGCTATTTTATGAATTACTTCAAAAAATTAAAAGGAATCAGCCTTGCGACCAGCTATCAGTCTGATAAAGGTATCGAAATATTTAATAAAGGTAGCTTTGCCATATCTCGAGGTAAATTTGCAAGGCAGACATTGCCTACGACAGAGAGTAATCAGGGGCCATACCGGTTACAAGGTAATAACAATGAGCGGTTTATTATTGTATTAGCTGGTACAGAAAAAGTCTTTTATAATGGCATCCTATTGACTCGGGGGTATGACTACGATTATGTCATCGATTATAATAGAGCGGTGATTACTTTTTCACCATCGAGAGTGATTACAAGAGATGCCCGTGTGATTGTCGAGTTTGAATATACAGACATTTCCTACCTCAGATCGCTATATGCTACTCAGTCCGAGTTTAGGAGTAAAAATTGGAATGTAAATCTAAATATATACTCCGAACAGGACAGCAAGCAGGGTACTGGTGACCTTCAATTGGATTCTCTCGATCTGATGATTTTACGTAACAGCGGTGATGATCTGACTAAATCTGTGCGACAGAGTATTCGTACTGCTACTACTGAAGAAAGGAAAGAGCCTACCAGGATTTTGTACGCAGGTACACCCGACCCTTTGGATCCATCTACACTGATCTTACGATTTACTACTAATCCGGATAGTGCTATATATACAGCAGTGTTTTCTGAGGTCGGACAAGGAAAAGGTGACTATGTCATCGATACTAAAGCCAATAAAAATGGTAGAATCTATGCATTTGCTGGTAAAAACCAAGGTGGTTATCTTCCTATTGTACAACTGGTGCCACCAGAACAAAGACAAATGATTACATTAAACGGAAATGTTCAGTTTAATAAACATGCTTCTGTCTTTAGTGAGTTTTCATTAAGTAATGTCGATTTAAACAGGATATCAAGTTTAGATAAGGGTGATAATACTGGTATTGCATCGGTTGTGTCTTATAAGGATTTTTTTAGATTAGACACCTCAGGAAACTGGCAGTTAAAAACGAATATTCAGTATGAATTTGTAGGTAAAAATTTTAATGCTTTAAATCCTTACCGAGCTACCGAATTTGCACGTGACTGGAATTTGCCCTTACTTGTAGGCAAAGGTGATGAAAACCTTGTCAATAGTTTGGTCGAAATAAAAGATAGACAAGGATTAAGTTTCCAATATGGATTTAATATCTATGACAAAAGTAAAATCTATCTTGGTAAGAAGCATAATGCGCTAATTAAGTTTGATAAAAAGAAATTCAATCTTAGGGTTTTTGCTGACTATTTGACTTCTGTTTCTATTCCTGCCGATCAACAATCTACATTTTTGCGCCCTAATGTAGCAGCTTCATATAAATTAGGGGATAATGGTGCGTGGAAAGTTGGTTTTGTGTATGATGGCGAAAATAATTTACTAAAGAGCATCCAAAAGGATACAATAAAAAAGGGTAGTGCGGCTTTCAATCATTTTAAATGGTATATAGATAATGACTTCTCTAAGGATATTGGCGCTAAGCTTGCCTATTCTGTCCGCAAAGATTACCTAAGTAAGAATAATGAACTTTCGCCTGCATCTACGGCGCATGAGATTGAGTTGTCTAGCAAATGGCTTTCAGGTGAGTCTTCTGATTTACAATGGAGTATCATTGGTCGCCAATTGAACGTTGATGATCCTACGCTTTTGCCTAAGGAAAAGGATAAAAAAACAATTCTTGGGAAGATTGATTATATCTTTAGCCTGTTAAATCAAGGAATACGATCAGTAACTTCATATAATACTAATTCTGGTCAGGAACCAAAAATAGAGTATGTTTTTCGAAAAGTAGAGCCTGGTCAGGGTGATTATGTTTTTATTGGTAACAATGATAACCCTAATTTAAGTAATTTTGAAGATTTTAGATATGACCCTACCAATCCAAGCAGAAGTTATATCCGTCTGTCCCTACCTAATAATGAATTTATCCGAACGAATAATATTGAGTTAAATCAAAGTTTAAATATTGATCCCGTAAAATTTAAAAAACCGATCGAAGGAAAGCCTTTTAGTTCGTTTTACAAACTAACTTCCAGATTTGCTACTATGTCCAATATTAGAATATCTAAAAGACAGATAGAAAATTCTGCTGGCAGTTTTGCTTCTTTTTTTGATTTTGGCTTAAAAGATACGTCGTTGGTGAGTTATAATTCGTTAATCAGTAATACTTTATTTTTTAATCGAGGACAGGTAAAATACGACGTTCAATTGGGTATGAGGAATAATCAAAACCGAACATTGCAAATCAGTGGACAGGAAGACCGAGGGCTCAAAGAATATTTTTTTAGATCACGCTACAACCTACTGGATAAGGCTGATATCTTTTTGGTCTTGGAAAAATCACAAAAGACATATAATTCAGTCGTTTTTAAATCAAGAAACTTAGATATAATAAGCACAAAATTTAACCCGGAAATCAATTATAGACCAGGGACTAATACACGTATCATAGTGAGATATTCATATCAAGATCGAAGACAACAGATACTTACTATGGATAAGGCATTTATAAATAATTTTACTAGCGAAATGTCATGGCGCAAAGCATCAGAATTTAGTCTGGATATGTCTTTGAGTTTTGTATTGATACAGTTTTCCGGTTTACCTAATTCCGCTCTCGAATACGACATGCTTGATGGTCTAAAAAATGGTAAAAATTTATTGTGGAATGCTGTTTATACTAAAAGAATAGCTCATAACATAGACCTGACATTTAATTATGAAGGTCGGAAGGCTGGTACTGCACCCATAGTTCACGTAGGAAGAGCACAGCTAAAAGCTACATTCTAAACTATATATATATAGTAATCGGATAGATTAGCATGATAAGAATAAAAAATTACTGATAAAGCATTTTATATTCAAACCTTTATGGTTATTTGAATTTGTCACAAAGGCTTTGTCTGAGAGATTCTGAGACGTTAGGTCTTTTTACATTGTTTTTAATAAAATCCCTGAAGTTTACTTCTTCATCCATGATTTTTTGGATTTGGGGATTACTATTCATGATTTCCAAAAGATTGGTCTTTTCATCTTGAGGGAGCTGGTTGTCCAGAAACAAGTCAATCATATGACAAATGGTTTCAGATGAGTCGAAATTTCTCATTTTACATTTCTGTTGTATATTAATAATATTTTATTCTTCTTCTTTTAATTTAGATTTTATCTTTCCTGAACCTCGCAAATCTTTATATCCTAAATCTAAAGCATATTTTTTAAGCTTGTCTTTGAGCATATTTCTGGCTCTAAACAGCCTCGAGCGTACAGTCCCTATAGGTAAATCTATAGTTTTAGCTATCTCATCGTATGAAAAATTTTCAATATCACACATGAGTATCACCTCTCTAAACTCTTCAGGTAAAGACATCAGTGCTATCGTTACTTCATCGCCTAGTGAATAGTCAAATATTTCCTCTCTTAGGTCTTCATAAGTTTGATTTTTAGATTCATCACCCGATTTAAGACTTGCTACATCATCCAGATTGACCTGTGTCGGTTTTTTAACCTTTTTCCTATATTCATTAATATAGGAGTTCTTTAATATCTTAAACAACCACGCCTTTGCATTAGTTCCCTCAACGTAATTATCTATAAATTTATGTGCTTTCATGTACGTTTCCTGTACAAGATCGTCAGCGTCATCTTCGTTATATGTCAGGTGAAAAGCAAATGTCTTCAAGGCTTCCATGTGTATTAGAAGTTCATCTTCGAAGATTATCTGATTTTTTGTTTTACGTGCCATATTAAATTGAAGTTGCAAAAATAGTCTTTTTGAGTGAATATGTTAGTGTATTTGCAAAAATATGGATAAAATGAAATTTTATAAAAAAAAACTGCAAGGTAAATTACCAATGCAGTTCTTTAATTTTAGAATGCTTTAAAATTTTTAAAGCTCATTATACAGTCATGATATCTTTTTCTTTTGCTTCTAAGGCTTTATCAATTTTAGCCATATAATTATCCACTAATTTTTGAATTTCTTCTTCTTTCTTTTTACCCATGTCTTCAGAAAATCCATCCTTTACTTTCTTCTTGACAAAATCAATGACTTTATGTCTATGGGCACGAATAGCTATTCTTGATTCTTCACCGGATGCTTTGGCTTGTTTGACCATAGAAACTCTACGTTCTTCACTCATCGGAGGAATGATAAGTCTGACTACTTCACCATCATTCATAGGTGTAATGCCTAAATTAGCTTCAAAGATAGACTTCTCTATCATGGCTAGCATCTTTTTTTCCCATGGCTGGATACTAATGGTACGCGCATCGGGAGTACTAACATTTGCGACTTGAGCTAATGGAGTTGGGCTTCCGTAATATTCTACCATTATGCCACTAACCATGGCTGGAGAAGCCTTGCCAGCCCTAATTTTATTAAGTTCAAAGGCTAAGTGTTCCATTGCTTTTTCAAAGCTTTCTGTTGCCTGAAGTATTTGACTTTCTATTTCTTCTAACATTATAATCTGATTTTTATCGTATGGTAAAAATAGGATGATTTTTCAAATTAATCATTATTACTTCCCATAAATCTTAACAAAAAGTATAAAAACATTACTAGAGCACCTAAGGCGGAAGCTACATATGTCATTGCTGCCCACCACAATGCATCTTTTGCACCATCATGTTCTGCACCCTGCATATAGCCGGATTCGTCCAGCCATGCTAAGGCTCTGTTGGATGCGTCAAACTCTACGGGTAAAGTTACTACGCTAAATAATGCTGTCAGGCCAAAGGTGCCGACTAATATCAACATGACTGTATGCCCAAGGGCACTTCCTATACCAAAAATAACGCCCATAAAGAGGAACTGTTGTATAGAGGCACTAAACTGAATTAATGGTACTAATTTTGATCTTAATGTTAACATACTATAGGCTGTTGCATGTTGCACAGCATGTCCTACCTCGTGTGCACTGACAGAAGCAGAGGCGACAGATCGGCCGTTATATACGTCGGGAGATAGATTTACTGTTTTATTAGCCGGATTATAGTGATCTGATAGATATCCTTGACCTTGTACTACTTGTACGTCGTGGATACCATAATATCTTAACATATCTTCGGCCACTTCTTTTCCAGATTTGCCATTGTGAATCGGCACTTGCGAATAATGTGCAAATTTAGATTTTAGCCTGCCACTAATGACCATCCCGATTACTGTAAATATACCCAGGACGACAAAATATCCCATTCCAACCATAATAATCTATTTTTTTAAAAATATTAGTTTCAAAATTTGCATTTATAACTCTATGAACGTCTAAAAAGTTTCAAATAGATATTGAAATTGTATTTATACATTAATATTTAATAAAATACAAATATGTTTTTTTTGTAATGTTTAATTAATGATATCAAAACCCGTATAAGGTATTAATGCTTTAGGGATTTTGATACCTTCTTCTGTCTGGTGGTTTTCAAGCATTGTAGCCACTATCCGTGCTAATGCCAAAGCGCTACCATTTAAGGTGTGAGATAACCTCATTTTGCCATCATCATCTCTAAATCTGAGTTTCATACGATTGGCTTGGAATGTTTCAAAATTGGATACTGAGCTGACTTCAAGCCATTTTTTTTGTGCAGCTGACCATGTTTCAAAATCAAAAGTAAGTGCTGAGTTGAAGCTCATATCGCCACCGCACAGACGTAGGATACGAAATGGCAATTCTAATTTTTCAAGCAATCCCTCGACATGCGCTACCATAGTCATCAGAGCATCATAGGATCTATCGGGATGTTCTAGTCTTACAATTTCAACTTTATCAAACTGATGTAGTCTATTAAGGCCTTTTACATCAGAACCATAAGAGCCGGCTTCCCTTCTGAAGCAAGGTGTGTAACCAGCCATTTTTATAGGAAAATCAGCTTGATTCAAGATGGTATCGCGATATAAATTTGTCAATGGCACCTCTGCTGTAGGAATAAGGTAAAAGTCGTCTTTTTCGCAATAGTACATTTGTGCCTCTTTGTCCGGTAATTGACCTGTAGCTTTCGCCGAATCTTTATTTACAAGTATGGGTGGCTGTATTTCTTGATATCCAGCTGCAAAAGCTTCGTCTAAAAAGAAGTTGATTAATGCACGTTGTAATCGGGCACCTTTGCCTTTATATACAGGAAATCCAGCACCTGTAAGCATAACACCGTCTTTAAAACTTATCAGATTGTATTTTTCAGCAAGTTCCCAATGTGGTTGTGCACCTGACCAAAGTGGAGGTATTGGTTTATCCCAAGCTTTATACACTTCGTTATCTTCAGCTTTAGACCCTAATGGTACAGACTCGTGAGGAAGGTTAGGAAGCTGGATAATCATATCTTCAAGTAATTCTTTTGTATCTTTGAGCTCAGCTTCTAATGATCTGGAAGATTCTTTAATGGTAGCTACTTCTTCCTTTAGCAAGTTGGCCTTTTCCTGATCACCGCTTTTAAATAATTGACCTATTTCTTTAGCCAGTTGATTTGATTTTGCTAAAAATTGATCTAACTGAGTTTGCACAGACTTACGACGGTCGTCGGTTTGAATGATTTTTTCTATCAAAGAAAGTTGATCATCACTTACATTTTTTTTCTTTAATCCTTCTAATACATGATCTTTTTGCTCCCTGATTACGCTTATTTCTAACATTTTTAAATTTTTTTAATCATTTTACATACGAAAATGCATATATTTTTAAATTTTTTGCAAAGATACTATTTTGTGATATCAAAATAATTATTAATTTTGCGGCATCAAAAATATTTGCGATAAACTATCCTCATCGGATTTTATTTTCATCTATTATTCATCAATTATTATAATCAGAAATTAGTTTCCGATTCATTTCTAATTTTATCAGTAAACTTTAATATTTTTTTAGTTAAGAACATTTTATGTACGATATACTACAGTTAAATGATATGTTGGTGCCACAACTTAAAGAATTGGCAGCGACTTTGGGCTTGGACAATGTAAAAAAACTTAGTAAACAAGACCTTATATATAAAATATTGGATTATCAGGCTATTCAGAGTAAATCATCTATATCTTCTAATCCAATTGAAGAACCAAAAGTTGAAAAAAAGGCTAAGCATTTTAATAAAGGGCGCTCAAGTGCTATCTTGATTAAAGAGGATGCAGAAATTATGGTTCAGGATGAGGCAATTGTATCCCCCGTGGACAGCGTCTCTAAGGCTGATGATGAAAAAGAATCAATTATCAGCACTAAGGATAATAAGGGTAGAAAACGTATTGTAAAACCTGCAGAACGCGAATTGATTACCACTGGAAAGGCTATAACACCTGAGGAAAGTACCTTGCCCGAAGCGCCGGTGGAGACTGTATTAAAGGAAGATACATCAGCTCAGGCATCCACTCATGAGGTAGCACCAGTAAACATACCTGCAAATAGACCTGTAAAACATCATCCAGGTAAAGGACAACACATAAATGCAGATAAGTTTAAAAGCAAATCCAATCAGGGAGCTGAGAATGTTGCTGATGCACAAGTACCTGCGCCAAGTATTGAATTAAAGCCAGCAGAGCCTAAATTTATTCCAGATTTGGATGGTGTAATTGATAGTGAGGGCATCCTGGAGCTTATGTCTGAAGGTTATGGATTTTTAAGATCTTCAGATTATAACTATTTGTCTTCACCTGATGATATATATGTTTCGCCATCTCAGATTAAGCTTTTTGGTTTGAAGACCGGTGATACGGTGTTGGGTTCCATCAGACCACCTAAAGAAGGCGAAAAATACTTTGCATTGTTAAAAGTGCATAGTATAAATGGTATGGCACCCATGAAATTGAAAGAACGTGTGCCTTTTGATTATCTGACACCATTATTTCCTAATGAAAAGTTTAAATTAACCACACACCCTGCCGGCAAGGACTACGGTAATAGGATGATAGACTTATTTACGCCTATAGGTAAAGGACAGCGTGGATTGATAGTAGCGCAACCTAAAACAGGTAAGACCTTTTTATTGAAAGATATTGCTAATGCAATAGCTGATAACCATCCTGAATGTTATCTTATTGTACTGTTAATAGATGAAAGGCCGGAAGAAGTTACAGACATGAGACGTAGTGTTAATGCTGAGGTTATCGCCAGTACCTTTGACGAACCGGCAGAAAATCATGTCCGTGTTGCTGGTATCGTTTTAGAAAAAGCTAAAAGACTGGTCGAAAGTGGTCATGATGTTGTTGTGTTACTGGATTCTATTACAAGATTAGCAAGAGCTTATAATACTGTTGCACCTACTAGTGGACGTGTACTTTCTGGTGGTGTTGAAGCGAATGCCTTACACAAACCAAAAAAATTCTTTGGTGCTGCCAGAAACATTGAGGGAGGTGGTTCATTGACCATATTGGCAACAGCCTTGATAGATACGGGTTCAAAAATGGATGAAGTGATCTTTGAAGAGTTTAAAGGTACAGGTAATATGGAGTTGCAATTAGATAGATCACTTGCCAATAAGCGTATGTATCCGGCTATTGACATTACGAAGTCAAGTACGCGAAGGGAAGAGTTACTGTTGCCAGAAAGCATCCTACCAAAACTGTTTATTTTGAGAAATCATCTTGCAGATATGAAACCGGATGAGGCAATGGAGTTTATCAAAAAACATATGTCTGGAACACTTAGCAATGATGAGTTTATCATCTCTATGAATGGTTAATATACTTTTTGATATATATTTTGATAAACAAACAACCTTTTTAAATATTTTTTTTGTATTTACATATAATCTTTATACTTTTGCGGCTCTTTTGCCATAAGTAACATGATTATTGGCAAATAAGAACACATTTTTTAAATTATACATTTATACATAGATCATGAAACGCACGTATCAACCATCTAAAAGAAAGAGAGTCAATAAGCACGGGTTCAGAGCCAGGATGGCTACAAAAAACGGAAGACGTGTACTTGCTAAAAGAAGAGCAAGAGGCCGTTATAAACTGACAGTATCTGACGAGAAAGGAGTAAAATAATTACTTCGTTTAAACATATTATAAGATTCTGAATAACCATATGGCTATTCAGAATCTTATTTGTTTTAGGCCGTTTAAAGTAGAATGTCAAAAACCTCACTGTATCATTTATAATCGTGAGAAGCTACAATTTTTGAAAAAAATGACTAATACGCACTCATGTATTTTGGTCATTGTTAAATTATGGATTAAATTTGTCTGATTATTTATATGATCCTACTCTTTTCATAATTAAGAGATACCAAAAATACACTCATCATAGTAATTTTAATTGAATGTCAATAATAAACAGTCTCAAAGGTCAAACCCGAATCCAGCGTGTTTTTAAAGAGGGTAAGTCTGTTTTTTTATTTCCTTTTAAAATAATCTACTTAGAAAGTCAAAACAACAATAATCAGATAAATATTGATGTAAGTATTTGGGTAGGCAAACGCTACCTGCGTAAAGCTGTGGATAGAAATAAAGTCAAAAGAAGAATAAGAGCAGCATTGCAAATGCATGAACAGGAATTATTTGGGTTAAATTTCCATTCTATGGATTGCATTTGTATATATGTAGGTAAAGAAGTCCTCGATTTTAAAATAATCGAAACGACATTACTCAAAGTAGGAAAACGGATAAAGCATCGTAGCTAATTTCAATTCTCACCTAACATATTCAAATATATTATTATATAATACATATTATACTATTTTGTTATATATTAAAAAAAATGTAAAATATTTTATAAAATGTATTGTAAAATTGTAATAAAGTTATAGCTTTGCATTATTAAAATAGGTCAATCAAAGGATGATCTATATGTTTTAGCGTATATATCATAGAAAATCAATCAGATACAGAGAACCCTTACAATTTTATCTCACATTATTAAAAACTGTATTTTGATGTGCCATCTAAAAATATTTGATTTAAGTGGACAAAACGTAAATTAAAATATTAGGATATATATTTGTTTTTGATGGGAGTTTATGAAAATTTTATTTTTAAGACGATGTATTAATAAAATTGAGATTCCTACATAATTACGGCTAATTTATTATTTTATATTTTATTTATTTATTTAACCTAAACTCAATCTCATGAAAAGATGTAATTATTTTTCTTCTTTGGTTGTGGTTCTATTAATGTTTTTTGGTATGACACTGTCAGCCCAGAGGTATATGTCAACGGCAGATGCTACTAAGGCAGTTCAGACAGTCATCAATCAAAATACAAAGATGTCCGCTTCCATCAAATCAAGTGCTTATAGTGGTTATACCCCTAACAGTGCTACTTTTACAGCAACCGAAACGCACCGCAATATGGACCGCGCTGCTAAAGTGAAGGCACTTAAGGTAGATTATGGCCATGCTTTATTGGCAGAATTAGGAGTAGGATTGCCTGTTTCTGATGCTCTTTTAAAAGTGTCCGACCTTTTACTACCAGGTGCTAAACAAAGAGGCGAACTTGATATTTTTCAAGAAGTGGAAGCATTTTACCGTAATTTGCTTTCTAAATAACTTTATTATTCAATAACCAAAACTCAAAAATTTAATTAGTATGTTTAACAAAGATACGAAATCAACGTATGCTGGTGCTATGAAGGTTTTGGCCGTCTTATTGGCGTTTAGTGTCGTCAGTATAGCAGCTATGCGTTTATATACTCCAGCATCCAATGAAGAAACAACACAGACAGTTGTTTCTAATAATACGAGTGCAATTGCAGATATTACAGATGCTGCTATGGCACCTTTGGCATGTACAAATACTACTTCTTATGGAAGTGGTACTGCACCTACAGCAGGTTGCGTTTATAATGTTCTGAGTACTTGTAATTATACGAGCGAATACGCTACTGTATCTGGTGCAGTTTCAGGTTCTAGCTATATATTTATAGCAAATGGAAGTGGCCCAGCGTATATTACTGTAAGACAAGGCACGCCTACTGGTGCAGTTTTGGGTGAAGGATTTTCACCTGTTACCGTAACATGTACAGCAAGTGGCAATTTATATGCCCATTTTAATTCAGATGCTGCTTGTGGTATTGCAAGCTTAGGATGTATCACATCAAGGATCGGTTGTACAAGTTGTACTGGACCTACTCAATATTGTGCTGTGACATCTACAAATACCGCATATGGTATTAAAAATGTAACTACCACTGGTGGTGTAGGCAATATTAACAACACGACTGGTAGTGGTACTTATACTGATTATTCGGCTACTGTGTTTGCATCTCAATACGAAGGTACACCTGTAAATTTTACAGTTACTCCTGTAAATAGCACTGCTTCACATGGTTATGGCCTTTGGATTGACTGGAACAATAACAAGTGTTTTGAACCAGGAACAGAAACCATAAAAATGTCTGGTGGATATATCAGTGGTAATTTTACTGGTACTATTACAATACCTACAGGTACTGCAGCTGGGGATTATAGAATGAGAGTCGTAAATAATTACCTTTCTAGCGCACCAACAGCGTGTGGTGATTTAGGTTCTTCTGGTTATGGTGAGGCAGAGGATTATACTTTTAGGGTGCTTAAAGTTGATCCACCTTCAACAGGTGGTGGTATCGAGTGCCTATTAGTATGTAGCAACAACCAGACGATAACCTTAGCGCCAGGTGCATGTA
>CAZCTQ010000027.1:0-46451 GCA_964501555.1 uncultured Aureispira sp. | reverse complement strand
TACAGACAAAGTAGGTGCCTGTATCCCTTGTCGATTTGATTAAATCGGCGTAGGATATTGGGGGCGATGGCTTTTCATAGGATTTTGGATTACCAAACGTCTTACTTTTTAAATCAAACTTCACCACTTGTCTAAAAACCCCCTCGATGCCAAGCTTCTCATCTAAGGCATGATTAGATAATAAGATTAACACCTCATCGTTATTCAATGGTAATACTTTCATTACTTTATATGCATTATCAAACTGATTTTTCCGTTCCCATATAAAATTGCCTTCAGGATCTACCTCTGCTACTAGAATGTTAACTTTATATGGGGAAATATATTCGTAGCCAAAAAATATCCGGTTGCCATTATCCCCGTGCATAAATTTATAAAAATAATAGTTGTTGTGTTTGGGCTTCCAGTGCACTAATTTTGTGCTTTGATCCGCGTATTTCGTCACCCAGCCCAGCCTATCATTAAATCTTCCATAATATATTACGGAATCCGGAAACAGCTCAAAATCCAATATATCGACTGAACTTTGGGCCGATTGAGATACTGTATCTATCAGTGTCATAGTATCGTCGATGTAATTATACGCCAGCTGATAAGCGTATCTATCACTTGACACCGCAAAGCGCAGGGCTTGTCCTGTATCATAGATCCGCGTGCGGCCATTTACATAAGTGTATTCCCCATCGTCAGCAAAAGAAACCCTGCCCAATAGCTTTCCACTACCCTTGTCATGCTTGCTGGCAGCAATGCCGACACCGACTCTCCCTCCAAAATAGTCTCCTATCGCTATATAGTAGTCCTGCGTCTCGTACAGCATATCATAAGAAATAAGACCTAAATTATCAGGATATTCATTATTAAATAATGGCTGTGAGATAGATCTTATAGTGACTATACTGCATATCACAAGCAGCATGTATATTTTTTGCCTCATCCTCAATTTATTTTTAGATTATTTAATTATTAAGATGAGGACACCATGATATAGCATCCTCACCTTAGGTTACTTATTTTATCACGATCTGCCGCTTGCTTTGCAATACCCTGCCATCCTGCATGATCGTCAGCACATAGCTGCCTGCCGGTATATCACTGATATCCCATATCGTATTGATATGCGATCCCTGTACATCCATGGCTTTCACGACCTGGCCACTTAGATCGATAAGTTGATACCGCATTCCTGTTGTAGCACCCTGATTGATGATGATCACACCTGATGACGGATTGGGGTATATCGTTATCTCCGGTAGTTGTGATGATAGATCAGCATCTACTGATGATGCCGTCGTGTCTTTAGGCACTATATTCCCGTCTTCGTCGATCTTTATTAACCATCCGGAACCATACCACCTACAATATCCGCCGATCAGATAATGTCCCCCCGCAACAGGGATTATCGTATAAAAATAACTTGAAGAGACATTAGCTGCATACAGATAATCCTTGTGCCACAGTTCATTGAGGTCCCTGTCGATCTTCACGATACGGCCACACGTCGTACTATTTGTCTTGTCCTTATCGTCAAGATAGCTGCCTGTACAGACAAAGTAGGTGCCTGTATCCCTTGTCGATTTGATTAAATCGGCGTAGGATATTGGGGGCGATGGCTTTTCATAGGATTTTGGATTACCAAACGTCTTACTTTTTAAATCAAACTTCACCACTTGTCTAAAAACCCCCTCGATGCCAAGCTTCTCATCTAAGGCATGATTAGATAATAAGATTAACACCTCATCGTTATTCAATGGTAATACTTTCATTACTTTATATGCATTATCAAACTGATTTTTCCGTTCCCATATAAAATTGCCTTCAGGATCTACCTCTGCTACTAGAATGTTAACTTTATATGGGGAAATATATTCGTAGCCAAAAAATATCCGGTTGCCATTATCCCCGTGCATAAATTTATAAAAATAATAGTTGTTGTGTTTGGGCTTCCAGTGCACTAATTTTGTGCTTTGATCCGCGTATTTCGTCACCCAGCCCAGCCTATCATTAAATCTTCCATAATATATTACGGAATCCGGAAACAGCTCAAAATCCAATATATCGACTGAACTTTGGGCCGATTGAGATACTGTATCTATCAGTGTCATAGTATCGTCGATGTAATTATACGCCAGCTGATAAGCGTATCTATCACTTGACACCGCAAAGCGCAGGGCTTGTCCTGTATCATAGATCCGCGTGCGGCCATTTACATAAGTGTATTCCCCATCGTCAGCAAAAGAAACCCTGCCCAATAGCTTTCCACTACCCTTGTCATGCTTGCTGGCAGCAATGCCGACACCGACTCTCCCTCCAAAATAGTCTCCTATCGCTATATAATAGTCCTGCGTCTCGTACAGCATATCATAAGAAATATTACCTAAATTATCAGGATATTTATTATTAAATAATGCCTGTGAGATAGATCTTGTAGTGACTATACTGCATATCACAAACAGCATGTATATTTTTTGCCTCATCCTAAATTTATTTTTAGGTTATTTTATTATTAAGGTGAGGAATTTTCCTAATAATTCCTCCATATCGCGTGAAGTAGGGTCTGGTGTTCCACATTGGAGAGATTGGGATAGTAAATCCTTATGACCAAATAAAAAAATCAGAAAAAACGTTAGTAAATAGACTATGCGTGTTGCGTGTTGCATCAGGATCTACCATAAAGGTAGTCATTTTTTGTAACATAACATAAAAATTTGCGATAAAAATGCTAAAAAAAATCACCTTAAAGAATAGCAATGTCAATACTAAAAATATTCCATAAATGGAAAATACCTTTTAGTCATCTATTAAGCTACAAATATCCACTTCCTTCAACAATGAGGCTGAGACAATCGGCTTGGGATACATAAGGTTTAAATTCAATATAACAAAATTTATCAATTAAAGAAATAAGATATCATTGCAAAATTAACACAATGTTTTGATATTAAAGCATTTTTTTTACAAAAAAATTATTTTCATTCTCACCTCTAATTATTTATCTATGCGTCGTGTCCAATAAATAATAAAATTTCAGCAAAAGATGTGGTCGCCTATCTTCATTACTCAATCTACTAAACCCAACGCTTATTTACACAAAAATGTAATATAGGCATTGGCTGGTTCGTAACCTATCTCAGCAGCGTATTTGATGTCTTTACACGCTTGTTTTGAGTTTTGGATGTTACTATATATGTTGGCTCTATTGAAGTAGGCTTCGCCAAAATCTTTTTTAATCTGGATCGCCTGATTATAGTCAGAAAGTGCCTTTTCAAAGTTTTGGGATGCTAAAAAGCAGTTGCCCCGCTGAAGGAATAAACTGGGGTTTTTGCCGTCTTTTTTAATCAGATTGGTCAGATCAAATATCGCTTCGTCATATTTCTTTAGATTTACAGATGCTATCGACTTGTTTTTAAGTGCCATCAAATGATTGGGGTCTAATTGCAGGCAGATACTAAAGTCAATATCGGCACCATTGAGGTCATTAGACATCATTTTGGCATAGCCTCTGCAAAAATACAATTCAGTATTAGATGGGTTTTTAGACAAGGCAAGCGTTGCGTCGCTAATGGCTTCCGGCCACATTTGCAGTTCCATCAATATTTTTACACGTTCTACGATCGGCGATACTTCCTTAGGGTTCACATCACTTGCAGCTCTAAAATCACTGAGTGCAGCATATTTATCTTTCATTTTAGCCTTACAAAGACCACGATTAAAGTAGTTAGAATAGTTTGGGTCGGTTTTACCAATAACCTGATCAAAATCGGCGATCGCTTCCTGATAGTTGCCTGATTTCATCCATGCATTGCCACGATATTGGAAGGCTTTGACTTGTGATGGATCTTTTTCTATCAATGCAGTCAATGTCATAATACTGGCATCCCATTTTTCCTGATTAAGTAGTGTATATCCTTTGTGCAGAATAGCCTGATAGTGGTTAGGATCAATCCTGATAGCATTGTCATACGCTACTACGGCTTCGTCATATTTTTTGAGGTTGAAAGCAGTATTACCTAAAAAATACCATGTTTTGGCATTATTAGGATCTGTGTCCAGACAAGCTTTGTAGGCTGTATAAGCTAATTCAAATTTTTTGGAATTGAAGTATATGGATGCCTGATCACATATAGATCCGGCACTGACCTGACTCTGCCCTACACTCAAAAGTGACAAACACATTACTACTATACCACTCAATATACATTTCATTATTAGCAATATTTAAAGCTATTATTTACAATAACAATGACAAAAATATATCAGGGGGAATATGTTTATGGTGCAAAAATGGGCAAAATAACCTTATAATTGTTACTTTTGAGCGTATTTTTTTTAATAAATATTTTTATTGAATGAAAAAGCCTGAAAACAGTAATGCTAAAGGCGATGAATTGTACGCAGCTTCTCGTAAAAGAGACCATATCGACCTGGCCTTTAAAGCGCGTATAGCATCAGAATTAACGGATCAGAGGTTTGATTATGAGCCTCTGCTTGCAGCACATCCTGTCGATACCTCTGATATTGCCACCACTTTTGACAATAAAAGCATGTCGGCACCACTATGGATATCGAGCATGACAGGTGGCACAGAAAAGGCAGGCGTGATTAATCTTAACCTTGCCAAAGCCTGTGGCGAATTTAAACTCGGCATGGGACTTGGATCGTGTCGACAGTTATTATATAGTGATGACTATCTTCAGGATTTCCAGATACGGAAATATCTCGGTGACCAGCCCTTTTACGCTAATCTCGGAGTAGCACAGATTGAATCCATACTTGAGTCAGGCCATATTGATAAAATATCCCAACTAATAGATAAATTAGATGCGGACGGACTGATCATCCATGTAAATCCTATGCAGGAATGGCTACAACCCGAAGGTGATCATTTTAAACGTGCTCCGATTCATACCATTTCAGATGTTCTGGAAAAATCAGATATTAAAGTCATAGTCAAGGAAGTTGGTCAGGGCATGGGACCACGCAGTATTGAGGCATTATTGCAAATGCCTTTAGCAGCATTAGATTTTGCGGCAAGCGGCGGTACTAACTTTGCATTGATGGAAATCCTACGATCTTCGCCAGAAATCGGCAAATACTATCAGTCATTAGTCCATATAGGTCATACATCTTTAGAAATGGTATCGCTGACTAACCAAATTGCTCGAGATCTCGGAGATAAATGCCTTACAAAACAAGTTATTATTTCAGGCGGTATCACTGATTTCTTAGATGGATACTATCTTATAGAGCAATCCCATTTACCGGCTATTTACGGACAAGCATCAGGATTTTTAAAACATGCTATGGGCGATTACAGTTTATTACAAGACTACATTTCTAAACAAATTAACGGATTGTCATTGGCAAAAGCCTATTTAAAAATAAAAAGTAAATAACAATAAAAGTAAAGCACCCACAGATGTCAAAGCGTATATCGGGATTTTCAAAGTTAAATAAAGGCCAAAAAATAGCATGGCTGGATGATCATTATTCGCCTGCTCTATGTGAAGTAGGTGATGTGCTCAAAAGATTCTGGCTTCGCGACGAACAAATGCAAAAGGTATTGGATGGATTTAGCGAAAATACGGTAAGCAATTACTTTTTACCTTATGGGCTTGCACCAAATTTTTTAATAGACGGTCAAACGTACTGCATCCCAATGGTGACGGAAGAAAGCTCCGTAGTGGCTGCCGCTGCCTCAGCTGCCAAATACTGGATGGACAGAGGAGGTTTTAAAACCACCGTTTTGGGAACGATCAAAGTAGGTCAAATCCACTTCAAATGGGCTGGTGAAAGTGATTTTCTCATTGGTATATATGAAGAAATCCAAAAAGAACTCTTAGCCGGTGTCCATGACATCGTCCGAAACATGGAAAAACGGGGTGGTGGAATCCTTAAAATAGAGTTGATTGATTTTACTGATCTGGAAACTGATCTATATCAGATACGCGTTCATTTTGACACAAGGGACTCGATGGGCGCTAATTTTATCAATTCCGTACTTGAAAATTTTGCTTTTACATTAGAATCATTTTTTTTAAGCCATGAAAACATTCCTGACAAATATCGCGACATAGACATCATCATGTCGATATTATCCAATAATACACCCGAGTGTATTGTACGAGCCGAGGTAAGTTGTAAAGTCAGCGAACTAGGTACTTTTGATAATGGAATGATGGCTGAGAAACTGGCTGAAAAATTTCGTATGGCTGTCAGGATAGCCCAAATCGACCCCTATAGAGCGGCGACACACAATAAAGGTATCTACAATGGGATCGATGCCGTCATCATCGCTACGGGCAATGATTTTCGAGCAGTAGAGGCAGCAGGCCATACTTTTGCAGCGCGCGACGGTCAGTACAGAAGTCTTAGCTACTGCGAGGTCAAAGATGAAGTCTTCCGATTTTGGCTTGAAGTACCTCTAGCTATCGGGACGATAGGCGGACTGACGACCCTCCATCCCTTAGCTAAAAAATCTTTGGAAATCTTAGGCAGTCCCTCCGCTGAGCAGCTCATGCGTATCGTTGCTTCGGTAGGTCTCGCACAAAACTTTGCCGCTCTAAAGTCCCTAGTAACTACCGGCATCCAAAAGGGTCATATGAAGATGCACATTATGAATATCCTCAACCAACTCCATGCCAACGACGCTGAAATAGCAGCATCAATGGCATACTTCAAGGATAAGACGGTTTCTTTTTCGGGAGTAAGGGATTATCTCCAGCAACTAAAGGAAAAATAAAATAGGTTTCCAGATGTACAATCCAAAAACCTAACTATACCGTTTAATAGTGCATTTTTCAATTCATCACCGGTAAAAATGCATATTTTTTACCATACTCAATCATCTGATCATAAAAAGACATAGGAATTTCGAGTTTGACATCTATAATTTTACCGTCTTTCTCTACTGGTGTCAATATCGGCTGGATAAACCCTTTATAAGGCTTGATATTAAGTTTTGCATACCGCTCTAAAACTTCTTGATGGAGTTTAGCATCGACTTTGACACCATACTGCTCAACTAATTTCCTTCCTGCTTCATAATCACCTTCGGATTTAATCCGCTGTATCTCTTTTAATAAATCACCAAATAATACTCTAAGTTTACTATAATCATTAATCTGAACATAGGTTTTGTCGTTGCGCTGGATCATCTCTACGACCTTATCCTTTTGTCCTTTTTCCAATGCCCATCTTGCTACTAAAGCGCGATTGCGCATGTGTGCTTCCTCGATATTATCACCCGGTTTAATCCTGACTAATTGGGACATCAGGCCATTCATCATATAACTATCATACTCGGCCTTACCCACTTCGATAGAGGGCATCACACCGATATCTACGAGTTTTTTATCAGTGATATAATAAAGCGCTACCAGGTCGGCACGTGCTTCCTCCAATGTGGATGCATAATTTTTAAGGGTTTTATCCGGAGTACCCACGCCAGGGTTGATTTGTCCTGAAGCATGCCCGATACACTCATGCATGTCCGTGTGTAGGTCAGAGGCAAGGTTGCCATACTGTTTCATTCTCGCTTTTACTTCATCGCTAACAGCAAACTCTTCGGTCATACCGCTGCCAGCACTATTATTATATGCACTTACGATATTACCCAATGATACAGACTTAGAGCCATGTTCCTTTCTTAACCAGTCTGAGTTGGGGAGATTGATACCTATGGGTGTACTTGGGGCAGCATCACCGGCCTCCATGGCTACGTTGATCACTTTAGCATTGATACCTTTAACATTTTTTTTCTTGTGAGACTCAATCAGTGGGGAATTATCTTCAAACCACTGTGCTTCCTTTGCTATAGCCTCAATCCTCTTGGAAGACTCAAAGTCTTTAATAGATACGATAGATTCGTAGCTTCCCTTTTTGCCAATAGCATCTCCATAAACCTCTATAAATCCATTAGTAAAATCAACTACAGTATTAGTATTTTGTGTCCATGCAATAGCATATTCATCCCACTTATGTAAATCTCCGGTTTTGTAATACGCTACTAAAAGCTCCAATGCTTTCTTTTGTTGTTCGTTTTCTGATAAAGGAATAGCCTTCTCTATCCAGTAAATCATCTTATCAATTGCGGCACCGTACATACCGCCAGACTTCCAGACTTTCTCTACGACTTTACCATTTTCCTTGACGACTTTACTATTGAGTCCCCATTCCGGTTCGTGGTCACTCTTAGGGAAACCAGCATAAAATGCATCCACCTCAGCTTGGGTCACTCCTTCATAAAAGTTATTTGAGGAGGCTTTAATGTGGTCAATACCCGAACTAAAATCGGCCATCTTAGGCGCAAAATTTTTATCAAAAATGATTGGCTTTAATCTTGTCAGAAGGCCATCAACGGTCTCCCCTGTTTCTAAAGGGAGCAATGAGGCATCACTGTTTTTGACTATTTCACTAAAATAGCTTTCGCTGAATGTAGGCATCAGCTTTTCATTGCCATAATGGTGATATATACCATTGCTAAACCAAACTTGTCCCGCCCATGTCTTGAATTTTTGCCAATCATCACCATCTTTTGCACCTGAGTAAGTAGCGTATATAGCTTCCATAACTTTGCGTACAGTAAGGTTATATTTACCTCTTTGGTCCCAGATAATATCTCTACCTGCCAAAGAAGCTTCTGACAGATAGTAGATAAATTCCTTTTGTTGCGGTGTTAACTGCTCCCAACCTGGTACCTGATACCGTAATATCTGTAAATCAGCAAATGACTCAGCATTGTATTGAAAATCACTACTAACCGACTTATCTACTGGGTCTATTGGTGTGGAATCATTATTTTGTTTACATGCGCCTATCATTAGTGCGCTGGCAAGTATGACCATCCCTAATTGTATTTTTGTCATGAGTAATATTATATGATATATGATTAAAAAGTTTGGTAAAGGTAATATAATCAAAGGTAATAAGAAAAAAAATCTATACGCACACATCATTATATAAGTCAACTAAATAATCAATACAACTCTGAATGTCAATGATTTAAATTACTATTTGAGGCAAAAATACTTCTAAGATCCTGGGTTCTACAAAATAATTTAACATTTTTTTAGCAGAATCTAAATACTCAACAGAGTTAAATATGAGTTATATATCAAAATTCAGAATATAGCATCAACATTACATTTATTCACAATTTAATTTAATAATAAGTAATGAAAACATCAAATTTAATTTATTCAGGAATCATGGTTTTAGCAATGACTTTTACAATGATAAGTTGTCAAAAAGAGACTACTCTTGATGCTGCTAAGATACCAACAGAAATTAACGCCTACATAAGTACGCATTTCCCTTCAAACAAAATCATTAAAGCCGTCGAAGAAAAGAAGGGCAATACAACCAAATACGAAGTAAAATTAGATGGTAATATTTCTTTGGAATTTAATCAAAACAAAGAAATCGTAGAGATAGAAAGTTTAACTAAATTACCGGATAGCGTCATCCCTGAAAAAATCAGAAATTATACGACGACTAATTATCAGGCTAATTTTATTAAAGAATGGGAGCTAAATACAGCTGACCAAAAAATCAAATTAGACAGTGGTGTAGAATTAGTTTTCAATCTGGAAGGAGAATTCCTCAGGATAGATGACTAAAAATAAAAAATAATTCACTTTAAGTGAAATTACAGCGTCCATTTAATATTGACCAAAGCGGGATATTAAATGGACGTTTCTTTTACAATTAACTTATTGCATACACTCAAGTCATAAGATCCAAGGCAATCGAGTGCCTAAAGTATAACTCATAGGGACAAAATTTTGCTATATCATATTCAGAATATACAAATACTTATACAAATGTCAGTATAAATACAGTTTAATATCGAACGGATTATCTAGTAAATAGTAGATATCATAGTGGAAAACCCTGAATTTATGGACAGTTAACAATTCGTTTTACAAATTACTATTTGTTAGAATATGGAAAGTAATTACCTTTGCGCCCTATTTCAATATTTTACGTAATTTTTAAATTAACAGAAATGAATAAAACAGATTTAATTAATGCTGTTGCTGAATCTGCAGGTATTACAAAAGCTCAGGCTGGTAACGCAGTTGATGCTGTATTTAGTAGCATCGAGGGTGCTTTAAAAGCTGGTGACAAAGCTGCTTTTGTTGGTTTTGGAACTTTTGCTACTGCTCACAAGCCGGCAAGAGAGGGCATCAACCCATCAACTCGTCAGACTATTAAAATAGCTGCTAAAACTTCCGTGAAGTTTAAGGCTGGTAAGTCTTTGACAGACGCTGTAAACTAATCTATTCGAAATATTAGTTTCTAAACAAAAATAAAAAAGAGGTTGCCCCATTGGACATCCTCTTTTTTTTATACTTAAAATTTAGATAACTACTCAAGCACCTTTCATTTTATACTCATTATATTTTTTAATGGTCCAAAGGCAATTGACATGAGTAGTTGCAAATCAATAAATTAAATCATCTTTTCCGGCCTTACCCACTCGTCAAATTCTTCTGAAGTGAGATAATTGAGTGCAATAGCTGCTTGCTTTAGCGTGCTACCTTCTTTATGAGCCTTTTTAGCGATTTCAGCTGCTTTGTCATAGCCTATCTTGGTATTTAAAGCAGTAACCAGCATCAATGAGTTATCTAGATTATGCTTGATTCTTGATTCATTGGCTTCAATACCGATTGCACAGTGATCATTAAAACTGACACAGGCATCCCCTATAAGATTAGCAGAGATAAGAAAGTTATAGATCATCACAGGTTTAAACACGTTGAGTTCGAAGTGTCCATTCATACCACCTATATTGATAGCTACATCATTACCTAAGACCTGAGCCATTGCCATCGTTATAGCCTCAGATTGTGTAGGGTTTACTTTACCTGGCATGATAGAGGATCCCGGTTCGTTTTCAGGAATAGTGATTTCACCTATACCGCATCTCGGACCAGATGCCAGCATACGGATATCATTTCCAATCTTCATAAGGGAAACAGCCACTGTCTTAAGAGCGCCATGCGCTTCCACTATAGCATCATGAGCAGCCAAACCTTCAAATTTATTCGTTCCTGTGATGAAAGGCAGACCAGTAATCTCCGCTATTTTCTTTGCTACAAGTTCGGCATAACCTTTAGGAGTATTTAGACCGGTACCTACTGCTGTACCACCTAATGCCAACTCAGACAAGTGTGAAAAAGAGTTTTTGATAGCTCGAATACCGTGATCTATCTGTGCAACATAGCCTGACAGTTCTTGCCCCAGCGTCAAAGGCGTTGCATCCATGAAGTGAGTACGACCTATTTTCACGATATGCATATACTTTTCGGATTTTTCCTTCAGGGTATCCCGAAGTTTTTCCAATCCTGGGATAGTCACATCAACAAGTACTTTATAGGCAGCAATATGCATTGCGGTAGGAAAAGTATCATTGGAAGACTGTGACTTATTAACGTCATCATTTGGATGTAACACTTTTTTTGCATCATCAAGATGTCCGCCATTGATTACGTGCGCTCTATTAGCTATGACTTCATTGAGGTTCATATTAGATTGAGTTCCGGAGCCCGTCTGCCATACCACTAATGGAAACTGATCATTTAATTTGCCTTCCATGATTTCCTGACATACTTTCTCTATCAAGACCTTTTTTTCAGCAGGTAGTACCTCTAAATCATTATTAGCTCTTGCAGCTGCCATTTTAAGAATGGCAAAAGCATGAATAATCTCCTTAGGCATTTTCTGACCTCCTATCTTAAAGTTTTCGGCTGATCGCTGTGTTTGTGCTCCCCAGTATTTGTCAGCTGGTACATCAATGTAGCCCATACTGTCCTTTTCCTTTCTGTACTGACTCATAATATTTTGATTGATTTTAAAATTAATTTTTGAGCAGCAAAATTAAGGGTTTTAATAGCTATTTTATAATAAATCCTACATTCTATTGTCAAAAAAAGACACACTAAACTTAATTAGAATTGTAATCAGAGTAAGCCTACGTTAAAGTATGTTAAAAATGATATTTTCACCTGAAAAACACAAATTTAGTATATTTTATTTCACTTTCCAACGTTATACATATACATAACGTCATAGAATAAACCATATACCCTAATACACAAAAAAAACATGTACAAGGATATAGTACATGTTAAAAATAAATACTTAGAATTGTTTTGTTAAGGCGAGGATACCTAAAAGAAGGTATCCTCTCTATTTTATTTTGATATCACAAATCTAACTGTATTATTTTAATCGACATATTTATTTAAGCTCTTTTTTCAATTTCCTTATTAAATTTTAAAAATCTAAATCGCAATCACCTATATTCATTTTGATTTTTATTGTAGTTAATTGTCAATGAAGTGTATAATTATCATAATAGATAATTTTAAATGTCATTACCATTTCAACAAAAGTGTAATAAAACTCTTCTATATATTAGAAATAAATTCACTTGGACTATAACAATACTAACCAAGTTAAAAAGACTTATACAAAAAGACAAGTTTCATATCAAAAAAAAGACCCAAATTTGGGTCTTTTTTCCTTTCCTATTATGTTGTATAACATTATTTCTTCCAAGGAAGCGCATTTACGGCTCTTCCTATCTGAGCTCCATAATTTAAGGCTTCATCATTATCTACTCTAAAGTGCACACCTAATGTCACCCTTGACCATGCAATTTCATTTGCCATTTGCTTAAAGCTATTAAAAGTACGAGGTGTACCCAAGAAGTCGCCTCTGTTTTCGTGACATCTATCTGTCATACTGTATGAATATCCAAAAATACTTGAAAGTATCTCTGATGACGAACCTGCAAAAGTAGAGTGACCTGATGGATGCGCAGGAAATGGAGGTGTGATACCCGTCTCTTGCGTTATTGGATTATTAAGTATTGGCTCGAATGTAGGGTCTATATTTCTTTGGATATAGGTCTCTGGACGCATTAGGTTATAATAGAATTTTGAATTCCATGCACCTACAGCAGAGTCATTCAATGCCATTCCTACCTTTGCACTTGTCACTACTGCTGTTTCCAAATTTGATTTTTCAGCTACAAATACTTGGTCAGCAATAGCAATCCATCTTGTTGGTGGGCTAAAAGTTACATCTAATAAGTCATCACTCCAAAACTCACCTATCCACTTAGATGTATAAGCTTTTTCTGATGTCTGCTGATCCATTACTTCAAGTGCCTGAAGATACAAGCCTTTTCCTGGCTCTTCTGTAAATTTACCTACATAATCAGAGTATGGCTTACACAATAATAAATCCTCGCCAATAGCAAAAGTACGACATTTGCCTCCCAATGCATATAGACCGTCTCCCGGTCCAGGGAAAGTAGGAACCCATGCTCCTGGCTCATTTACTCTGTTTTGCCATGTATTTCCTTTAAACGGATCATTATATAGTTCAAAACCTATAGCGTCAGTTCTATACCAATCCCAGACAGCTGCTGCTACTGCTATTCCGTGGTTTCGAGATCTTGTATATACTTCCTGACTTACTTCACCCTGAAATTGCTTTTCAAATCTTTCGTTCAAAGCTTTTACCTTTGAAAAATACTTTGCATCTACCTTAGGGAAAAATCGACTAAACATAAAATTGTTTACAGCATTAATAACTGTTGGCCAGTGATATTCTTGATTTGTGAATGCTTTAGGGACATTTAATCCATTATATAATGGTGCTAATGACTTATACTCGGGCATACCGGATACTGTAGCCTCATAATTAGCAAATCCAATATACCCTAATGACATACCAGTACCTACTGGTCTAAATCCATCTGCATATCTCTCCAATACTGCATATAGCTCGTTCCAGTCATGTACAACTTTATAGTCATATTCTGATACCTTTTTAAACTCGTTAGTAGTATCATCAACGATGTCTCGCTTACAAGAAGCAAAAGCTAAAGAGATTAATAGGAGGCTAAATACCACCTTCATCAAACTTCTCATTTCAATCAAATTTTTAGTATTATTTAAATTAAATCAACTCAAGAATCCTCTCTGGATTAATTGTACGGCAAAGGTATCAAAATACTTTTCAGGAGACCAAATAAACAACACTAAATTATCAATAAATTTTTTTTATAGTTATTATATTGAAATATTTACTAACCATACTTTATAGCTAAATATGGTGATAATATTAATTAATATTTCTAATTATAGAATTTAATAAAATTATTTATTCTTATTCTTAAGCATAGATCAAAATAATACATAAATAATGTCTTGCAGCTTACTATTTAACAAATAACGACTTTACAATTATATCATACGAAATCCAGAATTAATTTCAATAGAAATATCCAGATCTTGCTCACATATCGCAAATTAAAAAGGATAAGTTGAATTAGCTATTTAAGCTAAACTTAAAATAAAATCTGCTTACGATATAATTTATAAGTAAAAAATTATAAATTTGATTATTTATTATAAAATTAAAATTTAAACCCGTAAATGATAATTCTTCAATCTCATTTTGTATATCATGGGGTTAGTTTGTGATTTGTCATCAACCGAGTGCTGCAATAAAACAATAATAAGGCATTTACAGTCATGACGATTTTGTCATAATCATAATCTTCTATCAATTATATAATCAATGTAAGCGGGACATTAGTAATACTGATTGATAAAAAGATCTTCTCAAAAAGATAAGCATCATATCAAAAAAAAAGACCCAAACTTGGGTCTTTTTTCCTTTCTTATTATCTCGTATAATATTATTTCTTCCAAGGAAGCGCATTTACAGCACTTCCTATCTTAGTTCCATAATTTAAGGCTTCATCATTATCTACTCTAAAGTGTACACCTAATGTCACCCTTGACCATGCTATTTCATTAGCCATTTGCTTAAAGCTATTAAAAGTACGAGGGGTACCTAAGAAGTCGCCTCTGTTTTCGTGACATCTATCCGTCATACTGTATGAATATCCAAAAATACTTGAAAGTATCTCTGATGACGAACCTGCAAAAGTAGAGTGACCTGATGGATGCGCAGGAAATGGAGGTGTGATACCCGTCTCTTGCGTTATTGGATTATTAAGTATTGGCTCGAATGTAGGGTCTATATTTCTTTGGATATAGGTCTCTGGACGCATTAGGTTATAATAGAATTTTGAATTCCATGCACCTACAGCAGAGTCATTCAATGCCATTCCTACCTTTGCACTTGTCACTACTGCTGTTTCCAAATTTGATTTTTCAGCTACAAATACTTGGTCAGCAATAGCAATCCATCTTGTTGGTGGGCTAAAAGTTACATCTAATAAGTCATCACTCCAAAACTCACCTATCCACTTAGATGTATAAGCTTTTTCTGATGTCTGCTGATCCATTACTTCAAGTGCCTGAAGATACAAGCCTTTTCCTGGCTCTTCTGTAAATTTACCTACATAATCAGAGTATGGCTTACACAATAATAAATCCTCGCCAATAGCAAAAGTACGACATTTGCCTCCCAATGCATATAGACCGTCTCCCGGTCCAGGGAAAGTAGGAACCCATGCTCCTGGCTCATTTACTCTGTTTTGCCATGTATTTCCTTTAAACGGATCATTATATAGTTCAAAACCTATAGCGTCAGTTCTATACCAATCCCAGACAGCTGCTGCTACTGCTATTCCGTGGTTTCGAGATCTTGTATATACTTCCTGACTTACTTCACCCTGAAATTGCTTTTCAAATCTTTCGTTCAAAGCTTTTACCTTTGAAAAATACTTTGCATCTACCTTAGGGAAAAATCGACTAAACATAAAATTGTTTACAGCATTAATAACTGTTGGCCAGTGATATTCTTGATTTGTGAATGCTTTAGGGACATTTAATCCATTATATAATGGTGCTAATGACTTATACTCGGGCATACCGGATACTGTAGCCTCATAATTTGCAAATCCAATATATCCTAATGACATACCAGTACCTACTGGTCTAAATCCATCTGCATATCGCTCCAATACTGCATATAGCTCATTCCAGGCATGGACAACTTTATAGTCATACTCCGATACTTTTTTAAACTCGTTAGTAGTATCATCAACGATGTCTCGCTTACATGCGCTAAATAATAAACTCGTTAGTAGCAAACTAAAAGCTACCTTAAAAAAACCCTTCATTACAAAAAATTAATACTAATTAATTAAAAAAATATTTGAAAATTTAAACTTGCAATTTTATTAAATCCTGTAGGTAAATTGCGCCACAAAGGTAGCAAAACATACTGATACAACAAACACTTTGTAGTCACAAAAAACATCAACAATTCTTATCAATGTATAATGTATAATTATATATAAATATCGTAATTTAATATATGATTTAATAAAATCTGTAATGCTATGAGAAGCAATTTATTTAGATCTAATTTCCTTAAATTATGAGAGATGTGCCATAAATGCGAGTATAATAACTTAATTTTGCAGTTTATTTTTAGATTCAATTATGGATTTTTTCAAAGACATCAAAAAGGATATAAGTAGAGCAATCGATGCTGTATATCAGATTAATATTAAACCTGAATCGATTATTCTCAATGAGACACGCAAAGAGTTTAATGGGGACTATACATTTGTCGTCTTCCCATTGGTAAAAGAATTAAAGAAAAAACCTCTTGACATAGGTAATGAAATAGGCCAGTGGCTTGTGGATAAATCATCCGTCATTACAGATTTTGAGACAGTACAGGGATTTTTAAATTTGACATTGTCCAGTAGTTTCTGGATGACGGCTTTAGCTAAGATTGCCGATACCGAGCAATATGGCTATCAGCATCCTGTTAATCAAAAGGTTTTAGTAGAGTTTGCTTCTCCAAATACAAATAAGCCCTTGCATTTAGGACATATTCGAAATATCTTATTGGGTTGGTCCTGTAGCAAAATCCTCAAGGCTAATGGCTACGACGTGGTCAATACACAGATAGTCAATGATAGAGGTATTGCAATTTGCAAAAGTATGTTAGCATGGCAAAAATTTGGTAACGGAGCAACGCCCGAATCATCCGGAATAAAAGGAGACCATCTGATTGGAGATTATTATGTAGCCTTTGAAAAAGCCTTTGTAGAAGAATATAAAGCATTTCAAATAAGTCCAAAAGGAGATCAGGTTTATCAAAGCTCAGGATCATCGGATAACAAGGAAGATTTCTTTAAAAAGTATAAAAACGCCTATTTTAATGAGTACAGTACTTTAGGTGCTGAGGCTCGTGAAATGTTAATTAAATGGGAAAATAACGATCAGGAAACCTTGGCACTTTGGAGAATGATGAACCAATGGGTCTATGACGGCTTTGACATAACTTACAAAAAATTGGGTGTAAGTTTTGATACCTCATACTACGAATCCAATACCTACCTACTCGGAAAAAAAGTAGTTGATGATAGCCTCGAAAAAGGTATATTTTATAAAAAAGACGATGGATCTGTCTGGATTGATTTAGAAGAAGCCGGTATGGATCAGAAGTTAGTACTACGCAGTGATGGTACATCTGTATATATAACGCAGGATATAGGCACAGCACAGCAAAGATATGCCGACTTTAAAATGGATAAGATAGTTTATACCGTTGCGGATGAACAAGACTATCATTTTAAAGTGCTTTTTGAAATAGCTAAAAGATTGGGTGAGCCATATGCAGAAGGTATGTACCACTTATCCTATGGCATGGTCGAGCTTCCGTCAGGCAGGATGAAATCAAGGGAAGGCACTGTAGTGGATGCTGATGATATTATAGCCGAGGTAATAGACGAAGCACGGCTATTGTCATCTGAGCGCGGCGAAATAGAGTCATTATCTAAAGAAAAACAAGAAGAAATCCTAAGTATAATAGGTCTCGGCGCACTCAAGTTTTTTATCATCAAGGTACAGCCGCAAAAACGAATGATCTTTGACCCAAAAGAATCTGTAGATATGCAGGGACAGACAGGGCCTTATATTCAAAATGCTTATGTACGCATCCAATCTGTCAAAAGAAAGGCAGCCGAAAGTTTGCAAAACAATTGGAACGAATATCAAGCACCAAATGAGTTTGAAAAGATCCTCCTTCAACATATTATTAACTTTCCCGAAATCGTAAAGGAAGCTGGTAAGCTTCTCGATCCATCGACGATAGCTAATTATGCTTATGCACTTGCTAAGGATTATCACCGATTTTATCATGAAGTCAGGATTCTTAATGCTGAAACCGAAGCTGCACGTACCTTTAGGACGGTACTGAGTGACAAAGTAGGATATGTCCTGATGTCAGCATTTGACTTACTAGGCATTGATATGCCTGAACGGATGTAAATATTTTTTGTTAATCTATTTTTGAATACATATTGATATAATTAACCATGACAGAGGATAAAAGGGAATCCCTTAATTTTATAGAACAAATCATTGAAGAAGATTTAAAAAATGGCAAGCACAGTGGTCGTATCTTGACCCGATTTCCACCTGAACCAAATGGCTATCTGCATATAGGTCATGCTAAAGCCATTTGCATTAATTTTGAAACAGCAAAAAAATATGGTGGCAGTACAAATCTAAGATTTGACGATACTAACCCTACTACAGAAGATACCGAATATGTAGAAAGCATACAAAATGATATCAAATGGCTGGGTTTTGAATGGAATAATGAACCATTATATGCATCTGATTATTTTAGCACCTTATATGATTATGCCGTTAAGCTTATCAAAAAAGGGCTTGCCTATGTGGATGACAGTACGCCGGAACAAATTGCCGAAATGAAAGGCACGCCAGCAGAACCAGGAAAGGACAGTCCATATAAATCCCGTTCTATTGACGAAAATCTGAATTTATTTGAACGGATGAAAAATGGCGAATTCTCCGATGGATCCAGAGTACTTAGAGCAAATGTCGATATGGCTTCGCCTAATATGCTCCTGCGCGATCCTATTATTTACCGGATTAAGAAAGAACATCATCATCGTACAGGTGATGATTGGTGTATCTACCCTATGTATGATTTTGCCCATGGCCAATCTGACTCTATAGAAGGGATAACACATTCCCTTTGCTCTCTTGAGTTTATCCATCACCGTCCATTGTATGATTGGTTTATAGAAAAATTAGAGATTTTTCCTAGCCGACAAATAGAGTTTGCTCGTATGAATGTAGAGTATATGATTACATCAAAACGACGTCTTCTCAAATTAGTAAATGACAACTATGTCACCGGATGGGATGATCCGAGGATGCCGACGATATCAGGAATGAGACGCCGTGGTTTTCCGGCTGCTGCTATCCGCACTTTCTGTGACAAAGCCGGAGTGGCTAAGCGTGAAAATACCATCGAAATCAACCTGCTCGATGCCTGTGTCCGCGAAGAATTAAACAAAGAGGCACTCAGAGCGATGGTAGTGTTGGATCCTGTTAAGGTCGTAATTACCAATTATCCTGAAGGGCAGTCAGAGATACTCAAAGGAGAAAACAACCCCGAAAATTTGGATGCAGGATACCGCGACATACCTTTTGGTAGGGAAATCTATATCGAGCGTGAGGACTTTATGGAAGTCGCACCTCCTAAGTACTTCCGCATGACACTCAATGCCGATGTACGACTCAAGCATGCCTATATCCTACATTGCACACACATAGTTAAAGATGACAATGGCGAGATCAATACTATCTATGCAACATATTATCCAAATAGTAAATCAGGTGAGGACGTATCCGGCATAAAACCAAAAGGCACATTGCACTGGGTAAGCGCAACAGATAATGTCAATGCAGAAGTACATATCTACGACCGATTGTTTACTGTGCCAGATCCCGTTGGAAATGGGGAAGTAGATTTTTTAGAATATTATAATAAGGAATCATTACAGATTATTTCGACGGCTAAAGCTGAAAAAGCATTGGAAAATACAAAACCAGGAACAAAATACCAGTTTTTAAGACAGGGATATTTTTGTACGGATGAAGACTCGATAGCCGGAAACCTTGTTTTTAATAAAACTGTAGGTCTGAAGGAAAGTTTTAGCAAAGAGGTCAAAAAATAGACCTTGCGCTAACGACTTCTTTACTTTATCATTCGTATTTTTCGATAGAACTACCCAATATACAGTTTTTGGCAAGAATATTGGTATTATATAATAGATAATCATAATGTGTATAAATATATTAATTTTTAGATTTAATATTTGCATAACATAATATGTAATTATAATAGTTAAATACCGTTATTTGTGGATCAAAACACCCCTACATATAAAGTACTTCAGCCATTGATACTTGCCGCTACAATAGCTGTCGGCATGATGATAGGCTATAAGCTCAACGACAAGCCTGAATTCAGTTTAGTATCTAAACACGAGTTTCCAAAAGACAGCTTGTATTATACAGGTCGAGTGGAGGAACTTATCCGATTTATAGAAAGTAAATATGTAGACACCATCAACGAGGATATCCTATTAGATGCTGCAGTTCAGGCTGTGCTTGACAAACTTGATCCACACTCTATCTATCTCAATCCCTCAGAAGCCAGTGATCAAAATGATGAAATGAATGGCAAATATTATGGTATAGGTGTTGAAAATTATTTTATTGACGATACGGTACATATCAGTAATATCATTGATGGTGCACCTGCATCACAAGCAGGTTTAAAAATATTTGACAAGATTATCATGATAGATGGTGATACAGTTGCTGGTAAAAAGCTAAAATATGATGCCATACGCCAAAAATTGAGAAAACAACGAGGACATGATGTCAATGTCAAAATACTACGTAATGGTAAGCAGCTCGATTACACGATTCAAGTTGGCGAAGTTAAAGTGCGCTCCGTTCATTCCACTTTGATTCCAGAAATCGAAACAGCATTAATCCGAATAGACAAATTTGGAACAAATACCTACAAGGAATTTATGGAAGATGTAGAAAAATGGTTTGGGACGCATAAAGCTAAAAATATCATCTTGGATCTTCGTAATAATCCTGGTGGCTATTTGCCTGAAGCTATCAATATACTAAGTCAAATATTTAAAGACAAGGATAATTTACTACTATATACAATAGGAAAGGGTGGCAAACGCAATGAATATAAAACCACCGGTAAATATTTTTTTAATATCGAGCAAGTTGTAGTGTTGATAGATGAAGAATCCGCTTCGGCAAGTGAGATCATAGCCGGAGCCATTCAAGACTTGGACAGAGGGATTATTATCGGTCGCAGATCCTTTGGCAAAGGACTTGTACAAGAACAATATCCACTCAATAATGGTGGTGCTATCCGTCTGACAGTATCAAGGTATTATACACCATCCGGAAGATCGATCCAAAAAGACTATTCTAACTCAGAAAAATATTCAATGGATATCCAGCAAAGGTACGCACATGGGGATTTGTTTTACGAAGACAGTACTACAGCAAAAAACAATGGCAAATACTACACTAAGATTTACAAGAGGGAAGTTCCAGGAGGTGGTGGTATCACACCGGATATTTTTATTGGGCTAAATACAAGTTCAAAAGATTCAATTTCTTTTGAAGAGTATCAGTTGTTGCCTGAGTTTGCATTTAAGTACCTTTCCAGACATCCTAATTTACTAAAGAGCGGCATTAAGGAAGTCAATGATGATAAAACGTACCAAGACGATTTTGATGTGTTTATGACATCGCGACTTGGAGCTGATTTTGTAAAAAGAAATAAAAATCAAGCTTCAAAATATTTTCAAGCATTTAAAGATCAACTGGACATTATCATGACAAAGACCAATAATTATGATGAGCCTGTTAATCAAGATGACAAATACGTCCAAACAGCCATTTCTACCATTAAAAACAACAAAAGTCCTAAAGATTTTATACCCAATCATAAATAGAAATAAAAAAGTGTGTACCCACGCAATATAACAGGATACACACTAAAATATTTTATTGAATTCCTAACCTATATTAAATTTTATAGCCCAGTGAAATCTGTAAAACACGGTTATTGTCTTTATATCCGTTTGAAGTATCCACGGCTAAATTAGCCAATCCCAAATTATATGTTGCACCGATAGTAACACGATTTAACTCAATACCAGCACCAATCGAAACACCATAGTCAAGTCTTTTTAAATCATCATCTTTAGCAGAGCCAAATTTAAGATCCTTTTCATCTTTATTTGTTACACCCGCGATAGTAACTTCCGATTTAGTTTTTCCACTTAGCCCCCATCCTACATAAGGACCTGCCAAAGCAAATATCTTTAAATCATTAGATCCGAATGTTGCCTTAAAATGTAAAGGAATATCTACATACAATAGATTGGCAGAACCAGAAATTTTACTACCTGTTTGGGAATTTTCAAATTTAAATCCTTTTGTATTTAAAATAGCACCCGTCTGAAAAGAAACCATATCTGATAATGGAAAGTCAACAGTAAGACCTGCGTGAAATCCTAATAAAGATTTAAAATCCTTACTATAAGTCTCCTTATCATCTTTTGACAACACATTAGCAAAGTTAAGACCACCTTTTACACCCAAAGATTGAGCCTGAATTCCTGAAACAAGGGAAATTCCTAAAATTGCAACTAACATTCTTAAATACGTCTTCATAAATTTAAAATTTTGAATTATTTAATAAAAATCTCTACTCATCTGGCTTTTCGATTCCGCCCCACTTTTTTTAAATGGAAGTCGAACCATTATAAAAACTCATCAAAGGTATATAAAATTTAAAATATCACTTATATCTTTTTTTTCAAACAAGTATAATCACATACTTTACTTATTGAAGTCGCCTATTTAAAAAACAACGCTTAGCTATTCATATAATCAAATATTAGCATTTTAGCCAATAATTTATAGTTTAACTGCGTATTCAAACCGGATTTAATCAAGTTGCAAAATGAATTTTTGCTGACCTCCAACTGTAATTTTCGCTATATACGAACTTTCAGTCATTTTACGTCTATCTAAAAATGATCCTTTCCTTTATAGATAAGATTGTAAAAATACCAATAGGAATTATTAACTTTGCCTTATTAAATGTAGTAATGATGCACGAGCAAGATAGACGGTTTGTAGAAAGGTGGGAAAGACAGCGTACAAATGGCAAATGGTTGTACGGTCTTAAGTTTGGTTCTGTATTTGGTTTTATCGTTTTTATAATTATCAATCTATGGAATCTTAAAGATCAGTCATTTACTAATGTATTTTTTACTTCAAGAGCATTAAGCCAATTAATTTCGATGGTTTTAGGTGGCATTTTGGGCTACAGTCTGTTAGCCTGGACTATGAATGAAAAAACCTACGAAAAGATAATGAATAGAGAAAAAGAAAGTAAATAGTCTATATAAACCTTATACTTAGCCAATATTCAATTTTTATCAAGTAAAACCAATTGATGTAAAGTTGATATGTTATTCCAGCTCTATCAACAATGCATTTTTATCGACTGTATCGCCACTTTTAACTAAGATATTTTTTACGATACCAGACCCTGGGCATTTGAGTATGTTTTCCATTTTCATGGCTTCAAGACTTAAAAGCTTGTCACCTTCATGGACATTTTGACCCACTTCTACATAGATGCTGATGACTAAGCCTGGCATGGGTGATTTGATATCTTTTACAGAATGCTTATTTGACTTGAGAAAGCCCATTTGTGCTATCAAAAGATCTATTGGTTCATTCAATTGAAGATGAAAATCAAAGCCATCAATATTGATAGTAGCGTTTTTATTTTCGTAATCATAGTTTTTAATAATAACATCATAAACAATATTATCCATTAGGATTTTTCTGTAATTTTCCTTTTTCTCAATAATAAAAATATTAAGATCCTTGATTGTTATATCGTCAACTGAGGTCATCCCTAATATGTCCGTGATCGTAGCCATATAAATTATTTTATATTTAATTACTGCGTTCTGATTGCTGTGCAAGTCGAGTCATAAACCAGGTTTCAAATCCAGTAAATGCTAGATATACTGCTAAAACACAGATAACAAAGTTGTTATTTGGTGGCGAAGCTATTTTAATAAATCCAAAAATTAGAACAGCGGTCGCAATAAATTTTATTAAAATATTTAAAATTGTAATAGATGAAAAGAGTTGTTTATTTGGGTGTGATGTAAGTCTCTTTAAAATGAGATATAACCCTAAACTCAAAAAAATAAACAATAAAACCGCTATAGCTGATAATCCTGTATAAGCCATCATATCAAGCAGATATTGAATCAAAAGAATTAAGGGTAATAAGACGGCTAATGTAATTGTAAGCCCTTTGAAATATATACTCATTACTTTTTAACTAATTCTATATACAATTTATACATAAATCCTGTAAAAAGTACTAATATTAATAGCATAGTCATAACAGGCTTCTCAAACCCAAACAATCCGTCTATCCATTTACCGATTAGGTAACCTACAATAACTATAGCCGCAAACTGAAATGCTAATCCTGAGTACTTCATATACTCTCGTGATTTTTCAAATATCTTTTCAGGTCTTTTATCAGACATATTTACTGTAATACTTTAAATCAGCTATACTATTACTGTGCTGCTTTGCCAGCAGCTTCCTTATTGACGAGAGGTTTAAGCTTTTGCCCACCCATTGTACAGGTTGTATTAAAAACTGCACCAGTTTGAATAAATAATTTATCACAGGACACATCACCGTGAATGACACCATTTTCCTTAACTGTCAATAACTCTTTAACTATAAGCGTACCTTGAAAGTACCCTTCGATTATTGCATTGATGCAATTGATGTCCCCTTCTATTCTTCCCTGCGGCCCAATAATCACTCGACCTTTACAATCGAGCTTTCCGTTCAAATTACCATCTATCCGGATATCATTGCCAGCTACGATGTCACCCTTTATAGTAGTGCCTTCGACTATACTATTACTGGCATTTGCAGAAAGAGCCGCATTATTGTTATTGGCCTTGTCATTTTTACCTCCAAACATCTTTTTACTATTTTTTAGGGTTTAAAGTTAATTACTTATATTGGTTTTACAAAAAGTTATAACACAACTTATTTACTATAATATATATACCATTGATATCTTGAAAATTATCAGGAAAGTAGGATTTGCCTTGAAGCGTAGATTAAAAAACTTTCCTTAAACCTAAAAATCTAAAATGAATAGCCTCAGACGTATCATTTTAGATTTTTAGGAATTTATATTCAAATCATAAGAATATAATAATTTTTGCCCTGTACTTCGATTTAGAGCGTAGGCTAAATAAGATTAAAACTATTATCTTACTTTATGACTATTAGAATCTAGGACAGTAAACACCTCTGTTTTCTGGGCCACAAATATTGTAGATCAATGAAAACTCAAATGCACCGTTAGCTGGTGACGCTTGTCTCAATCCAGAAACGTTTATATCATAACTAAATCCGATACCGAACTCCTCATAATTAAATCTAGTGGAAAGAATTACAGCATCTGAGTGCAATCCACTTGGGACTTTGTTACCTACCCTATACCACGTACCTAATTCCCATGATTGATTAGTTAATCTTGATGGCCCCATAGCAAATCTAAGGTTTGCACCGCCATTAAATGAACGGTGTGGTCCTTGCGCCATATATACAGCAAAAGGAAGTAAAGATATTCTCTTTTTTAACTCAAACTGGAATCCGGCATGGAGTGTATATTTACTATATAGGTCAGCTTCCCGACCTAAAAAAGAAACATTTGGCTTATTAAGGTGAGCGATAGCAGCTCCAAAATACCAGTTTGTATAATCATTTATAATGCTAAACCATAAAAATCCAGCTGACAAATCAGCGTATAAGAAATTAAGGTCAGTAAGATTTTCATTAGGATCTATTGTTGGGTCAAAACCTTCTGAGGTAATCTGAGTGGGCCATCTCAAATCCTGATTACTGATACCTCTATTAGCCAAACCAGCATCAGCACCAATTACTAAATAACTGGCTTTTTTTCTATAACCAGCCATTTTTTTAGAATAAGATAAAGAAACACGACCTTCCGTTGTTCCAAATCTGCTTTCACCGGCTACATCACCCCAAATAGAACCGCCAATACCAAAATAATCTTCTCTTCCTACGGGTATCTTCTGGTCATAGGATACTGAATAGGTATTATAAGCATTTGCGGATAGAATTGCAGACCACTGGTTGCGGTAATTAGCTATCATTCTTGTTTTACAGTTCATAACTCCTGTCATCGCCGGATTTAGGTTTAACGGTGACATGTAAAACTGTGTAAAGTGGATATCTTGAGCAGATATATGCATCGAAATAACCATAAAAATCAATACTCCAATTCTTGTAACGACTCTATTCATATTAAATTTATTGTTAAAATGTGTTGTTAGTTAGCTGAATGAATTTACTAAATAAAGGCTAAAAATATGTATTAAATTCATTTCTGAATACAAAATTACTAAAAAAATTAAATAAAAGTTATAAATTTAACAATTACATCCAAAACGAACACCTACAATATAACTTGTCTTTATTATATAGATACCTTAAATATGCGATTTGTTATGCCCACTTAATGACAAACTTATAAAAAATTTAGTAGTGCTCCTACGAATTATTTTTAATGGATAAAATATTCCTTAACATTTTTAAAAAATATCACATTTATTTCCATTTTTACACTTTTATATCTGACAACTTTTATTCTATTATGATATTCAGAACAGAAATTAATCTGCCTCCATCACCCTTTAATATACTTCATCGACATCAGATAGCAATGCTGGGTTCGTGCTTTTCGAAAAATATAGGCGACCGATTAATAACCTATAGATTTAATTGCACCATCAATCCGTTTGGAACTATTTTTCATCCCTTGGCAATAGCTAAAATTATGGATTATGTACACGATAATCAAAAAATAGAAGCACATTCTCTTATAATGTCCCAAGGAATTTATGTCCATCCCGATTTTCATAGCATCGTCGGAAGCCCAGATGTAAAACTAACCATAGCGCATATCAATAATGTCATCTTGGAAATGCATCAGTCTTTATCAAACTTCGATTATGTATTTATCACCCTCGGCACTTCCGTCGGCTATATATCAGGACAAACGGGTAAAATTGTTGCTAATTGCCATAAATTGCCCGCTACTTTGTTTACTAAAACCAACTCTGAAATAGATGTAATGGCAGAAGCGCTGATCCAATCGTGCAAACAATGGCATGATATAAATCCTAATATCCGTTTCGTTTTTACTGTAAGTCCCGTCAGACACACTAGGGATGGTATCATAGAAAATGCGCGCAGTAAGGCTAAGTTGGTCTTAGCGGTAGAGAAGATATGTGAGCAATTAGCATATACGTCCTATTTTCCAGCCTACGAATGGATGATCGATGACCTGCGAGATTATCGGTACTATGATAAAGACTTGATACATCCCAATGAACAGGCAATTGATTACATATGGGAGCAATTTTCTGACCATTACTTTGACGAAGAAACCATAAAACTCAATCAAAGAATCATAAAAATCGTCAAAAGCCTTCAGCACAGACCCTTTAACCCGGATACGGATATACATCGTCAGTTTACGGATAAAGTAATGCAAGATATTGAAGATTTAACAAAAGCCTATCCGTGGATAAAATTTTAATTATAATTTTATCAATTAGTCCTCAACCCAAAACAAATCCATAGCTATCTGATCAGCAAAAAACTTACCTTCATGTGTCAAAATATACTGACCTTCATGAGCAGTGACCAATCTCCTTTCCAAATGTTTAGTAATGTTTTTTTCAAAATATAGTCCAAAATCAAGATGAATCGCTTGGATATGTGGCAAATCTATACCCCAGCTTGTCCTAAGTCCTGTCATGACATACTCATTGTACAACATAGCTGGTGTCAGTAATTCCGTTTCCATTGGTAGTTTTCCGGCAGCAATCGTATCAATATATTTTTTATTGTTAGCTAGATTCCAAGAGCGTGTGCGTCCGTCAAAGGAATGGGCTGACGGGCCGATACCGATATATTTTGCGCCTTGCCAGTAACTGGTATTGTGGATAGCCCTGTAAGCCGGTTTAGCAAAGTTGGATATTTCGTAATGCTCAAAACGATTTTTAGTCAAAGTATCAATAAGGTATGCATACTGCTCATTGGCATGATCCTGATCCGGTGTTTGAAAGCTACCCTTTTTAATCATATGATGAAGGGCAGTTTTCTCTTCGACTGTCAGACAATATGCAGATACATGCTGGATCCCCATACTTAAAACCTTATCTATATTTGCACGCCACATATCATGGGTGGTATATGGGCTACCGTAGATTAAATCTACAGTAAGGTTAGTAATGCCTACATCTTGTGCGTGGCGAATGGAATTAATCGCTTCATCAGATGTGTGTGCGCGGTTCATCCATATGAGGTCACTGTCAAAAAATGATTGGATGCCGATACTCAATCTATTGACACCAAGTTGTTTTAAATCTTTAATTTTTGATAGAGTCAGATCGTCCGGATTAGCTTCCAAGGTGATCTCGGTATGATCATCCCAGCGATAATTTTCAGAAAGGGTATCAAAAATCCTTTTCAAATCCATCTTTTCCAAAATACTTGGAGTTCCCCCGCCAAAATAAATACTCGTAAGTACCTTACTACCTAAATATTCCCTGCGCAATTCTATTTCACGACACAGTGCACTGACTAAATCATCTTTAAGTCGTAAAGAAGTCGAAAAATGAAAATTACAGTAATGACATGCTTTTTTACAAAAAGGAATGTGCAGATATATACCAGACATTGCGTATATTCGTTGTTTAATAAACCGAATCGATAACTTTTGGCAAAGGTAACATTATTTTTTTCGCTTTGTAGAGGATATTTTTTAAATCACCTGACAGGAATATGTTTTGTTGTGGTCATGTTACAGTTGTCCTTGACAATTACTGCTCAGAAGAATGTCGTCAATATCATTACTTATGCAGATGCACTTTCCGACAAAGCTATTGTCAACATCACAGACAGTCTCAAAGTGGCATCAGTAATCCAAAACCATCTCAACCAATTATATGCCTCAGGATTTATTTATGCAGTAACAGACACTTCATTTTGTAAAAGCGACACTTGCCGCACCATTATTTTTAGGGGACACAAATACGTCATATCTGATATTATATTGACTGACGAACAAAAAGCAATAATAGAATCCAGTAATATTAAAAAGTTACCTAAAGGCAAGTCACTTGACTCCCTCAGTATCTATAATTTTTTGAATACGATAGTACAGCACCTTGTTAACCATGGATATCCTTTTGCTCGAGCAAAGCTTAGTGAAGTCACCGTACATGAAGGAGCTGTCACTTCCAATCTCCTAGTAAACAAAGGCAGATATATAGTCTTTGATTCGGTTGTCTTGAAAGGTAAATTAGACATGACCCCAGTATTTTTTAGCAAATTACTTGATATCCGAACAGGTCGATATTATGACCACGACAAAGTTATTAAAGCACAAGCTAAACTTAAAAATCTTTCTTTTATATCACTTCAAAGTGCGCCTTATGTTAGATTTATCAATGACAAGGCATCGGTCGTATTGCCAGTTGATCCTAAAGCGGCATCAAGGTTTGATTTCTTGATAGGTGTCCTACCGCAAACAGTCGGTGGTGTTAGAAAATGGGCTATCACGGGCGATCTCATAGCAGAGATGAATAATGCTTTTCATGCTGGTGAATATATTTTCTTCCAATTTAAACGCCTACAAGCTGACAACCTAGAGTTGATCATAAAAAATAATATCCCTTATCTCTTTAACCTGCCGATAGGAAGTCATCTTGATTTTAAAATCTATAAAAACAGCAATCAAAATATAGACACCTATCTCGATGGTGGATTTCAATGGCTGTACAATGGATATAACAGTATAAAAGTTTTTGGCAGCTATCGGGCATCTTCTCTACTTGAGATTAACCTTGATCAACTCAAAACAATTAAAAAACTACCGGCTAAGCTTGATTTTTCCTATTCGGGCATCGGCGCAGGTATCAATATCGATCATTTGAATTATAAATATAATCCAACTTCCGGATTTGCATCTGCCTTTACAACAGTAGTCGGTAGAAAGCGCATTATCCCAAACCGGCAGATTGTAGATCTCGAAGGCTTTGCCAATAGTTATGATACGCTTAAACTCAAAACGTTACAGGCTGAACTAAAGGCTGATTTTGCTTGGTACACAGGCGTACGCAATTGGGCAACGATTAAAATGAGTATTCAATCGGGTTTATTATTTAATGAAAATACCTTGCGTACTAATGAACTCATGCGTATAGGTGGCAATAGACTATTGCGAGGCTTTGATGAAGAGAGCCTTCTGACGGATTTTTACGGCTTTGGCACATTCGAATTTAGATTTATATTTGATCAAAACTCCTATATGAGTCTGCCATTTGTAGATATAGGGTATGTCAATTTACGAGATAATAGTGGTATAGCTCATCTTACACCCGTTATTGGTCTAGGCTTAGGTCTTAATTTTGGAACTAAAGCCGGGATATTTAACCTTTCTTTTGCTGCGGGTCGGGCTGCACCTAATCCTTTGGACTTTGGCCGTATGAAAATCCATTTTGGCTATGTCAATCTCTTTTAAAATATGCCAATAAAAAATGGGAATTCCGCTATACTACGAAACCCCCAAATCGCTTTTTACATCAACAGAAAGATGCTAGTCTTTTTAACCTGAATTAGTTATTAAGCCTCCATCTGGCCATTAGTAACTTCTTCCTTTTTTCTGTTGGCTGCAGTTTTGATATCTTCTACTGTATTTTCTATTTTAGATTTTACTTCTGCTAATTTATGCTCTATTTCCTTTTTAGCTTCTTGAGCTTTTTCGCTAAAATCATTAGCATACTTTTCGAGTTCACCTTTTAATCTATCAGCTTCACCTAACAATTTTTCACGGGTTTCCTTACCAGATCGCGGTGCAAACAACAAACCTAATGCAGTACCGATAGCACCACCTATAACTAAACCTTTTAACAATTTAAATCCTCCATTCTCGTTACTCATAATCTTGTTTTTTTAACTATTATTGAATATCATTATAACGCCATATAAGCTCTAATAATTTCACAAAAAAGATATTTAACTATTGATTACCAAAGCGTTAACATTATATCATTTGGTTTAACTCTATTAAATGATACCGGTCATTTGTTATCTGATAAAAGATGATTTAGAGCACTATCCTACTGCCAAATCAATCTACAATAAGCAGCCGCTCTGAGTATGTAGCACCATTAGCAAAGCGGATTGTAATTATATAAGCGCCTTTGGGCAAATGTGTTTCGATGACATGAGAAATGTCCTCGTTTTCAATCTGTTTACTTTTAAATACTACCCTTCCAGTTAAATCGTATATTTCAATACTAAGTACAGGTTGTTGCAAATTAGCAATCCTAAAAGAATTGGAATTTGGATTGGGATAGATCAAATATCTCTGTTCAGATTCCAAATAATTTTGAACAGCACTAGTGGTATCTACATTGACATAAAAATCATGTGACAGTGCCTGACCAGCATACGCTACCTTATAGGTCCATTTTCCACTTTGCATAGAAGCATTGATTTTATCAGACCAGTACCACCAGCTACCCGAATAATAGATGCCATCTCTTAGTCTATGAGTCCATGTCGAGTAGATTTGTCCATCAGGATCGATTACTTGGTGATTTGTAGTCAAGGTGTAAAGGTGATCATGGTAGTAAGATCCAAAATATATATTATCACCTGTCATGAAATAATCCTTATCGCCGATAGTCTCTAATTTTGGGCAATCAGGATAGACAGGAGCTACACCATGGGTCATGATGACATTAATAGTTGGTTCGTAGTATGGTTTTTGGTCTAACCACAAACTTTCAATGTTATTGCAAGTACCACTAAAAGGGTCAACTAAATTATCGGCTTTATCATAGATTTCAAAATGCAAATGTGGTCCTGTGGAATTACCGGAACTACCAACAATGCCTAAAAATTCGCCCTGATTGACGTGATCACCTACTCTCTTTGTAGTAAGAGAATTCTTTTTCAGGTGTCCATACCAGTAAGTAAATCCGTCTGATCCTTTGACATATACAGCGTTCCAACTTTTGCCGTTAAGGCTACAACTATTATCAGCTCTACCATCATCTTTTAAAACAATGATGCCGTCTATTGCAGCTACAACAGCGACCTGATCATTTTTTTGAAGTTGTTGAGGAAAAGGCCATAGAAATATATCTGTTCCAGCATGGTTATATCCATTGTTGGAGTCATAGGTTCGTTTTCCACAATTCCAATCCAGTACTTTATCAGGATAGGCAGCATCCAGATCTACATAATTACTAATACCATAAAAACTATGATAGGTCAATCCTGCATTGCGTGCTAATGGCCAAATAAGTCTTTTATTAGATACTGTATTCCTGTTTTGGAAGTCTTCTATGATTAGGATTCCAGTACGGATAAGGCTGTCTGTGTTTCTATCCAGCATTGTAAATATGCGGGAATATTCCTCTGCGGATAAACATTCCTGCTTTTCCGGATTAAAACCACCACCACCATCGGGATTCCTATAATCCTGCCCACACACTATACCGCTAAATAACCATAGAAGACAAATGAATAGGAAACTTTTCATGATCCAATTTTTTTATATTTGTGTTTTCACAAATAATCAATATTTAGCTGGCTTTCCCAGTTCCGGCATTGCCTTTTTAATAAACTGACGGATATGTTCTGTGCTTTCTTTAAGATCGTCCTTTCTAAGGTACATCATATGGCCACTGCGATATCCTTCCCAGCTCATGCGATCTTTAAATTTACCTGCCGGGTCCATCTGCCAGAGATTGTACTTTGCATTAAAATAATCACACGCCCCATCATAATAGCCTGACTGTACCAAAACATGGAGATATGGGTTGATAGCCATTGCAGTGTTGAGATTTTCACCAGTCTGATTATTTTTCTGATCCCACGGATACACAGGTCCAAACATATTATACTGATAATCGGTCTTGTAACCTAATTCATTTTTTAAATACATATTAATAGGAGGTGTAAAAGCGTGCAGCCAGGTTGTGAGCTCGGCATTAAAGTCAGGGCTCATTCCGGCATCTTTCTTATCTATCCCTCTATATCTGGAATCTAATCGTCCGATAGTAAACCCTTCCTTCCTTAGCAATTCCTTCCAAAATAGATGCGTAGGCACTGCCAGATTGTTTTGCAACACCACCTCTTTAGACAAACCAGAGTATCTTGCCACTGTCTGAGCGATACTTTGTCTATCGGCTTCGCTTAGGCTATTGCCTTTATTCATAGCGGGAATAAATTCATTCATGGTAAACTGCTCTACTTCTGGTAATATCTCATTGAGGTCCCTTTTCATCAGATCCGGAACAAGCTTTTTATGATACCACGCTGTGGCCGCATAATAAGGCAATAACAAGGCAGCTCCTGTCGCTGGTCCTCTTTCGATACCGAGGTTAGTCGGTGATACCAAAATGACACCATTGATATACATCCAGTGAGCCTGCTGCAGCTCTAAGACCAATCCTGAGACACGTGTTGTTCCATAGCTTTCGCCAATAAGAAATTTAGGTGATGACCATCGGTCATACCTATTTACAAAACCGGTGACCCAGTCAGCTAGGTACTTTATATCTGCATTTACACCAAAAAATTTATCCTTGGGAGTATCTCCGACGATGCGCGAATAACCTGTATTTACAGGATCAACATACAGGATATCTGTTGCATCCAGCACCGAATATGGATTAGCTTTATAACCATAAGGTTGTACAGGATATCCCTCGTCATCAATATTGAGCAGAGCCGGGCCTGTATATCCTATATGCATCCAAACAGAAGCTGTCCCCGGTCCACCATTAAAAGATATCATGAGTGGGCGCGTACTCTTATCCTTGATATCAGTGCGTTCGTAATATACAAAAAATACACCAGCCATCGTCTTCCCATCAGCATCCCATACAGGCATAGTACCCGTGACAGCTCGATACGGTATCTGCTTACCATTGATAGTCACAGTATGATTTGTCGTGATGACATTATCAGGGTTGAAGACGAGGTCACTTGCATTTTTAGAAGGTGTGTCTGATGATTTTTTACCCTCATTTGCTGACTTTGATGCTGGTTGAGCTATAATGTTTAAAGCAAAAAGAGCTAAAATCAGACCACTAAAGACGTATTTATGCATACTTACAAAATTTAGATTTATTAAATCAAAAACCAAATCTAATACTTGTTTTAGTGAATCACCAAATTATCCAGTAGAATTTATACTAAATATTAGGATTTTGTTAAATCCAGTTTCCTGATTAACGTATTCATACAAAAATTATTCTAAGTTTAAAGACACATTTTTGAAGATCGTCTGAGTGGGATATCTCTTCTGACACTACACAAATCGACACAAAAGCAATGGAAGAATCGATTGCTTATCTTCATAGAAAAACAGGTAAAACCGTCATCACAAATGAAAGTGGTGAACTTCACATTTCTCCAGGCATAGTAACCAATATGATGCAAAAATTTTATGACCTTAAAATGCCTTACGTAATATGGTATAGTGGTGATGGAAGTGGCGGTGCGGTTTCACTTAATAATTTAAACGGCAGCTTATACCCAATATACCTTCAAATTAGTCCAATCCTTATAAAAAAAAGCAAATCTCTGAGTTAGAAAGCCTCATTATAGCTAAGGCTATGTTTGCTTTTTCTGCCTTGATATTTACTATTTTTTCTACAAAATCATTGGACCATTTAAAAATTATAATGAGTATTACGTCCTAATGGACAAGCTTTCGTAAATTTTATCACTCAGCACTATTGAGCACAAAACAAGCATTAATCTATGTATTTTTGATACATCTATAAACGCTTCTATCTACCTTTAATTGCCATCACGCTTGGGTTCTTTGACTTCTGGCCATTCAGATCCTTCCGGCATGACACGTTTTTCTCTGGACACCATTGCTGGCTCTTCAGATGCCATATAAGCCATAACTGCGGCAACGATGACATTATTTCTGACTTCGTCAAACATAATTTTATCATACGTATCGCGCTGTGTATGCCAAGTATATCCAAAATAGCCCCAGTTAAGGGAACTCAGACTTATCCCAGGAACACCGGCTGCTGTAAACGAAGCATTGTCAGAGCCACCACCGCTAGGCATACCCGGATATCCTGTTTCGATATGCTTGCGTTGCTCCTGAGGTAATGCATCTAACCATCTACCCAGAAAATCATATGAATGCAAAAAGCCCTGTCCCTGTACATTGGCTATACGACCCGTTCCGTTATCCTGATTAAAGGCAGCCTGGATATTTTTAGCAATCGCAGGATTGTCCATTACAAAGCCTCGCGAACCATTCAATCCCTGTTCTTCACTACCCCACAGTCCTATGATGATCGTTCGTTTATTATTTGGATAGTATTTTTTTAGGATGCGAGCTGCTTCCATCATTGTAATCACACCCGTACCATTATCTGTAGCTCCCTGACCACCATCCCAAGAATCTAAGTGCGCTGACAAAACTATATATTCGTTTGGCTTTTCCTTGCCAGGAATGGTTGCTATTGTGCTAAAGGATTTATTTTTACCTAATTTTTTTGACTGTGTATTTACTTTGATTTTAGGTTTAATGCCTTTTGATGCAAGTCTATGAAGCAAGCCATAATCTTCTAGTGCAAGATCTATCGCCGGTATGTTTTTAGTCGTTGTGCCAAAAATTCTATTAGCACCCATGATACCTGTCCAGTAAGAACTACCGATACCTGCTGCACCAGCCTTTTCTAAAATTTCAGGCAATTCCTTTTTAGTATAGCCGATATTTTTAATCATGTTATTATATGCTTCTGTATCTTTAGCACGCTGGTCTTTAATCCTTTCGTATGCTTCCGGTGTCGCAAATTCTTTCATCTGATCATCTGGTCTGCCCCATCGCTGATACTGATCTATAAGGACAAATTTACCTTTAATGGTTTTTAGCCAGACATCAAATGCAGCTCTATCTGCTACATCAGGCAGTACGACTACTTCTGCTTCTATGGGTTTTACTGTTGCGGGACACCAAGCAAGCTGGATAGCCTCTAAGCTTTTTACACGTGGATAAGTAAGGGACGCTTCTGTCACACCTCTTTCCCATCCGTCCCACTGACCAAATTGTTGATTTTCGGCAGCGATACCCCAAGTTTTAAATTTGTCTATAGCCCAGTTATTAGCTTTTTCCATGGCAGGAGTGCCTATAAGGCGCGGCCCGATTACATCGAGCAACTCAAAAGCCATTTCCTCCAATTGAGAGCTATTATTTACCTCTTCTACCATTTGTTTTATTACAGGGTCAAGTTCTCTAACTTTCTTTTGCTGCATCCACGGTTGTGCATAAGCAAATTGAGCAAAAGCTATACAAAAAACAATCAAAGACTTACGGAAAATAAACATACCTTACATTTTTAATAATCTAATAAAATATTTTACAATCTACACTACAGCATTTTCTGCCTTTCAAAAATCCGATTAAAATCCAATGTAATTCTAATCGTGTGCCAAGATATTGATTTATTCGTAGATGTTAGTTCATAATAATGTAATATTTTTAAAAATTGATGTATAGAAGACAAATTGGTAAATCTTTTACATCTCAAACATAATACATCTTTATAAGAAATCATACCAAACAGGATTTTACAACCTCTTATAAAAAATCAAAATAGATTTGGCAATCATTAAAAACTATTATCACCATTTAATACATTTTTATCTAAAATAAATACGCTGATTTAATAATAATGCATAATTTTGACTCATTCTAAATAAGATATTTAAAATGAATAATAAAACCATCAACACTGAGCAGGGCCACTGGATCCTTGCTAAAATGGGCAAAAAGGTACTTCGTCCAGGTGGTAGAGAGTTAACAAATCGATTAATCAAATCGCTCGATTTTAAGGAAACAGACGATGTAGTAGAGTTTGCGCCTGGCATCGGCCATACTGCTCGTATAATACTAGCTAAACATCCCCATAAATACACTGGTATTGAACTCAATGAAGAGGCAGCAAAAAAATTGTCTGACAAAATAAATGGCGCCACAAATGCATCTATCCTAAATCAATCTGCATCAGAAACAACCATCGAAGACAATAGCACCGATGTAGCCATAGGCGAGGCTATGCTGACGATGCAGGCTGATCATAGGAAGGTTGAAATTATCAGGGAAGCATTCAGAATCCTAAAAGAAGGTGGACTATACGGCATACATGAATTGGGCTTAAAGCCTGATAATATCCAAGAAGAAGCCAAACATACTATCCAACGCAGCTTGGCACAAACCATAAAAGTAAATGCCAGACCACTTACACAAAAGGAATGGTGTACACTTTTAGAGCAGGAGGGCTTTGCCATCAAGGAAGTACTCAAATCTCCGATGCATCTTTTACGTGCAAACAGGGTTATTGCTGATGAAGGTATCTTCCGCACGATCAAAATCGGATTTAATATCCTTACGCATCCACAGGCAAGAGGCCGAATTTTAGAAATGCGCAAGGTCTTTGATAAGTATGAAGATCATATGGCCGCCTTCGCTATCATAGCACAAAAACCTTGAACCTTTATCCTACCGGTGTTTAATGGGCTTCAAGCCAGTTTTTACCTAATCCAAGTTCAACTTCCAGTGGTACTGCTAGCTTAAAAGCATTTTCCATTTCATACTTAATCATCGATTGGATTTCTTCTAATTCAGCATTATGTACGTCAAAAACCAATTCATCATGCACCTGTAAAAGCATTTTTGACTTCCTATTTTCTGAAGTTAGATTTTTATGAATATTAATCATTGCAATTTTGATAATATCGGCTGCACTTCCTTGAATCGGTGCATTGACCGCATTTCGTTCTGCTCCACCACGAACTACGGCATTAACAGAATTAATATCCTTAAGATACCGTCGTCTTCCTAAAATAGTTTCTACATAACCATTTTGACGGGCAAAATCAATTTGAGTTTGAATATATGATTTTAACGTTGGATAGGTTTGGTAATAAGCATCGATCAAAGCGGCACTCTCGCTACGGGACAAATTGGTCTGGTTAGAAAGTCCAAAGGCCGAAACGCCATATATAATACCAAAATTTACAGTTTTTGCATGACTCCGCTGTTCTTTGGTTACATCTTCTAAAGATAGATTAAACACTTTTGCTGCAGTGCTTTTATGTATATCTTCGTGGTTTTTAAACGCTTTTATCATATTTTCTTCACCAGAAAGAGCTGCGATAATCCGCAATTCAATCTGCGAATAATCGGCAGAAAGCAAAGTAAAATCTTCATCACGTGCGATAAATGCTTTGCGGATTTGTCTTCCTCTTTCGGTACGGATAGGAATATTTTGCAAATTAGGATTATTAGAGCTTAATCTCCCAGTTGCGGCAACAGCTTGCATATAATCCGTATGAACTCGTTGAGTTATTTTGTCAACCTGATTTGGCAAAGCATCAATATAGGTACTTTGTAACTTGACCATTTGACGCCATTCCAAAATGTCCTTTATAATCTGATGTTCATTGATCAGATAACTCAATACTTCTTCGCCAGTGGCATATTGTCCGGTTTTAGTTTTTTTTTGCTTTCCATTGCCGATTTTCAGTTTTTCAAATAAGATATCGCCTAATTGTTTTGGCGAGGCCAAATTAAATTTCTCATCGGCAGTTTCATATATTTTTTGCTCAATATCATTGATCTCCTTTTGCATTTCGACTGACAACGCTTTCAGGAAATCCACATCGAGACGAATGCCTTCACGTTCCATATCGGCTAAAACTTGCACCAAGGGTATTTCGATTTCATCAAATAGTTTTTTGGTGCCCACTTTTTCCAAAATTGGTTGAAAATGGTTTTTTAGTTGTAACGTAATATCGGCATCTTCCGAAGCATATTCTTTTATATCTTCCAGATTTACGTCACGCATAGATAGTTGATTTTTTCCCTTTTTACCTATTAATGCTTCGATGGGTTTAGGTAGATATTGCAAGTAGGTTTCCGACAAAACGTCCATATTATGACGCATATCAGGATTGATAAGATAATGAGCAATCATCGTGTCAAACAATTTTCCTTTGACAGAAATGCCGTAGTTAGCCAAAATCTTCAAATCGTATTTCATATTTTGTCCGATTTTTTCGATGCTTTCATTTTCAAAAAACGGACGGAATCTATCGACTAAGGCGTGTGCTTCTTCTTGATTTTCAGGAAATGGGATGTAAAAAGCTTTTCCCTTTTCCCAAGAAAACGATATTCCCACAAGTTCGGCGTTTAAGGCGTCAATTCCAGTAGTTTCGGTGTCAAAACAAACAGCATTTTGATTGATTAGATTTTGCAAAAATAATTTTATATCTAAATCGCCTTGTACGATTTGGTAAAAATGTTTAGTGTTTTCAAGCGTAGCATAATGAATATTTGTTGTCTCTTTTGTTTCAGATTCATCAGAAAAACCAAATAAATCTAATTGATTTTCAGGTACTTTTTTAGCAGATGGTTTTTTGATTTGGTCTTGACTATTATCAACACTATTCCCATTCCCATTAGTTTCAATTTCGTCATATTCTTTTCCTGATCCAAACCATTTATCAAATTGTGCTTTCATCTGGCGAAATTCTAATTCTTGAAAAATGGCATCGGTTTTTTCCACATCGGGTTTGGTTACCTCAAAATTATCGGCATCAAAAGTCACCGGACAATCTAGCAAGATTTTTGCCAGCTCTTTTGATAAAAGTCCTTGTGCTTTATTGGCTTCGATTTTGTCTTTCAATGCACCTTTTAGCTTGTCGGTATTTGCCAATAAATTTTCCAATGATCCAAATTCTGCCAAGAGTTTTTTGGCTGTTTTTTCGCCAACGCCCGGCAATCCGGGAATATTATCAACTGCATCGCCCATCATTCCGAGAAAGTCAATCACCTGAAGTGGATTTTCAATTTCAAATTTGGCTTTTACTTCGGGAACGCCCCAAATTTCGATGTCGTTGCCCATTCGTGCCGGACGATAAATGAAAATATTTTCGGAAACCAACTGTGCGAAATCTTTGTCAGGCGTAACCATAAAAACCTGAAAACCTTCTTTCTCTGCCTGTTTTGCTAATGTTCCAATCAAATCATCGGCTTCAAAACCTGGTTTTTCGATAATCGGAATGTGCATAGCTTCTAAAAGTTGCTGAATATAAGGCACGGCAATTTTTATAGCTTCGGGTGTCTCATCACGGTTGGCTTTGTATTCCGGAAACAACTCCAATCGGTAATCACTTCCTCCTTTATCAAATGCAACGGCAAGATAATCAGGTTTTTCGCGCTTGATAACATCCAACAGCGAATTCATAAAACCCATAATGGCGGAAGTGTCCATTCCTTTAGAATTTATTCTCGGATTTTTGATAAAAGCATAATAACCACGAAAAATCAAAGCATAGGCATCGAGCAGGAAAAGGCGTTTTTGTGTTGACATAATTGGATATTCACTGATTTAAATGTACAAAGGTATCAAAAATAATGCAAAAAGGGATGCACCTTGCGATGCATCCCATTGGAATTAATTTAAGCAAATTGTTAATTACTCGAGTCCGATCATTTTTTTAGTAGAGATATAGTTGCCACTTTCAACCTGATAAATCATTACACCAGTTGATGAAAGATCTTTCTTGTTGATTGTGAAAGCATTTATACCCTTACCAAAAGATCCGGTTTTTGTATAAATCATCTGACCGTTCACATCAAAGATTTTCAAGGTAGCATTCGCTGCTTCTGGCAAGCTAAATGTAATCTGAGTCTTTTCAGTGAATGGGTTAGGTTCGTTTTGATTAAGTGCAAACTCTGAAGCATTGTCGTTAGCAAATCTTAGGGACAATTTGCCTGTATTCAATGCATCTCCTGTATATACTTCTGCCTGAGTAACCGCTGAATTGATAGCTATCATATCAGCGATATTACCTTCAGCTTTAGGCTGTAACTGGATCATAATCATCTCATGACCTGAGATAGCTTCGATATCATTCCAGCTTATAGTGTATCTTGTGTCGCTCAGTTTAGCAATGTTTTCAGCGTTCAGTTTATGACCACCAATATAGATATTTTGAAGGTCGGCATTCTTAATATCTAATGTAAACTGCATACCATGAACTTTTTCAACATTAGCACTTAAAGTTACTGTTGCTGTTTTATCAGCATTAACTATTTCATTTTGAGCATTTAATTCTACTGTACTTCTTGTATCAGTAGTACCATCCAAAGCATTAGCTGTAGCTGTACCATTGACATCACCTATTTTGACAGCGATGAAGTTTTGATTTTTCATCTCCTGAGCCAGATTGCTTATAGCAATACGCTCATTGAATGGGAATGGATTTGTGGCATCAGCAAATGGTGCATTACTATTTACAAATCTCCAGCTGTCATTCTTAGGTAATTGTGTGTAAACACCTAAAATCAATTTTCTCAAATCAGTAATATCTGATGCGGATACTCTTGAATCGTTATTGACATCTGAAGCGATAATGTAGTAAGGATTAGTGATCTTTTCAAGGCCTAAGATATGACGCTGAATCAACACTAAGTCCAATGTGCTCACACCATTCAGATAATCTTCATTCTTTTTGCTTGACACATTATAATCATAGTGCATTACTGCATCTTGGAATTTATAACCTGTCATAGAAGACGTAACAGTCTTAAGCATTTCAGGTCTTCCATTGTCTAAAGCTATTTCAGCATTTGTTACTGGATTACCACTTGGATTTAATAATGATCCTGATACAGTTGTTGTAGTCAAATTACCACAAGCACCTTGATTATCAGCTAAATTCAATCTAACAACACAGAAGTCATAGTTGCCAGACTCATCCCAAACGGTCATCTTAATGTCCACATAAGGTAAGTCATCACAACTGAATACTCTACCAGAGCTATTGCTCGCAGGAAGCCATTTTTGTGCTTTACCAGCTAAATATTCTGCCTCAGTTGCATTCTGTCCATTACCTTTAAAATAGTGTATTTGATTAATCTTAGATGCTACAGGGTATGCTTCTTCAAATGTATATTTAAGGTTTTCTTTTGAAGTACAATTATCAAATGAACCTAAGTTAAAGTCAGCAGCCCATAACTCTACCTTACCATTTTGCATTAATGCAGAACTGATATGTAAACAATAAGGTGTCGGCTTTTTCTTGTCCACCACTCTAAAGTTTTGTGTACAAGTTGTTACATTACCACAACCATCTACAACTTTCCAAGTAACTTTGTGAACACCTGAGGTTATAGAAAGATCCACAGGCAGTTTAACTTTAACTTCACCACCTTGTCCTGTAGGAGCTACATATACATCTTTAATACCGTTAAAGTTAGTATCATCAAACGTCACATCTGTTGAAGGTAAGAATGAAGAATACTCATAATCATTTACACCGTCACCGTATAAGTCCACAAATACAATCCACTTTAACCAATTTGACGCACATTGGCCTTGGTCTGTAGCTGTCTTTGTCAACGTTAGATTTCTGATTTCGCAAATATTACCATCACGGTCTTCATCAGCATTATCGTTAACTTCAAATACTAAATCTTCACAACTTCCCAAAACTGGTTTTTCGTTGTCAATTACTTTTACAACCTGTGTGTGCGTAAAGTAACCTATTGGGTTTTGAGCATTAGGATCGTATTCACACCAGTTAAGGATCGTCCACTTGTTTAATATCTTCATACATGCATTACCTTCAAAATAGAATGTATCACTCTTAAGGCTCACACCTATCAGATCACAAGGACCTCCAGTCCATGTAGGCTTACCTATAGTAGCTAAGTCAGCACAATTAGTAGTAACATCTTTAGGCCATACAATATCACTTTCTGTAAATCTATCATCAAATCCGCCAACATAAATTGTTTGCACACAAGATATATTTTTATTTCCTTTTACAGTCCATGTACGCTCGATTCTACCTATATTACAGTTGCTAAGGAAACTTCTATCTGTATAAACAACGTCTATATTATTACAGTTAGAGAAAGCCTTTGCAGTACCTGTCAATTTTAGATCTTGAGCATCATCATCACATTTGATATACGCTGTAGGTGGACAAATAATTCTCGGTGGTATTTTATCTTCAACACGTACTTCAACCCATGTTTCATTATAATTATCACCTTTTGTACCAAATTTACCATCCATATCGCCATCGTCCCATACTCTCAACCAAACCTTAACGATTCCAAAAGGAAATTCGCCAGAAAAATCTGTAAGATCATCACAACAGAATTTCACATAAGCTCCTTCGTCTGGATCGTAGCTTGGGCTTGAAGGATTAGAAGATCCATCAAATGTGTGGCCGTCATTATTATAGGTAAAATTACCAGTATATCCACAACCATCCTTTGGTTTAGAATCATCCTTTTCTCTTCTTAATTCAAGACGTACCGGAGTACAACTATCATAAGAACCATTATCTACAGAATTTGCAAACAACTTAGCTGTACCTCCATTCTGTCCATCAGATGTCAAGGAAATAACAATATGTTGCTTAGCTATAGCAATAGGTGGTGTCTTATCAATCACATTTACATGCATAATAAACTCGCTTTCATTACCACAACAATCTCTCCCTATGTAAGTAAAATCATTAACACCCTTAGGTACTCTTGTCGCTAAGTACTGACCACTCGGTACATCAAACACTACACGTACTCCGGCAGGACCTGCTACTCTATAAGTAGGATTTGCATCACAGTTATCTACTAACACCTTTGGCTTAGGTAATAAAATATTAGCCTCACAAGACCAAACATCCACGCTCACAGTTACATCGTCAACCGAAATAACTGGTGGAATTTCGTCAGTTGCAATAATCATCTGAGTAAGTGTCTTAATATTACTTGTACACCAATCAAGGATAGTCCACGTTCTGATTACTTTCTTACTATTGCTACATGCCTGATCACATACAGGGATAACAACGTCTGATTTTGTAGCAAGGATATTACATGTTTTTCCATTTACTGGAATACCATGAACTGTAGGGTAAGCATATTTTATTGCTTCTTTATCAGCTGCAGTATGTGCAGCAGCCTGTGCAGCAGCGTTATTAGCATAAGTACCTGGTACTTTAGCTAAATAGGATGGCAAGTATGAGTCATATAATTTAACTCTATAAAATTCATAAATACCATTTTCGGATACATCAGCCTTACAAGTTAACTCAACAACATTATAAGGAGCGGCTAAAGTAACATCAGCCAAGCTAGCAGGTGCAAATCTGTATTCTGATACACAAATTGAAGTATTACCATATGCATCCTTAAATGTCCAAGTACGGAATACGGTCTTTCCACCGCAACCATTTTGTCCACTAACTACAACTCTATCAGTAAATTCAGTCGTAACACTCGTACACGCATCAGTAGCTGTTGCCTTTGGAAAATTAAGAGTGCCGGCAAAAAATGCATCTTCATCTACACATGAAAACTGACATGCGCTACTTGTATTGCCTACCGGACAACCACAATCTACTACTGGTGGAAGTTTGTCTTCCACTGACATAGTACTCCAACAATAGTTACCTTGTGAATTAGTAACAGTAACATTGTAATAACCTGGTTTCGTAACAATAGGGCGGTTGGTGCCATTATCTATTACATTGGTTGTACCAATAGTAATTTTAAATGGTGGTGCATACAAAGCTGTGTTTCCTTCAAGGATCATGTTAGGCCTTATCTCTGCCTGACAATTACCATCTAAAGAAACCTGAATATTGTCATTACAGACAATCTGCGCTTGGCTAAAGCCATTTGTACTTAAAGTAAATAAAAAGAGAAGACTCAACAGCGACTTATACAATACCGGAATCCTCCCTAAACGGGTAAGTAAATCTTGTTTTACCATGGGTAAAAAGTTTTTGGTTATTAAATAAATGAGTTCAGTGCCTGCAATGCTCAGGCTGGGATCAGATTTAAGTAAGATTTACTTTGTGTGGGAATGGTGCAAAGGTAAGCACACCTTTTTCACTCAGCATAAAAAACATTGGGGTAATTTTTGCATATTTATTTTAATAATGTTTTATATATCAACTTATTGCAATGTTGATTCATACCTATTTCATAGATTTTCAACCAAATAACAGAAACATAAAAATATACTGTAACATGTATAAAAATATAAAAAAAAATTGGATGGTATATATGCTTTTTAACCTATCCGCTGATAAATTGTATGATTTTTAATTCCTGACTAACTAAACCAGCATGCATTCAGGATAAAGAATAAATGAAAAACTAACCCAATATATCGGGATTTTCAAATTTAATAATGCAATTTGGTTGTTAAATATATGATAATGTGTCATCATTTTTGATTTTTGTAAAAATCTAAAAGATAACACATTAAAACAAAATATGTTAATCATGTGTTAATTAAATCAATTTATTTAACTTTATTTTTAAATATTCTGTTGACGTTAAATAAATGCAAATAATTATGAATAGGTTATTCAATACTAATTTTTATTATAGTGCCTATGGCATAGTGCGAAACACTTATGAAACAATAGGTGAAGAGCAGGAATTTACCTTAGATGTCTCTGGATGGTTTTCGGGCGTAAATGCTCTCGTATTTGAATACAACGGAGAGCTATATTTCGAACAACTTGTAAAAAATTAGATATGAGACATATATACATAATTATCTTATTATTGCCTGTATTTCTATATGGACAGAAGACGGCACAATGGGAGACCAAGTTTTACTTTGAGGATGCGGCAGGAAACAGGGACACGATTACCGTAGGCTATGATGAAGACGCTAATAACACATACAACCCCGATTTTGGTGAGGTCGATATTAAGGATGCACTGTGGGACAGTGTATTTGAAGTAAGAGCAGGGCATGATGAAGCGGGAATAATTCCTGATGTAATCCTTTCAAAGAGGATAATTGGACGTGGTTATGAAAAATCCCCTCATTTTAATGATTGTTATTATGGTGGAGGTGTGATTAGGATTTTTACAAAGGTAAAATATCTCCCCCTGACGATAACTTGGGACAGTGTGGATTTTAGTAGTGGCTGCCATGATGGCGATTTTCTGGCGCCTCATGCATATCATGAAATTATAGATAATCAATGGTTTATTGGTAATTCGGGAGAAGTAGCTCCTTATTATTGTTTATCTCAGCAGGCTAATAGCGTATTGGATAGTGTAGGAACTGAATATCATCTCAATGCACAACTTACAATTAAAAATGCAGATAATACCTTGGACACGCTATACCCTTTAAATTTTTATTCTTTTCCAAAAGGATTTGCAGCTACACCATGTAGAGATTATGTAGCGGTAGATGATATGTCACCAGACCATACAGATGTAAAAGTATATCCTAATCCGGGGCAGACTACGGTATATCTAGGCTATACGGACAGGCTTAGATGGGAGTTGACCGATACGCAGGG
>CAZCTQ010000026.1:0-51834 GCA_964501555.1 uncultured Aureispira sp. | reverse complement strand
CCAAAATCAGGCTAAAAGACGGTAGCGAGGTGACTTATACAGGGGATGTGACGGTGGTAAGGTAGGCAAGATGAAATGCTATATTATTCTATATTAATGAAATTTCCTTATTAAATTTGATTATTTCAATATAATTTATATTAATATTTTTTGTATATTATTTTTTTATATTTATTTTTGCCGCTGTATTCCCAAAACATTTCTTAACCGTTATAAACTTTATACATATCAAAACGAAATACTACGGACATGGAAAGTTGCTGCTCACGGGTGAGTATGCAGTATTAGATGGAGCAAAATCATTGGGATTGCCTACCAAATTTGGCCAAAGTCTGATTGTCAAACGAACGACGAGTACTGATATCATTTGGGAAAGTTATGATATGAACGGCAAAATGTGGTTTGCTGCTGATATATCGTTGTTTGATTTTTCTGCAGTAAAAACCAATAACAATGTCATTTCTGATTACTTACAAAAGCTACTCAAAAATGCGGTACGGCTAAATTCAGAATTTTTATCCCAGTGGAATGGATTTAAAATCGAAACTACATTAGAATTTCCATTAGAATGGGGTCTAGGTTCTAGTAGTACGCTAATTTATTTAGTGGCAGAGTGGGCAGAGGTCAATCCACTTTTATTATATTTTAAAACGGAAGAAGGATCCGGATATGATGTAGCGTGCGCTTTTGCTGATGGGCCGGTCGTATATGTCAATTCTGAGGATGAAGTATCTTATACAGAAGTGGACTTTAATCCAAAATATAAAGACAATCTATTTTTTGTTCATTTAGGCAAAAAACAGGATAGCAAAACCGGTATTCGTGACTATCTCAAGGTAGTAAAGAAAAAATCGGCTTTAGTCAAGGAAATTACACAGATTACAGAAGATGTATTAAAAGCTGATAAACTATCCACTTTCGAAAGTTTAATAGAAAAACATGAATCGTTGATTGCAGAGCATACGGGGTTTGCTCCAGTACAACAGAAAATGTTTAAAGATTATAATGATGGTATTATCAAATCTTTAGGTGCTTGGGGCGGAGACTTTATACTTGCGACCTCATCTAAAGGAATCGATAGTGTAAAGTCATACTTTGAAAGTAAAGGTTTGAAGACAGTATTGCCATATAAGGATATAATATTGTAAATCAATTGAGTACTACAATTTTATAAAGATAAATATTTAAATATAAATGATATCAGAATCCTCAGATTCTAATATCATTATCATAACAGATATCAGTGAGGATTAAGCCTTCTGCTGGCACACTCCACTCCAATGGAAGCTTACTTTGGGTTTCTAAGGCATCTCTGACCGATGATATTGTGAGTTTACCTCGAGACACATTGAGACACATACCCACAATCAGACGAATCATACCACGTAAAAAACGGTCTGAAGTTACCTGATAAATAAATTTGTCACCCTCCCGTATCCACAGACTCTGTGATAACTTACAATGCATGGTCTTTACATCCGAATGTAGTTTACAAAAAGTGGTAAAATCAGTATATTCCAATAAAATACCGGCAGCAGCATTAAGTTTTTCAAGATTTGGTTTTTCATATATATAATAAAATGAATAGGGCTCGAATGGTGATTTAGCCGTATGCAAGTGATATTGATAGGATCTAGATACCGCATCAAAACGGGCATGAGCACCCTCTCGAACAGGATATATCTCGTGAATTGCAATATCTTTGGGCAGTAATTTATTAGCTTTATATACAATCGTTTCCCTATCTAAGTCTCCATTTACATCAAAATGTGCTACATAATCTCTCGCATGCACACCCGTGTCTGTCCTTCCGCAACCAACAATATTAGCTTTTTGCCTCAATAATGTACTTAACACCCCTTCTATGGTATCTTGTACCGTTACAGTCCCGGGATGTGGTTGGGATTGCCATCCATTATAATCGATACCACAATAAGAAAGTCTGATAAAATATCTAGCCACATCCAAAAAATTTAATAATCAGGTATTTAAAAACTCAAGTACCTTTTCTGGTGGTCTTGCTATGATTGCCTTACCATCCTTGACGATGATAGGTCTTTCAATCAATATAGGGTTTTCGACCATAGCATCAATCCACTGATCATCAGTGAGTTCTTTTCCCTTGTATTTTTCCTTATAAATGGCTTCATTTTTACGGATGACTTCAATAGGTTTCATACCCAGCATGCTGACCAATTCTCTTATTTCATCTTTGGTTGGTGAATTTTTTAAATACTCGACTACTTCTGGCTCTATATGATGTTCGTGTATAATATCTAATGCGCAGCGACTCTTATTACACCGGGTATTATGGTATATCTTCATGGTGTCAGGTTTTTATTTTGAATGGTAATGATGATTTATAAACCATAAAGATAACTTCAATATGATAAAAAGGTTTATGAAAATGTAATGGATATTGCTTTGTAAATACTATGATATTATAATGTTTTACTGTTAATTCTCTATAGATACTTAACTTTATATACATTAAAAAGTCTAACTTTGTAGAATGATAAGTTTTTGTCTAAAAATATATTAGTATGGCATCATTAGATAAATATTCGGGTACGTGGAATAAACTGACAGCAGCCCATTTACTAAGACGAACTACTTTCGGAGTAAATATAAAAACTATAAAGAGTTTTGCGCAAGCTTCTATGGATGCGTGTATGGATATTTTATTTAAAAATCAAGCAATGCCCGATCCACCTATCAATTATAGCTATACTAAAGACTTAAGTACACCGATTGGCAAAACATGGATCAATCAGTTTCCGACTCCGGATTTTAACTTTTATAGAAATCAGTCGCTTCGTGTATGGTATCTTGACCTATTGATGTCCGGAACTCCAAATATTCGTGAAAAGATGACGTTATTTTGGCACAATCACTTCGTTACGTCTAATATTTCGAGTCCGTTTATGTCGTACAAATACATTTCTCTACTAAGATCCTCAGCACTAGGCAATTTTAAACAACTATGTAAAGATATTACGATAGATCCCGCTATGCTGATTTATCTGAATGGTAAGGATAGTACCGGTAAAGCACCTAACGAAAATTTTGGTAGAGAATTTCTTGAATTGTTTTCCATAGGGAAAGGTGATCTTGTTGGTCCTGGTGATTATACCAATTATACCGAAGAAGACGTAAAACAATTAGCCAGGGGATTTACCGGATGGGTCAATATAGCCAATTCTGTCCCACCACAATCAGAGTTTAAAACCTCCAGGCACGATACTGGCACTAAAACCTTGTCCTATCGCTTTGGGAAAGTTGTTATTCCTAATGCAGGTGAAAATGAGTATAAAAACATTATCGACATCATCTTCCAGCAGGAAGCCGTAGCCGAATTTATAGCCACTAAGCTATACAGGTGGTTTGTGTATTTTGATATTGACGATGACATACGCCAAAACATTATTAAACCTATGGCTACCATCATCCGCCAAAACAATTACGAAGTAGCACCTGCACTGCGAACATTATTATCAAGTGAACACTTTTATGATAGCTGTGTAGTGGGTCGATTAGTTAAAAGTCCAATGGATTTTATTTTTAGTCCGATCAATCATTTTGAAATTCCAATGCCGACAGATGGTGCAGCAAAAGTTAAATTAAATACCGACTTATTTAATCAGTCTCTAGAAATGCAAATGGCTATATTTCAGATACCTTCTGTTGGTGGCTGGCCGCCATTTTATCAGGAACCCGCTTACAACAGGCTATGGCTTAATGCTGTCTCATTGACTAAGCGAAAAATATATACCGATGCGCTCAATCTAACAGGATTTAGTACAGGCAAATCAAAAATTTTAATCAATCAATTGAATATGTTGACTGGTTTTGATAATCCCGATGATGTCAAAGATGTAATCGAACAGTATGTCCTCTTATTATTGCCAAAACCACTTACAGATAATCAAAAACAAACCTTATATGGAATCTTAAATACAGGTAATGAAGGCGATTGGAAAAAAATATATGCTGCTTATCAAGCTAACTCTGCAAACCCGACCCTTGCAAAAGTAGTTAATCTGAGACTTCAACAGCTGGTTGCGTACATCATGCGCATGCCTGAATATCATTTAAGTTAAATCATGTTGATAAAATATTTACAATGAAACGAAGACAGTTTTTACAATCGAGCTCTATTTTATCGCTTCCGGTCATGCTAGGCGGCTTAGAAGTTGCAGCTATTACTTCATCTCCTTTATTTAATTTTATCAATAATGATGATGATAAAATTCTGCTACTGGTACAGCTTTTCGGTGGAAATGATGGACTCAACATGGTGATACCGCTAGATCAGTATAGTGGACTAAGCCAAGTGAGAGCCAGCTTGCTGATCCCTGAGACATCGGTGCTTAACCTTACTCAGGAAACGGGCTTACATCCAGCGATGCAGGGACTTGCTAATCTATATAAAGAGGGACATTTGGGTGTCATCCAAAGCGTAGGGTATCCCAATCAAAACAGATCACATTTTAGATCCTCTGACATCTGGACGACCGGATCAGACGCCGATCAGCAGTTGACCACAGGATGGTTAGGCAGATATCTCAATCTTAATTATCCAGGTTTTCCTCAAAATTACCCAAATGAAGACAATCCTGATCCACTCGCAATAACCATAGGTGGTGTAGTGTCGGAAACCTGTCAGGGGCCACACACTAATTTTAGTTATGCTGTTGATACTAACCTTACCATCAAGATTATTGAAGAATCAGAAGCGGCAACGCCAGATAATTCGTGTTATCATGATGAGCTTTCTTTTGTTAAGTCCACCATAGACCAATCTAATAAATATGCATCCCGTTTACTCTCTGTAGTAGATAAAGGAAACAATATTGCCGAATATCCCGTTGGAAATCGATTGGCGGATCAGTTAAAAGTAGTTGCAAAACTGATTTCCGGTGGTCTTCGCACGCGTATATATGTAGTAGGGCTGGGAGGATTTGATACACATGCTACACAGGTCGATGCCACTGATCATGGAAAAGGAAACCATGCTAATCTGCTTGGATTGTTATCAAATGCTATTGCTGTTTTTATGCAAGATTTGCAAGCTCTGGGGATTCATGAAAGAGTGGTAGGAATGACTTTTTCTGAATTTGGAAGACAAATACGTTCCAATAATAGCAATGGAACCGATCACGGTACAGCAGCACCCGTTTTTGTTTTTGGTGACTGCATTCGTCAAGATATTTATGGAACGAATCCAAGCATTTCCAAGGATACTGCACCTCAAGAAGGTATTCCAATGTTGTTTGACTTTAGATCCGTATATGCAACCTTGCTGACAGATTGGATGGGCGTTCCTGAAAGCCAAGTAAGACAAGTATTGTTTAAAGATTTTCAAAAAATTCCTTTTATCAAAAATTGCCAAACGACTAGTACAATTCAGGAATCTGATAAAAAGCCAACATTACAGGCATATCCTAATCCTTGCCATGACCATTGTACTGTAACATTTATGAATACTGGCAGATATGTTCGTCTAGAGTTATTTGATGTGTTAGGTAGTCAACTACAAGTCATTATCGACAAAACCTTAGAAAAGGGACAACACGAAGTATTTATTGATATGAATAAGTATATGACTGGATCGTACTTTATAAGATTAGCTATAGATAATGAAGTAAATACATTAAGAATTATCAAGATGTAGCCGTACAGGGTAAAAAATATATCAAGGTTTTCCCTTACTAATATTTAATAATAATAGTATTTAAACTCACACATTCTTAATGTGCAATAAAGGATAAACCAATTTTAATTTTTTTGTGGATTCTATCAAAAAATCACATCCATTTCATCGCTTTTACAAAATATGTAAAGAAAGATGGAAGCATCACCCAAAACCATTCTGGCTTAAATATGAAAAATAAAATGATTCCGACAAGAGATAATAATGTATAAATCCAATAAAGTCCTGTTGATTCTGTCGATGTTGTCATAATATTATTTTAAATTTGTATCCTGAAATATAATAATTGATGAGGCAAATGTAAGTAATTACTCTTGTATCACCTATAAAATCCGAAATATCTTTGATAAAAAATAATAAATCTTTCCATTCCAAAATCCTTTTAGCTGGCGAATATACCGTCATAGAGGATGGATATGCTTTGGCTCTACCTTTTCAAAAATATACTGGAAAGTTTGAAATTAGCACAAACAAATTGCAGCTCGAATTACATAATTTATACAGCTATTTAATTGAAAACAATTTAGATATATATTTTGATCTTGATCAAATGTTAGCAGATATAAAGTCTGGTCTATCCTATAAATCTGACATTCCTGTAGGCTATGGTCTCGGGAGTAGTGGCGCCCTGATAGCGGCTTTGTATGATCGCTATGGCTACAAAGATTTAAATGACTATAACACTCTAAAATGTATTCTCGGCAGGGCAGAATGTGCCTTTCATGGTTCCAGTTCGGGCATGGATCCCTTTGTATCCTATCTCGATCAGCCCGTATTGTTTACAAAGGATGGCATACAACTGATTATAGATTCATCTTTCAATCTGTCTGATTTCTTTTTAATCGATACAGGTATTTCCCGCAGTACAGCACATTATGTTCAGCTTTTTAAAGTTAAATGTGAGCGTTCAAAAATCTATCGGGATCAGGTCAAAGAACTGCAATCATTAAATGCTGATCTCATTAAGGCAATACTAAATAATCAACAAAATGATGTAAAATCCAGTTTAAAAAGTGTTAGCACCTTACAATTTGAAATGTTTCAAGAGATGATTCCGGACGATTATAAAAAAGTATGGCAGCAAGGTCTGCAATCAGGAGAGTACTACCTTAAACTATGCGGTGCAGGCGGTGGTGGTATGATACTCGGGTGGTCAGATACACCATCATTTGATTGTAAATATACATTAATCCAAATATAAGATGAATCATAAAACCATGCTCATTACCGGTGGTGGCTCTGGTATAGGTAAAGCCATAGCAATAAAATTTGCTCAAAATGGATACAATGTTGTTATCGGTGATCTGAATGAATCAAACGGACAGCAAGTAGCAAATGAGATACTTAGTCAACATGGAAATGCCATTTCATTAAAACAAATGTTGCTAACCCGGAAGACAGTGAATTTTTAGTAGCGCAGACAGTAGCCCACTTTGGAAAGCTTGACTGTGCGGTCAACAATGCAGGAATATCGGGAGCCGGACTGCCGACAGATGCCTATCCAATAGAGACATGGGATAGAGAGCTATCCGTTAATCTTAGCGGTGTATTTTATGGTATGAAATACCAGATCACTCAAATGATTAAGCAATCTCATGGTGCTATTGTCAATGTGGCTTCAGTACTAGGTAGGCGTGAGAGCCGTCCCTAATTCACCAGCCTATGTCGCATCCAAACATGGAGTAGTAGGCCTTGCTAAAACCTCATCTCTTGAAAATGCAAAACAAAATATCCACATCAATGCTGTAGGTCCCGGATATACTGATACTCCGCTTCTCGGTCATTATACGGAAGAGCGAATGCAAAAGGTATTAAACCGTCATCCTATGGGTAGATTAGCGAAGCCTGAGGAAATAGCCAACATGGTCTTTTGGCTATGCTCTGAGGAAGCGTCCTATGTTAATGGGGCCTTTTTTCCGGTAGATGGTGGATATACCTCTGTATGACTTCACTACAGATACTAAACGTACTACCTACGCAACAATACCCATATTTTTAACGTTAGCTATTAAGTTTAATCATAAAAATAAATTCATCAAATATGAGAAATTGGACATTTTTAGTAGTAGTATTTGCAATGGTCACTGTTTTTGCATGTTCTAAAGAAGATAAGGATACAACACCACCGGTTATCACGATAACTTCGCCTGCTGATGGCAGTACTTTAGAAAAAGGCAAATCATATCCTATAATCGGCACCATAACTGATAACACAGAGCTGGCAGAAATTGACGCTGGCGGATTTAAGATTACTTCTTTTGACACAAAAAATTCGTATTCCTTTACAAATGTAAGTTTGCCTATACCTGCAGACACTAAAGAAACTGGTGGTGTTTTAAAAATCACAGCTAAAGACAAAGCAGGTAACGTAGCTACCAAGACTATTTCCTTTAGTATCAAGTAGCAGCAATCGCATTTTGAAGCTTAGAGAATCGCAACATTTTTTTGGAGCTGCCGGAGATATTTTTGATTTACTGGATCAAGCCGGTAAAGCTATCAGAAATATCTACGGCAGTACTGATATGCGAATCTATAAAAAATCTGACAACAGCCCTGTCACAGAAGCAGATATTCTATCTAATAAGATTATTTCCAGTGGATTAATGTCAATGTTTGAAGAGCTACCGATACTATCCGAGGAAGCCGAAGTCCCCCATTATGATATCAGAAAATCCTGGGATTATGTCTGGATACTCGACCCCTTAGACGGAACCAAGGGTTTTATCAATAAGACAGATGAATTTACAATTAATTTAGGTCTGGCTCTCTATGGTATCGTGGTTGCCGGTTTTATTTATGCACCGGTAAGTCAGCAAATGTATTTTGCCTCTAAAGGTCTGGGTGCTTACCATTACCAAAAGAGTGGGACCCATTCTAGACTTACAGCAAATCGTTTTGGTATAAATAATCCAGGATTAAAAGTATTAGCCAGCCGTCACCATCGAGATGCGCGTACTCAAGAACATATCGATCTATTGGATACTCCAGTCGTTATCGAGCGTGGTGCAGCATTAAAGTTTGTAAGTATAGCCCAAGGCGAGGCTGATTACTATCCTAAAATGTCCCAAATAATGGAATGGGATACAGCAGCAGGGCAAATCCTTATCGAAGAGGCAGGCGGCATGATGGTCCAGGTAAAAGATGGTCAACCCTTAAAATACAATAAACCCGATTTACATAGTCCTCATTTTATAGCATCAGGCAAAATTCTTTAATTATCCATGAAAAGCTCATACTTTAGTGCAGTCGTCTTAGCAAAGAATGACTCAAGAACCATCAACGATTGTATCCATGCATTACAGCAAATCACAGATGATATCGTGGTTGTCCTAGATAACAGGTCATCAGACAACACTAAATCAATTGCACAGTCATGTGGTGCACGTGTTTTTGAAAAGTCATGGGAAGGTTATTCGGCTAATAAAAATTTTGGAATTGATCAAACGCTCAACAACTGGATTCTTTGCCCGGATTCAGATGAGATCATAGACACCGATTTGATCAAAAATATTAAGGATTTACTACCTGAGCCTGATGTAGCCTATGAAATGAATATCATGACTTACTTTGGAGATTATGCGGTACAACATTGTGGATGGTATCCTGACTGGAATATTAGGCTATTTGATAAACGAATCATGAGATGGAATAATAATGGTGTACATGAATCATTAGAATCCAAATCACCCTATGCCCGCAAAAAAATAAATGGACTGATACATCACTACAGCTTTATAGACGAAAGCCATATGCAGGATAAATATGATTATTATGCTCGATTAAGAGCTAAAGAATGGATATCTATTGGGAAAAAACCACCTTTAATCAAACGGATCTTAGGACCTGAATTTAGGTTTTTCCGTACCTTCATTCTGAAAAGAGGATTTTTGGATGGCCATTTTGGCTTGCTTATCGCCAAAAACGAATACATCCTTAAAAAGAAGGAATTAACTTACTGGAAAGAATTGGTTAAAACAAAAGAATAGAAAAGCAGTCACGAACAATCCATGCACGTGACTACTTTTAATATTTCTTTTTTTAGTTTTAGGTTTTAAGCTTTGCCAACAAATCTATTTACCGCAAAACTAGCTTTCTGTACCACATCATAATTAATAGTATAGATGTGAAACTTTCCTGTAACTTCAACATTTACCACACCGGATAATCTCAATATTTTTAGATGTTGAGATGTTATACTTTGCTCAATGTCAAGATTACTGTAAATTTTGTTTACATTTATTGATTGAGACTCATCAATAAATTCCAAAATTTTCAATCTTAGGGGGTGCGCTAACGCTCGCATTAACTCCGACGCATAATTTAATTTGTCGGCATCAAAAGTGACTTTTGTACCTCTCATTTTGTGTTCCTTATTTTCTGATTAAGACCTGAGCACAAATATGAGTAGTTTATTTAATATGACAAAACAAATATTAAAAAAATTCTAATTTGTTAAATCAAATTAACACTTTTTAGTAAAAAGTACTCAAAATGATGATAAAAGGTAAAATTATTTAATCATAAACTATTGTTTTTCACTAAATAAACCCCTGTCAGTGCAAGTAAGTTATTTGCTCGTCAAATCATCAACCAAAGTGGAGATTTGACCCAATCTATCCTTATCCAATGAATAATAGATAAATTTACCTTGTCTTTCTGTCGCTACGACGCCAGCTCTTCTGAGTATGGCTAAGTGCTGTGAAGCTACAGATTGCTCTAACCTTAACTTGATATAAATATCAGTTACTGTCATTGTCTCACCATCCTCTAAAAGATCGATAATCCTTTGGCGGAGTTTGTGGTTAACAGCTCTAAGCACTAATACGGCCTTTCTTAGGTCGGCGTAATCGAGCTGTACCTCCTTCCCTCCTTTCTTTAACGTAACGGTCTCGTTCTTTTTATTTCTCATACGAATAAATTTGTTAGTTCACGGAATTCGGATAGGATAATTCAATAACCTTGCCAAACCATACCAAGAACGAAAATAAATTTTAACAAATTGTTATATGATAATTTTATCTATATATAATAAACTAAATTTCTTATAATAAAGTTCATTAAATTAAAATAATTTTTTATTTGATTTTGTGATATTTGGAGATTTTATATAGTCTGGGATAAAGTAGCTCACATTAGAAAATTGCTGTTTTTTAAACAAGTCATAGGTAATCATTTCCATATAGCGTGCAGAAGTGTTTTCGTGTTGTAGGATTGTATCTAAATTTTTATGTTGATTATAGTATTTCAAAGCACCATTGCCACAGATATATAGCTTGTTTTTGCTTTCAAGGTATTCTTTAAATGGGTTTTCATCTAATATTAACGGTGTGGCAGATTGCAATTCTTTACAATGATGATTATAGACAGCCGCATATACTTCATTGCGTCTGGCATCTATCATAGAGATAATTATGGCATCACCATCCAGCAGGTTTTTTGACACACCATGAGCGAGAATATGCAGACTGTCGATCGTAATCAAAGGTTTATTTAAGGCGTATGCCATTGCCTTTGCTGTACTCGCGCCTATACGCAGGGATGTATATGACCCGGGACCATCGCTCACAGCGACAGCATCAAGATCGTTTAAAGCTATTTGGGCTTGTTCAGCACAAGCTTGAATCAGCAGCGTTAACTTTTCTGTATGACTGTTTGGACTGTGAGATTCCAGCAGGCTTGACGTTTGACCATCCACTGCAATGCCTACTGAACATACATCTGTCGAAGTCTCAATATTTAATATCGCAGACATAAAGATTACTTAGAGTTAAGGATCTTTTTATATCTCTTACTATCTTTAAGTACTGATACAGCTTCTTTTATATTGTGATCATCCCGCAGTGAGTATTGGATTTTGCCTTTTTGCAAGTAATACCTAGTGACTATTTCTTTTTCGAGTTCATAAACAATCTGATCCTTAGCCCTAATAAATTCATTGCCTTTTGCTTGGATAATTTTACTTTCTAATTTTTGGATTTCCTCTGCATACAGGTTATCTTTGGTACTTTCGAATGCTTTTTTAGCATCCTGGAGTGCTCGCTCCCCATCTGAGGTAAATGTAAAGTTTTTCTTTTTAGCAAAATTTACAAAATCTTCAAACTGTGTAAATTTAAATTTATCAATACTACCTATACTATCTCTGTTTTTAACCCATTGATTGACATAGTCAAATATGACATACTGATCCAGCAAAGCTTGTGTTACTGGTAGTAATTCTTTTTGTTCTGTAATAATATCGGGTGATACACCACCACCATCAAGGACGATTCTGTTGTTTTTTGTTTTAAACCTAGAGCGTTGGCTGTCCGGAATGTTTTTAGGTACTCCATGTTCATATTCCACGCCTTGGATACAGCGCCCACTTGGGATATAATATTTAGAAGTCGTCAGTTTAAGTCTTGCATTATAAGGCAGATCTTTAGTATTTTGTACCAGACCTTTACCAAAAGAACGCTGCCCGATCAATACTCCACGATCCAAATCCTGCATGACGCCAGATACAATTTCGGAAGCAGATGCAGACCGACCATCTATCAATACGACTAATGGCAGATCAAGATCAACAGGATTATCCGTCGTTTTAAAAGTTTGATCCCGTTCTTTTATTTTAGATTTAGTCGTTACCACTATTTCATCTCTCGGTATAAAGATATTACAAATATTGACTGCTTCATGTAGTAGTCCTCCACCATTATGGCGCAGATCGAGGATGACACCCGATAGGTTTGGATTGTCCTCTTTCAGATCTTTTAACGCCTTCTGGATATTTGATCCTGCCATCTGTGTAAATGTGGTCAGAGATATATAACCTACATTACCTTCTACAAAACCTGAGTATGGTACATTGGGTATATTGACTTCACCTCGCGTTATTTTTTTGATATCGGCTTTATTGCTACTTGCACTTTGGATACCTATCTGTACATCCGTACCTGGCAAACCTCGTAACATGACATTTATTTCATCCATCTTTTTGCTCTGTACGCTATTGCCATCAATAGAAGTGATGATGTCTCCTGCCTTGATTCCTGCTTTATCGGCAGGTCCTTTTTCATAGGGCTCTACCACAGTGAGTCGATTATCGATGATATCTATTTTTGCACCAATTCCTTGATATTTCTCATCGTCATTTATCCAGTAACTCTCCGCCTGAGATTCTGAAAAGAAATTAGTATAGGGGTCTAACGATGTGGTCATAGCATCGATGGCTGTCCTCATCAATGTACTAGGGTCGAGTTCGTCAGCAAAATTAGTATTGAGTTCCTTATAGACACTGACAAATATCTCTAAATTTTTTGTAATTTCAAATAGTTTGTCATTATTAATATTGATGGCAGCAATTCCTGAGACCATAGCAACGACCAGAATGACTACTTTATATTTTTTCAACATGTGGTTATATATGAGTTATAATGGATTAAAAATAGCATCAATCTGGATACTATTATAAAACTACTTAATAAAATCAATTATTGTATCAAAAAGTTCAACCGGCTTATCAGCATGTATCCAATGTCCGGCGCCGTGGATCGTTTTTAACTGACTATTTGGCAATACTTTCTGGATATCTGGCCAGTCTTCATCTTTGATATATCCAGATTGACCACCACGGACAAAAAGCGTTTTTACGTTTGAGGCTTCCTTAAATTTAATAGCTTCTAGGATATTATTATATTCATCAAATAGAAGTGGTAAGTTAATCTTCCATTCAAAACCACCACCTTTAGTCCTGGTTAAGTTTTTCATTAAAAATTGTACCACATCATTGTCCCTTATTGCATTCAAAAGTATATCTTCTGCTTCCTTCCTCGAAGCTAAGGTATCTAAGGGTACTGATAAAAGTGCCTTAAAAATCTCTGAATGCCCTTCTTCATATCGTTTGATACCGATATCAATGATTACAAACTTAAAGTCCGTCGGATTAAAATCAGCTATATATTCTAAGCATGTTTTCCCTCCCATACTATGGCCAATGATAGTGCCTTCGTATATCCAGTTTTCCTCTAAAAAATTTTGCAGATCTTGTGCTAGCAATGGATAACTAAAATCAGCCGTATGTTCTGAACGTCCATGATCTCGTTGATCAACAAGTATTGCCATATATCCGGCCTCTTCAAGTTTTTTACCAAAATTATGCCAGTTGTCCAGCGTTCCAAATAGTCCGTGCAAAATCACAATAGGCTGTCCCTGACCATATATTTTATAATTGAGATGTGGATACATTCTTAGATTTCAAAAAATTCAATAATCATCGGCTAAATTAGATATTTTTTTGATTTTAAAGGTCATCAAACCTGATAAATAACGCTTTATTAATAGAAAATCAAGATCAAAATTTGTTATTTTATTATAAAATTGCAGCAATTCTGAGGATAAATCTGTTATAGTAGTAAATGAACCTTTAACACTAAAAATATATGTCTATTGTATTCAAATCCGGTATTTTTATTTTAGTGATATTATTGTCTGGATGTATTAAATCACCTAGATATGATACCCTAAAAATTGGCGAGATTTCGGAGTTGAAGGAAAAAACACCATCTACTAATGATACTTACGACTTATCACTTACGGCAGAGAAAGTAGAAGAAAGCCGATGCCCTAAGGGAGCCGAGTGTATCTGGGCAGGTACAGCGACGGTATCCTTTAGATTAATTACTAAGCAAGGAACCTATAATTTTGATCTGGATACAAATGAGGAGTCCAGATTTATTCAAGATACTGTAATTGAAAACTTTAGATACAAACTTGTTGATGTGAAGCCTTATCCGGAAGTAAACAAGGTCATTAATCAGAAATACATTTATGTTAGAGTTACAAAAGAATAATATTATCCAATACGATGTATAAATATCGGTATTTATAAGGTGATATATAAAAAAAGCCCGTGAGATGATATCCAACGGGCTTTTTTGTCTCTTATAAGACTAATATTTTGAAATATTATCCATTTAATGCCGCTGCACCACCAACAATCTCTGACAATTCCTTAGTAATAGCTTCCTGACGTGCCTTATTATAATTAACTCTCAGTTCTTTCATCAATTCTTCAGCATTGGTTGTTGCATTATCCATGGCTGTCATCCTAGCACCATGTTCTGATGCGTGAGTATCCAAGACAAATTTCTGAAAAGTCGTATGTAAAATACTTGGTATCAATTCATTAAGTAATTGCTCCTTATCAGGTTCAAAAATATAATCCGCTTTTGTTTTCTTTGCATCCGGAAGTTTGTTAGTTGTATCCTTTATCACTGGCAGATACTGTACAGCAATAGGTTCCTGAATAGCAGCATTTTTAAATTTGCTGTAGCAAACTTCCACTTTATCAAAACCATCAACTTTAAAATTGTCCATGATCATTTGAGATACAGCCGATATGCGGTCATAACTCAGATTAGAAAACAGATCCAAATAATCAGTATTTAATGCACACTGTGGAAAACGTTTTTTAAGAATATCATATCCTTTTTTTCCTAAAAAGACAAAAGAAAGGTTTCCGGCAGCAAGCTGCTCACTATATGTATTTTCGGCAAGTGATGTAGCAACCTTAATGATATTAGTGTTAAATGCACCACAAAGACCTCTACTTGATGTAATCACTACAATAGCTACTTTATGAGGCTTTCGCACAGCTACAAAAGGCGAATTGAAATCTCCATCCAGATTAGAAACAATGTTTTTCATCATCTTATCCAATCTATTGGCATAAGGGCGCATTTCGATGATTGCTGTCTGAGCTTTATGCAATTTAGACGCAGATACCATCTTCATGGCTTTAGTAATCTGCTGCGTGGACTGCACCGACTTAATACGTTCCCTTACTTCTTTTAATTTTCCTGACATGGTTTCTAATTAACAAAGAAAATAATAATGGTTCTTAAATTACTTAAATTGAGCAGCTACTTCAGCACCTACTTTTTTTAGTGTGCTTAATACTTCATCAGATAAGCTACCCTTTCTAAGAAGCTCGAGTACATCACTGTGCGAACGCTCCATAGTCAAAAGGAAATTTTCTTCAAATTCGCCTACCTTATTTACTGGAACACCACTTAAAAGACCCTGCGTACCCAAATAGATAATAGCTACCTGCTTTTCTACTGTAATAGGTGAGTATTGAGGTTGTTTAAGGATTTCTACGTTTCTCTTACCTTTCTCTAAGATAGATTGTGTAGCAGCATCGAGGTCAGAACCAAATTTAGCAAAAGCTTCCAATTCACGGAATTGAGCTTGGTCGAGCTTAAGAGTACCCGAGACCTTTTTCATGGATTTTATCTGAGCATTACCACCCACCCTAGATACCGAGATACCTACATTAATCGCTGGTCTGATACCTGCGTTAAACAAGTTGGACTCAAGAAAGATCTGTCCATCAGTGATTGAAATAACGTTAGTTGGGATATATGCGGAAACGTCTCCGGCTTGTGTTTCGATAATTGGCAAAGCTGTCAATGAACCACCACCTTTAACTAAACCTGACTTTTTAAGAGACTCAGGAAGGTCGTTCATGTTTTTAGCTATTTCATCGTTATTGATAACTTTAGCTGCTCTCTCTAATAATCTTGAGTGTAAGTAGAAAACGTCTCCCGGATAAGCCTCACGTCCCGGTGGTCTTCTCAATAATAGAGAAACCTCACGGTAAGCAACAGCCTGCTTAGATAAATCATCATAGATAATCAATGCTGGTCTTCCGGTATCTCTAAAAAATTCACCGATTGCAGCACCTGCAAATGGTGCATAGAACTGAAGCGGTGCAGGGTCGGCAGCAGAGGCAGATACGATAGTTGTATAAGCCATAGCTCCACCTTCTTCTAAAGATTTCATTACTTGAGCAACGGTAGAAGCCTTCTGCCCTGAAGCTACATATATACAATATACAGGCTCGCCTCTGTCATAAAATTCTTTTTGGTTGATAATGGTATCGATAGCAATCGCAGTCTTACCTGTTTGTCTGTCACCGATGATCAACTCTCTTTGACCTCTACCAATCGGAATCATCGAATCAATCGCTTTGATCCCCGTCTGTAGTGGCTCAGTAACAGGCTGACGGAAGATAACACCCGGTGCTTTTCTTTCGATAGGCATTTCATAAGTAGTACCGGTGATTGGGCCTTTGCCATCAATAGGCAGACCTAATCCGTTTACTACACGACCCACCATACCTTCACCTACTTGTATGGAAGCAATACGTTTAGTTCGTCTTACAGTTGATCCTTCTTTGATGCCATCGCCAGGTCCTAATAATACGACCCCGACGTTATCTTCTTCAAGGTTAAGTGTGATAGCTTGTACACCATTATCAAACTCCACTAACTCTCCAGCTTGTGCTTTGGACAAACCATATACACGCGCAATACCATCCCCTACTTGTAGCACGGTACCTACTTCTTCAAGCTCTGCTTCTGTTTTAAATCCGGATAACTGCTGTTTGAGTATTGCGGATATTTCATCTGGTTTTATACCAACCATAATATTATTATTTAGAATTTTTTATTAAAATGATTATGCTAACTAATTTTGTATTAATTCCTTTTTAAGTTGTTCAAGTGTACGCTGAACGCTAGCGTCGTATAATCTGTCGCCTATCTCGATGATAAAACCACCCATGATATCAGGATTTACTGCTGTCTCGATATCTAATTTTTCAACTGGTGTATCTGCATCTGCCAATTTTACTTTTATCTGATTTAAAGTACCTTCTGATATAGGTGTAGCAGTGGTGATTTTTACAGAAGAAATGTGGTTGAGGTCATTATACTGTGCAATAAACTCTTTGGCTATATCGGTAAGGTACATTTCACGTCCCTTACGGATGATGATGTCAAAAAATGCCATCGTCGTTTTACTTAGCTTATCCCCAAATAATGCCTGTATAACAGACAATTTTTTATTAGCATGGATGATCGGCGACTTTAAAAAGAGCTGTAAATCTCTATTTTGAGAAGCTACCAAAAAGCTGTCGATGTCATTCTTAACAACTGACATTTCATTTCGCTCAGTAGCCAGATCAATCAAAGCCTTTGCGTATCGCGCTGAAATTCTGATTATAGACATATTTTATGTTTTTAAACGGCGTCGTCAACGCTTAATTCAAATGAATATCTTTTACTAGAGAATTTACATAAGCTTCCTGATTGGAATCGCCCTGTAACTCTTTTCTAATCACTTTTTCAGCAATACTTAATGCCATAGCTCCGACTTCGTTTTTAACTTCTGCAAAAGCAGCTCTTTTTTGATTTTCGATTTCGGACATAGCATTGCTAACAATTTTATTGGCTTCTTCTTTTGCCTTTTCTTTAGCTTCAGTAATCATTTGATTTTTGATCTCTTTAGCTTCTTGAATGATTTTGGATCTTTCTTCTCGAGCTTCAGCTAAAAGTTTTTCGTTTTCGGCCTTCATATTAGCCATTTCTTCTCTTGTTTTTTTAGCTGTATCCATAGCTGTCTGGATATCTTCCTCTCTTTTTTCTAAGGCTTCTGCTATTGGCTTAAAAGCAAATTTAGATACTAAGTACCAAAACAATAAAAAGATAAGTAACGACCAGATGGCTAGTCCTGGTGTCGGTTGGAATGGTGTGAAAGTAATTAAACTAAACATATATTATTAATTTATACTGCTATATTTTTTATCTGATCAATATTCGAAAGAATAAAAGAAGATTGCTCGGCCAACCGCTCTGCAATCTTACTTTTCGTTTTGCCTCCGGCTAAAATTACGCCATAAGGATAGAAAGAAGAATCGCAATCAGAGCCGCACCCTCTACGAATGCCGCCATGATGATCATGTTAGATCTGATATCCCCAGCTGCTTCTGGTTGTCTTGCGATAGCTTCCATAGCCTTACCACCTATGTAACCGATACCAATTCCAGCTCCTATTACTGCCAATCCGGCTCCTAATGCTGCTAATGTTCCTGTCATGGTTTAAAAAATATTATGATTAAAAAATTATTTCCTCTGTTTAAAAAATTTACGCTCTTATTTATCATTAATGTGCTGCATCATGATGTGGCTCTTCTATAGCTGCACCTATATAGGATGCTGTCAATATCGTAAATACAAACGCTTGTACAAAAGCTACTATCAATTCTATCACCATCATAAACATGGTCAACGGAACGGAGACTGCTGTTCCTACGATACTACCCGGAAGGCTCTCACCTGATTTTCCAAAAATAAATATCAAGCCTACAAAACTCAAAATAGCAATGTGTCCTGCTGATATATTTCCAGCTAAACGCAGCATCAATGTCAAAGGCTTAATAAATAATGCCATCCCTTCTACCATAGCTAATAGTATCCTAATAGGCAGTGGTACTCCTGGCATCCAAAATATATGCTGCCAGTAGTGCTTGTTGCCGTTGATATTAGTAATGATAAATACAATCACCGCCAATACCATCGTTACCGTTAAACTACCTGTCACATTTACACTTCCTAAGAAAGGTACCTGTCCCCATAGATTAAGACCTAAGATAAAAAAGAAAACACTTAATAATAAGGGTAAATATTTCCTATACTTATTGCCTATAAAAGGGATAGCTACTTCATCTCTGATAAAAAGTACTAACGGCTCCAGCAAACCTTGGATTCCTCTAGGTGCTTTGTCTGGATTTGACTGATAGCTTTGTGATGCTTTTCTGAATAACCAAAATAAAAAGAGAGATACCAGAATCATCGAGACTACATTTTTCGTCATAGAAAAATCCATAAAGGAAGTAAATCCGCCTCCAAGAATACCTCCATCTAACGTTGTTCTGGCATCTAATCTATATTCCTTACCCTGATAATTTACGAAGTAAAAATCTCTGATTTTTCCATTTACCGGCTCTTCTTTATGCACAAAGCCATCAACCGGTATCATCCCATCCATAGGAAAGCCATCCTCTGCTACTCTATATACACTGCCATGATGCATGACGTATCCATTATAAGCACTAGCACCGTCTTCATGTGCCCCAGGTGCAAATTTGCCTGAACTAAAGATGTCCCAGCCCTTGTTAGATTTTAATATCATCGGCAAAGGTATTCTGACGGCATCTAAGATGCTAAATACATTGGCATCGCTAATATGGTGAATGGCTGTAGCACCCGGATCAAATTTCCCGTGTTCAGCTTCGTGAGATGTAGCATGATCTTCCTGAGCAGCTACTCTAAAAACTAACGATAAAGACAGTAAAGCAAGTAAAAATATCCGGTTTCTCATCAGATAGTATTATCTATTTTGAAAATTTGCCGCAAAGGTAAGGAAACTATGTATTATAATAAAACAATTGATACTCTTTTATTTACAATGTTTTTAATTTTTATTTCAAAAATGATGCACAATTGGGTAAAGATCTATAATACAGAATATTATTTAGTCAAACAACGTCTTTAATTAACTCTATCAATAGTAAATTTTAAAATAACTAAATTAGTAATATTTTATTTTGAATTAATAAATCAAGTATCATTTCGGACTAATCTCCTTAGGAGTGTAGTTGATTTACCTTTGGATATTAGCTTTTTTAAGGACTTGTTTTTACTATTTCGGGTTATGCTGGTTTTTCAACCGTTTGCATCTTAAAATTGTTTTGATTAGATATCAAACTCATTAGACATCATGAATGCCAAAAAACTTGGAAAAGTAAAGGTGGGAGATCTCATTCCCGATTTTGAAGCACAGACTGAAGATGGTAAAACTATCACCTCAACTTCTCTGATCGGTCATAAGACGATTATGTATTTTTATCCTAAGGATGACACCCCTGGATGTACTAAGGAAGCCTGCAACTTGAGGGATAATTACAGCTATTTCATGTCGAAAGGCTATAAAATCATCGGTGTGAGTAAAGATTCAATAGCGAGACATCAAAAATTTATTGAGAAGTACAGTCTGCCTTTTCCATTGATTGCAGATACGGATCTGAATGTATTAAATGCTTTTGGATTTTATGGACCAAAAAAGTTTATGGGTAGAGAAAGCTTAGGTACGTATCGCACTACGGTCGTTTTTGACGAAAAAGGCCTCATCACCCATATCATTTATGATGTCAAATCTGCTGACCATTCCGATCAGTTAAAAGAAGCGATAGGGCTTTAATACTATGGTTTCGGCACCTTAATTGTGTAGGATTTACCGGCGGCTACATTTAATTTTCCAGTGATCAACCATGGATTATAGTACTTGAGCATTCGGTAGGTAATCCCGTTTTCGTGAGCAAAATCTGCTAAGATCGGGATGGACTCCGTGACGGTGACATCTTTATATTCTGGATGTGGATAATACTTATCGTCGTCTTCTACAAAGAAACCGTAGGATTCGGGATGAGACAAAATCTCCTTGATGGCGATGATTCTGAATACATATCGGGATGTTTCATCATTGACATTCATGTCGTAGTACCCTTTTTCTTTTTGTTCTGCTAAGGCTTTGGCATAAATCGTAGGTCCCACATTATAAGCTCCAGCTGCGTCTGTCCATGTACCAAACCGTCTGTATAACTGCTTGATATAATCGCATGCTGCCTGCGTGGATTTTTCGAGGTGCATTCGCTCATCCACATCATCACTGATCTCAAGTCCCATTTCACCAGCTGCTGCTTTCATAAACTGCCAGTAGCCTTTGGCATTAGCGGATGAAGATACATTGCGCAAGCCACTTTCAGCTATAGCTGCAAATTTAAAATCATCAGGTATTCCATTTTCTTTAAGGATGCGCTCTATCACCGGAAAATGTTTTTGTGCCATCTTTAGATTGAGCAAAGTCGCCGACTGCCAGTATGCATTGACACTCAATTCGCGATCTAATCGCTCCCTGGTGTCTTCATTCATTGGTACGGGTTCGTCGGCAAAGGTCACTTCGTGATTGGGTCTGATGGTAATAATGCGCTGGGTCAATTCTGTAAAAGCCTCACTCATCGGCTTAGACTGGGAAGATAAAAATATCAATCCCGAAAATATAATTCCGGCAACAAAGCCGAAAACTGGAAATAGCGAGCTGTATTTTTGCATATTATTCTTTAGAGGTAGTTTTAGGCTTTTTATAAATCGGCACTGTGCTGCATGGCTCACCAAACATCAAACTATGTACATATGGTCTCAAACGATCCGTGATTTTAGCATACGCATAGGATGGCACAGGTTTTTCACCACATCCTTTAATAACGATACGCTTGTCAATATATTGTCCTACTTCGATCCCATCGAGCACCTCGCGATAGTGCATACGCAGGTATTCGTCCTGAGTACCCTGATAAGTATCCCATGCCTCTGTGATGAGGTAGTTTTCTATGAGCATATACGCCCATAGCGGTATAACTGCATCGGTACTGCAATTGACTAAAACAATTTTATCCTTATATACTGACCAGTCTAATTGTTTCATCGCTTCGCGAAAATCCTTTTCCTTGAGAATCAATCCGTGAAAAAGATATTCTTTAATATCAAAATATACAATTTCATTTTTAGGGAAGTAATCTTCCAAATTGATTGTTATCAGACCACTTGCTGCGACCCTATTGACTAAAGTGCTGTTTTCCATTCTTTAAAAATTCTACTATCAATGATATATAATCGTTTTATGAAGCATTTTGTTCAGTCTCAATTGATTCTGGACTGCCTATCTGGTTTTCTGTTTGTTCAAAATCCTTGAGCTTTGGCATATCATCTATGGATTTTAATCCAAAATAATCCATAAATTTGGGTGTAGTGGTGTAAAGTAGTGGTTTTCCAGGCCCAGTACTTCTCCCTGATATCTCCACCAAATCTTTCTCTAACAATTTCTGAATGGTATAATCTGAATTAACACCGCGAATAGACTCTATCTCTCCTTTAGTCACGGGCTGCTTATAGGCTACAATCGCAAGTGTTTCTAGTGCAGATTTACTCAGTTTTTTGTGGGTATTTTGTCTCAGATAAGTACCGATGGTATGGTGAAAAGCACCTTTAGTCATGAATCTAAAACCGCCGGAAACTTCTATGATTTCCATCGCGTAGTCCTCAGAAGCATATTTTGTCATCAATTGCTTTAAATACTCATTTAGTGCCTCATCCGACAACTCTGTTTCAAGGCTTTCTATTATCGCCCCTTTCAACTCATCAAAACTGATAGACGGATTAGCTGCAAAAATCAAGCTCTCGATATGTAGTGCTACAATGTCCAATTAAAATTATTAAATATTTAGTGCCACAAAGATACGCCTTTTATCGCAAGTGACGAGTAAAATCAATATCTTTTGCTATCATTCCTACATCCGGATTACGGCTTGATCTCTTTTTCCTTCTTTAGTGCTTTTTGCATAGGGTTTGGCTTTTCGTCAAATTTATGCTTTTTGAATATCTGGAATCTTGTCGGTATCTCACGAACTGGGAAGCTGTTGTTGGATTCATCAATATCGGCAGTTTCGTGGTATGGATCGAGCAATATTGCTGTTACAACTTTATCTTTTTCAAATACCTTTGTTACCGTTTTTTCGTTTTTACGCCAGATTTCCACAGGGATATATTCTACTTCCTTAGTTCCGTCTTCGTAAGTCCATTCGATGATAATCGGCATGACCAATCCACCTTTATTACTAAATCGCAATTCGTAGTAGTTTTTACCACTGTATTTTTCTATTTTCTCTTCTTTTGGCGTAAGCTCCTCATACTTGTGCATCACCGATATATCCACAGAGTCGGATGTAGTCCATGGTTTATAGGTATTGTAAAAATCAGTAGCACTGCTGTCTCGTTCTACCGGAAACTCCTTTATCAACTCTCTGTTGCGCATTTTGCTTAGGAAGTCCATCGGTTTTTTAACTTTACGAGTGATAGTATCTGTTTTTTGACTTGGATCCTTTTCGAGATCTACTTTGTACCAGATTACAGAATCAAGCGCTATATCTACAGGATCTGTTCCATAAAACCATCCTCGCCAAAACCAATCTAAATCCACCGCGCTGGCGTCTTCCATCGTTCTAAAAAAGTCGTCCGGCGTAGGATGTTTAAATGCCCATCGCTGACAATATTGCTTAAAGGCATAATCAAATAATTCTCTTCCCATGACGGTCTCACGCAGGATATTGAGTGCAGCAGCTGGTTTTCGATAGGCATTCTGGCCATAATCAGCTATGTTTTCAGAGTTTGTCATGATAGGTTCCAGCATTTCCTTAGGTCTCTTCATATAATAGACGATATTGCCGGGAACACCACCGTCTGAGGCATAATTATTATCCCATTCTTGCTCTGCTAAAAACTGTACAAAAGTGTTGAGTCCTTCATCGAGCCATGCCCATTGACGTTCGTCACTATTAATAATCATCGGAAAATAATTATGTCCTACTTCATGGATGACTACCGAAATACACGCTCTTTTTGCCTGCTCTGAATAAGTACCGTCGGGCTCAGCGCGTCCAGGATTAAATGCTATCATAGGATATTCCATACCATTAGCTGCTTCAACAGAGATCGCCACCGGGTATGGAAATGGAATACTGTAATTAGAATAGGTACGTAAGGTATGATCTACCACTTTCGTGGAATATTTACTATATATGGGATAGGCTTCTTTACCATAAAGGCTCATACACATGACCTTCTGTCCCAATGTATTATGGTGTGGCATAGCATCCCAAACAAATTTTTTACTAGCTGTCCAGGCAAAGTCTCTAACGTTTATTGCTTTATATTTCCAGGTTTTTGTTTTTGCGGATATAGGTGTTAATTCATTAGCTAAAGCTTCTTTGTAGGTGACTATTTCTAATGGTGAGGTAACGGATTGCGCCTGCTGCCATCGTTTGTATTGTGCCGGTGTAAGCATAGCCTTTAGGTTTTGACATTCTCCTGTTGCAGCAACAATATGGTCATCCGGCAAGGTGATCTCTACATCATAATCACCAAAAGTAAGCGCAAATTCTCCTCTTCCAACAAACTGTTTATTTTGCCATCCTTCAAAGTCGCTATATACGCACATACGAGGAAACCACTGGACGACAGTATAAAGATAATTGCCATGATCCTTAAAAAATTCGTAGCCACCGCGACCCCAACTCGGCGTGTTCATCCTATCGATCATATAGTAGTACCACGATACATTAAATACAAGTTTTTCTCCTGGTTTTAATGGCTTAGGTAGGTCAATACGCATCATTGTCTGGTTGATAATATACTTTAATGCCTGACCTTTGTCAGATGTGATTTGCTGAATTTTAACACCATATTTTTCTAATTGCTTAGTAGCTTCTACCCAATCAACGCTTGATTGATCCATAATGTCAAATATTTGTGATCCATCAATATGGTGTTTGAGTGAAGTAGGAGTATGTTCATTTTCATCTAATTGCATCCATATATAATTCATGGATACCGGCGAATTATTGAAATAGGTAATTGTCTCAGTACCATCAATGCGCTGTTCCTTTGTATTAAGTGTACATTTGATTTTATAATCTGCTCTTTGCTGCCAGTATTTTGGTCCTGGAGCACCATCGGCACCACGATATTCATTAGGCGACCGTAGGATCGTTCCTAATTGTTCTAATTTAACAGCGTGATTTCTATTTTCTTGCGCATTGACAAAGACCCAAACAAAAACAAACAGTAAGATAATATACCTTTTCATGTGATGATAATTAAATAACTACTTAAAAATCCATTCCAAAACTCAAATAAAATCTGGGCTTTTGGATAACTCTCGACTCGACACCCCAGCCGTAATCTGCTTTGACAAAATATCCTAATATTTGCGTCCTGAGGCCGGTACCAAAACCTAAAACTAAAGGATCACGCGAATACTCTATTTCCATTTCGATCAGCGGCGGACTGGATAGATTGACAATATTTAAAACGTTTTTCTTGCTATACGGACTTGTTCCATACCAGGCAAGCCCAGCATCCACAAAGCCAGTAAGTTGTAAATTTCTAAAAAAGGTGCTTCCCTTGTTTTTACCTAAAAGGTACTGCATAAATGGAATTCTTAATTCGCCATTTGCCACTAAAAATGTGGCTCCATTTCGAATATTATTATTAAATCCGCGCATCTGGAATACATTTGCCTTGTATGCATAATCAGAGTGATCGGGTATTTGAATCTTATCGTTAAAGGATGGAAAGAGCCAGTTTTCCATACCACCCAGAAAATACAACATTTTTTGGGAACCAAAAGAAGTCGCGCCTGCCATTCTCAAGGCGATAACGGATTTAGCCAGTATAGGAATGTAGTGACGAGCATCAAAGCCCACGATGGTCGTAAACCCTTTAGATGGGGTCAATTTAAAGCCATCAATCACTTGGAGGTCAAAGCTATTGATCACCTCAGTATAAAATTTATATCGAGTCCCGATTTTAATATTTAGAGCTTTGTCATAGGTATTGTCATAGACGTATTCGAGTTTCAATCCTAGTCTTTTTTCGTGGGAAACTGGCGATTCAAACGAATTTTTTTCAGAACTCAACCTTAGATAATCGTCCAGACGCAACGTACCCGTAGCACGGACAGACCGGTAAATGTCAAACGGATATTTTAACTGATATAAACCTAATAGTGACTTTTTTTGCGATCTGGATACTAAATTACCTGGTACATCTAAGTCATTGTTATAGGTTACGGATTTTCTGTACAGTGCATATTTCTTATCAATTCGGTCTTTTTTATTGTCATAAACGATAAAAAACTCGCTTCCATTAAAAGTGGTAGGTATGCGTACACCGGCTTCTACCTCATAATCTTCAAAGATATCCTTGACATTGGCTTTAAACAGGAAGCCCATCGGGGTTGTAAGTAGCTGCTGCATATCTCCTGTGTAGGATTCCAGACCTTCAAAAAGGAGTTCGTTATCTAATTTTGTGGTAACATCAGCTAGGGCAAATTTTTTGTTAGCTGCAAATGCCCTGACATTATCGTACTTTTCCTTTGAAATTGTCTGAGGTGAAAGCCTAGATATCTGTAGATTAAAGTCGGATGATATAACCCTTTCCGGCTGCCGGATACTGAGCGGCTCTAGATCTGACGGATCAGCATATTTAGATTGAAATTTAAATGCTTCCTTTATTTCCTGAACATCTGATTGTTGCTTTTCTTTATCAGGTATTATGTCCAGAGACAATGCTGCATTGATAGGTTTATTGACCAGCGTAATAGTAGGAATGACAGCTTGGGTAAGGTCTAGTTGACTAATAAAAAGCTGATATTTACCGTCCTTTACTGATGTGCGGATATATCGCTTAGATTCTGGCTGGAAACTATGCATTTTAATGTTTCTGTCGAGATTGCTAAGTGCTACAGGCTTATTATTATCTCGTTGGACAAGGTAAGTATTGACAATGCCCGACTGATCACCCAGACAAAGGATATTATTACCATCATACATTCCTGGTTGACGTTCGTTTGAGTAAGGGGTATTAGTAAGTTGAATTGCTTTTTTTGCATTATCTGCTAAAAAATAAATATCAAAAGTATTTAAAGGGAGCATCGTATCTAATCGCATCGCATAGATGCTATCTATTTGCCTATTTGAACTAAAGAGGACGCCTTTTTGACCGCGATAAGTAACGTACTGAGCATCAAGATCGTCGTAGAAATCCTCTGTCAGTCGGACATTATTACGCCGTTTTGACAGATATCGGTATAGATCCGACCAGCCATCCGTAGAAGCAGAAAATAGATAATCTGTATCATCTATATAGCTCATACTATAAATACGCTGAAATTCCTCGGGTATGATCTGTTCTTGCTTTTCTTTAGTAATTAAATTATAACGTACTAAATAAATCACATCTTTATGCTCGTAAATATAACTCAATTCTGGCTTTGTCGGGTGCCATGCCAGTAGTGGATAGTTATAATCTGTCTCCTGAAAAATATTTTTATAGCCATACTTAAAAATGGTCTCATCTTTTCCGGTATTGAGATCTTTGATAATGATTCTAAATTTACCTAAGTCATTAACTACATATGCCAGTTGAGTACCTTGCGGGTTGATATTGATTTGTGTAATTGGAGCACCTTTTTTGACAGCTTTATCAGCTACTAAAATGGGCTTTTCACCTGCAATTTTAGAAAAAGAATTTCTTTCTGAATCAAAATAAGATGTATAAAAATCCTTCCATTCCTGCTCGAGCATTTCTGAATCTGAGTTGAGAATATACTGGAAGCTATTTTCCATACTACGACTTATTTTTGTCAAATAAAGCAGATTAGTGATGGTCGCTTTTCCATATTGTTGCTCTATAAAAAACCAGAAAGCTTGACCGGTGATTTTAGGATAATCTGCCGCAAGAGATTCAAATTTATTTTTGTCAGGATACTGATACCATAAATCTCTCAAGGTTTCTTCGGCATCCGCATCCCAATTAGAAGCAGCGTAGGCGACGATGCCCAATTTATACCATTCAGGCAAATTGAGCAATAAAGCATTTTGAATAATCTCTCTGATATTAGAACCAAAAAGCATATTGTTGAAATACACCGTTGCAATTCCTTCACGTATTTTTTTTCGTAGATTGAGGTGATTTCCATCAAAATAGACAAACATCTTGTTGCCGACAATTTTCGTTTCGCCCGTATTTCCTACAAAGGTCTCTTCCGTGCCGATATTACTTTGCTTGAGGTCTGAGATATCCAGATAAACGATAATTTCTATTTTATCATTAATACGATGCTCTAATGCGTGCTGGATCTGACTGTGGTCCATCTCTGCTGTGAGGATCGTGGGTATAGCTACATTGCGCGCTTTTCCATACCAGTAAGTTACAAAATTAGTGGACTCATACTGCCACCATGCTCTAAAATCATCGTGATACTGTACCCGATTTTTTCCAAAAGGCGTGTTGATACTTTGACCGCTGAGCATTGCAGTAAGTAACAAAAAAGGTATTATAAATGTCCACTTAGCCATAATTAATGCAATTTATGATGATTTGCACATTATTAGGTTATTTTAGAAGAGAAAAATTAAAAAATTGTATAGGTTGGCTAGATTTTTATAGATTTATATGATCTACAATCCTTATTCTGTTGCCATTAACCAAAAATTATTAATGCCTTCACCTTGAATGAGTGCTACAGCATGTAGATTTAGTAGCTCTAATAAAGCTATAAATGTGACAATGGCATGAATCCTGTTTTCTAAATTATCAAAAATTTCTAAAAAATTAACCTTTTTTGCCTTAAGCAAACGCTCTAAAATATAGAGTTGCTGATCTTCGATAGTGTAGTCAAATTTAGCAATTTGATGAACGGTGCGATTTTTTTCCGTTTCATATCTGTTCATGAGCTGTTCAAAAGTCTGTAATAATTTATACAGACTCAGAGATTCTAATTCTACATCAATTAAGGCTTTTTCGGCGATAGATCGTACTTCTTCGGCAGCATTATACCGTATAAATCGGAGATGTCGGTCATCTTCAAGTCGGCTCATATCATCAATGATAGACTTGTACTTGCGGTATTCTATCAGTTTTTGGGCGAGCTCTGCTCGTGGATCTATTTCGTTGCCTTCCTCATCGACCTCTTTACGGGGAATGAGCATCTTGGCTTTGATACGCATGAGGGTCGCGGCTACGAGGATAAATTCGCTGGCTATATCAAGATCCATGGATTCAAGATGACGTACATAATCCAGAAAATCCTGAGTGATCTTTGATATCGGAATGTCATATATATCGAGTTCGTCTCGCTCTATAAAAAACAGCAAAAGATCAAATGGCCCTTCAAAATGGGTGGTCTTAATCGTATATGAATCCATACTGCAAAAGTACTTATAATTTTTTAAATACGGTTATCAGATGAGGATTCTGATGCGAATATATCAGTACACAAGGTACAAAAATGAGAATATTGGATGTATCCCAATTTCTGAAAAAGTAATTTCTCATCCAATTGAATTTTTGGGCTCAAATAAGCCATAGGCGACTCAGATAATTTAAAGATAGAAATTTTATCCGACTTACTACTTATACTGGTGTCTATATTAAATCAAGACAGATTTTGTCTTTGATATTATCCTTCGCTTTCTATCACCATTAGCGTTCTGAAAGCTACGTATCTGCCATGGTATCTATCAGCGTGTTCTTTTTGTAAGGCATGGGCATATTGTTCCTGATATAATTCAAAAGCATCTTGACTTGGCGATACATACTGGATAGCAAAACCGACGCCGTGTTCGTCTTCATCATCAAGAATACGCGTGAGTTTATAAGCTTCAAAACAGCCGGTTGCCATGACATCTGGAATATGCTTTTGAAGCATCCAGTCTATCCATTCCTGATGCACATTTGTCTCTATTTTGACGGTAACATTATATAATAACTTCATATTGTATTTTTTGCAACTACCTTATTATCAACTTTGTCAATTAAAAAATGTAAATTTTCTATAATTTATACTCATTATACATTTACCTGAGTAGTAATCTATTTTAAAAAAAGGACTCGCTACTGATAACGAATCCTTTTTACTATTTTTATAAAAACCTATACTTTACTTATTGCTGGCCGGAAGCGATCTTCCGATTTTCGGCCATACTGCACTTTAAGAAGTCGAGATAGCTATCCACACCTTCTGTAAAAGGTCGTGGTTTAGTGATAACTTCCTGATTATTAGTCGTCATGACGTACAGCGGTTGCGAATTTTGCTGAAAATTAACGATCTGAAAGTCTGCCCATTTGTTACCTACATTTCTCAGTTTTTTATCGCTATGTTCTGATATATAGACTTCTTTGAGTTTAGTATCATCATCTACGTACAGAGATATCAATACGATAGAATCGTTTAAGATCGTACGGATACGGTCATCAACCCAGATATGCTCTTCCGTTTTACGACAGTTAACACAGCCATAGCCGGTAAAGTCAAGCATCACCGGCTTATTAGCTTCCTTAGCATAAGCCATTCCTTCAAAATAGTCTTTAAAACAATTGATATTATTAGCACATTTAGAAAATGAAGGATACTTAGCTTTAATGATACCGTCGATATCACCTGGCTTAATAAAGAAGTTGTAATGTGCTGGTGGTGCAAGTCCACTCATCAGTACAAGCGCATTGTAATCACCTGTTTTCTCATTTACTCTAAATCCACTTAATAGATATATTACTAGTAAAACTACTAAAGAAGCGAGTGTTACTCGGGTTTTAGACAGTTTTTTGATCGGACTATCATGAGGAAATTTGATAAACCCAAACAAGTATAATGCCATAGCAATAAAGATGATCACCCAAATAGCCATAAATAATTCATACTTAAGGATACCCCATCCATTAGTCATATCTGCGATGGATAAAAATTTGAATGCAAGTGCAAGCTCTAAAAATCCAAGAACGACCTTTACGGAATTCATCCAGCTACCTGATTTAGGCAATGAGTTAAGCCATGCCGGAAAGGCTGCAAATAGACCAAAAGGCAAAGCAAGTCCAAAGGAGAACCCAAACATAACTAAAAATGGCCCTAAAAATTCGCCTTTAGTCGCTGCCTGTACAATGGCTGTTCCGATAATCGGGCCGGTACAAGAAAAAGATACTAATGCCAGCGTAAATGCCATAAAAAAGATACCTATCAAACCACCTTTGTCTGCCATACTGTCACTCTTGGTACTCCAGCTACTCGGAAGAGTAATCTCATAATAACCAAAAAATGAAATTGCAAAAGCTATAAATATCACAAAGAACAAGGTATTTGCAATCCAGTTAGTAGATAATCTGTTAAGTGCTTCAGGCCCTACAAATATAGTGATTAATAAACCGATAAGAACATAGATCACAATAATCGAAACTCCATAAATCAAGCCGTTTACCCAACCTTTGCGTTTAGTGTCTTTAGTAAAAAAGCTGACAGTAATCGGCAACATCGGGAATACACATGGTGTCAGCAAAGCGATAAATCCACCTAATATCCCAAAAATAAAAGTCCATAGCAGACCTTCTTTCTTTTCTGTAGTCCCACCACAGGTAGAAAGTGGACTTTCGTAAGTATTGGATAATGACTCTATCTTTTGATCGATTTTATCACCATTAATCTTTGCCCCGATCATTGCACCACCACTAACTGTCGTGAGTAAGATAGAGTCTTGTGGTGCTGCATCGCTTTGTGCATTTTCGACTAATTCAGTAGTCTTATCTGCCTCAGTTGTTTCTACTTCAACCGCTGCATTACCTATACTTGCAGGTATTTTAAAGCTAAAATCAGCATCTGTCGGCGGAAGACACTTCTCATTATCACAACTCATATAGGTGACATAGCCTGATATGGGCTTGGATGGATCTTTTACTCGTATCTTTTGCTCGATAACAAATGGTTTGTCAGCTAAAAACTTAATAACATTCACACCAAACAATGGATCCATGCCTGACTTTTTAGCACCTGATTCCGTAGCCTTGCCTATGAATTCAATACCAGCTTTTTCTTCATAGACTATTTCCGTAGGTACTGGTCCATCATCAGATGTAAATTGTGAATACACATTCCATCCTTTATCTATTTTTGCTATATATCTAAGCTTGTACTCGTTATTTCCTGTGTTTTCAATTTCAAAGGTCCACTTGACTGGCGTAAAGATCTGTGCCTGAGCAACAATCGAGAAAAGTGTTAAAAATACAATTAAAAATTTATGTTTCATACTGATCTTAGTTGAGATTTTACTATTGTTTTTTAGAATTTCAAATCAAATGGTACTGTTGTAGGTGGGAGACATTTTAGTCCGTCACAAGTCATATACTCCACGCTACCTTTGACACCGTTATTGTTTCCCTTTTGAATGGTCGTACTGAAAACAGTTTTGTGCTTAAACTTTTTAACAACCACTTCAAATAATTTATCCATTTCTTTGATCAGCTCGCCTTCTTCTTTAAGTTGAGCCGGCTTGCCATTTATCATAAAAGAAGTAGGTACCGGTCCTTCCGGATCTGTAAATTGTGAGTAAAGCACCCAAGATGGAGCCATAGTAGCCGTAGCAATTAATTTATAATCATTAGCATTGACTTTTTCTAATTTAAAATCCCATGATACCGGTGATGCTATCTTTTGTCCCATCATTGTAAAGTTGACGGTAAACATAAATAGCATGACAACTAAGATATGTTTCATAATCAATCGATCTATTTTTTGGTAATAAAAACCACAAAGTTACGTCTTTTATCGACGTAATGAGTTACAATTGTTACCTTTAATAATTGTTTAACTGTAAAAAAATCGTAAATAATAGGTCAAATAATTATAAGGTTAATCGTCGTTGACCTTTCAAAATTCTGGTGCTACTTCTACTGCCATCTTTTCTTTTGTAACCGGATGCGTGAAGGACAGCATTTCTGCATGGAGGTATAATCTGTTTTCGCGGGTCCCATATAGGTCGTCACCTTTTATCGGCAGACTAAGTCCCTGTGGATGAGAAGCATGGACGCGTAGCTGATGTGTACGACCTGTATGTGGGTACATATATACGCGGTGTTCATCCCCATCTGTGCTTATCCATTCCCAATATGTGCGTGCTGGTTTTCCATATTGGTAACACACTAATTGCCTCGGTCTATCATCTAAATCAACGCGTAAAGGAAGGTTAATTTCTCCATGATTTTCTGTAAAAGTACGGTTTCCTTTTAGGACAGCCACATATCTTTTTTGGACTTTGCGCTGGATAAATTGTCTTTGTAGATTTTCATGGATTTCTTTGCTTTTAGCGATAAGCAGCAAGCCTGACGTGGACATATCCAATCTGTGAACTATTAAAGGACCGGACGCATGAGGATACATACCTTTTATCCGTGTATATACGGAATCAGCGATGTTTTTTCCAGGAACAGAAAGAAACTCAGCAGGCTTATTAATGACTAAGAGATAGTCGTCCTCATAGACTATAGTAAATGACCTACCTAAACCTGGATTGATTAGCATCGGATTGTCTTCGATGTTTATACCTTCAAGCATGTGCTCGAGGATAGGCTTGCATTTGCCGTTGCAGGCAGGATAATAATGTCGATGTTTGCGAATCTCTGAGGACGGTGATTTTCCCCACCAAAACTCGGCCATAGCAACTGGCTGATAGCTCTGCTGAAATGCATACTGAAACAATTTGGGTGCTGCACATTCTCCGGCTCCAGACGGTGGTGTTAGTTCGTCGTGAATATTAAAAATGTCAATGAGATTTTTATATTTCCCATATTGATTAATAAAGGAATAACTCTCAAAAAGCCCCTGTTGAAGTCGGGCAGAATTTTGCCTTCGCTTTAATTTGAGGTATTCAATCTCTGTTTCAAATTTGTCAACCTCTTCTTGCACCTGAGCTATCTCATCCCGCCATTTTATTTGACGTTCTTTTAGGCTGTAATGCCATTTAATACTTTCCTTGTCCAGATGATCTAATACTTCATGTAGCTGACTACCGGTATATTTTAAAGATGCCTCTTCTCTTGCTTGTTTTCTGATAGATTTTTGTAACTTAATCTGTGATTTTAAATCAGCAATATCTGCTGTTGCATCTTTGTGTATTTGTTCAAATTTTGCCAGCGTATTTAATCGCTCAGGATTAGTCAGAAGAGCATCGATTTGTCGGTTGATAACATTGACTTCTTGTTCACCCTTTTTATAAAATCCCTCTGGATCAAGCGTATCAAATACCGGTCGCACAAACCCTGGGTAAAAATTGCTATCTCCAAGTTTTCCCGAAAAAGCAGCCAGATAACCCAATTGGCCTTCCCTATTTTTAACCACAAGTACACCAAACATTTTTCCAATACCTGCCGTTCCGTCTAAACCAAAGTCATGTTGCAGATTAAGACGATTTTGAATGGTATCCTGTAAATGTTGAGCTGCTATTATAGCAATTTCTTTTGGCTCGTAACAAAATGGATAATCTAATTTTTTGGGTAGCAAAATATCAGGATAATCCAATGGAACAAAACAAGGATCTGATTGCTTTAAATCCACATATTGATTCTTATCTAATATGTTTAATTTGGTATCCAATCTCTTAATTCTTGATAATCTTACACGTTTTGACCATACCATTAGCTATGATTTTAATGAAATACACACCAGGTATAGCGGTATTAAAATCATACACTAATTCATTCTGACCATTTTGATGAATAGGCAAGTTGATAACCTTTCCTTGGATATTTTCTACTTGTAAGGGTTGTAAAGTTACGTTATCTGTAATGTCACGAATATAGGCCATTCCCGATACTGGGTTTGGATATAAAGATAAATTAGATCCAATGGTCTGAATAGTATGGACGGTTTCGATTTTCCATTTTTCATCCAACCATGCAAGTCGTTTTACCAACCAATCTTTTAGATAATCTACTTCCTCTGCATAAGTATTACCAACAAAATAATTTGGCCAAATATATTTACCTAAAATCGGCCATCTTTTAAAATTGCGATCTTGTGCTGTATTGATCAGCGTAGCTAAAGAATCAACTGTATTTAAAATGGTCTCCTCTGAAAGCTGGTTTTGTCTTAATTCATGCCAACGCAATTTGAGATCATTATAGAAAACCGAATCCGCTAAAAATCGCTCCCACCAAAAGTGAACAACCCAGTAATCACCACCACAAACCTTATTAAACTCTTCTATAACGAGATCTTCCGGATTACTTTGTGTACAATAATCAACGTTGCCTAAGCCGATACTGTAATCCCAAACTGGCCCAAATTTAATTTTCCCACCTTCGCTGTCACGTTCTTTATAGAAAAAGGTGCTTAGTCGATAAGCATCTGGATTTTTAGTTAATTCGTTGACGATGATATAGTCCTGAAGGCTCTTGGTATCGATATATTTTCTATATCCATTGATTGGGTCATCAAAGGTTTTACTTTTAAGGACAGTTTCGACATTATTGATATAGTTGGCAATGTATGACTTTTGTGGATCGGTTATATTTTTTGCTTTAGGGTAGTCATATTGAAAGAATGTACTTTGCCATGCCCCTGTATAAGGTCGATATTTAGAATACCAGCCTTCACCACTATTTGAGCCAGATTCCTTGTCTATTTTGATGATATAGCCACCAGTAAGTGCGTCACCACTATTATCCGTATCCTTCATTTTAGCTATATTAACTCGATTTTTGCCACGCTTGATTTTTTCAATCAGCAGATAAACACCCTCATATTTGCCATTAATCATCAATTCGGAGTAACGTACTCTCGGTGCATAATCCATAAATGTCCCTGCTAAAATATAGGTCAATCCATCTCGCATCAATGTTTTGTCATTATAAGAAGCATTAAAAGTCCAGTCGCTTTCCTTAGGCATGCCAAGCAAACCTACCTCAAGAGATTCCTCTTTTTCATTGCGGGTTTCAAATCCATAAGGTTTTTTAGGAAAGCCCTGAGACGATGAACCCCGAAACTCAATACCTATTTTATTATTATAATGAAAAATAGTATCGGTAATCTTGTTTTCCTTACTAGCACCATTATATATGATTTTCATGTCCGCTGTTATCTTTGGTTCGTCCACAATATCCTGCCCATTGGTATTAACCAAGATAATGGGTAGATTGGATTGTGAAAGCTGAACCTGCCCGTAGAGACCGTTTTCCTGTATTAATAGATTAAGGAGTATAAAAAGGATTGGGTATAATTGCTTCATAAAATGGATTTTTAAATGAGTTGCAAAGATAGTAATATATGATAGTTTATTCTCTTTTACTAATGAATACATGAAATCAATATTTTCTAAATATAATATTTTTACTTCAGGTTAATAAAAATATTACATGGATTTAAACTTTTATATGCCGCTCCTTTTTATAACAAAGTATTTGCCAAAATTGAATAAAACACATTATTTTTAGCAATAGATGGCAATATTAAAATAGAATAAATATGAATATTTAAAAATATTAAAATCAATAAAAATTAAAAATCTTAGTTAAAACAATAAATTTTGGTAAAATTATTTTGTCAATAAAAATAATTATTTTAACTTTGGGTTAAATTTTTAAAACAACAACAATGGCACATTCAGAAACAGTATCAAAGTATATAAAAGGAGGTGAATTTCTCGTCAAAGATACGGAATATCAGGATTTGTTTATTCCGGAAGATTTTAATGAAGAGCATCTAATGATTCAGGAGACAGTACGCACTTTTGTGGATCAAGAGATAATGCCCTTAACAGACAGGATAGAAAAACTCGAAGATGGGTTGATACCATCTATTCTAGAAAAATTTGCAGAACTCGGCTTTTTAGGTACACATATGCCTGAATCATTAGGTGGTAGTAATCTAGATTTTATTACCAATACACTTATCGGTGACGAGATTGGTCCATCCGGCTCATTTACCGTGACATACAACGCACAAACTGGTATAGGTATGCTGCCGATCTTGTACTATGGTACAGAATCACAAAAAGAAAAATATCTACCTAAGATGATTTCTGGGGAGCTCAAAGCCAGTTATTGCTTGACTGAACCAACAAGCGGATCTGATGCCCTTGCTGCTAAGACGACTGCCGAACTTAATGAGGCCGGCACTCATTACATCCTCAATGGCCAGAAGATGTGGATTACTAATGCTGGTTTTGCTGATGTATTTACAGTTTTTGCCCAAGTTACAGGGAAGAATCTTCCTGATGGAAAATCCGGGTTTACCGGCTTTATCCTTGAAAAAGGTATGCCAGGTTTCACCTTAGGCGCAGAAGAAAAAAAATTAGGTATCAAAGGTTCTTCGACACGTCAGATTTATATGGAAAATGTACAAGTTCCCGTTGGAAACCTATTAGGTGAAGTTGGAAAAGGTCATTTGATTGCATTTAATGTTCTGAATATCGGACGTTTTAAGCTGGGTGCTTCCTGCCTTGGCGGAACTAAAAAATTAGTTGAAGCTTCTGCCATGTATGCAATTCAAAGAGAGCAATTTCAACAGCCGATTGCTACATTTGGCGCTATTAAATATAAACTGGCAGAGCAAGTAATCCGTAGCTTTATCACAGAAACAGCAGTATATAGGACTGCACAACTCATTCAAAATGCTGAACAGCAATATAAAGCAAGCGGAATGGAATTTGGTCAGTCTAAACTCGAAGGGGCTAAAGAATATGCCCTTGAATGTTCCATCATCAAAGTGGTGGGTTCGGAAAACTTAGATTATGTAGTAGATGAAACAGTTCAGATTTTTGGTGGTATGGGATATTCTGAAGAAGGACATATCGCAAGAGCGTACAGAGATTCACGTATCAATAGAATCTTTGAAGGAACAAATGAAATCAACAGAATGGTCATTCTGAGTACAATCATGAGATTAGCAATGAAAGGCGAACTCGACCTCATGACTCCGGGTATGGCTGTGCAAAACGAACTCATCAACGGTGTCGCACCCGATAAAACGTATTCGGGCACATATGCAACAGAACAGCAAACTGTCGATAACTTTAAAAAAGTACTGATAATGATTTTAGGCACCGCTGCTCAGGAGGCTATGAGTGGCAAGCTGGATATGAAAGAAGAGCAGGAAATCCTGATGAATCTATCTGATATCATCATCGATATATTTAATGCAGAGAGTGCCCTCCTAAGAGTCATGAAGGTAGCCGAACAGTACAAAGACAAACCTATCCAACTTTATGATGCTGTATTGTGTACTTATATCTATGATACTGCTGCCAATATACTCAAGTATGGAACAGATGCTATCGGCTCTTTCATAGCACCAGAAATGCAAGGTGCTTTCCTATCAGGAATACGTAAATTTACAAAATATCCATTACAAAATATTAAAGAAAACAGACGTTTGATAGCTTCTTTTGTTATCGAAAACAAGGGCTATCCATTTTAGATTTTAGATTTGTGTTAGTAGTTGTAATAAGCTGTGATATAGTAATAATTATGTCATGGCTTTTTTTAAAAAACAAAAAAAACACTCTCATTGATACAAAACCAATCTTACCCACCAATCTCAAACCAATCTCCCACCAATCTCCAATCAATCTAAAACCAATCTCCAATCAATCTCACCCACCAATCTCCCATCAATCTAAAACCAATCTCACCCACCAATCTCCCATCAATCTAAAACCAATCCCCAACCAATCTCCCATCAATCAATCTCCCATCAATCTCCCACCAATCTCCAATCAATCTCACCCACCCATCAATTCCCCAACCGTTTTCTCATTGAGGCTAATATTTTTACAATTTCTAAACTTTCTGCATGTAATTCTAAGATATTTGCATCGTTAATTATTTCAGAGCTAATCAGTAAATCAAGCCATAATTCAGTTTCATCCGCTTCCTCAACTGTAATTGATAATTTGCTATAAAACTCAGCTTTTGATCTTCCTCTTAAAGCAGCACGATAATTAGCATAAGTTGAAGTACCGGATTTTGTAAGCTGGTAATTAATTACTTTTCCGGCAGTACCGTTGTCTAACATTTCGGAAAGTCGAATTATCTTTAAGGAAAATTTTCTTAATTTTTCGCGTACTTCTATTTTGTAATTGACCCAATTATTATCTTCCATATTATATTAATTATTTAAAATCCATTTATTGAACAAGACGAAACCAATCTACCCATCAATCTCCCATCAATCCAAAACCAATCTCCACCCAATCTTACCCACCAATCTCCAACCAATCTCCAACCAATCTCCAACCAATCTTACCCACCAATCTCCAACCAATCTTACCCACCAATCTCCAACCAATCTAAATCCAATCTCCAACCAATCTCCACTAAGGTAGCTTTCTAAACCAAACGGGAATGACAATAACTCCAGCCAATAAATAACTGTAATAACCCATCAATCGCCACAGCAATACGATAACGACTGAGATTCCTAAAGGCACATAATCACTAAAAAAGCCACCAAAGAGTAATTCTATCACGCCGGCAGCACCTGGAGTCGGACTAAAAGCTTCGATAGCGTGCATAGCCATACCTCGAGCAAATATTGTAGCCTGATCAGATAAAGTACGATGGGCTTCAGGAACAAATGCCATGATCAGCCAATTGATAGCTAAAAACCGTACTATCCATGCACCCATTGTACATAGAAAGGTATAAATATGAAAACGAAAAGGTTTATTTTTTATTTCGCTTGCTGCTGTCACTATATCATAAGCAGTAGATCGAAGGCTTTGACGAAATCGCTTCAAAAGCTTATACTTACTAAGGATGATTAAAAGCCTTTTGATAGCCCGTGGATTGATAAAAAGCCCGTAAAAAAACACAGTACCATATCCGATCATAAAAAACAAGACCGTCAAAAAGGTAATCCCATAACCATCAATGTCGCTAAATACACGCATGCCCGGTCGGATCATGACAGGACCAATAGTTAAGGCTAATATAATGAGTGCTGAAATAAAAAAGATCGTATCCATGACCATAGTATAAAGTACGACTGATATCGTCCTAGCTCCGGATAATTTCTCTTTAGAAAGGAGATAAAGAGCAACGCCTGCTCCACCGACACTGGTAGGAGAGACAGCCGTAGAAAACTCCCAAATGATAATCAACTGGATAGCTTTAAGCCACGAAAAGGCATAGTCAGTTACAACTCTCAATCTCTGAGCATAAAATAAATGCCTCATGACATACATTAATGCAGCCATAAATACCCAAAAGAGTGTGTGCAAGTTAAAATTAAAATTGCGGACAATATCGAAATTGAGTTGATTAGCCATCAGCCACACCACTACACCTAGTCCCAAGATAGCAGGAAGGATGATTTTAGATGTTTTAAGATATTTTAAAGCGGACTGCTCATCATGATCTATTGGTTCATGGTTGTAGGATATAGGTCTTTTATGATTCAAAGGCTCTGATTTGAAATTATTATGATAGGTTACAAATTGTAGATAAAAAACGAAATCAAAACTTTTAAAGTTGTGAGTCCATAGATGATCCTTTACTTAATTTTCGTTATCGTAGTACAAAATATAATATTTCCTACCCGATTCGTCCTCTCCCTTAGCTATTTTTTCCTTATCACCATGTACATATATATGAAAGTTTTTGTCTAATTTAATGACGCTTTTAAACACACGGGATTGCTTTTTTACTGCATAATCTGAAATTTCAAACTGGTCATCCAGCTCTATTTGACGTAAGTTTTGATACTCACTTTTAAAATCCTGAAATGCTTCAATGACCTGTTCATTTTGAAATACTTTCACTTCATATTCGCTAGTATCAAAGGTATCATTATTTTTAAAATATTCAAAAGAACGCTGCATTAATGCCGCTTCGTCGATATTGTCCGTATTAAATTCTTTAGGTAAGTGCTCTTTAACAAAAGATTTAGTCACTTTGATATAGTCTTTGGTTTGTGAAAAATCGTTGTTTATTTGCGTAAGCATCAAAAAGTCCTCACGCCAATATTTGGCTTGGTTAAATCGGTTGCTGTGATCAATATTACAGATTTTAAAACCTGTATCTTGTTGAGTATTGAAGATGATGCACCCTTTATCAAGTTTACCGATATTAATACCAGATTCGCTTTGTAATGCCATCATTTCATCCATATGTAGATAGGTATCTTTAGACTCCGACTTGATAATTACAATCGCCTCGACAGATTCATCATCAATCAACAAATCTGTAAAATATCCGATATGCAATTCTCCTGCTTTGATATTTGGATGCTTTGATTTTTCGAGGAGGTGCCTTGCTATCCTGACAGAATGCTCGTACATATCTTCGGGTTTGTTAAAAATATCGCGGATATAATTAAATACCGGATTGAAGCTAATATCGCCAGAATGATGTGTAAATCTAAAAAACTCAGGATCTTTAAAGTGTCCTAAAAAATATTTTGTTAGTGTATCATACAACTTGCTATCAGAAATATCCATCATACCGGGTGCAATAATCATATCACCATCTTCTGTATCGTTATTAAACTTATGGGAAACTACACCTTGTAAAAATGCTTGATTACTATTAATCATGTTTATAAAACTATATTTTATTTAATATTGTATAAAACAATCAAATGACTATTTTACAAATTCAACACACCTCACATCACTAAAATCACCTATATATCTTAGTGCTAATTATTCCCATGGAAGTCTGGAAAGAAAGAATAAACAATCCTGATAATGGTGGTAAGTCTATAATCTGATCTCCTACATTATCAATGCGATAATTTACGATCACGCGTCCTGATATATCGCTCAGTATAAGTTGTCCGCTATCTTGAGCATTCAAATACCAATGCCCATCCTTTTGTTTAAATACTAAAGGCGATGTTGGCAAATCTTCATCTGTAGCAGACACGCGTTCCATTTTAAAGTCACCTATCACCGGTGCATGATCAGAAGCTCTAATGATATCACTGCGCTGTAGCCCAAAAGCATTTAGATCTGATGTTGACATTTCAGGTGTCCATAAAACAAAACTATTAACGGGCTGAATGACTGAACCACTATATATCATATAATCCAATCTGCCTGCACTATAGGAGCCGCTTTCGCTATTCCAAGTAAAAGACATAGGCAATCCTGATGTCATTGGTCTTAAGTCTTCTAAATCTGTATTATCCCAATCAGGCTTAAAAGACGGACCATATTTGCTGTTATTAATAATGTTTCCGGTAATAAATGTATTCAATTGCTGACTCAATCCTACAAAATTCATATCACCCATAATCACAATCGGGCTGTTTGGAGGAACTTGAAATGCAGAAATTCCAAATTTAATCCCACGTATAAAAGCCATAATGTTATCCACCTCTGCCTGTCGGGAAACTTCATTATTGCAACAAGGCAAATGGGCTACTATAGCAACCAATTTTTCTTTACCCAAATCTATCAAAAAAGCCATATTGCCATCAATACTTCGGGTACTTAGTATAGGATAACGACTGACTAATCGGATATCCGGATCGCCAGATGCATGATACCATTTTTGATTTCCCGTTGATGGAAGAAAACTTTCGATTAGTCCCGCTACCTGTGCAGAGCTATTGTCATATATCTCACAAAACCCTAAAATATCAGGATTAACAGCTTTAAATATTCTATCGTAATTTTGCCTAACACTATTGTTAAATAGCCTGTCTTTTAACACATTATAAGACATCATCCTTACCACATTGGGATCAGATTTAGCTAAACCTACATTTGAAACAAAACGAATATTATCATCCATTATATAGGCATAGCCGCCGTTTCTATCCGGAGCCTTATCGCCTCTGTTAATTTCATCGGCTAATGCAATGCGTATTTGATTGCGCATTTGTATTGACTCATTATTATAAATAAAATTTCTGGATATAGCCATTTCAAATCGGTATCCAGTCACGGTAGGTGATGTTACTAAGCCTATATTATTGTGATACACCAAAAATGTATTATTCCCCGAATATAAAAACCCTTGTCTTTTGCCAAGATTATAGACTATATCGGCACCTATTCCATTTGTCTTTTTACCGGTATTTTCATTGTTATCAATGTCAATATATATAGTAATCTCATTATTTTCTTGGATGTTGATTTCTTTATTTAGCTTAAAATATAAAAATAAAAAACGATCATCATTTGAGATAGCTACATCCGTAAAATCAATAAAATTTGCCGGCACATCACCAGCCGCATCCATAAATTTATTAGATACAGTATTCCAGTCATCAAACGCATCATCAAGTATAATCTGCTGCCCAATAATAAAACAGCTATTAATAAGAAAACTTAAAATTATGAAAATATATCGCACGAATTGCACTTTTATTAAGCATACAAAGGTATTCTTTATCTATGAGAATGGACATTTATTTTATAATTAATTTATCTTAATTGTCTATAAACGGACTAAAATTTCATATTCATACTAAAAATCTCTTTGATTATTAAAATGTATTTCAAAAAGAGCCTACTTTTGAATTTGTTTTATAATTAAAATCTTATTCCATCGATATGCGTATTCATAAAATTGTACTACTTTTCCTGTTTGTTACTCTTCTGACTAATTGTTCAAAAGATGGACAGTCCTTTGTTAATAACCGTCCTATAGAAAACTGGGTCTTCCGATCAGTCTTAGATGGAAATCCACGCATGATAACACTTGCCTTATCTGATCAGGTATGGGCAGCATATCATACCGCTACAGGAAGTCTCTATAAAGTCTGGAAAGGAAGTGTTTACTTTGATGGTGCCGTTTATACTAAGGTTCATGGACCACAACCTATTACATTAGGCAACAGCTATTTTGAAAATAAATATAGTAATCCGTGGTTTATGTTAAAAGGAAAAGACACAATAGCTGCTGATTATAGATATCTTGGCCACCGCTTTGTCAAAGGTAAAGTGCAACTTATGTACAAAATGAGTAGCAAGGACCTGTCTAAACCCGTAGTAATAAACGAAGAAATCGACGCTTCAGCTAAAGGAGATACTCCTATTTTTGAAAGGACATTTACTACCTCAGATGTGCCAGAAGGCTATCAATTAGGCCTTAAATTCAATTTTAACTCTATCCAAAATGTAGAAGATATTAAAACAAATGGACAGCTGACCCTATCAAAAAAAGAAGATTTTCAATTTGTAGATGTCAAAGCCTTAAATGTTGACGGGTTTATACTATTGAAAAATAATGCTCAGACTTCGCTTAATCTGAATCTGATACCTACGCCCGTCATCGAAAATAAAAATGTAGCTGGTGAGAGTAATGACAGTGATAAAGATGATAACCAAAGTCGAGGTCAACAGCTCATCGCCAAAAGCGATTGTAAGGCATGTCACAACAAAACGCTCAAAACTATCGGACCTGCCTATATAGAAATAGCACAAAAATATCCCAAAACACCTGACAATGTTCAATTGCTAACTGCAAAAATCAAAAATGGAGGTTCTGGTGTTTGGGGAAGTCAAACCATGACTCCACACACTGATATGATGGATGAGGATTTACGTACGATTGTAAAGTACATTCTTTCTTTAGACGATAGTAAAGAACAAGAAGCTCAACCTCAAAAAGAAGCTACTCTGTTAACTTTAGACCCAGACAACACAGTCAAAGAAGAAAATCTACTCCCTGGAAGTTTGGTAAAATTATATCCGATTCCAGCTAATTCATCAGTAATGCCTGATATTTCTGATACCCAAAAGCCCAAAGAAGCAGGCATCTTACCTGTTTTTAATAACCTTTCGGGAAATGATTTTAAAGGGTGGAATGAAAATTTTGCACTAACAGGTCAAGGATATTTAAAGATTGAAAAAGAAGGAACCTACGTTTTTCATTTGTGGAGTGATGACGGTTCTAAGCTTTCCATAAATGATCAAGTAGTTATAGATAACGATGGATTACATGGCGCAGAGTACAAAGATGCCAATATAGCAATGAAACCGGGATATTATAAGTTTAAACTTTCCTTCTTCCAAGCTGGTGGCGGGCAATTTCTTTCACTTAATTGGAAAAAGCCCGGTGACAAGGATCCTGAACCCATTCCTGCCATAGTATATTATCACAAAAACAATGTACAGGACATCCTTAAAGATTATAAATTACCTATGGCCAATGCGTCTAAAATACCAGGTGATCAATATCCCGTACAAACTGTTCACCCGTCATTTGATCTATATCAAGCTAGACCCGACAACTTCAAGCCCATGGTTGGAGGCATGGATTTTATGTCTGATGGTACATTAGTAGTCAGTACGTGGGATGCCGTAGGAGGTGTCTATAAAGTAAAAAATGTACAAAGTGGCGACTCTACTAAAATGACTTACCAGCGCATTGCTTTTGGTCTGGCAGAGCCTTTAGGACTCAAAGTAGTCAACGATACTATATATGTCATGCAAAAACAAGAACTGACTAGATTGATAGACACGGATGGCGATGGCATCATCGATGAATATATAGCAGTGAGTTATGACTGGAAAGTTTCAGCTAACTTTCATGAATTTGGCTTTGGCCTTGCTTACAAAGACGGGTATTTTTATGCTACCTTGGCTACAGCTATTGTCCCTGGTGGTGCCAGTGTAAAGCCACAGATACCAGACAGAGGTAAAGTCATTAAAATAAATAAAAATACAGGAGAACTGTCCTTTGTAGCTTCAGGATTGCGTACACCAAATGGGGTAGGCATCGGTTATAATGGCGATATCTTCGTAGCAGATAATCAGGGTGACTGGCTTCCATCATCCAAGATTGTACATGTACGAGATGGTGCTTGGTTTGGCTCTCATTCTGTAGATCCTGAAGGAACAAAAGACAAAAAAGAAGATCCACCAGTGGTATGGCTACCTCAGGATGAAATAGGTAACTCTCCGAGTACACCTTTAGCCATAGATCTAGGTCCGTACAAAGGTCAAATGATCCATGGAGAAGTCACTCACGGCGGTGTCAAACGCGTATTTGTTGAAGAAGTGAACGGCCAACTACAAGGATCTGTATTCCGATTTATACAAGGACTAGAAGCCGGCGTCAACCGACTCGCTTGGGGACCAAATCAAGAATTATACATAGGTGGCATAGGCAATCCAGGAAACTGGGGCCAATCAGGTAAACAATATTATGGATTACAGAGATTAGTTTATAATAATAAATCAACCTTCGAAATGCTTGCCGTACGAGCTAAAACCAATGGTATGGAAATCGAATTTACTGAACCACTTGAAGCCGGTGATGGCTGGAATCCCGCCCACTACGAAGTCAAACAATGGTACTATCTACCTACTGAAAACTATGGTGGCCCTAAAATGGATGAGCAAACACTCTCTGTCAAAAGCGCTTCCGTATCAGATGATCGCAAAAAAGTGTTCCTTGAAATCAATGGCTTAAAAGAAAATCATGTCGTCTATATCCATCTCAAAAATCACTTTGTAAGCGAATCAGCTCATGAATTGTGGAGTACAGAAACTTGGTACACTCTCAACCAAATTCCTAAGAATAATCCAGGGATCAAACACGCTAATCCGCATCCTATCGTTAATAATACACTTTCACCTGCTGAGTCTAAAACAGGCTGGCAATTACTGTTTAATGGAAAAAATCTCGATGGCTGGCGCAATTTTAAAAAGAAAACCATTGGCAAAAGCTGGATCATCCAAGATGGCGCCATTCACCTTAATGCAATCCCATCCAAAAATGGTAACTGGCAGGTTGATGATGGCGGTGACATTATTACCGATAAGAGTTATGAAAATTATGAATTCCGTTGTGAATGGAAAATAGGAAACTGCGGTAATAGTGGTATAATCTTTAATGTCGTAGAAGATGATAAATACGATTATGTATGGCAAACCGGACCTGAAATGCAAGTACTTGATAATTCTTGTCACCCAGATGCTCGCTTTGAAAAACACAAAGCAGGTGACTTATATGACCTCATCGAATGTAAATACGTCGTCGTAAAACCAGCTGGTGATTGGAATCAAGTACGTATAGTCAACAATAAAGGAAAGGTAGCATTCTGGCTTAATGGTACCAACGTCGTTTCATTTACGATGCATGATGATAAATGGAAAGAAATGGTAGCCAATAGCAAATTTAAAGACATGCCAGGCTTCGGATTAGCAACCGGTGGACATATAGCATTGCAAGACCATGGCGATAAAGTTTGGTACAGAAACATTAAAATAAAACCTCTATAAATACATATCAATCTATAAATCTAAAGGTTTTATTTTGCTAAGCCCTAAAACATTTGCAACCCTTCTTGTAGAATGGTCAATTGATCATTCACGTGATTTACCGTGGAAGACTGATAGAAATCCATATAAAATCTGGCTGTCCGAGATCATCCTACAGCAAACACGAGTACAGCAAGGTTTGCCATATTATTTGCACTTTGTAGAGACATATCCTGATGTTTTTGCTTTGGCAGCTGCTTCTGAACAACAAATAACAAAATCTTGGGAAGGATTAGGGTATTACACACGTGCCAGAAATTTACATAAGACAGCAAAGATAATCGTCAAGGAATACAATGGTATTTTTCCTAATAAGTATGACCAATTACTTAAATTACCCGGCATTGGCCCTTACAGTGCTGCAGCTATTGCTTCATTTGCCTTTGAGGAAGCTAGTCCTGTCGTCGATGGTAATGTCCTAAGATTTATAGCAAGATTAACAGCCTTAAAATTACCCATTGATACTAAAGAGGGTAAGGCACAAGTTTATTCATATGTACATGAAGCCATCCAAGGTGTACAACCATCCATTTTCAACCAGGCCATCATGGATTTTGGGGCTACTATCTGCAAACCAATAGCACCACTGTGTATCCAGTGCCCATTCGCAAAACATTGCAAAACACTTAAGGCAAATAAAATACCCGATATTCCTATAAAAAAACTCAAAATACAAAAGCAGGAACGCTACATCACATTTATTGATTTTATAATCAATGATCAATATTCAATTATACGTCATCAAAATAAAAAAGATATTTGGAAAGGCCTGTATCTACTACCAGAAGTAAAAATAGCTGAAATCAATATTGAAAAAACTATTAGAGACCTTATTATTGAACTTTTTAATATCGAAACATCGTTTACTTTAAATAAAATGATGCAAAAACCTTTAAAACAAGTATTGACACACAGACTTGTACACGCCGAGGTGTATCAGGTTATCGTAATAGACAAACCAAAAACAATAAAAGAAACCTTTAATTTGGTAGAACGATCAAAAATACGGAACTTTGCGATGCCTAAATTACTGACAGAATATTTTAAATTAATAAGTATATAATTAATAGTCGAAAACTGAACCCTTCAAACGAATTAAGATGGTAAATAAAGTAATATTAATAGGAAATCTTGGAAAAGATCCAGAGGTTAGAACCCTAGAATCAGGTGTAAAATATGCTACCTTTTCAATAGCTACCAATGAATCCTACAAAGATAAAAACGATCAATGGCAAACTCAAACTGAATGGCACAATATTGTAGCCTGGAGAAATTTAGCAGAAAAAGCAGAAAAAACGCTCAAGAAAGGTAGTTCGGTCTATATCGAGGGAAAAATAACCTATAGGAAATATACAGATAAAGAAAATATAGAAAGAAGTGTTACTGACATTATTGCCAATACACTATATAGCCTTGACAAACAAGAAAGAATGGAATCCATTTCAAAAGAGAAAGACGACGATATAACCCCATTTTAACTAACTGCCATTGTTTAACTAATTTCTTTAATTTTGGATCCTGAATCGCAACATTTACAATATTTATATTTTGGTTATAACTCAGAAATATTTACTGGAAACATTTTGATATACGTTGTACTTTTTCTGTTGATTATCATAGTAAATAGTTTGATTTATGCAGGTAAAACAGCTTTATTAGAAATATCTGAAAAAGAGCTTAGGGAACTAGAAAAATCTTATCCTGAAAAAACCAAAATAATTAATGAATTAAATAAAAGACCCAAAAAATTCGCAGCAAGCATATTGATATGCACCACTTTTTTAAATATCGCTTTAATTGTATTTGGTGATTTGCTGATTAAGTCATGGCTTGGATCAAATGTTAACACTTATATAGGATCCTGGGTTAATCGTAATCTCTTTAATGAATATTTTGATGCTGCAGCCACAGGCAATACTTTGATAACACTCTTATCTATTTTATTTATCACCTTCGTAATTGCTCTTTTTGGATCACTCTTACCTGAAAAACATGCCACATCTCATAAAATAAATATCCTGAGCCTCATGGCAAGGCCTTTTTTGTTGATCGATAAAGTAACCTTTCCATTGAATGAAATTTTACTTAAATTATCAAATACAACTGAAAATAAATTAGTCGGCGTACACAATACCTATTCAACAAGTAAAGAAGATTTAGACACAGCTATTGATCTTGCGGTAACCAATCAATCAGAATCCTCCGTTAAAGAAGCCGGTATTTTAAAAGGTATTGTAAATTTTGGCGACACTTCAGCAAAACAAATAATGTGCCCAAGAATGGATATAGCAGGTATAGATATAAATGCTGACTATACAGAAGTGATGCACATTGTAAGAGATTCCGGTTACAGCCGCCTACCTGTATATAAAGAAGATTTAGACCATGTAAAAGGCATATTATATGTTAAAGATCTTTTATGTCATACAGAAGAAAAAAATAATTTTGAATGGCAAAAACTGATTAGAAATGCTGTATATTTTGTACCTGAATCAAAAAAAATTGATGAATTACTGCGTGAATTTCAGTCCAAAAGGATGCATATGGCCATTATTGTCGATGAGTATGGTGGCACAGTAGGCATTGCAACACTTGAAGATATAATGGAGGAAGTGGTAGGTGATATAAAGGATGAATTTGATATAGAAGAAGAGACGGATTATATAAAAATAGATGGCAGTCATTACATTTTTGAGGGTAAAACTTTGTTGAATGATGTTTGTCGAATAATAGGTGAACATACAAATATATTTGATGATGTTCGAGGGGAAGCCGATTCCATCGGAGGCCTAATATTAGAAATAACAGGTATGATTCCACCCTCTAGTCAGGAAATATCCATAGACAAAATAAAATTAAAAGTAGTATCCGCTACAAAAAGAAGAATAGAAAAAGTAAGCCTTCAAATATATGAAAATTAATCAAATATTAATATTTATAGTCGGTCTCATGCTAACTATTGTTTCATGCAAGGATGAGCAATCAGTCAGTTTGCCAAAACCACGCATGTATCCACGTATATTTTATCCAGAAAATGTTAAATATATAAATTTTGATACATCATTCTGCAATTTTGTATTCAAATACCCTAACTTTAGTAAAATTAATCAGGATTCATTCCAACTAAAAGATAAACCACAACACCCATGTTGGTTTAATATCAACTTCACTAGTCTAAATGCTACTTTACATTGTAGCTACTATGACATTACAAAGGATAAATCACTATCAATCCTGGTGGACGATGCCTTTGAAATAGCTGGAAAGCATAATATCAAAGCAAATTATCGCAAAGAAACAATAATTGAAAATAAAAATGGCGTCAAAGGTATCATGTTTGATATTGATGGACCGGTAGCCAGCCCAGCACAATTTTTTCTAACTGATGAAAAAAGTCATTTTTTTAGAGCTTCTCTATATTTTAACAGTAAGGTTAATCCTGATTCAACAGCTCCAGTATTAAAATATTTAAAACCTGAATTAGATTCTATAATTTCATCATTTTCATGGAAATAGAAGTGTACCCTAATATTAAAATATAGCATGGATTATACTAGCAGAGTGATCATCAAATCAGAAAAAATATTATATAAGGGTTGGTCAACGTTAAAGCAATTTACCTTAAATTATATAACACAGGATCAAAGGCAAGAAATCCAAGTCAGAGAAATATATGACAGTGGTGACGGAGTAGCTATCCTATTAATTAATAAAAGAACCGAAAAAATATTACTTATAAGACAATTTCGTTTACCAGTACTCTTAAATGGTCATCCAGATGGATTTATAATTGAATGTTGTGCTGGTCTTTTGGATAATGCTAAACCTGAAGATAGAGCACTTCAAGAAATAGAAGAGGAAACCGGATATCGTTTGGATACAATTCAAAAAATATACGAAGGATTTGCGACACCGGGCGCTCACATGGAAAAAATCCACTATTACTTCGGATATTACGACGAAACGATGAAAACAGGTTTAGGAGGTGGATTAAAAATAGAACAAGAAGATATAGAAATCATTGAAGTACCATTTTCAGAAATCAATTCATTAATTGAAAATGGCAAAATAATTGATAACAAAACAATAATTTTATTACAATGGGCTTTACTAAATAAAAATCAGATTTTTACATAATAAACCCTCTATCAATTAATCACAATATAACGCTGGAGGATAAGGATAATATCAACGAATGTAAAAATGCAAAACTATTCAGCATTCAAAACAAATAGAGCACCTCTTATTTAGTAAACCGAAGATATATTGAACTATAAGAAGTATTATCCACAATAAAAAAAACCAACTAAGAGTAAAAATTAGTAATACTATATTATACCCATTATACATTCAAATTAGTCCAATCCTTATAAAAAATTAGCAAATCTCTGCGTTAGAAATCCTCATTATAGCTAAGGCTATATTTGCGTTTTCTGCCTTGATATTTACTATTTTTTCTACTAAATCTTTGGACTATTTAAAAATATAATGAGTATTAAATAGATTTTACCACAATAGATAAAGAATCCTGTATAAAAGGCGAAAGCCCTGATGTATTCACATCAAGGCTTTCATTAAAAAG
>CAZCTQ010000025.1:0-51938 GCA_964501555.1 uncultured Aureispira sp. | reverse complement strand
TGCAGCATATCCTGTAGGTACAACGACGATAACGTGGACAGCGACAGACATTCATAACAATACAGCGACCTGTCAGCAGACAATCACGGTAACGGATGATGAAGCCCCTGCAATAGCATGTGTTGCTGATCAGACACGCACCGCTAATACTTCTGGTTGTAAATATACAGTTGCAGGTACTGAGTTTGACTTTACAGGAGCATCTGATAACTGCACTAATATGAATGACCTCACTATAGTGAATAGTGTGAATAATGGATCGACATTGGCAGGTCAAGAATTGAATTCCGGAACAACAACGGTAGTTTGGACAGTTACTGACGCTAGTGGTAATTCAAGTACTTGTTCATTTGACGTTACTGTAAATGCACCTGTAATCCAAGTATTTAATGTGACAGGAGGCGGTACAGCATGTTATGATTTAGGTGTAGATGTGGGTCTGGACGGATCCGAGGTAGGAATTGTCTATGAATTGTATAAAGATGGAAATCCAACAGGAAATACCGTAACTGGAACAGGAAGTGCTTTAGGCTTTGGCAAGCAGTTTACCTCTGGTGTTTATACTGTTAATGTATCTACAGTATGTGGATACGTAACCATGGCAGGAAGTAAGACTGTGACGATCAATCCAATTCCAAATGCTACAGTAGAATGTGTCGCACCATGTGATATTGAGCAAAATGGTGGTGTATTTGGTATCATCAAATTTACAGGAACAGGTGGTACGAAGCCATATACGTTTGAATACACAGTCACTCATGATGGTGGACCGGAAGGGCCGGTTCAATCCGTGACGACAACGGGTGGAATATCTTCTGTCACAGTATCTCAGTCAGATGCTACATTAGGTGCATTCAAATATACGCTGGTTAGTGTGACTGATGCTAATGGATGTAAAAAAGTATTTACTGCGCCTAAACCAATGGCCACTATTAACGTAGTACCCGAACGACCAGATATCTTTGTTAATATTAAGACACCTTTTAATGGTGTTTTTAATAAGTTGCAAACGAAAGATATGGTGATTTCCTTAACGGAAATAAAGGGAATTAATACAGATGGTAGTAATATTGTGGTTAGAATTAATCCAGTATCTGGCTATACAATTTCATTTGACAATACACAGACAACAGCGTCTAATCCAAATACTTCTGTAGGTAATAGTACGGACGGATGGACTGCTACTCCTTATTTAGGTGATGGTATAACATTGACAACTAATAAAGTAATTTTGGCAAATACAGAAATAAAGGTAGCAGTTAAAGTAAAAGCAAAAAATGTTGGTATTTCGACAAACATAACGGCTAGAATACTTAATGGATCAGGAGGTGATAATAATACATTAAATAATTCATCTACAAGAGCGGTTTCTATCAAGAGATAGAATAATTATTAATAATAAAATTAAACGGAATGTTATGAAAAAGTATATTTTAACATTTGTAGTTATTTATATCTCCTTAGTGAACGGAGTAGGACAAACTAAAGACGACCTATATATAACTGGAAGTTGTCTTACAGATGATGTATATGTTAATGCACGTGATACGTTAGAGGTATTTTTTGTTAGTCAGGGAACTCGAGTTGTTCAACCAGGCTATATTGCAATAACTATATCTTTCCCTCGTGAATTTTTTGATTTGGATATCGTTTGGGGAGATTTAACCAATTATTTTGATATGCATAAGTCTAATGATAGTACTTGGTATGGTTTAAATATTATGCCAATTCCAGATGATTGGGGTGCAGGGATGTATTTTGGTATAGTCGGTATTTCTCCAACTGTACCTCAGGATATACTTATTGAGGTAAATTTTGAACCAGGTCCTTACTCCGAGTTCAGCGATGGAGATAATCGTTCTGTTCCAAATTTACAGGTGCTTCAACCTCTACCTATTACCATATCATCTTTTTATGCTTCATCTAAAGAGTGTGGTCGTATTGACTTGACATGGAAGACAGAGTCCGAGATTAATAATGATTATATAGAAATCGAGCGCAGTATTGATGGCAGGAGGTTTGAGACTGTAGGCAAGGTAAGCGGCAGTAACCAGCGCAATGGCAGTGTGTATAGCTTTACGGATGATGCGTCAGAGCTGATCAGCGGCGTGAAGTATTATTACAGGCTACGCCAGGTGGACTTTGACGGCAAGAGTCAGGTACATAAGGTGATCGCTGTGGACTATCGATGTGCTGGCCTTCCACCGACACTTAGCGTTTATCCTAATCCAGCCGTAGATAAAGTTAACTTTTTGCTGACAGGTATGGATCCGGACGCCACTTTTAAAGGTATCATCATCAATAACGAGGGAGCTGAAGTAAAACGTATCGACCTGAAAGCAGGTACGCCGTACGACATGCACCTTAATGACCTTCCAGAAGGAGTTTATAATATTAGAGTTCTGGATCAAAATGAAAATTTAAATAAAAATTTTATAAAGATTAGGTAGAAGGATTTTAAAATCTTTAATTATGAAAAAAAAGAAAGAGTCAACCATATATGGAAGACTCTTTCTTAAATAATTTTGATCCCTATACAACCCAAAGACAAATATAATATCCTGTATTAATGAATAGTATCAATATTGGTATTTTATACATTATTGTATTAGAAATTAATATTAAAGCTAAGGCCTAAAAGTAGATCAGAGCGATTGTTAGTTACATCTCTTAGCATGGTAAAACCCAAAAATCATATTTTTTTTGAGGATTGGCTATACATATATAACGTATGAAGAGACAAGGATATTAGAATTCTACAATCTTAAGCCCGTGAGGTCATTCGACACACGGGCTTTTGCTTTTATCTGGTCCATAGCTTCGCAATGAGGTATTCAGATTAAACACCTACGGTGCTTGGAGGCGTAGTACATAAAAAAGAATGGTAGTGAATTTCCACACCCCTGACTTCATCACTTTCATTTTGTCGATTTTACAATCAATTGATAATGAGATTAATGCAATAAATAGCTTGATGATTTGGGTGGCGCAGTGACTTAGAATGGTTATCTTTGGGTATGTTTGAACAGAAAAAGAAGAATAAATCAGGATTCTTTCTATACACTTACTTTTCTTTTGTCTTGATACAAAAGAAACAAAAAATCAAGGCTGTATCAAATTTACCTAAAATCTCTACGTAAAACTGGAATTTATAAAACTCGCCGATAGATTTGTAATATTTTTAATCATACGGTAGCTTTGCTGTTTAGTGCATTTGTTTAACCTTCGTTTGGCTCAAACAGTTATAAATTCTTTTCAGTTTTACTCCGTGATTTCTTAACGGCAAATTTGCTAAGGCCGGTTTACATAATTGATGAGATTTAGATCTTCCCTTGGATTTTAGTTGGTTTCTTTGTTTTGTTTTTACTTATAATTCATTCATTTACAACAAAATAACCTCCCTTTTCATTTTAAGGGAAAGGGTTGGGGATAGGGTAAAAAACGACAAGATCTATTTATATTCCTTAGCCATTCAAATCTAATTTTAGACAAAATTCGATTTGGGTGACGCATTGATGAAGTCAGGAAAAAGAATGGTAGTGAATTTCCACACCTTAGCTATGGAGTAATCACATAAAACACCATAGGTGTTATCACTATCCATGCGAACAGTCCACTGTGAGTTCTAATAGTGTGATATATTATAGCCGTTTATAAGCTGCTCTTTGGAATGACAAAGTACCTCAACCCTGAATCCTCAGCCCTCAACCCTCAGTCCTGAAAAAACCTTACGCCATACCGGCAGTTGGGAAATTCATCGGTGGCATCATGCCAGCTTCCGGATCTTCGATATTGCCAAACTGGTTTTCGTATCTTTTGATATTATCCTGAAGAGCTTTCATCAGCCTTTTAGCGTGCTGCGGTGTGAGGATGATACGAGATTTTACCTTTGCCTTAGGTACATTGGGCACGAGCCTGATAAAATCCACTATAAATTCGGAATGTGAGTGGGATATAATAGCGAGATTACTGTAGATGCCTTCTGCTACTTCCTCAGATAATTCGATATTGATTTGATTTTGATTTGGATTATTTTCAGCCATGTCGTGCGTTTTTATTCTATTTTATTTATTTACGAAAGTGCAAATTTAGCATTTATTTTGAAAGACTAAAGGAGTTTAACCTTGATTTAAGGATTTTAATCTTTTGACATTGGACATTTTTTCTATCTTTGCACCTAATTTTTTAAAAATCAGTTAAAAATATATTCAATGGCTTATAACAAGATAAAAGTTGCAAATCCTGTAGTAGAACTGGATGGTGATGAGATGACGCGCATTATCTGGAAATTTATCAAGGACAAACTGATACTACCTTATTTGGATATTGATATTAAATATTATGACCTAGGTATCGAGCATAGAGACGCTACTAATGATCAAGTAACGATCGATTCCGCTCATGCGATCAAACAATACGGCGTAGGTATCAAATGTGCTACCATCACACCTGACGAAGCCCGTGTGGAGGAATTTGGGTTGAAGGAAATGTGGAAATCCCCTAACGGAACGATCAGAAATATCTTAGATGGCACTGTGTTTCGTGAGCCTATCGTGATGAGCAATGTACCGCGTTTAGTACCAAACTGGACTGCACCGATCATTATCGGTCGTCATGCTTTTGGTGATCAGTACCGTGCTACGGATACAGTCATCAAAGGAAAAGGAAAGTTGACGATGACTTTTACAGCAGAAGATGGCACTGAGACTAACTGGACAGTATATGACTTTAAAGGCGATGGTGTCGCTATGTGTATGTACAATAATGATGAGTCTATCATGGGTTTTGCAAGGTCATGTTTTAATATGGCTATATCAAAAGGTTGGCCTCTATACCTTTCTACAAAAAATACCATTTTAAAAAAATACGATGGCAGATTTAAGGATATCTTCCAGGAGATTTATGAAATTGAGTATAAAGCCAAAATGGACAGTATGGGTATCGTGTATGAGCACAGACTGATCGACGATATGGTAGCCAGTGCCTTAAAGTGGAATGGTAACTTCGTATGGGCTTGTAAAAACTATGACGGAGATGTACAGTCAGATACCGTAGCACAAGGTTTTGGATCGCTGGGCTTGATGACCTCTGTACTAGTCACACCGGATGGCAATACGATGGAAGCAGAGGCAGCTCACGGCACGGTGACCCGTCACTATCGAGAACATCAGGCTGGTCGTCCTACCTCTACCAATCCAATAGCTTCTATTTACGCATGGACGCGAGGTCTGGCCTTCCGTGGCAAGTTAGATGGCAATCAGGCATTGATCGACTTTAGCCATGCACTGGAGCAGGTTTGTGTAGAAACAGTAGAGTCTGGAAAAATGACTAAAGACCTAGCAGTCATTATCCACGGCAATAAGGTAAAACACGGTGAACATTATCTCTATACAGAGGAGTTTTTAGATGCGCTCGATCATGGATTGAGAGCTAAATTGGGATATAACTAAATAAGGTAAGTTTGGTCAGGTAAATAGAAACATCATGCAAGTAAAAATTCCATTTAGCTGGCCAAACTTTAAATTTGATAATTCCTGGACTTTGTTTTTGGACAGGGATGGCGTTATCAACGTACGCATCGTCGGCGATTACATCAAAAAATGGGATGAATTTAAGTTTTTACCTGGTGTCTTGGAAGCACTTGCCGTATTTTCAAACCACTTCAGACGCATCGTTATCGTCACTAATCAAGCCGGGATAGAAAAAGGCCTTTATACTCATGAACAATTGGATGCGATACACGAGCAGATGATCCAATATATTGAATACCATGGTGGCAGGATCGACCAGATATATTACTGCCCGTATTTGCCGGATTTAGATCCATCTTGCCGTAAACCTAATCCGGGAATGGCCTACGAAGCCTTAAAAGACTATCCCGATATAGAGTTTAAGCATTCTATTATGATCGGTGACTCGTATAGTGATATCGTTTTTGGCAATCAACTAGGGATGAAAACCATCTTAGTGGGCAATAGTCCCGGCACAGTCCAAAGTCTAAATTCTATTCCTGACTGTAGGCTGGATTCGCTAAAGGATTTTGCTACATTTGTCGCGTCTTTATGATGAGTAATGATAAAATTGACTTAAAATTCATCCTTATCATTTTTTAATTGTTACACCATTTGTAAGTGGCGTGCTTGCATCAATCGAGATAAGTTATGTATAAAATCAAAGAAATATTTTACACCTTGCAGGGCGAAGGTTTTCACACTGGAAGACCGGCAGTATTTTGCCGTTTTGCCGGATGTAATCTATGGACGGGTAGGGAAGAAGACAGAGAAAAGGCTATATGCAAATTTTGTGATACTGACTTTTGGGGTATGGATGGCAATAATGGCGGGAAATATACGGTAGCAAGCCTGACAGATAAAATTATATCCCTGTGGCCGGATAAAGGTGTACTGCCCTTCGTGGTTTGTACAGGTGGTGAGCCTGGACTACAGGTGGATGCTTTACTTGTTGATTCCTTTCATAAGGCAGGCATCGAGATCGCTATCGAAACCAATGGAACCGTATCGCTGCCAGATGGTATCGACTGGGTTTGCGTAAGCCCAAAAGCTAATACATACTTAGTTATTACAAAAGGCAATGAATTAAAATTGGTTTATCCACAGATTGAAAATACGCCTGATCAGTTTGAGAATCTTGATTTTGAATATTTCTATCTTCAACCTATGGACAATGCAAATCAAATGGACAATATAAAAGCTACGGTCGCCTATTGTATGGATCACCCTAAATGGAAGTTGAGTTTGCAAACACATAAAATTTTGGGTATAGAATAGACAACTATTAAATATGCTCATATACTACCATCCCTAAGGGTGTAAGCATTTGAAATGCTCATTTCTTTTTACATTTATCCATGGAAATTAATTTTTACCTTTACATATCTAAAAAGTATTATATCTTTGACTGTTTGAATTTTTTTTCATTAAGTAGTGGATTATGAGACATCAATTGATATTAATAGTATGGATAGTTGTTAGCTGGCAAATGGATGTGATCGCTCAGGGATGTAGTGATGCCGGTATGTGTACTATCAGTAGTTTTAAACCCAATGGGCTAACCCATTTAGATACGACCGTAACTAATTTAAAGATAGGTATAAATACAGGAAGTGCTGACCATAATATCTCGGTGCTTGGCAATTATATCGAATATGAGCGCAACATTAATCGCAATTTTGGTATCAATGCCAGGTTGACTTCCATAAGTCAGTCAGGAAACGGTATTTCGGTTTGGGGTTTGTCAGATATCTTCCTTACGGGTAAATATAGAATTTGGAATCAGCTCAATGCGATACTCGGCGTCAAGATGCCGCTTTCTGACGCTAACAAAACTAAAGACCAGTTGCCGTTGCCGATGGATTATCAGTCCAGTTTGGGTACTATAGACGGCATTTTTGGATTAGGGTATGCTATGGATCATATTCAGATTATGGTAGGCTATCAGCGACCTTTTATACAGAACGAAAATTCATTTGATGCAGGGCGCTACCCAGAGGGTAGTATTCTGAGGACTTTCCAGACAACTAATATGTACAAGAGAGGCAGTGATGCCTTGGCAAGAATTTCTTATGATATACCTATTGTGGGTGCTTTACATATATCGCCAAGTGTTTTGGCCGTGTACCATCTGGATGATGATACCTATAAGTCAGGACCAGGCAAGGAAGCCACTATCCTAGGTTCTAAAGGACTAACGGTAAATGGTAATCTCTATATCGATTATACATTCTGTATGCGCCATGCAGTTCAACTGAGCGCCGGTGCACCTTTAGTAGTCAGAAAGGCCAGACCAGACGGCTTGACACGTGGTTTTGTAGCTGGATTAGAATACAAATATACATTTTAATTTCCCGACTTATTCGACATAAAGCATCAGCCCTTTCAGGTAATGGCCTTCAGGATGGTAGAGATTGATAGGATGGTCAGGACCTTGACTTAGCGATTGCATGACTTTGATATTTTTACCGCTTTCTATCCCTGCGGCTACAATCGTATCATAAAATAGTTGAGTTCCTACCACCTGTGAACAAGAAAAAGTAAACAGTAGCCCTCCAGGTTTTACTTTTTGTAGTGCTAAGGCATTGAGCCTTTTGTATGCCTGAACAGCATTGTGCCGCTTGTGGAGTGATTTGGCAAAAGCAGGAGGATCTACGATGACGACATCATACTGTCTAAGAGACTTATCACTTAAAAATTGTAATACGTCTGCACAAATACTCTGATGTGTGGCTGCAAATGGGTTTAACGCTAAATTTTTTTCCATTAGGTCCACTGCTTTTTGCGAAATATCAACAGAATCTACATGCGTGGCACCACCCTGTAACGCAAGGAGTGAAAAGCCACCTGTGTAACAAAAGCAATTGAGTATTTCTTTGCCCTTGGCAAATCTTCCAACTAAGGCTCTATTTTCACGTTGATCCAAGAAAAACCCTGTCTTTTGCCCGGTAATGACGTCGATATCAAATAAGACTTGATTTTCGGTAACAGTGGTAGTACTTTGGCTGCCTATCAAAAACCGGTCTTCTATACCGGCAGCAAATGTTTTAGGCAGCGTATCCTTTGCCCTAACAAAAATAGTATCCAACTGATCGCCTAGTACTTGCTTTAAAGCATCGCCGATTAACTGAGCATCTAAATACATACCTATAGAATGGCATTGGATGACACCTATATTATTATATATGTCGATGATTAATCCTGGCAGACCGTCACCTTCACCATGGATAAGACGATATGCATTTGTATTAGGGGATGGAATATCGAAAACCTGTCTGTACTGAATAGCCTTTCTAAACTTATCAACCCAAAATCCAAGGTCAATTTCTATCTCCGCAAAAGAAAGGATGCGTATAGCTATAGAACCGCCACTCTGAAAATGACCTTTTGCAAGGAATGTTTTTTCGTAAGAAAAGATATCCACGAGATCACCATCTTTTATTTTTCGTGTATCCGAGTAAATAGCGCCGGAAAATACCCATGGGTGAAATCTGGAAATAGAGATAGCTTTTCCTTTCTTTAATATAATGGTGTGATTATGCATACATGATATTTATGGTGCAAAGATACATAAAATTTTGTAAGGGATATGATTAAGTGAAAATAACATATTACATTTTTTTTTAATTTATTTTAATTAAAGTGATACAACATATTATGAATAGTTTATATATTTGCGCCAAAGTGTAACTAGTCATTGCCCATGTTGATGACGATTTATGCTTCCCAAATAGGCAGTAAAGAGTAGTTAAAGTATCATTATTTACGATTTCGGTTATGTAAATGATTGATACGTAATTATTAATATAACTAAAGATTTGTATTCGGTGACAATCTAAAGTTATGATGTTTATTTTTTTTAAAAACAACTAAGGTCTTAAAAATGGAAAACAGTATTACCCAAACATGTCACAATGTGACGTTGCGTCATTATGTATCGATAATGACAATTGTGTTATTTAGTCTGTGGTCATTTTCATCGCATGCCCAATGCGCTGCTCAAAGTGGTCAGATCAAAGGCGCAGTCTTTAATGATATCAACAATAATGGTGCCAAAGATTCCGGCGAAGTAGGTTTGCAAGGAATTTTAGTTCAGGCCTATGGTAGCAATGGTGCGTTGCTTACCTCTGCGACTACTAATGGTAGTGGTGAATACACCTTGTCTGGATTAGAAGATGGCAAGAAGGTTAGAATTAATTTTTCTTTTCTGTCTGGTTACTATGCTGCTAAGATAGGTGTGAATAATGCCTCGGCGGTTCAGTTTGTACAGACACCTGCGTGCAATGTTAATTTTGGTCTGACCTCAGATCTGGATGTATGCAATAGTAATACAGAGATTATTACTACATGTTTTGTGCAAGGAGAGACAACCCTCAGACCGGCGGAGCCTACCATCGTAGGAGTGGCTTACGGATTTAACAGCACTACGCCTGCGCGCAAATTTGCGATGCATGGCGAGACAGGATCAATCTGGGGACTTGCTTACAAAAGTAGCACAAATGAAATATTCTCATCTGCACTTATTAAGCAGTACTCAGGATTAAAAGCTGGTCACGATGCTATCTTTAAATCAGCATTTAATGGTGCTATGTTCCAGTCATCCCTATTTGTTAAATTAAGTGATCTCGGACAGAGTGTCGGAACACTAGCTACTACGGATGTCACTAATTGTGCTTATGGTGATCAGGTCGGTAAGATGGGTTTAGGTAGTATGGTCATTTCCCCTGATGAGCGTTACCTTTATGTTGTCAATATATATAATAATACGTTGGTGCGCATTTTGATAGATAATCCGACGGCGGCTACTACTGTAAACTATCAGATTCCAGGTACGGGTATCCATGCTTTTGCGCTTAAATTCTATAATGGACATATATATGTCGGTACTACAGAGCCTGGTAAGAAAATGTATGTGTGGGATTTTGACCCTAAGACAGGTTCTTTTACAGATACTGGTTTGAGACTTAATGCCGGATCTAACTGGACATCGTCACCAATCGTAGGCGGAATGCCCGCTTTCTGGTTGACTGATATAGATTTTACAGATAATGGAGATATGTTACTATCTTTATCAGATAGGATAGGTCATGCTTATTGTAATAATGTAAGCAATAGATTAGACGAACAACAAGGAGATCTGATGATTGCCTTTAAAAATAATAGTGGTGGCTGGACTCTTGAAGACAGAAGTCACGGTGGTGAATTCTTTAGTGATGACTATTGGATAGCAAATCCTACGTATCACCCTGAAATCACCACAGGAAGTATCTTTGCTATGCCGGGAACAGGTTCGGTAGTTTCTACTGTGTTTGATCCTGAGATGAATTCTTACTCAGGTGGATTGCATAGGTATAATACAACTACAGGCAAGAAAGAAGGTAGCAAAGAATTATATACTCGCAATACACAGGTCTTATTTGGTAAATCTACAGGATTTGGTGATATTATTCCATTATGTGGTTTGCCTGATATAGAAATTGGTAATTTGATCTGGTTTGATGCTAATAAAAATGGCATCCAAGATGCAAATGAATCTGGTATAGCAGGGATTAAAGTCATTTTGATGGACGAAAACTGTAATATTATAAGCAACACGGTTACTGATGCAAATGGTAATTATGTATTTAATAGGAGTAATGTGGCAGGCGGTGTTTTACGTCATCAACAGTATTATATAGGAATCGATCAGGCATACTACGATACTGTGTCGGGTTCATATTTGATCGATGGTCAGTACTATAATTGGACTACTCAAAATGCTGGTACACCTGGTATCAATAGCGTTGCTGGTACTACCTCTTGTCCTAATGGGGTTACAGCAGTACAAGTAATAGGTACTAGTCATAATTTTGACTTGGGATTGGTTGCTTCCGGTAACTGTAAGCTGAAGGTTACTAAAAAGGTTGTGAATAATCCGGGACTTAAATATACTGATGTTGTCAATTTTGAAATAGAAGTATTTAATAATGGAACACAGACTGTTCAAAACGTTCAGGTTGAAGACAAAATTCCAGCGACATATTATTTTAACCAAAGTGCAAATCCAAACTGGGTTTATAATGGAACTTCCATGATAGGTACACTGGATGGAGATTTGTTGCCGGGACAAAGCAAAAAGATTCAATTGTTTTTGAATTTTAATTCAACACAAGCTGTTTTTCCGGATTATGAGAATGAAGTGACTGTGGTAAAAGTAAGCGATATCTCAGGAAATGAAATCAGTGATATTACTTCTTGTTTTGATCGCATAGAAGACCGTACAGCAAGAGCGTTACCGGCGCTATGTGACTTAGCACTAAAACATGTGCCTGTTAAGAGTTTGATATATTATCCTGATAATAAAGCATCTTTTAAAACTACGATTTATAATCAAGGTACAATGGATGCAACCCATTTTACTGTTGTAAATTATTTGAATGGTGAATTTGATTTTGATCCGGCACTTAATCCTGGTTGGACTATGTCCGAAGATTTATCAAAATTGTATTATACGGACAATACTGGCTTACATATTGGCGAAAGCCGTGAAATAGTTTTAAATTTAGCATTGCGAAACTCAAAGACGGTACGTGAAGTAATCAACTTTGCCGAAATATCTGCATTAGCATGTGGTATTGTCAATACAGATTTTGATTCGACACCGGATACAAATCCATCTAATGATAAAGGTGGTGTAGCTAAGTCTCCAACAGATGATTTAGTCACAGATCATGGTGGGATTGATGAAGATGATCACGATCCAGCTTTTATTCTTAATAGCAATATTGATATTAAATTAAAGAAATCTGTTCCGAATCACAGAATTAAACCAGGTGATGTGGTCGTATGGGATATTAGTGTTTTGAACTCGGGTATTTCACCAATTTCAAAAATTAAACTTTACGATTATCTTCCGGGATATGTAAAACTTGCTGATGATAATTGGAGTTGGACTGGGGAAGTTGCAGAAAGATATGTCGAATTCCCGGGGAATATCCAACCTGGACAAACCTATCATACTACTATTAGAACAATCGTTTCTGCAAATGCACCACTGCCTTTGAAATTAATCAATGTTGCTGCTATCAAAGAAATATATGATGAGTTTGGTGTTAAAGTATCTAACCCTGAATTTGATAACAAAACAGCGGGTTTACCTGATGCCACTAATCCATTTGAAACTAATTTACCTACTTTTGGCAATCGTTATGATGATGATTACGATCAAGATTATATTGTAATATTCCCACCTATAGAATACGCTTCTTGTGCTTCATGCCGCCCAGCAACTACACCGTCAAATGGACAGTTTGTTGCTACATTTAAGCTAATTAGCCTGACAGGTGACGGATGGTATGTAGAGTCTTCTAATGGTCTTTATGATATTTCAAGTCCACTACCTCCAGGTGCACCAGTTTTACTTGCTGATGGTGCCGTGATGACGGAAACACCTATAGCATCTAATCCTGGATTTAGTGAATTTACATTTAGTGCAGTACACATAGATGGTAAAGCTTTTGCGATCAGATTTAGAAATGCATTTGGTGATTTAGAGCCGGTTACTGCTTCATCAGGCACTTGTACCTTTACTCCTATGACATTGTCAGGCAGACAATCATTATGTGTAGCAGCTAAGACAGAATATAAAGTTAAAGGAGCGCCAGTCGGATCGACCTTTAAGTGGTATATAGATAATACACCGATATCCGGTGTGAGCGGTGGTACATACACTATCGACTGGACTGGATACAGTACCGGAAAACATGAGGTGAAAGTTGAGGCTGTAGCGACAGGATGTATTGCTCCAGCTGTGTTAGATATTGCCATAGGTGCACCTGATTTATCTGCAATTGCCTGTATCGGTGATTTTAATGTCAGTGTAGATGGCAACTGCTCTAAGATGATTTCTCCTGAGATGCTGGTTGCAGGCAATTTGAATCCAAATGCTCCTTACATTGTTTTACTTACCGATATGAACGGTAAACTAATACCTAATGCAACTTTAACAAAAGAACATGTAGGTACGACTGTAATGGCTACTTTGCAAGAGGGATGCGGTGGTAATTCTTGCTGGTCTAATATCACAGTAGAGGATAACACACCACCTAAGTCTATTTGCAGAGATATTATCTTACCTTGCTATAAATTGGATGAATATACTGGTCCATTTGAGGCTGATAATTGTGGTGGTATCGTGAAAAATGTCATTGTAAATGAAAAAATCACAAGATTAGATTGTGATCCTAAGTACATTTGTTACATCGACAGATCTTATCAGGCTACTGACGAATCCGGTAATAAATCCGCTATATGTAAAATGCGTATTTCTCTGGAAAGACCAGATTTGACAAAAATAGTAATGCCTTCTAATTTTACAATGGCAACAAACAATCCACTGACTTGTAATGGCTTTATTGCTAACGAAAAAGGCATTCCTACCTTACAAGTTACGGGAGTTCCTACTTTAGCAGGATTATCATTATATCCTGATTTTGCAGAAGTTTGTAATTTATCAGTTTGGTACGATGATCAGGACTTTGGATATATCGGTTGTGTACGTAAAATTGTCAGACACTGGTATGTTTACGAAGCATGGTGTTCATCCAATGAAGTAAAAATATATGATCAGCTTATTGAGATCATCGATAATGAAGCACCTGTGATTAGCCCAATAAGCGATTTTACGGTAAGTACTACCGGACGCAATCTGTGTGAGGCTGTGGTGACATTACCAAATGCTATTGCGACAGATGGTTGTAGTGGTATATATCGCATAGATGTAACTTACCCGGGTGGATTTATTGAGAATTTTAAAGGAAATGCTACTATTACGTTGAATGCAGGTGATCACAATATTACATATACCGCATACGATAATTGTAAAAACTCAGCATCTACCACTTTTGTCGTTCATGTTCAAGATAATACAGCACCTACAGTAATATGTAAAGGTATAGTTGTAGTAGGCCTTGACTCTAAAGGTGGTGCCTACCTCTTCCCTAAAAATGTGGATGATGGTAGCTTTGATGGTTGTGGTCTTGATTATATGAAGATAGCAAAGATGGGTAATTTTACAGTTGTCCCGGATACTGCATTCCATGATTATATTCATTTTGATTGTAGTAATGTAGGCCAGAATAATATGGTTGTACTGAAAGTATGGGATGTCAATGGAAACACTAACTCTTGTATGGTTAATGTGGAAGTACAGGATAAGCATGCACCTAAAATTACTTGTCCTGCTAATCTTACTATAGATTGTAGTGAGGTTTATACTGGCATGGATTTGACTAAATACGGTCAAGCAATCGCTATTGATGCTTGCGGTGCTGATTTGACAGAGCTTACCCCTTCTTTCACATTGAGTGCTTGTCGTACAGGTATCATTGAAAGGACTTTTTCAGCTACTGACCATCAGTCAACGGTTACTTGTAAACAAACCTTAACAGTCGAAAATAAAAACTTCTTTGACCCGGTCGAAGATGTTATTTACCCTAAAGATTATACATTGACTAACAAATGTTCACCTGAAGATCTTGATCCTGAAAATCTACCTGAAGGATATGGATATCCTGTTATTAATCAGGCAGCATGTGGATTGGCAGCAGCTTCATATAAGGATTATGTTTATGATTTTGTAAAAAATGCTTGTTACAAGATTATTCGTAAGTGGACTGTTATAGATTGGTGTGAAATGGAAAGATTAGGTAGTAGTTATATTCCATACGAATACCAGCAAACAATAGTAATTCTAAATACTGAGCCGCCATTCTTTGTGGGTGATATACCGGTAGATACTACTTTTTATACAGATAAAGGTAATTGTACTGAGGGCAGAGTTACGCTTACTTTTGTAGGAAAAGACCTTTGTACACCTGACACTAAATTGAGATGGAGATATGTCATTGATTATTATAATGACAAGACCCCTGCTGAGGATGTTGTAAATAATGGTTATGGTAATACTGCATCATTAAACGCTTTGTTGCCGGTAGGTACTCATAGGATTACTTGGACATTTGAAGATCAGTGTGGCAACCTTGTTACAAAATCACATCTTGTGACTGTTGTAAATAAGGACAAACCAAATATTGTCGCAGTTGAAAGAATATCTATTGGTATAAATCCAATGGACACCGACGGAGATGGCGAGGCTGATATAGAAATGGGTTGTATAACAGCTCGATCTCTAAACCTCAGTAGTACAGCTGCTTGTTGCAAAGATCCATTAAAGTATAGTTTTTCATCTGATATTAATGATACGATCGCATGTTTTACATGTTATCACGTAGGATATCCCACTTCTGTAGAATTATGGGCTACAGATTGTAATGGAAATCAGGATTATGTAATTGTAGATGTTGATGTTCAGGATAATAATGACTCTGATGTATGTGAAAAAATATGCGAAAAGCATCCGGCTGTTGCTGTCATAAGCGGGCCAACATCTATATGTGAAGGTGACGAGGCAGTCTTAACGGCGAGCGGAGGACTTACTTATGTGTGGAGCAATGGTGCAACAACCAGCTCTATCACAGTAAATCCATCTGTTACTACTACATATAGTGTAACTGTTACAAATGAATTCAGATGTTTAGATGATGAAAGTATTACCGTTACAGTAAATAAATATCCTAATGGAAGCATTAGTGGTAGTAATGTCTGCCTAGGTGAGAGTACAACATTGACAGCTACAGGTGGTTCATCTTATTTGTGGAATACAGGGGCTACTACAAATGCTATTACTGTCTTACCTAGTGAGAATACCACATATACCGTTACTATAACTAATGATGCAGGATGTTCAGAGGTGCTTTCAAAGGAAATTATCGTATATCCACTTCCGATCGCATCCATTACGGGTAATACATTTATTTGTATTGGTTCAAGTACGGATTTGACGGCTCATGGTGGCAGTTCTTATGTATGGAATACAGGACAGACTACCCCAACAATCAATGTTGCACCTGTATCGACTACGACTTATACTGTAACTGTGACCAATAGTAATGGGTGTACTGCACAAGCCTCTATCGTTGTTACAGTTAATGGGCTGAGTATCTCTGCAAGCATTACAGGTAAGGATAATATATGTCAAGGTGAAAACACTACCTTAACAGGTCATCTGAATGGTGGTACTGCTACTTCATATCTATGGAGCACAGGTAGTACCTCTAATAGTATAACTGTTGCGCCTAATAGTTCTTCAACTTATTCTGTTACTATATCCGATAGTAATGGATGTACTGTATCAGCATCAAAATTAGTAACAGTGCATGATTTGCCACAGGTCAATATTGCCGGCCCAAATGCGATTTGTATAGGATCGTCAGCTACGCTTACAGCATCTGGTGGTGTGTCTTACAGTTGGAATACAGGAGCTAAAACAGCTTCAATTACAGTGACTCCGACTTCTAAGACCACATATACAGTTACCGTCACTAATGCTGCAGGTTGTACAGCAATAAGGACTAAGCAAGTGGATGTTAATCCATTACCTGTGATAACTATATCAGGAGATACAGAGGTTTGTATCAATGAATCTACTACTTTGACAGCAGCAGGCGGTACTTCTTATGTATGGAGTACGGGTGCTACAACACCATCTATAACTGTAACTCCGTCTTCAACGACCACTTATTTGGTTACTGGTACGGATAGTCAAGGTTGTTCAAGTGTTGCTTCTATTACTGTCCATGTTAATGGTTTAACGATAAATGCGTCTATAATTGGTGACGACAATATATGTCATGGTGAATCTACTGTATTAACCGGTGTTTTGACTGGAGGTACAGCGAGTTCATACCTTTGGAGTACAGGGGAGACTTCAGAAAGTATAACAGTGAGTCCTTCGTCCACTACTACTTATTCTGTAACGATCGTTGATACTAATGGATGTAAAGGTACAGCATCAAAGACCGTAACAGTTAATCCTTTACCATCTTTGAGTATTTCTGGACCGGATGCAGTTTGTATCGGCAGTTCCGCCGGATTGATAGCTTCTGGTGGAATCAATTATGTATGGAGTACAGGAGAAACGACAGCTTCGATAACAGTGACTCCATCTACTGCAACTACCTATACGGTTACAGCGACAAATGCTTTTGGATGTACTGAATCACGCTCTAAATTAGTAAATGTACTTCCACTACCAGTAGTATCTATTAGTGGTGATAATATTATTTGTATAGGAGAAGAGACAACACTGACAGCGTCTGGAGGTACGTCTTATGTTTGGAATACAGGTGCAACGACGTCATCTATTACGGTAAAACCTGTAATCACAACTACATATACCGTTACCGCTACGGATAATAATGGATGTGTCGGTACTGAAAGCATAACAGTTACTGTAAATGGATTAACAATAAATGCAACTATTACCGGTAATGGTGCGATTTGTCAAGGTACTTCTACCGTTTTAACGGGGGTTTTATCGGGTGGTACGCCTGTGTCATACGAGTGGAGTACTGGTGAGACTACAGAAAGTATAACAGTAAGTCCATCATCCACTACGACATATAGAGTTACCATTACAGATATTAATGGATGTAAAGGCACAGCTTCGAAAGTGGTTACTGTAAATCCATTACCTGATGTGACAATTGAATCTCCAGATGGTATATGTCCAGGTGGATTTGCTTATTTGAGCGTGTCTGGTGGTGTTAGCTATCTGTGGAGTACTGGTGCAACACAAAATTTTATTATTGTATATCCGGTAGTTAAGACAACTTATACTGTTACGGCTACTGATGCAAATGGCTGTGTTAATACTGGTGAAGCAACCGTAGATATCTTCCCATTACCGACGATTGCCATTACTGGTGTCGATACGGTATGTGCTAACACGTCAGTAGATCTTACAGCATCCGGTGGCGATGAATATCTATGGAGTACAGGTGCTACCACTGAAACGATTACAGTGTCACCTTCGATTACATCTACATATACTGTAACTGGTACAGATAGTGAGGGATGTACAAATACAGCGGAACATACAGTTCATGTATTTAACCAAAACCCTGTTACTATTACTGGTGATCTGAATGTTTGCTCTGGCGAAAAAGCCACACTTATCGCTTCAGAGGGTATTAAATATGAATGGAGCACAGGACACTCAACAAAAGAAATTACAGTTGTATTTACAGATACGACCGTAGTTTCCGTAACTGTCACTGATGTACACGGGTGTATCGGTACAGCCACCGTCACTGTCAATGTGGATAAAGGTGATCTAGTTTGTACAACTAAGGATATTACAGTATATTTGGACGCTACTGGTAGTTATACTATAAAGCCGGATGATATTAGTACAGGCCACATTGGCGCATGTAGCAATATTATTGCTTATGTCACTCCTGATGAGGTTAACTGTAATGATGCAACCCTTCCAGACCCTGTAGTAGTGACTTTAACGGTCATCAATACAAATACTCATGATACTTTAACTTGTACTGCTAATGTTACTGTATTGGATACTATTAAACCGACATTGGTTTGTCCGGCCAATTTGAATATTAGCTGTGATGTTTATGATCCGACCTTGCCTTTATCTACTTATGGGCTAGCTACAGCGACCGACAATTGTTTAGTACAATTAAAGCTTGAAGAAGAAAGTATCATTGATGTAAATATTTGTAAAGTAGGTCTCATTACTAGGACGTTTACCGCTACGGATATTTCCGGAAATTCATCACAATGCGTTCAGTTGATAACTGTATTCAACGATGATCCTATTACAATAAATGATATAGACTTTCCTAGTGATGTGACTATTACAGATTGTGATTCTACCGATCCTGCTAATATTGGTTTTGCTAATGTAGATACTGGCAATTTTAAGTGTGGAATAATAGATATTTCATATACTGATAATATTCCTACTTCATTATGTGCCGGTGAATATCAGCGGGTTTGGACAGTTATTGATTCTTGTCAGTTGGTTCCAGGTACAGATAGCGGTATATGGACTTCTACTCAAAAGGTTACAATAAATGTCATCGCACCTGTGATTTCTGGCCCTGATACACTATATATTTACCGAGATTCTACTACATGTCAAGCTAGGCTGGAAGGCAATGTATTACATACTGTTACAGGATGTAATCTTACTTTGACTGTTAATGGTAAGGTGGTCAGTGACTTTAATCTAAATGGTGATTATACTGATGGTGAGCATGATTTCCTACTGATTGCCGTATCTAATTGCAATAGCGCACTAAGAGATAGTTTCAAGTTTGTGCTGATCGTTAAAGGTGTTGAAGAGCATTTGTTCTGTACTAAGACTTATCCTGAATTGGGTGATGACTTAACAGTACAAGATAATGTTTATAGCCACGCTACCATCATAGAGGGATGTCCTAAGGGTGCAAAAATTGTAGCATCTTTTAGTAACACGGATATAACCGATACGGTCAGGACTTATACATGTGCTGATCTGCCTGCTTCGCCAATAGGTGTTTATGTGTATTTCTGGCACGTAGGTGAAACTGCACCTTATTCTTTATGCCAGTCCTTAGTCGGATTGAAAAACGAATATGCACCTTACTGTCCTGACTCTATAACCCTGAGAGTTGATGGTAATGTAAAGACAGCTTATGGTGAGGTTGTACCGGATGTAAACGTTCAGTTACTGGGTAGTAATCTACCAAACGCCAAAACTAATAAACAGGGGAATTATGAATTCCCACCTATGCCTAGTGGCGGTAATTATGATGTTATTCCAGAACGCAATATTGATCCACTTGAAGGTGTGAGCACATTAGATCTTGTTTATATCCAAAGACATATCCTTGAAGTTGAGAAATTTAATTCTCCGTATAAGATTATTGCAGCTGATATTAATAATGACGAACGTATCTCAGCTTCTGATATATCTCAGTTAAGAAAATTGATTTTAGGTGTTTATGATAACTTCCCTAATAATAAGAGCTGGCGTATGATTGACAAGGATTATAAATTCTCTGATCCATCTGATCCATTCCAATATCTATTGCCTGAAAGATATCATATAGAGTCACTGGGTAGTAATATGAATATCAATTGGGTTGGTATAAAAATAGGAGATGTAAATGATAGTTATATAGCTCAGGCAAGAAGTCAGGTTGTAGATTCAAGAAGCACTGGATTACAATTTAGTGTTCCAGAACAATCACTACATCAAGGCAAAAATATTATACCTATCTATGCAGACAATAACTCCCAAATATATGGATTCCAAGCTGCATTTAATGTGCGAGGAGCTAAAGATGTGTATGTGATTCCTGGCTTGATTCCAGTTCATTTAGATAATTTTGTATTTAGTAATGATGTTTTAAAAATGTCTTGGAGTAGCTCTGAAGGTATCGATTTAAATACTTCAGATGTATTATTCTATATTCAAGTAGATATGGACCATGATATGAAGGTTTCAAATGGCCTATCATTGATGACTACATCCAATCTGCATCCAGAATACTATAACAAGGCTTTAAAAGCTGAAAAACTTGGATGGAGAATTATTAGAAATACTGTTGATGCATTTGAAATTCACGGCAATATTCCAAATCCATGGAATAACGAAACACAGATACAATTTTACTTGCCTGATGCCGGTGATGTATCCATCAGAATCATGGATGTAACCGGTAAAGTAGTACATACTAAAGTGGAGTACTTTAAGCAAGGTGAAAACACAATGCGGATTAGCAAAGATGATATCAGTGTGGCTGGATTGTTGATGTACGAATTGAAGTTTGCAGGACAAACTAAAGTTAGCAAAATGCTTAACATTAGATAATTACTGTAATTGTTAAATCAACCCTAAAAATGAGTTGCTGGATTAATCTGGCAACTCATTTTTGTTTTAGGGTGCGATTTTTTTTTACGATTAGGAATGGTGTGTTTAATACTCTTTATATTTTTAAATGGCCCAAATATTTTTTTATAAGGATTGGCTAATTTGAATGTATAATGAGTATAATACAGTTTTTTTTAGTCTAATATTTCCATAAATATAATCAATATCCTACATTGATATAAATCATATCAAACATTTTGCAGGGTACGGGTGTTTTGTTTATCTTTGCAATTTGTATTTAGTCTAAATAATATAAATAATTATTCTTTGATCTTGAATTCTGAAAGAAATTTATTGGATCTTCGTCCCGGGCAATCAGGTATCATTGTCATTTTAAAGGAGAATGTTTACACAAGTAAGCTATTAGCATTGGGCATGTTGCCAAAATCTAATATTAAGATGATTAGAAAGGCACCTTTCGGTAAAGTCTTTTATGTTAAATTAGACAATCACCAAATCGCAATAAGAGAAGAAGAAGCAAAGACCATCATTATAGAATAATTTTTTATGATAGAAGATCATCGTCAACCTGTTGTTGCCTTACTAGGGAATCCTAATTCAGGGAAATCCTCCCTTTTTAATTATCTCACAGGTATGCGCCAGAAAGTATCTAACTTCCCTGGTGTAACGGTTGATAAAAAAGTCGGTTTACTTAAAGTCGAGAATAAGTGTGTTTCTATAATAGATTTTCCTGGTACATACAGTACTTTCCCTAATTCTTTGGACGAGAGAATAGTTACGAATGCGCTTACCAATATCCATGATGTCAATTATCCTGATCTGGTAGTTTATGTAGCAGACGCTACTCAATTAGAAAGACATCTCTTATTGGCAACGCAAGTACATGATCTGGGTATTCCTATGATTTTTGTGCTGAATATGGTCGATATTATTGAAAAGGACGATACTAAAATTGATGTCGCAATGCTTAGTTCATTTTTAGGATGTAAAGTAGTGCCTATTTCGGTCAGAGAGGGAAAAAACGTAGATTTAGTAAAGAGTGCTATTTTGGAAAGCCTGTCTGATTATCAAAATATTGATATTAAACCCCTTTTTAAACTGGACAAGGTAGAGCAGGATGTAAGTCAAGAGCTGATGACTATCGTCGAGTGTCGTACGCCATACCACGCAAAACTCATAGCGCATCACTATAAATGGCTTGACTTTCTGACTGATGATCAAAAGGTTAGGATAGGTGATATTGTTAATAAATATGATTTTGTGGATCTGCGTGCTCAAATCAGAGAAACTATGGGCAGATTTGATTTACATGAAAATATATTGCGTAAGGCTGTTCAAAGAAAGATATCGAAGTCAGCAACTATAACCGACAAAATAGATAATATAGTCACTAATAAAGTGGTAGGTCCTATTCTCTTTTTTGTCATCATGCTCTTTGTTTTTCAAGCTATCTTTACTTGGGCAGCATATCCGATGGAGTGGATAGAAGAGGCCTTTGCATTAAGTGGTACTTGGGTAAGTAGATTTTTAGGCAATAATTGGTTTTCAGATCTGATCGTTAATGGCGTTATTGCCGGCTTGGGTGGTATTGTAGTATTTGTTCCTCAGATAGCTATCTTATTTTTTCTTATTACCATTCTCGAAGAATCAGGATATATGAGCCGCGTTGTATTTATGTTTGATTCTATTATGCAAAAATTTGGAATGAATGGCAGAAGTGTTGTATCCCTTATTTCTAGTGGAGCATGTGCCATTCCTGCTATCATGGCTACCCGGACGATTAGCAACAAAAAGGAACGATTGATAACCATTTTGGTAAGCCCTTTGATCAGCTGTAGTGCCAGGCTTCCGATTTATGCTGTTTTGATAGGTTTTGTTGTTCCGGATGTTATGGTTGGAATTTTTCAAGCACAAGGACTAGCTTTGATGGGACTGTATCTTTTAGGTATTGTGGGTGTACTCGTCGTATCATTTATTCTTAAATTAATCCTCAGGAGCGAATCTTCTTCTTATCTGATGCTCGAATTGCCTGATTATAAGAGACCAATTTGGAAAAATGTCTTTATGACAGTCAAAAAGAAGGTACAAACTTTTGTCGTAGAGGCAGGAAAGATTATCATGGCTATTTCTATAATTTTGTGGTTTTTAGCCAGTTTCGGTCCTGGTGATAATATGCGTAAAGCCGAAGAAAATGCCATTCAACTCAGTACTGCGAATCATTGGGATCAAAAACAAACTGACAATCAAATTGCTTCTGCTAAATTGGAGTCTTCTTATATTGGCAATATGGGCAAGTGGATCGAGCCGGCAATAAAACCTTTAGGTTATGACTGGAAAATTGGTATTGCCTTACTGACTTCTTTTGCAGCTCGTGAGGTTTTTGTAGGTACTATGGCGACCATTTATAGTATAGGAAGTGAAAGCGATGAATTGACTATACGGCAAAAAATGGCCGCAGAAACATTTGCCGGAACAGATAAAAAGGTATATAATCCGGCGACAGCTATGTCTTTACTTGTGTTTTATGTGTTTGCTATGCAATGTATGAGTACTTTAGCGGTAGTCCGACGCGAAACACTTAGCTGGAAATGGCCAATTATCCAGTTTTTATTTATGGGTGCCATGGCCTATTTGAGTGCTTTATTGGTATATCAGTTGTTTTCGTAAAAATGGTTGGTATTTAAATCATCCTTGTTGTAGTGCATTTATTTTTTTAATTGTGATTTTAATTTTAATACCCATTGTATTTTTAAATGGTCCAAAGATTTAGTAGAAAAAATAGTAAATATCAAGGCAGAAAACGCAAATATAGCCTTAGCTATAATGAGGCTTTCTAACGCAGAGATTTGCTATTTTTTTATAAGGATTGGACTAATTTGAATGTATAATGGGTATAAACTTCTTAAATTATAAATCTAACTTTTAAAAATCTCTTTATCTTTGCGTCGGCTTTATAAATTTAGCTTACACGATAGATGAGTGATCAAATCAAGCATGAGTGTGGAGTAGCTCTTATTAGACTCCTTAAACCGCTCGAATACTACCACGAAAAATATGGTACTGCCCTTTACGGTCTGAATAAGATGCACCTCTTACTTCAAAAGCAACGCAATAGAGGTCAGGACGGTGCAGGCCTTGTCAATATCAAATTGGATAGTTTGCCAGGCACACCTTATATTGATCGCCAAAGGAGTAATAGCCAGCATTATCTTCAGGATGTATTTAAAGGTGTGTTTGCTCATTTTAATAATTTGACGCCAGAACAAATGAATGACGTCACTTGGTTAAAAAATAATGTTCCTTTTGTGGGTGAGCTACTCCTTGGGCACCTACGCTATGGAACGCATGATACTAATACACTGGAATCAGTACATCCATTTATAAGACATAATAACTGGATCACACGTAATCTCATCATGGCAGGGAACTTTAATCTTACTAATGTAGATGAGTTGTTTGGTGAGTTATTGTCCTATGGCCAACATCCTATAAAAAAGTCAGATACCGTAACTGTCCTCGAAAAAATAGGACATTTCTTAGATGATGAAGTTCAACGATTGTTTAACTGGTTTAAAGGTGAAGGCTATAGTAATCATGAGATCAGTACACTAATCATGGAGCACATCGATATCCAGCGTATGCTGCAGCGCGCAAGCCGAAAATTTGATGGTGGCTATGTGATGGCCGGGTTGCTCGGTCATGGAGATGCTTTTGTAATGCGTGATCCTGCAGGTATTAGACCTGCATTTTACTATCATGATGAAGAAATCTTTGTCGTTGCATCCGAACGGCCGGCTATACAGACAAGCTTAAAGGTACGCTATAAAGAAGTACAAGAACTCAAACCGGGATATGCTCTGATAGTACGTAAAAATGGAACTTTTAGCGAAGAATTAGTTAAGGAACCTGTACAACCTACACCTTGCAGTTTTGAACGAATATATTTTAGCCGCGGATCTGACCGAGATATTTATCTTGAAAGAAAGGATCTTGGCGAAAAAGTGGTTGATTCTATATTGAATGCAATAAACTTTGATCTCGAAAATACAATTTTTTCTTTTATTCCTAATACTGCTGAAGTTGCCTTTTATGGCATGATTAAAGGGCTTGAAGCTCGTTTGAATGTGATTAAACAAAATAAAATCATAGAACTTCATAAGCAAAACAACTTAAATGAGCAAACACTTAAATCTGTTTTAAACCTTTCTGTTCGTGCCGAAAAACTAGCGGTAAAGGATGAAAAACTACGTACATTTATAGCAGATAAAGCATCTCGGGATTTGATGGTTTCGCATGTATATGATGTGACCTATGGTATCGTACAGGATGAGAGAGACACACTCGTTTTGATTGATGACTCCATCGTGAGAGGTACTACGCTTAAAGATAGCGTGATTGCTATTCTGGCGACTTTGAGGCCTAAACGTATTATTATCGTGTCATCAGCACCACAGGTCAGATATCCGGATTGTTACGGTATCGACATGACAAAAATGAATGAATTTGTTGCCTTCAGAGCTTTAGTAGAGTTGTTAAAAGCTGACCAAAAAGAACATTTATTAGCTGAAGTATATCGAGAATGTTTAAGACAAGAAACAATTCCGGTAGAAGATGTTACAAACTGTGTTAAAATATTATATGATCAGTATTCAGATGATCAAATCACTGATAAGATTTCTGAACTTATTACGCCTGACCATATCGACTCGGAAGTCAAAGTTATTTATCAGACACTTAAAGGCCTGAGAGATGCTTGCCCCAATAATAACGGTGACTGGTATTTTTCAGGTAACTATCCGACACCAGGCGGAAATAGGGTAGTAAATAGAGCCTTTATTAATTATATGCAGAAATCAGATAAACGTCCATATTGATTTTTTATGGTAAACAATATTGCATCAGAATTATTGAGAAAGGAGGCTTGAAAAAGGAAATATATGTCATGGTGCTGAAATATTAAATATTCGTAGCCGAAAGGCTCAATTATGGATAAAATCCCGTTTACAATACCGTCACATTCCCTTTGATTATCTTAATCCTGCCATTCTCCTCGTATCGGATCATATATACATACACGCCCTGTGCGTAGCGGCCATTCGGATGCCAGCCGGAGGACGGCTCATTGGCTGAGATATTGACAGCGTTAAATACTAAACTGCCCCATCGGTCATAGACATACAGGTCGTACTTCATCCCGGCATTGCCCTTGATATAGAAACGCCCGTTATCGTCATACGCCGGATGATTAGCTATTACTGTTGGAAGTGTAATACTCGTTTCCTTAAAGGATATGCTCACTGCTGCTTCGCCTGTACAGCCGTAGCTGTTCGTTACAGCTATGTGATATATCCCGCCTTCCGGTTGTATCAGTCCCGGATATGGGCAGTCAGTACAATCCAGCGCACCATTATCTGGTGTCCAGCGATACCGCTCTGCATCATAACTGTAGCTCACGGGCAATTTCATACCTGTTACATATACCGTATCGTTGAGGTCTTGCGTTTTTACCTCCGGTGATGGATAGGCTGTGATTTCTATTATTTTTTCTTCTGCGCAACCGTGCACATCTAAGGCAGTCATACGATATAAACCCGGGCGGTCTATAGTAATGTCACCCACTACACTTACACCATCTATCGCTATATCGCTAAAGCCCGATGGTAGCCGCAATACTGTCTTTTCGCCGATACAGACACCTAAATCCCCTGTCAATGCTATCGGTATAGCTTCGTAGTAACTTATCTCTATCCGTCCTGTAAGCGAGTCACATCCTAAGTAATTGGTCAGCGTATTTACATATACGCCCGCCTCTGTATAAGTCATACCGTTGACCTCAATACTGCCAGACCTGCACATCATCGTGTCTATCCGTTGCGTTGTCGGTGGCGGCAAATACCGCACCTCAAAAGTATCTCTCGCTGTACAGCCTTCCTGTCGCCCTACCATATAGCTATATATACCGCTACTGCTAATATCCCGAATCTTGTCAGTACTACCGTCCGACCACTGTATATCTAACCCTGTCCCGCTCAAATCTACTGTATAAAGCTGTCCTGCACACAATACCACATCACGCTGCGGTTGTACGGCTGGCTTATCATGTACGATTACCTGTACTACGGCTGTATCGTGGCAGTTACCGGACTGTGTGATATAAAGCAGCGTGTGTGATGTGGGTATATCATGGAGGAGGGTGGCTACTTCATGGGTATTGAACCAAAACTGCCCTGTCAAGCTGGCATCTCCACTCAAAGTACTTATCAAGTCCAACGGTGCATCGCCTGTGCAGCCTTCTATGGTATAGTCCTCGCCAGCGTAAGGCAAAGGATTTTGTATCTTCAATGTCGCTATAGTGACCTGCCCTGCTATGCCACCGTAGTAGGGTATCACCTCTATGATGATGTCACCACCTGTACGCTGTCCGGTATTATAGTATCGGGTACTGCGGATAGCGGCTTCAAAGTCGGCATTAGTGGTCGTGCCGTTATTGCGAATAGTAGCCTGATAGGTATTGGGCTGCCATAAAGTATAATTCCCGCCCGGTATGGACAGTGCCTGTGCAGGCTGCGGGCTGTCGATACGCAGCTGGATGCTGTCTAAGGGGTACACATTATGTACCCGTACATCGGTATCGCTGATCGGTATATCGGTATCAGTACATAGTCCCTGTATCAAAAAATCCAGCCCGTCTGTGGTGGACGCATCCTCATCTAAGTTGATTACATGCTGGCAGTCTAATATATCATAATGTTTGAAACTGACTTTCCACTCTCTGACAGGAAAAACAGGATCAATATGAGAAAACTGTATAGCACCAGTGTAGGGGTCTATCCTGTACCAGCCCAACGGATAGGATAAATCATCGTCGGTATCCGGTGTTCCCCAGAAATATAGTGTAGTAGAATCACAATCATACTGTACTGAAATCAGATTTTCAGCTCTAAGACGTGGAAAAGATATTTTAAAATTAATCAGGTTACTGCTATTTTCCGGATTTTCAAGATCGAGTTTCATCAGCTTTGTTAATTGTGTTAAATAAATAAAGTTATTCTTATACTTTACCATACTTCCTGCCGTCAACTCCCTCTCTCTGTCTGTATTTGGAAGATCAGCATGTTGCCATATCCTTTTGTACGTATTCGTAAAGATATTATACTCGCTGTAGTTTTCTCCTGACACGTATAGTATTGAGTCTGATATAAAATTTATATCTAATATTTTAGTATAATCAAACCTTCCAATTGGTGTCGTCTCCGGTGTCAGATCCTGTAAAAATACAAGGCTATCCGTCGCTACTTCATACCGGAATAACCCACCTTCTAATTGTATGAAATAGACAAAGCGATGGTCGGGCGTAAACTCAAAACTGTAAATAAAATTATATGGATATAAAAATGCTTGATTCAAATCTATAAATCGTTGCCCATCGATGCTAAATATTTTATCTGTACCACCGTTGATAAAATCATAGCGGTACATATTGTAAACGTCAAACAAATTATTAGCCGTAGTTGTTTCCCATGCGTATATCTCTTGAGACTTTACCTGTAAAGTAGCGCATATCGATACAGAGAACATAAAATAAAATATATAACTTTTCATGATTGAAAATTTTAAAAATTAAAAAAAAAGCTACTACTCCGGTAGTAATAAATTCAATCAATAGATACGATTCATATTGAATGAAAAGAATACATCTGAAAAGTTACAACATTAATCTTATCTATCTACTATATATTATAATATCATCTTAGCAGAAACGTTACCTAAAATCCAAAAAAAATTTAAAAAAGCTCATTTTTTTTCTTTTTTACTGGATAATGGTGTTTATAAAATGGCCTGTATAATTCGTAATTTATAATATCGGTTATCGTATTTTAATATAATAATGTCATAAATTTTTACAGATAATGTGATATGGTTAATACCATTAGCAATCTTTAGCGTTTTATTGACTTTTATTTATAAGGTTCGAATTACAGCAGGTAAAACCTTTATATGTCGAAATACCATATATGTACCTTTTTGTATATTAGTATATTTAGTAAAATAATGTTACAATGTAACGTTGTGTGTTTTAGGTGTCATTTAGCTTAATACTGATTAATATCATAAAATATATTGAACATTAGTGAGTTTAGTCATAAGGGTAAAACAAATTTAGTTAGAATTTTGTCACAAATTATAAAATTAATTAAGAAGTTATGGTACAATTCAGATTTTTATTAGCAAGTTTATTACTTACTTTTATGGTTGCCTGCGGTGGTGGTGCGACTAAGGATTCTTCAGCAAGTGCTGATGCGTCTGCTCCAGCAGAATCAATGGAGCACAAAACAGACCCCAATGAATATGATCCAGATAGGGGAGAAGGGAAGTTTACTGAAGAAAATATCAAGTTAGATGCTACCTTGGATAAGGCGATGGCAGACAGAGGACACGAGATTCAGAAGGTTAAATGTTCAGCATGTCATAAACTGACAGACGAAAAGCTCGTAGGACCAGGATGGAAAGGCGTCACAGAAAGACAAAAGCCTTGGTGGATTATGAACTTTATTACTAATCCTGATGAAATGATAGACAAAGACCCAGTTTTACAAGCACAGCTTGAGCTTTGTTTAGTACGTATGCCCAACCAGAATCTGACAGATGATCAGGCAAGAGATATTCTTGAGTTCATGAGAGAAAATGATGGCGTTAAATAATTTAATCAATTAATATTTATTTGTATGAAAACCAATTTTAGTAAAATCAGTCTTATATTAGTAGCTGTTTTAGCTATTGCGTTTACTTCATGTAAACCTAAAAATGCAGGAACAGCTGTGCAGGGCGACTCTGGAAATAAAGCGTTTGTAGCTCCAGGTCAGTATGATGAGTTTTATAACTTTGTGAGTGGTGGATTTAGTGGACAGATGGCCGTATATGGTATCCCAAGTGGTCGTTTGCTTAAAGTAATTCCAGTATTCTCAGTGGATCCAGAAAAAGGATGGGGTTATAGTGAAGAAACTAAACCTATGTTGAATACTTCTCATGGGTTTGTTCCATGGGATGACTTTCACCACGTGGAGATGTCTCAAAAAGAGGGAATGTATGATGGTAAATACGCATTTGGTAATGCCAATAATACACCACGTTTAGCGAGAATCGACTTAAAAACATTCAAAACTGCGGAGATCATTGAGTTGCCTAATAGTGCAGGTAACCACAGTTCACCTTATGGGACTGAAAATACAGAATATATTGTTGCAGGTACTCGTTTTAGTGTACCGGGTGATAATGACAATGGTGATGTTCCAATTTCTAGTTATAAGCAAAATTTTAAAGGTCATATCAGTTTTGTAAGCGTGGATCCTAATTCAGGAGATATGAATCTTGCATTCCAGATTAGAACGCCTGGTGTTAACTTTGACCTTGCAAGAGCTGGTAAAGCTAAGTCTAATGGATGGTTCTTCTTTAGCTGTTATAATACTGAGCAGGCAAACACTTTGTTAGAAGTTAACGCCTCTAAAAATGATAAGGACTTTATCATGGCTGTAAACTGGAAGAAAGCTGAGGAATACCTTAAAGCTGGTAAAGGTAAAAAAGAGAAAGTAAAATATGCACATAATAAGTGGGATGAAAAGACACATACTGCTACTTCTACTATTAGAGAAGATGTTATTGTGTTGGATGCATCAGAATTGAAAGACATCTGTTACTTTATCCCTTGCCCTAAGTCACCTCACGGATGTGATGTTGACCCTACTGGTGAGTACATCGTAGGTAGTGGTAAATTGGCAGCATTATTACCTGTATTTAGCTTTGATAAAATCCAAGCAGCTATTGCTGGTAAAAAATTTGAAGGTGACTACGGTGGAATACCTGTAATTAAATACGAAGAGGCTTTATATGGAGAAGTTAAAAAGCCTGGATTAGGACCTTTACATACTGAGTTTGATGCTAATGGTAATGCCTATACTTCATTCTTTGTGTCTTCAGAAGTAGTTAAGTGGAATGTCAAAGATTTGAAAGTTTTAGATAGAGTACCGACTTATTATTCTGTTGGTCACTTATGTGTACCAGGTGGTAACACTAGAAAGCCTTATGGAAAATATGTTATTGCTTATAACAAAATCACAAAAGATAGATATTTGCCTACAGGACCAGAATTGACTCAGAGTGCTCAGCTCTACGATATCACTGGTGATAAAATGCAGTTAATACTTGACTACCCTACAATAGGAGAGCCTCACTACGCACAAGCAGTAGCAGCTGATTTAATACGCAATAATGGACAATTGAAGATTTATTCGATCGAAGAAAATGCCCATCCTTATGTAGCTAAAGGTGAGGACAAGGCTAAAGTAGTCAGAGAAGGAAAGAAAGTACATGTCTATATGACTTCAATCCGTTCTCACTTTGCACCTGACAATATAGAGGGTATCCAAGTAGGTGATGAAGTGTATTTCCATGTAACTAACCTTGAGCAAGACTGGGATGTACCTCATGGATTTGCTATCAAAGGCGCTAATAATGGTGAGTTGCTTATCATGCCGGGTGAAACTACCACTCTAAAGTGGAATCCTGACAGAGTAGGTATCTTCCCATTCTATTGTACTGACTTCTGTAGTGCATTGCACCAGGAAATGCAGGGATATATTAGAGTATCACCAGCTGGTAGTAAAGTTCCACTTTCTTATCACGTAGGTCAGGTCCCTGAAGAAAAACTAACTAAGTAAATTATTATTCAGGGATAAACATTCGTTTATCCCTGATGTTTTTTATCAATTGTTTTGACAATATTATTTATTGTCAGATTGTTCAAAATTAATTCGAGTCAGTTAAATTGAATTGTTTCTATAGCAATGTTGGTGAGGAATTTTAATAATGCCTTACTGACATTTTTATCTAATAATAAAATATCATAAAATGATAAATGATAATAAAATATCCAGTCGATCCTCTATACTACTAGTTGTAGCGGGTTTATTTATTTTTGCTTCTATTGTTTTTCCATTATGGCGTATTGAAATGGATGCTCCTCAGTATCCTGAAGGTTTGACTTTGTACATTCATTCTAATAAAATAGGTGGTGAAGTAGAAATTATCAACGGTTTGAACCATTATATAGGCATGAAAACCTTGCATGCGGATGAATTTATAGAATTTACAGTATTACCATATCTTTTAGGCTTTTTTGGTGTATTGGCCTTAATTGCTGCATTTGTTCGGCGAAAGAAATTTGTTAATATAGTTCTTGGATTATTTATTGTTTTTGGTGTATTATCAATGATAGATTTTTATAGATGGCTTTATAATTATGGTCATGATCTCGATCCTAATGCGGCAATCATTGTACCTGGTATGGCTTACCAGCCTCCGATGATTGGATTTAAACAATTATTGAATTTTGGGGTTTATTCTATTCCAGACCTCGGTGGTTGGTTGATGTTTGGTGGTGGTGCACTTATCTTTTTAGTGGCAGCAATGGAAGGCGGGTATTTGGATCGCTTTCTCAAAAAAAAAAGTAGCATAGCTTTATTTGCATTTGTAACGATGCTATTAGGTTGTGCACCGGATGGCCCTGAACCAATCAAGTTAAATACTGATGCTTGTGAACATTGTAAAATGACCATTTCCAATGGGCAGTTTGCCGGTGAAATGATCACTAAAAAGGGTAGAGTGTATAAATTTGATGATATGTTTTGTGTCCGAGATTACAGAGAGGCACATCCTGAGGTAGAGATTAAAGCTACCTATATTCATTATTTTTTAGGAAATAATGAACTCATTCCGGCGGAGTCAGCTTTTTATGTTAAAAGTGCTGAATTTAGAAGCCCGATGAATGGCAATATTGCCGCTTTTAAAAATGCAGAAGAGGCTAAAGAGTACCAAACAAAGATGAACGGCGAGTTAATTCAATGGTCATCCTTGACTCAATAATGGACTTTCATGACTAGATTTATTTATTTTTTATCTTTTTTTACTTTCTTTTATGCTGATTTGAATGCCAAATCTATTCACGTAGGAAGTACACATCAATTCAAATCTATCAAATCAGCCTTAGAGTATGCTCATGATGGTGATACGATTTTTGTACATTCTGGCCTGTATAAGGAGAGCCCGGTAATAGTTGACAAAAAAGTCAAAATGATAGGTGTAGATCGGCCTGTTATTGATGGAGAAGACAAATACGAAGTTGTTTCTATTAAGGCAGATAGGGTCTTATTTAAAGGCTTTAAAGTTCAGAATTCTGGTTATTCTTCGATCAATGATTTAGGTGGTATAAAGGTTTATGACAGGCGATGGATAATTATCGAGGATAATTTGCTTGACAATAACTTTTTTGCAATATATCTCCAGTACAGTCGCCATTGTTTAGTAAAAAATAATATCATTAAATCTCACGCCGAAGATGAGCAAAACTCCGGCAATGGTATCCATTGTTGGAAAAGCGATAGCCTTCAGATTATTGCTAACGTTATTGAAGGACATAGAGATGGTATTTATTTTGAGTTTGTTAAAGAATCTGTAGTCTGGAGAAATATTGCCCGAAACAATGTGCGATATGGACTACATTTTATGTTTTCTCATAATGATGCATATATCACTAATGTGTTTCAAAACAATGGTGCTGGTATTGCTGTCATGTACACTAAACATGTATTTATGGCAAATAATGCATTCTTAGATAATAATGGTGATGCTTGTTATGGATTACTGCTTAAGGATATTTCTGACTCCTATATCATAGGTAATCAATTTAAAAATAACACCATAGCTATGTTTTTAGAGGGTGCAAATCGAAACCACATTACAAAAAATGAAATTAGCAGCAATGGCTGGGGAATGAAGGTACAAGCCAATTGTGAAGATAATCATATATATGAAAATAATTTCATACATAATACTTTTGATGTGGCTACTAATGGCTCTCTAGTTATGAGCTATTTTAAACACAACTATTGGGATAAATACGAAGGTTATGACCTAGATAAGGATGGTATTGGTGATATCCCTTTTCATCCCTTGAGTTTGTACTCTTATGTGATTGAACAAAACCCTATTTCAATGTTGTTGTTTAGGAGCTTTATGGTTACATTGATGGATAGGACAGAGCGACTGATACCGAGTATCACGCCCGAAGCATTTGTGGACAATGAGCCCACTATAAAACCATATAAATTATGATCGAGTTAAGAGATATAAGTAAAAATTTTGGTTCTACTCAAGCTCTCAAAGATGTCAGCCTGAAGCTGGGGAGCGAGCAGTGTATAGGCCTCATAGGGCCAAATGCATGTGGTAAAACTACTATGATTAAGTCTATCCTGAGTATAGTTGTGCCATCTAAAGGCGAGATTTTGATAGAGGGCAAAAGCATTAAGGATGATGTATCCTATAAATCTATGATAGGTTATATGCCTCAGATCGGTCGATATCCTGAAAATATGACAATAGGGCAGGTTGTAGATATGATCAAGGGTATCCGAAATAGTGACGAAAATCTTGATGAAGAACTATGGAATGCTTTCGAACTTGAAGGTATGAGGGACAAAGCCATGCATGCGCTGTCTGGCGGTACTATCCAAAAAGTGAGCGCTACCATTGCTTTTATGTTTAATCCCAAGATACTGATATTAGATGAGCCTACGGCAGGACTAGATCCTTTAGCGTCCGAGATTCTACGGGATAAAATCAAAAAGGAAAGAGCAAATGGTAAGCTGATTTTGATTACGTCTCACTTACTCAATGAACTTAATGATGTACTTTCTCATATCGTTTTTATGGAAGAGGGCAGGATAATTTTTTATAAAAATATAGAAAGCCTGCTGGAAGAGACAGGCCAACCGTCTATCTCTAAAGCGATTAGTTACCTGCTTAAAAATCTCAAGAAATGAATAAATTAATTAGCTTAGTCATTAAAGATATACTAAAAAATAAGGTTATTCTGGTTTATACCTTGTTTTTGGCGGCCTTTGGATGGAGTGTATTCAGTCTTGAAAGCAGTTCGGCTAAAGGTGTTTTGTCGTTATTAAATATCATCTTGCTTTCAGTACCGTTGGTTTCTATCATATTTGCTAATATTTATATATATAATAGTCGTGAATTTATTGAATTACTAGTCAGCCAGCCGATTAAGCGGAGTACGATATGGAATAGTATTTTTATTGGTTTACTCATTGCTATTAATCTGGCATTTTTAGTAGGTATAGGGATACCTGTATTGATTTTTTCAGCTAATACTGTCGGCTTTAGTGTAATCCTGACTGGATTATTTATTGGATCGATTTTTACATCTTTAGCGATGATGGGTTCTATAATGGCCAAAGATAAAGCACGAGGTATAGGATTATCTATTATGATATGGCTGTTTTTGTCTTTAATTTATGATGGACTCCTGCTCTTTTTTATGTTCCAGTTTGCTGATTATCCGATAGAAAAACCTATGGTGCTTTTTTCAGCCATGAATCCTATAGATCTAGCACGGATCCAAATGTTGTTACAGATAGATGTATCGGCATTAATGGGATATACGGGTGCTATCTTTAAAAAGTTCTTCGGAAATTTCTATGGTTACTTGATCACTATAGGGCTCTTGTTATTATGGATAATTATCCCTTATTGGATTTCATTGAGAAAATTTAATAAAAAGGACTTATAGATTCTTCAGAAATACTGATTTAGAATACTACCTGATCGGTTTTTATTACACATTGATTTAAGCCTGTCAATGCGTTGATAAAGTGGATATTTTGATATTTTTGGATGTCGTCTGATGTTATTTCTGCACGTATGATTGCACCTTTGTCTAATAATAACTGTCGGCGTGTGCCTTCTAACAAAGGTTGAGCCGGTGTATAGTACTCGCCATTTTGCTCGAATACAAGATTGTAATAGTAAGCATCCGTGACTAGTCCATCTTTAATGATAATGACCTCGTCGCATAGCCCTTTTTGCCTATATATTGCATCGAGTTCCGGCCTTTCAACAAATTTATACTGATAATTTAAGGATTGACAATCTACTATTTTAGCATTATGGATCTTTCGTATTGTGTATGAAGAAAATTCTATTTTTCTAATTTCGTTATCATATTCAATCCTGCATTTTACTAATCCGGTCTTTAGATTTTGAGGTATAAATAGGAATTTGCGTATGTCCGTCAGATTTTGACTTCCATAAAATTGCTGTTGTGTTTTCAGCATACGGATCTGATGGTATTTAAGGTTGTAACAACGCCCATTTAGGATCTTTATACTTTCAATGAATCGGAACATATACTTTGTCTATCATTTCCTGATACTCCGCCTCACAATTGCTCATTGAAGTAATTCCACAACCGCTGCGATATGTCAACTGACCATCTTTCTGTTCTATAAACCGGATCATGACTGCTGAATCTACATTTTTGCCGTCAAATATACCAAATACACCTGTATAATAACCACGTTTGTCTGCTTCATTTTCCAAAATGATCTCGACTGTTTTCTTTTTAGGTGCACCCGAAATGCTTCCTGCCGGTAATAATTTACTAAAAATATCACCCAAATGAGCATTATAATCAGCTGGGAGTCGTCCTTCTATCTCAGAGCTCACCTGGAGTAGTGTCTTAGTATTCGTTTGTAATGTTTCAATATATCGAAAGCGATTTACTTTTACATGATCAGCTACGATGCTGAGATCATTGCGTAGTAAGTCAACGATGGTATAGTGTTCGGCCGACTCCTTGACATCATTAAGGATAATTGCTTCTGCATTTGGAATACTGGCATCAATGGTACCTTTCATGGGATAAGTATATATCTTATTTTCCTTAATTTTGACAAATGTCTCAGGCGAAAACACGATAAACTGATCCTTATATAACAATTTGTACCTAGCCTTTGCCACTTCAAATAATTCTTTAAGTTTGTAGTTGGTCTCTATAGGAGTAGGGAAGGTTAAGTTTAATAGAAATGAATTACCATGATGTATCTCTTTTTGTACAGCACCATAAGCCTTTTTGTAATTATCAAAATCCATGGGCTTCGGTTTAAAGGCTAGCAATTTTTTACAAGGTGATCCTGACTCGTAATTGCATACATCATTAAATTTGAATAATATTTCCTCGCCGATTTTATCTAAAGATAGGACTATAGGCATTTCAAGTTCAAAATCTATGATAAACAGGAAAGGGATTCCTGCCTTACCCAACTGATTCATATCATGTATCCACTGAGAAGATCTCGGCATCATACTACGTTACAGACCTTTAGTGTTGTTGTGTTTCAGATACATAATAGTATATACGTGTTACCCATTTGTTAGGGTCAGGTTCTTGTGTAGGTGAGGTCTGATACTCTTCTATGACTGGCGATCCTTGTTTTAGAAAATGATCCAGCATATAATCTTGTATTGCTTGATGAGCCGTGGCTATATTTTTTCTATTACCAGTATAATCCACCATTAATGCACTTCCAGGGTTCAGTTTTTCAGTTTGAGTATTGGCTATAAATAACTCAGAAAGAGTGGGAATGGCTGCTGCAATATCTGTTTTGCCTAAAGCCTTATCCCATTTATAATATAAGGCACATGGCATACCCGTTACAGATAGATTATTTTCAAGGGCAACCTGATATAAGGCGCTTATATTTTGAGTATAATAGGCTTCTATGTTTGAAATGTTTACTTCTGCTCTCTGGATTAGAAAATATTTCTGATCTAATGACGTTGGTTGAATTTTATAGCCGTTATAGGTGTTTTGTTTATACCGTTCAAAGACAAATATTTTTAAATTGTCCAATTGGTGGTTGACATGTTTTTTGAGTTTCCATTTGTGGATAAAGTTCCAAAGATTAGTTATCCAACCAGATTCGCTAGAAGCAGTGACGGTTACCTTCGTATTTTTATCATTAAGGGCATTGATCTTATATAGAAAATATTTTGTAGGATGTGAATCTGATTCCTCAGACAACAATATACTATCATTTTGAGTGGATTCTATAACCAATATGACTCCATCACCATATAGGTTACTTTTATATTCACAGTGTACTCCCTTTCCTATAGTATTGTCTCCACAAAATACATGAAAAGAGGTGTCCAAACTAGCTTTAGCATTCCAATCTTCCTGATAAGCCAGATTATTAATGGCATTATAAACGACATTAGTAGGTGCTTCTATTTCTATAGACGTTTGTATTTTGTATTGACTGGATTTGAATATAGAACCTACAAGTACCAAAACAAGCAGGATGACAATAGCTATTAATATTTTTTTTGTTTTGGACATAAGTATTAGATGTTACTGATTATGATCAAACAATACACAAAAGTAATGTTTTTTTTATAGCATCAATGAGAAATTTAGATTTTTTGTGCAGGTCTCTGTATAAAGGGTATAATAAAAAAAGCGCTTAATGACATAATTCATAAGCGCTTTGTTCGTTTTTTAATTTTTTTACTGGTTTAGGCTTCGGTATTTTGTATTTCAGAAAGGATTTTTTTTGCGGCATTAATAATCACATCGCTTTCTAAGTGAACAATTCCTCCGTCAGGACCTGGCTCAATATGGCATCCTACGATTTCACCATTTTCATACTTCTTGGCACCAAAGTAGTTTCTTACAGTTTGTTCTTCAACGCCCAATTCACTGGCGATCCGACTGACGCTACCTGTAGGTAATGCATGCTTAATTTTTCTTAACTCATCAAATGTAATATTCATGTCCTTAATATTTAAAAAGTTATATAATAAGTTTGATTAGTGCGCAATATACAAATTAGTATTGATACAGTACTCAAATTCTTAACAATTAATTTGCAGGATAGTTCCTTAATTTTAAATTTAGAAATGAATGATATTTATAATTCTGATTAAAATGTTCACTTTCAGGATGTTTTGATTTATATTTTTTTTATTAAAAATGATTTTTACCTAATTATAGTGTTAACTTAATCCGGCATCGAGAATCATCATAATGGTAAATCCTGCGATAAATCCAAGTGTAGCAATATCGGTATTATTATCTTGTTGTGTTTCCGGGATTACCTCCTCTACAACGACGAATATCATCGCTCCTGCTGCAAAAGCTAAAGCATAAGGTAAGATTGAGGAAAAGAAATTAACGGCTAAAGCACCTAAAACACCTGCTATAGGCTCCACCAATGCTGATGCCTGACCATACATAAAACTTTTGGTACGGCTCATCCCCATACGCTTGAGAGGTATGGATATAGCAATCCCCTCCGGAAAATTTTGTATGCCAATACCTATAGCCAGAACGACTGCGGAGGCTACACTCGCCTCCGGAATGCCGACAGCAGCACCACCGAATAATACACCTATGGCCAGACCTTCCGGAATATTATGAAGTGTGATAGCTAATGCTAGAAGGGTCGTGCGTTGCCATGTGGTTTTGGTGCCTTCGCTTTGCTCAAAGTTAATATGTAGGTGAGGCAAGAACTTATCTAAGCTAAAAATAAATAAGGCACCAATAATAAAACCGACAGTTGCAGGCATGACCTTGGAAAAACCTTCGCCTCCTGACATTTCAATTGCTGGCATCAGCAGACTCCAAAAACTGGCAGCAACCATTATGCCACCTGTAAATCCGAGCATACCATCAAGGACAACCCTATTCATACTCTTAAAAAAGAATACTACGGACGCACCTAAAGCAGTGACTGCCCAGGTAAATGTGGTAGCAACTAAAGCTGCAAAAACTGGATCTGCTTGTTCAAACCATCGGATGATTGCGTCCATTATAAATTGATGATTGATTAAATGCAGGGTAAAAGTATAAATATTTTTAATAAAAATTCATGATTATATCCGAGACTTATAAAAAAATATTAATCTTACTGTATGAGAGTGTCAAAACAATCCTTACTTTTACATATTAAATTTCATATATTAAGGATAACTAAAATTTTAGGTATATAGTGAATCAGCCTTTAGCAGAGAGAATGCGTCCAGCAAAACTGGTAGATTATATTGGTCAGGAACACCTTGTAGGTAAAAATGCTATCCTTCAACGGATTATTGAAACTGGCAAATTACCTTCATTTATCCTGTGGGGTCCACCAGGTGTAGGAAAAACAACGCTTGCATCTATAATTGCTGCCGCTCAGGATAGACCTTTTTTTAGCCTTTCTGCGATCAATAGTGGTGTGAAGGACATCAGAGACGTGATTGAAAGGGCAAAGGCCCAGCATTTCTTTTCAAAGCCTAATCCAGTTCTATTTATTGATGAAATTCATCGGTTTAGTAAGTCACAGCAAGATTCACTCTTAGGTGCTGTAGAAAAGGGAGTTGTGACACTCATCGGTGCTACTACCGAAAACCCATCCTTTGAAGTGATTCCGGCTCTATTGTCCAGATGTCAGATTTTTGTGCTCAAACCTTTGGAGAAGCATCATCTATCTTCAATGGTAGAAAAAGCACTCAAGGAAGATGAATATTTAAAGCAATATTCTATATATTTTGACTCTTATGATGCATTGGTCGCTATATCTGGTGGCGATGGTCGCAAATTGTACAATGCCCTCGAACTCGTTGTTAATCATGTCCCTAAAGACCAAAAAACGGTCGTCACTAATGACATGGTATCGAAAATAATCCAAGAAAATATCATCAATTATGATAAAGGCGGCGAGCAACATTATGATTACATTTCGGCATTTATTAAATCTATGCGTGCTTCTGATCCTAATGCAGCAATATATTATCTCGCCGTAATGATTGAGGGAGGTGAAGATCCATTGTTTATCTGTCGTAGAATGATTATTCTTGCATCTGAAGACATTGGGCTGGCTAATCCAAATGCTTTACTCATGGCAAATACTTGTTTTCAGGCTGTACATCAGGTTGGTATGCCTGAAGGGAGGATTATTATGTCACAGACCGCTGTTTATCTGGCCTGCTCACCTAAAAGTAATAGTACATATATAGCGATAGATGAAGCACTGGACTTAGTGAAAAAAGAAGGTGCTATGCCTGTTCCTCTACATCTTAGAAACGCGCCAACTAAGCTTATGAAAGATTTAGGCTACGGAACTGGCTATAAGTATGCTCATGATTATCGGCTTGGAAAGTCAGCAATGGAATGCCTTCCGGATGCTATTATTAACAAGGTTTTTTATAAGCCAGGTGACAATAGTTCTGAAAGAAAACATTTGGAATACTTACGCTTACTTTGGAATGGCAAGTATGGGTATTGAAAGTTTATATAAAAAAAATATACATATAATCTACCTTGACTATGCTGGTATAAATTTTCAATCTATAAATTTTTTTTACATAATTTAGTCATAGCTGAGTAGTAGTAGTCTCTTATTAAAAGTCTGAGTTTGTTTATTATTTGATTTTGGTGCGCCAAAATATTGTCGTAATTATTTTTTATACAAATTTATTAAATTTTCTTTTATTGACTCAAATGTCATACCTTTGCATTGCTTCTATCATTTCCCTTTGCAGTAGTCTGGTAAATTAATCTTATGAAATATTGTATTGTCATATTATGCTTATCAATGGGAATACTTGTTCACGCTCAGTGTGGACTGGATAAGTCATATACTATCGTTGACTTAGACAATAATAAGCCAGATACGACAGATATAAAAATACTTGTTACTGGTGCTAAGTTTAATGACTTATCTACTCCTCAGCAAGGCGTATGTGGAATAAAGCTCAAGTTCAGACACCCATTTATGAAGGAGTTATTTGTAGAGATCATCTCACCTTCAGGACAAAAAATTACCTTGGTAGGTGGTGATATTGTTCCTACCAATACACAGCTTATAACTTGGGATGTGACCTTTGTTCCATGTGGTGCATCAGCGGCTCCTGATTTTGGCTTTATGGCTGTCTGGGAAAATAATCAGGCATGGCAAAATCTGACGACATACAAAGGACAATACTATCCGCATCAAGGATGCTTGGAAAATTTTAATAAAGGCTCAGTCGATGGTGTGTGGACAATCCGTTGTATTGATTTTAGTGATGGCGGTCAGGGTGTGTTGCAGGATGCAAAGATTATTTTTTGTCTGGATGACGGCATTGCATGTGGACAATGCAAATTAAATCCGGGCAAGATAACCAATGGTAACATAAATGCTTGTTCAGGAAGTAATTCTTTGATTTTTGATATCATCAAGTCCTATCCACATGGCACCTATGATACGACAGTTTATGTTTATACCAATGCTGTCTTTAAAAAGGATACGATCATACAATATACTAATAGTGCTGACTTAACTAAGTATAAACCTGGTATTTACACGATCTGTGGTATTCAGATTGCAATATCTCAAAAGCCTTATTTGCCTCGGCTTGGCAGTATTTTTACCCATACTAAACTAAACAAAATGTTTGCTGATTCGGGTGTCTGTGGTCAAATATCGGAGGATTGTATGCAAATCACGATTACATCACCGCCAGCAGCACAGTTAATCAAAAGGAGTATCTGCAAAGGAGATACTGTAACCATCAATGGTAAAAATTATACCCAAAGTGGACGATATGATATTATAATTAAACAAGAGCCATGTGATTCTTTGATTACATTAGATTTAAATATAATTGATTTGCAGGCTATTATTATAGCCGAAAAGGATTCTATCAGTTGTGCAAATAGTGTATTACCTCTTAATGGAGGTGGTTCCACGATGTCAGATGGCCTACTTCAGTACCATTGGTTTACTAACGATGGAAGGATAGAAGGTGATATCAGTAAGCAGGATATAGAAGTAACATCAAAAGGTAATTATTTCCTTGAAGTGACTTTACAATCTCCTGAATATACTTGTAAAGATACGACCTCTATCCAGATAAAAGAAGATGTAACGCACCCTAAAATCCATTTTCAAGGCGATACTGTGCTTACATGTCAGCAAACATCCTTAGATATTTCAGCGCAAATATCTGTGCCTGTCAAAACAGTAATTTGGACTTCTGCTGAAGGTAACATGTTTCAACAAATGGATCAAAATATCATAGTAGTCACACCAGGTAAATATTATATAGAGGTAGTCACTACAGATGGGTGCATCAGTAAGGATTCCATCATAGTTACTGAAGATAAAACACTTCCTCAACTTAAATTTGAACATAATATCATAAACTGTAAAGATACCATTATCACAATCATGGCGACTCCTTTGGAAAGTGGGGATTATACCTATTTTTGGTCTGATGTAGATTTACCATTTCAAAACGTTCAAAATCCTCAAGTAAGTCGTGGAGGTAGCTACAGTGTGACGATTACCAATGTAGGAAATGGTTGCTTTTCAAAGGACAATGTTTTCATTTTAGAAGATAAGATCCCGCCAAAAATTAATTCAATTATTGTAGATACACTAAACTGTAAGCTGACTTCCGTAAAGCCGATGTTGCTTTCGGATACCGACATTGGTACATATCAATGGACTGGCAATGGTCTCGATTCTAAGGATATTTCACCCACTATAGCTAAGGTAGGTACCTATCACGTAGAGATAACCTCATCAAAAAACTTTTGTAAACAAGAAGCTTATTTTGAGGTCATCGGTGATTTTGTCGCACCCATTATCTCTATTTCTACGGATTCTATAACTTGTATTATAGACTCCGTGCAGCTATTGACGATGAGTAATGTTCCATTATTTAATATAAAATGGACAGGAAGTAATTTCACTAAAAATGGTATTTTATCACCTTATGTACACAAAGAAGGAATTTATACTTTAGAAGCCGAGGGTAAAAATGGTTGCAAAGCCTTAGCGAATATTCAAGTTATTAATTCAAAGCATAGACCTGAAATTGTAATTAAAAATGACAGTATTCGATGTGATGCAGATTATGTCTTGTTAGATATAAATCCTGATCTTCCAGATAGGAGCTACCAGTGGACAGGTCCGGGATTGTTAAACAATAATATAGCAACTCCATTAGTTAGTTTGCCCGGCTTGTATAAAGTTACAGTTACAAACGCTATAACTGGTTGTACTTATGAGACGGATGTTATGATCATGGATGCCCGTGTATTTTCAAAACCAGTAATCCATGTTAGCCAGTTAGATTGTACACACGATAGCATACAAGTTACGCTTAGTAATCGGGACGTATTATCGGTAGAATATTTTGGCAATGGGTTTTACTCTACAAAATTGTCTCCATACATTAAGAATCCTGGAAAGTATTACATCCTTTTGACCAACACGCATCATTGCGTTACGATAGACAGTTTTGAAGTCATAAGAAATGTAAATTTGCCGGAAATAAGTGTTGATTATAAACCTATACAGTGTGGACAGGACTCGGTGTTGATACAAGGGAAATCGAGTGTTTTGAACACAACATTTGTCTGGTCTGGACCTGATGGATTTAAACGTTCAGGACAAAATATCTATAGCTACAAAGGTGGAAAATACCAAGTAATGGGCACTGCACCAAATGGCTGTAAAATGGAATTGGATTTTGAAATTGGCTACGATACAATAAGGCCTATTTTTAAGATTTTACCAGCGGATACTTTAACCTGTAAAAAGCCTGATTTAACATTACAAACTGACTTAGATCCATCTCAGGGTACAATAATATGGCAACCGAATGGTGTAGTACAAGATACTTTGTCTGTACGATCGGCTGGGGTTTACACTGCGATAGTAACCGGACACAATCATTGTGTTAGTAAAGACTCTATTCGTGTTTTTGAAAATAAGCATTTCCCTTCGTTTGACGTTAGTGCGTCCATCATTAATTGTAGAGACCTACTATCTATGATTCATGTTACACCTCTGACGGATTATACGGATATTTTTTGGGATAATGCTATTAATCCGGATGTTATTAATGATGGCAAAATACAGATTAGAACCTCATTTCCTGGTATTTATCATTTTACTTTAGTCAATGCTGAGGGCTGTAAAAAATCTGGAGAGATTGAAGTCAAAGTAGATGCTACACCGCCCATAGTGAAGGAAATTTTTACCGATACACTAAATTGTAAGCATCCGGGTATAGATATAGGCGTATCCGTAGATGGTGATGTTTTCCAATATCTATGGAATAGCGAGACAATTTTTGATTCAATTACGACCTCCGGAAAGTTGCTTGTCAACGTGCCGGGTATGTACTTCCTTAAGATTACAGGTAGTAATTATTGTGTTAAAAATGTTGTTTTTGATATCATTAAGGATGATGATTTGCCTGTCTATACCTTATTTGGTGATACGATAACCTGTAACAAAGGTAAGGTAGCAATAGGGGGAAATGCGACCAACCCTGATTTGAGTTTTGTGTGGACAGGCCCGGAAGGATTTGTCAGTACACAGAAACATCCTATTGTTTTTATGTCTGGTTCGTACTATGTCGAAATAGAAGGGCTTAATGGTTGTAAGGTGAGAGATTCTATTTTTGTACCGGAAATAAATACTAAACCTGTTATTTCCATTGCTTCGGATACAATCTTTTTGCCATGTGACCGACGCGAAGTCCAGGTTACTACCACATCTAGTGTCACGCTTAATCAATATTTTTGGGTCTTTCCTAATGGGAGTATTGTTAATAATCCAACTTTAACTACCAATATACCTGGAAAATATAGAGTACAGGCATCAGATCACTATGGTTGTTTGAGTGATTTTGTTTACTTTGACGTAGTTTTGGATAGGACGATGCCTAAAGTCGCTATTGGGCTGGATACGATACGGTGTAATCATACCATAGCTACCATTTCGGCTAATAGTTCTTATCCCTACATTAAATATAAATGGGAAAGCCCTTCAGGAATCATTCAAGAGAAAGATACGATAAAAACGGCTGAATCTGGACAATTCCTGCTGATAACTCTAAATGGAAGTGGTTGTGCCGATACAATTCCAGTTTTTCTTCCTATAGATACGCTCAAACCCTTTATTGCTGTAGATTTGCTGGGTGAGATTATCTGTCAAAAAGCTAATGTAACTTTGGATGTATCCAGATCTAACCAAGGTAAACCATTTACTGCTATATGGGAAACTAACGATGGGCATATAGATCGGCATATACCACCATTTGCAATACATGTGGATAAGGCTGGACATTATAAACTGTTGCTAACAGACGCCAAAAATGGTTGTGTAAACAGTGACATCATCAAAGTTGAGGAATTACCATCTAATTTTACCGTTATGGACGTATCTGTGACACCACCTTACTGTGATCAGGTAGTTAATGGAACTATTCATATCGACAGCCTGAATGGAACTCCACCCTATAAAATAGAATTCAATGGCTTAGATGTTTCAGGTCAGAGATATTTTGATGGACTTAGAGCAGGCACCTATACATTAATGGTCGCCGATGCTAATGGTTGCACACAAAGACAGACAGTGGAAATACCTCATAATGGCAACCTTTCTTTAGGTCTGGAATCCGAAATATTGATTTATTTTGGCGATTCGGTACGGATACGTCCAGTTATTGATGGTAATGTATTTGGCAACCACCACCTGCGGTGGTTTGTGCGGGATACAATGATATGTGATGGATGCACCGAATTGACAGTACGCCCTTTTGTTAATACAATTTATTTTATAGAGCATACTATTGATGGTTTGTGCAAGCAGACTATCTCTATTTTGATACGCGTCAATCGCGATTTAAATACCGCTGTTCCTAATATTTTTAATCCTTCTTCCAATAATGGTAATGAACGGTTTTATATTCCACAGACTAGAGGTATCGAAAAAATCAAACGCTTACTCATTTTTGACAAATGGGCAGAAAATGTGTACAGTATATACGATACCGAGCCGGGTATAAAAGAAATTGGCTGGGACGGGACCTTTAAAGGGAAAGCATGCGCCACAGGTGTTTATATCATCATTGCAGACTTCATACTTTCCAATGGCGCTGTTTGGACTTACAAGGGTGATGTTACATTAATCCGGTAATAGTTTTTTTACTAAGAGCCGGATTTATTCAATATCAACCAGAAAAGTACCTAAATAAAATTCCTTACCTTCCTTTATATCGAAACTTGCATTTTTAGCATAATCTATATTGTATGTAGTGACACTTTTAAATACTTGCTTTCCATCCTTTTTTATTATAAAAAAGATGTCAGGTCTTGTTTCAGGTAAAGGTGAGTCCTCATATCCATTATTCATGTTTTTAGGATTGAATCTTACATCTGCGATTCCATCAGGCATTAATGCACCACTACCTAAAAAATCATTATCTAAAGTATCTTCATCATAAAATTCAATGGTATAGCCTTCACCACCTATGGGCGTATGTGTTTTTTTATCAAGAATACATACTTTGATATCCCATAATTCATCCATCTCTGTTGACTGGAAATAAGGAAGTAATTTGTTAAAAGCATTTTGAATGATATTCATAATTCATGATTTTATTTGTTACATACAAAATTAATTAAAAATAGTGACATTTGATATGTAAAAATGCATGAAAATGAGCTTTAGTGACTAAAATCATTTTGTTCAGAGATTAAACATATTTAGATCATACTTTATCCTTTGGTTTAAGGGCTTAATAGAAATATTATTAAGTTTGGACGAAATAATGATTATAGATAAGTACGATGTATTAAATTTGCAGTATTAATACTATCAAACTTTATTTAATATTTTATGAAATCATTTTTTTCTACCTTATTTGCATCGTGCTTAGGTGTTATTTTGGCGGTATTTGCTGGATTCATTATTTTAGCGGGCATAGCAGCTTCTGCAGTTTCTGGCTTGTCTGGATCTAGTACCGGATATTCTGATAATACCATTCTCAAACTCAATCTAGAAAATTTTATTCCCGAAAAGACCGATAATGTGCCACAGTCGATATCATTTTCTAAGATGACAGACGCTACAGGCCTTAGAGATATTCAGCTCTTGCTTGAAGCAGCTGCTAAAGATGCTAAGATAAAAGGTATTCTGATTGAGAATAGTAATGTTTCCGTAGGACAAGCAAGTATTCTAAATCTATTAGAAAGTCTAAAAGCATTTAAGGAAAGCGGTAAATTTATCTATTCCTATGCTGACAATCACAGTCAATCCTCATATATGTTGTGTTCTATAGCAGACTCTATATTTTTAAATCCTCAGGGCGCTGTTGATCTTAGAGGCTTTGGAGCATCTATTCCTTTTTTTAAAGGGATGCTGGATAAGGTAGGTGTGGAAATGAATATATTTTATGCCGGTAATTTTAAAAGCGCTACAGAACCATTTCGCCTTACGGAAATGAGTGAATACAATAAAATTCAAACGCGTGCTTTTCTAAAGGATATGGAGGCTGTTATGGTAGATCAAATATCTAAAAATAGGAATATTGCACCCGAAAAAATCGAAGCAATCATGGCTGGCGTTGAAGGGAGAACAGCTAAAAAAGCGCTCGAAAACAAACTGGTAGATGCACTTTTCTATCAAGATCAGTTAGACGATTTTTTAAGAGCAAAACTAGGCGTTAAGGAAGGTAAAAAAATCAAAATGATCAGCCTTTCTAAATACAGTACGCTAGCTAAACTAGATGAAGAGCCATCTACAAAAAATAAAATCGCTATCTTGTATGCAGAAGGTGAAATCAAATATAAAGATAACCAACCTGGAAATATAGATGATACAGGCTATCTTAAAGCTTTACAGAAAATTCGCAATGATGATAATATTAAAGCAGTAGTATTGCGCGTTAATTCGCCAGGAGGAAGTGCCTTTACAAGTGAAGTAATCTGGCGCGAATTAGAACGTATTAAGGAAGCAGGAAAGCCTGTCATAGCTTCTTTTGGCGATTATGCAGCCTCAGGAGGATATTATATCTCGACTGCGGCAGATTATATAGTTTCAGAGCCCAATACGCTGACAGGTTCTATCGGCGTGTTTATGATGTTGCCCGATGCGACTAAATTGCTTAATGATAAATTGGGTGTACGATTTGACACGATTAAAACACATGAATTGGCAGCTGGTTTTTCGCCTGTGTTAAAGCTAACCAATCGAGAAAAGGAATTGCTGCAAGAGTCCACACTTGAGATTTATGACCTCTTTATTGAGCGTGTTTCAAAGGGAAGACATTTATCTGTAGATAGTACAAAGCAGATAGCTCAGGGTAGGGTATGGACAGGCAAAGCAGCTTTGAATATTGGTTTGGTTGATAAATTGGGCAATCTCAATGATGCTATTAAGATAGCAGCCGAAAGAGCAGGTATAGATACTTATAAAATTGCTGAATATCCTTATATAGAGGAAGAGATGTTTGTAAAAGTGCTCAAAGAAATACAAAAAGGCGGTAAGGATGGTGACGATGTTTCAGCATTGTTTACTACTAAAGAAGAAAGACGATTGCTCGAAATGGCTAAACAGACAAAAGCACTGTTAAAACATAAAGAACCTCAGATGCGTTTGCCGTATATATTTGAATGGAATTAATCTTTCAGAACAAAGAATGGAACGTTGATTATGAGATGTTAATAATGATGGAGACCATAGTACTAAAAAAAAGTGGTTATATTTTTTGACCAAAAGTTTTATAATTGAAAATTAAAATATACCTTTGCATCGCTTTTTAGAAAAGGGGCAAAGATGGAAGAGTGGCAGAGCTGGTTTAATGCACCGGTCTTGAAAACCGACGTGGGTGATACCACCGGGGGTTCGAATCCCTCCTCTTCCGCGTCATGATGAAAAAAGGGCATCCGTAAGACCTCTTATTGATGCTCTTTTTGCGTTTAATAAAGATCTGATTTCATTTTAAATAGAAAAAATTAATATTTTATCCATGGGTAGAGCGTTTGAATATCGAAGGGCAGCAAAAGAAAAAAGATGGGCAGCTATGTCCAGAGTATTTCCTAAAATGGCAAGAGCTATCACTATGGCTGCAAAAGAAGGCGGTGTTGATCCAGATATGAATTCAAAATTGCGTCTGGCTATTCAGGCTGCTAAAGCTGCTAACGTTCCTAAAGATAATATAGAAAATGCAATCAAAAGAGCCGCTGGTAAAGATGCAGAGGATTATTCTGAAGTAAATTACGAAGGGAAAGGCCCTCATGGGATCCTTGTATTTGTCGAGTGTGCAACAGACAACACTACTCGTACTGTAGCCAATGTTAAATCTTATTTTAATAAAACAGGCGGTTCCTTAGTACCATTAGGTTCTCTCGATTTTATGTTTAATAGAAAAAGCGTGGTAGAATTTGAAAAACCTGATAACTTCGATGGCGACGAATTTGAGTTAGAGATGATAGATTTTGGTCTTGAAAGTTATGAAGTTGATGAAAATACGGTATATGCATACGGCGATTATACGGATTTTGGTACGCTTACTAAAGCCTTTGAAGAAAAGCACATTCCGATTACTAAAGCTAACTTACAGCGTATTCCTACTTCCCCAGTCGAATTTACTGACGAGCAAATGGCAGATATCGAAAAGTTGCTGGATAAACTCGAAGATGACGAGGACGTACAGGCGGTTTATACAAATATGGCTTAACCACGGTTTATAAACAAAGCGGTGGCAGTACTAGCGCATAGGCTAAGCACCGTCTAAAATGCAGATAAAATCGTAGTTTTGGATGAGTAAGCCATTGCAGAAACAGGCATACACCTTGAATTTGTAGCTCAAAGAGGCAATTACTGAGAATTGGTGCAAAATCAATTGGATTTTGGAATAGGGTAGTTTTAATCTTTATAGTTATTGTCAGTTTATAAAAAATAACAATTATTATATTGACAACATGTTCATTAGATGCTAAAAGCCAGACAATATCATTAGGATATGGTCCAATTTATACCCTTACTAATCTAAAAGTAAAAATGGCCAACGGTGAAGAAGATTTTATGAATACCGATGATCAATTTAATTCTTCTTTAATTTAGTTTTTTCTTTCTTGAAAATCTATTGGTTTTTGAAGTATATTTCTATCTTTGTACTTCAACCTAAGCAACTATAATTATGTTTGATGACACAATCAAAATTCAGGTTTTTGTGACTGGTGGTACCTTTGACAAGGAATACAATTTTATCACTGGCCAGCTTTACTTTAAAGATACACATCTGCATCAGATGTTTGAAAGAGGACGTAGTAAACTTGATATTGATATCAAAACCCTGATGATGGTCGATAGTCTTGAGATGACTGATGCCGATAGAGAAATTATTGTCTATAATTGTGTCAAATCCGAATTGGATAGAATCGTAATTACACATGGAACTGATACGATGGTGAAGACGGCAGCGGCTCTCGCTAATGAACATATCAATAAAACGATCATTATTACAGGTGCAATGGTACCCTATGCTTTTGGTACTTCTTCTGATGGATTTTTTAATTTGGGCGCTGCCATGGCATTTGCACAAGTACTACAGCCAGGTGTTTATATAGCTATGAATGGGCGTTTTTATAATTGGGATAATGTACGCAAAAATACCCAAACAGGATTCTTTGAAACACTGCAATCATAATAGGATATAGTCAGAAAATTTTAACGACTTTAAAATTAGACAATAATATCTTTAAATTTTGGTTTGATAAAAGTGAAAGGAATGTATTTTGATGTGGTTTGGTATATTGTAGCTGTTTGTTTTGTAATCTTTTGAATGTCCTGTAAATCATCGTGATCCTATTATAGCAATGTAGCCTTATGTTGTATATGCTTATTGTCTAATATCGTATAATACCCATTATACATTCAAATTAGTCCAATCCTTATAAAAAAATAGCAAAT
>CAZCTQ010000024.1:44194-52025 GCA_964501555.1 uncultured Aureispira sp. | reverse complement strand
TCAATTATCAATTCTCAATTCTCAATTATCAATTCTCAATTATCAATTCTCAATTATCCATTCTCCATTCTCAATTCTCAATTATCCATTATCCATTATCCATTATCCATTATCCATTATCCATTCTTCATATCCCTAAAATTTCCTTGATTAAACCATCGCTTTCTTTATCTAAAGCTAAGATTTCATCACTTACCTCGTCTAAACTCCTCAAAGGTTTGTGTTGGTAAAAATATTTATTGAAACTGATTTCATAGCCGATTTTTGTTTTCTCTAAATCAATCCAAGCTTCTGCTACATGTGGTTTCACCTCTCGTAAAAAATAATCATGAATAGACTCGCTCAATGGCACATTTTCGCTATCTCGTAAATCGGTTTGCGTTTCATAAACGATATATTCATCTTTTTTGCCACTTGGGGAATAGCCAAAATCAGAAAGCTGCTCCTGAGTACAATCCAAATGATGCAATAATTTTTCTAATTTATCGCCACTCAATTTTTCAATTTTCTTAATTACCTTTTCGGCATTTTCATCATACCAACTAATGGCTGCATAAATCTGGTTTTTTTCACTGGCTGAAATTTTGATTTTTTCAGCTTTTAAGACTTCTTCTACTTGGCCAGCAAAAGCATTGAAATCATTATATTCATCAGTACCTATTTTCTGTAAAAGCAAAGAAGCAGTTTCCAAGATCTCTTTTTGTTTTCCCCAAGTACTATTAGAAGTCAGTGCTTTTCGGTTTTTGGCGTTTAAATCCAATCCGCTTTTCTCGCACCAACTCAATAGCTCTTTTTCAATAGATTTTAAGTCGGAATATACTTTGTCGCCATAGGTTTCAAACGCCCATTGCATGGGTTCTTTCAATGATTTGTCGAAACGTAAATCGGTAATTTTTTCAGCTGTAAATTGTGCTTTTAATCGTGCCGGGCGGTCAATACTTACTTTGTAATAGCCAAAATCGGTATTGTTAAACAGTTGTGCTGCCAAGCCGTCTTCTGTTTCTCGTTTTATTTCTTTAAAATTCAAATAAGCTTCTTGAATTTCTTGGATATGTTCCGGCAAAAACTCACAATTTTTCTGACCTAAATTTTTACGAAGTTTGGCAAATCGCTGTGAAGCATCAATGAGTAAAACCTTACCTTTACGCTTGGCTTCCTTGTTATTGTTCAAAAACCATATATAGGTAGTGATACCGGTATTGTAAAATAAATTATTGGGTAGTTGCACAATACAATCCAACCAGTCATTTTCAATAATATATCTTCGGATATTGCTTTCTCCGCCGCCTGCATCGCCAGTAAATAGGCTGGAGCCGTTGTGAACAGAAGCAATTCTGGAACCTGTCGGACTTTGGCTCAATGGTTTCATTTTGCTCACCATCTCCATTAAAAATAGTAATTGACCGTCCGATGACCGTGGCGTAGCATCTACTTCTTCGGCATTGCCCCAATAATCTTTAAGCGTAACTACAAAGCGTGGGTCAATAATATCTTTTCCATCTTTAATATACTTTAAATCGGTTGCCCAAGATTTTCCATAAGGTGGATTGGACAGCATAAAATCAAAGGTATGTCCTGCAAATTCATCGGTAGAAAGGGTAGAACCCACCCGAATATTTTCAGGATTATCACCCTTAATCATCATATCCGACTTACAAATAGCATAGGTTTCGTCGTTTATTTCTTTTCCGTAGAGATACACATCGCCTTTTGCCCGAATGCTTCCTTCTTCATCTTTAATGAAATTTTGGGATTCTGTAAGCATTCCACCCGAACCACAAGCAGGGTCATAAATAGTCATCACCGGTGGCAGATTATCTTTAATCGGTTCAAAAACAATATGCGTCATGAGTTCAATTACTTCACGGGGTGTAAAGTGTTCTCCGGCTTCTTCGTTGTTTTCCTCATTAAATTTTCGAATCAATTCTTCAAAAACATAGCCCATTCCCAAGTTGGAAAGAGGCGGTAGTTTCCTTCCTTCAGGGTCCTCTTTTTCAAAGGGCGTAAGATTGATGCGGGGCGAAGTGAATTTTTCCAAAACGTCCATCAACACATCTTTTGAAGCCATGTGTCGGATTTGACTTTTAAGTTTAAACTTTTCTATGATTTCCTTGACATTTGGGCTAAAACCATTCAAATAATCCTCAAAATTGGCTTGTAATATTTGTTGGCTGTTGGTAGCGGTATCGTACAATCTTTGTAAAGTCCATTCACTGGTATTGTAAAACACATAACCGCTGGCATCTCTCAAACCCGTTTCGTCCCATTCTGTAAAACCAGCTTCATCTCTCTGAAAAGCCATCTCTTCCATAACGGCATCCTTGGTGGGCTCGAGTAAAGCGTCTAATCTTCTCAAAACCACCATGGGCAAAATCACGTCTCTGTATTTTCCTCTTACATAAACATCTCTTAGGCAGTCATCGGCGATAGACCAGATAAATGCGATTAATCTATTGTGTACTGTTTGATTCATTATTTTATTTATTTCTATTTTTTTTATTTCTGTAATCCTTTGGCAATAGTACAATTTATTTTGTATATTACATAGCCTGCCATTTACGTACAAATATTCTACAATCGGGAATACCAAAAATAAAACATCCGTTTTCCAAATCTTTAGTATTAGTGATCAAATAGGTTTGTTAATTTGAAGATGGTTGCTTTTTAATGAATGATGACCGTAAATAAATTTGTATTTATAAAATTTTAATTATTTTACATGAAAGTCCTTTTCAAAGTAACCTTCTTTGCTATCACATACTTAGATCAAACAAGTTCGTCCATACTCATAGATAAAAAAGGTCATGGAATGCTTTTTATTTCTATGGTCATGGGCAGTAGCAATAATATATTATGACACCCATTAATTGCTATATGATTATAGATATCCTTGCCTTGTTTCTCTATGGTATATCTATGGATTGCTTGTAACCATACTTAAGAGAAAAGCGAATTATATCTCTCCTAAGCTACGTACCAATAGTTCGGCTACATCTAATACTACTACGTCATCCTGCTTATCCTTTGCCTTAATGCCATCTGAAAGCATGGTGATACAGAATGGGCAGTTGGCAGCTACGATGGTGGCATCAGTGTCGAGTGCTTCTTCAATTCTTTCTACGTTTATCCTCTTTTCTCCGGGCTCGTCTTCCTTAAAAAATTGTGCACCACCGGCACCACAACAGAGACCGTTACTTTTACATCTTTTCATCTCGACTAAGTCAGCATCCAACTGCTCAATTAATTGGCGTGGCGCCTCATATTCGCCGTTGATACGCCCGAGATAACAGGAATCGTGGTAGGTTATTTTTTTACCTTTAAATGTGCCGCCTTCTACTTTGAGTTTGCCATCATTGATGAGGTTATTTAAAAATTGGGTGTGATGATATACTTCATAGGTACCCCCGAGTTCGGGATATTCATTTTTAAACATATTGAAACAATGTGGGCAAGCCGTCACGATCTTTTTTACACCGTAATTATTCATGGTTTGAATGTTTTGATTGGCTAACATCTGGAATAAAAATTCGTTACCTGCTCTTCTTGCAGGATCGCCAGTACACATCTCTTCATTACCAAGGATAGCATACGAAACACCAGCAATGTCCATTAATTGCGAAAAAGCTTTAGTAACACGCTGTGCACGGGGATCAAAACTGCCGGCACAACCTACAAAAAATAAGTATTCTACATCTATTCCTTCTGCCGCCGCTTCGGCCATGGTTTTTACTTTACTCATGATAAATAACTGATTTTAATATTTTTGTTAGTACTCAGGTATAATCTATTTCAATCTAATAATGTAATTTATTGAAAGCATCTGCCTAAATAACTTGAATTTATTGAAATTATAATTGCTAAAAAATATATATTACATTTCGTTGCGCCATGCATCTCTTTCTTCACTTACCTGCCAGACGGCACCATTGTTTTCCAAGGCTGTAAACATCGGAATCCACTCAGCTGGACCGGCAGATTCGGAGAGGATTTCATATCTCCTAAGTTTGAGGATAGGTTCCAATGGATCTATCAGTACAGGGCAAGCTTCAACACAGGCATTACATGTAGTACAAGCATGGATTTCTTCTCTTGAAATATAATCAAATAAGGATTTGCCGTCATCGTAATTGTCTTTTGTCAAGCTTTTAATGGCCATATTGTCCTGAGTTTTGGCGAATTTCATGTCACCGGATTTGATATTTCGGCCTATTTCATCAGCGCGGTCACGAATGTCCATCATGATTTTACGTGGTGATAATTTTTTGCCGGTAAGATTGGCCGGGCATACGGCGGTACAACGTCCACATTCGGTACATGCATAGGCATTGAGAATGTTTTTCCAGCTTAGATCAAATACATCTTTAGCCCCAAACTCAGGAAGTTCTGCGCTTTCGGTAGGCGGTGTATCTGTTTCAATCCCTAACATGGACTTTACTTCATTCATGATTTCTGGCATATTTTCCATTTTTCCACGCGATTCGAGCCTACTGAAATAGACATTAGGAAATGCAAGAAAGATGTGCAAATGCTTAGATAAAGGCAAATACAGGATAAATCCAAGTACAACCAAAATGTGAAGCCACCAGCCAAATCTTTCTAAAAACATCAACGATTCAGGTTGCATGCCACCAAAAAGTGCAGGTCCAAGCCACGAACTAATCGCAGTAGTACCAGTATTTGGATAGTGAGACGGATTGATACTTTGTAGTACTTTATCCGCTCCATTCATAGTAAAGATGCCTGTTACGAGTAAAAACTCACCTATAAGAATTAAATTGGCATCTAATTTAGGCCATCCGTTGAGCTCGGACTTTACTAGTCGCGGTACTTTGAGTAGATTACGTCTATACAAAAATACAAAGGTAGCTATCAAAGCTAAAAATGATAATATTTCAATAGCATTGATAATAAGTGTATAAAAACCACCTAACAATGGAGCAAAAAAGCGGTGCACACCAAAGACTCCATCGATAATAATCTCTATAAGTTCAATTTGAGTAAACAAAAATGCGACATATATAAACAAGTGAAAAACAGCCGGTATGATATTCTTGAACATTTTCTTTTGACCTAAAGCTATTAAGATAACGTTGCGCCATCTTTCTGCTGAACTTCCCGTAACGGCATAGGTACTTCCCAGCATGATGTTTTCATAAATCCGTGCATAAAGTTTATAAGCTATATAGCTCGTAATAGCCAGTAATAGTATAAAAATCAACGATTGCATAAAGATCGAATTTTAAAATTTCGCCACAAATTACAAATATATTTATTTTTGACTAAATTTGTCTTCTAATTTAAAGATATTCTAAATGCAAATCCTGAATCACGACCAGATAAGCCATAAAATAGCCCGCATCGCCTACGAAATTTTAGAGCGACATGGTGAGGATAATACCATCTATCTTGTAGGTATTAATAATAACGGTTATAGGTTTGCTTCCCTTATATTTGATCAGCTTAATGTTTTTAGCGATAAGAAATTCAGGTTGTCTAGGTTGCATTTGAATCCTGCCAATCCGTTAGCAACGCCTATTACTACAGATTTGATATCAAATGATTTTGAAGGCCAATCTGTCATTATTATTGATGATGTAGCTAATACGGGACGGACACTTTTTTATGCTTTTGTACCATTCTTGCACATCTTGCCCAAACGAGTTGAAGTGGCTGTTTTGGTGGATAGGAAACATAAATTTTTTCCGGTCAATGTCGATTATGTAGGAATGTCTTTGGCTACAACAGTACAGGATAATATCAGAGCTAAGCTGAATGATCCAGCCAAATTTTCAGTAAATTTGGAGTGATTTTATCAAAACAAATATATTATGAATCACATTCCTTTTTTTTAAATACCCTTTTATAAAATTAAAATATAGCATTATGGATTTGTATGTAAGTAGTATTCCCTTCAAGTGGAAAGATAGAGATATGATAGAAGTTTTTGAAGCTTATGGCGAAGTCACTGCTGGAAAAATCATCATTGATAAAATCACGAGGCAAAATAAAGGCTTTGGATTTATAACGATGGCTTCTGATGATGATGCTAGAATGGCTATAGCTGCGTTAAATGGAAGCGAACAATTAGGAAGAAATATCATTGTGTCAGAGTCAAAACCTAAGCATAATGACAGTAACAAAAGGACTGCGTCATCTCATCGAGACAAACCAAGCAGCCATGGTAATAGTGAAAATCAGCCTTTCTGGAAACGTAATAAAAGGCCAAAATAGATAAACAATCATGCAAATCAGCATCCTACAATTTGCGCCGGAGTGGTTAAATCCACTGGTTAATTTAAACATTATTGCTGAAATGTGTGCACAACTGCCAGAGCAAACAGATATACTATTGTTGCCGGAAATGTTTAATACCGGCTATGTTTTAAATCCTAAACACCTTCACTTTCAATGGCAGGCCGAAACATTGGTTAATCTTCAGGAACTTGCTGCCCGACATCATATCTTGTTCGGTGGTAGCATTCCGATGTTTCGGCAAGGAGAGTGGTATAATACTTTTATATTTGTCGGGGAAAGTGGGCTGCTGTATTTTTACGATAAAATGCAGTTGTTTTCTATGGCTGGCGAACATAAATACTATACGGCTGGTAGTGAAATTAAGTTTTTTGAATATCAAGGTTATAAAATCCTACCATTAGTCTGCTATGATTTAAGATTTCCTAATCTGTCATTTACTAAGGAAGTACCTGATTTAATTATTTACTCAGCTAACTGGCCAGTGTCCCGCATCCAGCACTGGGATAGGCTTTTGGCAGCCAGAGGGATAGAGAGTTTGTGCTATTCGATAGGTGTCAATAGTATAGGTAAGGATCAAAATGGATTTGAATATCCGGGACATTCCACCATTTATGATTTTAATGGCAATGCAATACTAGAGATGGGTGATACTAGTGGGATTCAGACCATATCACTGGATAAAGAAGAGATGACCAAAATGAGACGTTACTACGGCTTTCTAAAGGATAGACACTTTATTTAAGCAATCTTAATTAAAGTATTTATTAAATTACACTAATCTAATTAATTGATTATTAATGTTTTTGTCATTGCTGTTTAAAGCTAAAGCTTATTGCATATCACCAACTAATTTGCAAATTTCAATAACAGTATCTACGCCTTGTTGCATATCTTGAACAGATACCCATTCATACTTAGAATGGATGGCTTGCTCACCTGCAAAAAGATTAGGGCAAGGAAGTCCCATATGAGAAAGTGTAGCGCCGTCAGTTCCACCGCGGATGCTGGTATAATTGAGGTTTATATTCAGGTTTTTCATCGCCTGTATAGCCAATTGTGACACATGAGGATGCTGGTCTAATACATCTTTCATATTGCGGTATTGTGTCCTGACCTTACTTTCAAATAACGAATTAGGATAATTAGTAAGGACCTCGGAGGCTACATTATTGATCACTTCAGCATATTCATCTAGCTTATCTGTTTCGAAGTCTCTTAATATAAAGCTGATTTTAGCCTGCTCTAAGCTGCCTTCTATACGCGTAGGATGGATAAATCCTTCTTTTGCTTCCGTCGTCTCAGGAGAAAGTGTAAGTTTCGGCAGATTTGCTACGATTTCGGAAGCTATTTTGATCGCATTTTCCATTTTATCTTTGGCATAACCCGGGTGTGCACTTACACCGGTAATGATTAGCTCCATAGCATTTGCTGAGAAATTCTCATCTTCAAAACATCCTAAGTCACCGGAATCCAGCGTATATCCAAAATCGGAATCCAAGAGTTTTAAATCAACTTTAGCAACCCCTTTTCCTACTTCCTCATCTGTAGTAAACAATGCTCTGACATCACCGTGTTT
>CAZCTQ010000024.1:0-44184 GCA_964501555.1 uncultured Aureispira sp. | reverse complement strand
AGGATTTTTAACAAGCTGATGAATAGCATCCATAATAATGGCAACACCAGATTTATCATCACTTCCGAGTAATGTCAATCCACTTGCTGTAATGATTTCATGACCTATTTTATTATTGAGATTAGGGTGGTGCTTAGGTGATAATACCAGTGTAGCGTCATCCGGATAAGTAATATCTTGTCCCTGATAATTGGTGTGAACAATAGGTTTTACATTAAAACCACTACAGTCAGGAGCTGTATCTAAATGCGCACAGAAGAATACTTTGGGTGCTGATTTACCGTTATTAGACGGGATAAAGGCATAAACATAACCAGCATCATTCGTTTGATATTTGACATGCATGGCATCTAATTCTTCGCAAATAACCTTAGTTAAGTTTTTTTGTTTTTCAGAAGATGGAAATGTATCGCTCATCGGATCAGCCTCCGTGTCCACCTGTACATATCTTAAAAATCGCTCTTTAACTGTATAATTCATAACCCTTATTAAAATTTTGCTCAAAGTTAAGCATTCTTAATCTTTTTAAGAAAATATAGGGATAATAATATTAAGGTTTGCATCAAAAAGTATCCTTTGGAAAGGTGTTTTAAACTTAAAAAATAAAAATATACTTGCTAGTTTGGTTAATGTTATACATAGCACTATATTGCGTCATTATTGCGTAATCATTATGAAAGTCTTATATACTAGTGCGGAGTGTTATCCGGTTGCCAAGGTTGGTGGATTAGCGGATGTTGTCGGGTCGTTGCCCAAATATTTAGGAAAAATAGGCGTAGAGACAAGTGTCGTCATACCTGCATACGAAATGCCATGGTTTGAAGGGAAGTTGTATAGAATTATCCATCAGGGACATTTTCATCTGGATAATGAATACCTTTATTTTGAAGTGCGATATTTTATTGATGATATTTTGGGTTTTCCTTTTTACACCATTCATATCCCATCCAAAACAGACAGATATGGTGTATATGCAGGCCGAGATGGTTATTATTTTAAAGACGAAATAGAAAGAAACGTGTCCTTTCAACGCGCAGTGCTTACCTGGCTCAGGGATGGCAATATGCAGATAGATGTGATGCACTGCCATGATCATCATACAGGATTAATTCCTTTTATGATGAAATATGCGTATGAATTCAGAGCATTAAGCCAGATTCCTATTGTTTTTACGATCCACAATGAAAGATATCAGGGTGCTTTTAGCTGGAAGCGTGAATCATTGCTACCACAGTTTGATAATTGGAAGACTGGGATGTTAGACTGGAGCGACACTATAAATCCACTGGCTTCAGCTGTAAAGTGTGCAAACGTTGTCACAACCGTTTCTCCTAATTATATGAATGAATTGAAACATGATGCAATGGGATTGGAAACACTGTTTAGGACAGAAGCCGGTAAGTCTATAGGTATCCTGAATGGGATAGACAACGAAGTTTGGGACCCGGCGACTGATCCGATGGTAGAGCATCATTTTGATGGGGATTACGTAGCTTTTAAAGCAAAAAATAAAGCTGCCTTATGTCAGTTGGGCGGACTGGATGTAAGGCTACCTACGTATGCTTTTATCGGAAGATTAGTTTTAGAGAAAGGTGCAGAATTTATCGCTGGATTAGTTGACACTTGGTTGTCGCAGCATCGCAATGCTAATTTTGTAATTCTCGGAACTGGTGATAAATCGATTGAAAACGCCCTCAGATCCGTTGCCGAAAGGCATCCTCATAATGTAGCCTGTATGCTTGAGTATAATGAAGCGGTGTCTCATAAAGTATATGCAGGTGCAGATTTTATCCTTATGCCATCAAGGGTAGAACCATGTGGTTTAAATCAGATGTTTGCCATGAGATATGGTACTTTACCGATTGTACGTTCTACTGGTGGACTATACGATAGTGTCCGTGACATTAGTGAACCAGGTGGTGTAGGTTTTAGGTTTGACAGCATGAATTTTGACCAAATGATTCATGCTATCTGGCGTGCCTACGACTTGTACCAGCATCCTGAATATAAAAACATCTGTATAGAAAGAGCCATGAAGCTAGATTTTTCTTGGAATTCTTCAGCTCAAAAATACAAAGAGATATATGAGTATATATTGAAATGAGCTTTATAATTACCAGCGATTTTTTTGCTCTTGGATACACTTTTCTAGCAGGGTCTTAGTCATTATTATGCCCTCTTCTTCTGGAAATACAGTACCTTCATACTCTACTCCTATAAAACCTGAAAAGCCTGCATTGAAAATAATTTCCATCATCTTCGTATAATCGATGGATCGTTCATATCCCATTTCACCAAAATCAAAAGACTTAGCACTTACACCTTTTGCGTAGGGCATCATCAACTGGACACCCATATATTTATCAAAGCTTTTAAGGCAGTTTGTTCCCCACATCTTACCACCTTCATATTCGATACAAAAATTAGAATAATCGGGTAGGGTACCGACATTAGAGTCATTCACCTTTTGGATAACCTGTGTTAGCCAGGTTGCATCTGATGAATATCCACCGTGATTTTCTACTAAAATATCAATGTTTTTTGCTTTAGCATAATTGGAAAGCTGGGTTAAGCCTTCAATGCCTGCTGTAGCAACGACATCTTTACTACCATTGCCATAGAGGTTGACCCGTATGGCATGACAACCCAAATATGCGGCAGCATCGACCCATTTGTAATGATTCTCTACTGCTTTTTGTCTCTCTGTAGTACTAGTGTCGGCAAGATTACCTTCGTCATCAACCATAATAAGTACCTGACGGATTTGATTTTTCTTTGCTATGCTATTTAATTTATCGAGGAAGGCTGTATCTTGGGCCTTATCTTTAAAAAACTGATTAACATATTCCACACCCGTAAAGCCTAGTGTAGCCGCTTTTTCGACAAACTGGAAATTGTCCATTTCACCTGCTTTTAATGCACGGTGGAAAGACCATTGAGCAAGCGATAATTGAATTTTCGGCTCTTCCCTTTGTGGGATCGTCAATGTCGAATCAGGTTTATTTTTACAATTCCAGAAAAATAACACTGCAAACCATAACCATGTATAACGAAGCATATTGAAGGATGTCTAAAATTATAAAACGTACCCTTTGCCTATAGTATTGTACTCTATACAACCCTGGTAAGGGCCAGGAATTGGGATAAATTCGCAAAGACCGCCTTTTGCACCAACTTCGCTTGTAAAATAACCGCTGATTGTTGCATCTTTAATAGTCTTAAAAATATGAGGTTTTTTACCGGATTCGTCTTTATAATCTTTTGCCTGAGAGCTAAGAATTTCTAAGATAACTTCCTTTTCGCCAGGGGTCAGTGCTACAAAAGCTTTGGAAAACTTCTTTTTTGATTCGTCATCAAAGGATTTTAGTGTCTCTTTGAAATAATCTTGACCTTCCTTATCGTAGAAGTTAGTCAGCATTTCGTCAATATACCTATGACAAAGTGCGTCTTTTGCACCAGGAGTATCTGTCTTAGGTAGAATAGCCTCACAAATATCACCAAGAAGATCGACTTCGTCCATTGACAAGGTTTCTGGCTTCCAGTCACTTGCAGTGCTCGCTTTACAGCCACCTATCAGAGCAGCGGTCGTTCCTGCGGTCAAGGCATAACCGAGTAGCATGGTTGATGTTTTTAATACTTCACGTCTGTCCATCTATGTAAATTAAAATATTTTTAAAAATTCATTTTCTTTAATTCTTCCACTGCATAATTGGCGGCTCTTGCTGTAAATGCCATGTAGGTAAGAGAAGGATTAACACAACTCGAAGAAGTCATAAATGAACCGTCAGTTACAAATACATTAGGAACGCTATGGATTTGATTCCATTTGTTGAGTACCGATGTTTTAGGGTCGTGTCCCATTCTGGCTGTGCCCATTTCATGGATACCAAGCCCTGGATTACATCCACTATCATAAGTACCTACATCCTTAAGCCCACCTGCTTCACAGATTTCGGCGGCAGCAGTCATCATATCTTTACGCATCTCTATTTCATTGGTTTTCCACTCAGCGTCCATCGTAAGTGTAGGCATACCATGTACATCCTTAAGATCTCTATTGATGGAAATTTTATTTTCATGATTTGGCAGACACTCTCCGAATCCCATAATGCCAAAGGTCCAGTCGCCAGTCTGGCTTAAAGCTTCTTTTAACCCTTTGCCATATTGTGCTTCTGCAATATAACGTCCCCAGCCTTGGCGGCCGCCACCGCCTTGATAACCATATCCGCGGATAAAATTGGGCATCTTAGATTTAGTATCAATATTGCGGAATCGAGGTACATAAATACCCGTAGGCCTACGTCCATGATAATATTTATCTTTAAACTCATCTGACTTGCCGTATCCACCTATCTGAAAATGGTGATCCATCACATTATGACCTAACTCACCGCTTTCATTTCCCATGCCATTTGGATGATTGTCGGAAGTACTATTGAGTAAGATCTGTGTACTACCAAAAGTAGATGCACAAAGAAAGATGACTTTTGCAAAATACTCGTGCGTTTCATGTGTCTCAGCATCCACAATCCGGATACCTTTGGCCATTTTACCAGTTTCATCCAGAATCACTTCTGTAACAATAGAAAAAGGACGAATCGTCAGATTGCCAGTAGCTTCCGCAGGTGGAATGGTCGAAGCATTCGAACTAAAATAAGCTCCATATGGGCAGCCTCTCATACATCGGTTGCGTGTCTGGCATGTACCTCGTCCCATATGTCCACCCTCTTGAGTGATGTGTGCGCACCTACCCATGATAATATCTCGACCTAGTGCTTTTTTTACTCTTTCTTTTACAGATTTTTCTAGACAATTATATTCAAAAGCTGGCTGAAAAACCCCGTCCGGCAATTGGAATAAACCCTCATTCTGGCCACTTACGCCCGCAAATTTCTCAACATAATCATACCAAGGAGCAATGTCCTTATAACGGACAGGCCAATCCACTGCAATACCGTCTTTAGCATTAGCTTCAAAATCCAAATCACCTAAGCGGTAGGACTGCCTTCCCCAAAGTAAAGAACGTCCACCTACGTGATATGCACGTATCCAGTCAAAGGGCTTAGTTTCTGTATATGGATAATCAGTATCTTTAGGCCACCAATGCTGATAAGCCGGAGTCATGGTGTAACCTGTCCTTTCCTGGATTTTATAATCTTTCATCTGTTCTGGTGTCATCCGATTGCGGTTGGGTAATTCCCATGCTTCAAGATGAGCAGTAGGGTAGTCACCATGCTTGACCATGCGACCTCTTTCCAAACAAAGTGTTTTTAACCCTTTTTCGGTCAGCTCCTTTATAGCCCATCCACCACTGATTCCAGAGCCTACTACGATGGCATCATACGTTACTTCTTCAGAACCTTTTGAATTAAAATACATATAATTGATCTATTAAAATTGGTTAGTTATCGAAATTAAATTTTAAACATCACATAAGTATATGGCATCTTTAAGTGATTGTTTTTTAGCATCTATATTTTTAAATTTAGAAATGAACTCTTGAGCGACATGACCTTTGAATCCGGATTTAACGATAGCATCCATGATCGCTGGATAGTACAGTTCCTGATGCGTGTCTAATTCGTTCCTGCCTGGTACTCCAGCGGTATGATAGTGTCCAAAATACTGCCCAAAATCCCTAATTTTGCGGATTATGTCTCCTTCCATGATCTGTACATGGTAAATATCAAACAGTAATTTAAAATTAGGGCTTCCAAGTTTTTTACACAATTCTACACCCCATGATGTACGATCGCACATATAATCCTTGTGATCAACCTTACTATTGAGTATTTCCATATGAATGGTTATGCCCAACCTTTCGGCTAAGGGAAGGATTTGCTTTAAGCCCACTACACAATTATTCATACCTTCTTCATCGGTCTTCGTACCGCGATTACCTGAGAAACATATCACATTAGTAAGATTGGATTTAACCATCAGTGGCATATACTCAGTATAATTTTTGATGAGTGTATCGTGATATTGAATGTCATTCCAGCCTTTTGTAAGCCCGATTTCAGCACCAGAACACATGGATATCTTTAGATCATGATTTTGTACAGTAGCCCAATCTTTAGGTTCGACGAGATCGATCGCTTCTATACCTATGGATTTAGCAAGTAAGCATAAGTCATTTATACTCATAAAATCATAGGTCCACTGACATACAGCATGATGGATATTACCTTTTAATCCTATCGGGCTACTACTTGGCTTAGCTTTAGCAAATCCCGGCTGAATAATAGTGCCCGAAGCAAGCAGACCCGTTTTAATAACTTCTCTTCTGTTCATAAAACCTTAAAACTTGGGTTTAAAGAGCCTTTCCTCACTATTCAAATTGAGTAATTGGCTATTTTGAATACAAATGTATTTATTTAAATGAATTATTGTTAACGATTCCTAAAAAAAAACATATAAATGTCGGATAAAAAGCATTTGGAATGGATAGAAATTGATTTTTTTTCTGTTGCTCAATATGAAATCGCTTTTTAATGATTTTGAGCTATATATTAGTAATTATAAAATAAACATTGCCATTAGCTCTAATTTTAAACCTGTCAAATTAAAATAATTGTAAATGATTATGGAATTAGCTTTTATCAACACTCATTTTATTTCTTGTCATGATAAATGCAGAGCTTGCGTAGGAAAGTAATGCTGATACTGATACACAACCTTAGATGGGAATTGATGGACACAAGGGATAAAGATTATCTCAGACTGTGATACATGGGTAGAGATAGGAGCGTTTTATAAAGAGTTTACGTCCTTAATATCCATATCGGGGCCATGATATTACTAAAAAGATGGTTAAGGCTAAATGAATGCCTATGTCCCTAACCTATGATTGCTAATATTTTTTGCTACAATTTTATAATAGTAAGCACTCGTATATATACAAAACGAACATTATAGAGGACTATTTTATGCAGGCTATTACATAATTATATTGGAATTTGCACTTAAATGGTAACTCAAATTTGATTTAAAGGCTAAATTTGCAATTAAATCCCCTATAATGACCTTCAAGGAATATCGACATTGGTGGTTAATAATTTTGGTGGTGAGTATTCACGCCCTTGCATGGATTGGTTTTAAGGATACAGTATATGATTTGTATCTCAAGATAATTTATTCTCCACTGAGATGGCTTTACGATTATATATTAGGGTTTAGTCCGATACCTATGCTCTATATTGTCCTGAGTCTGGCTGTAATTCGTTTGATCAGATGGGTTTGGAGTTGTGTATATAAATCAAGATCTACAGAGTCAAAACGTGAGGTAAAGAGGTTTGCAATAAATGCATTTCATTTTTTTGCAACAATTTTGGCTTTCTTTTATTTGCTTTGGGGATTTAATTATTATCGACCATCTATGTCTGATGCTTTAAAATTATCAGATATAAAACCTGATTCCACGATAATATTTGATGAATTTGTAAAAATAACGAAAATTGTACAAAAAGAACGTCTTTCTTTTTCTAAAGATTCGATGCTTAATCTTATCATTGATCCGTTGTCCCTTGAAAATCAAATTCGCAATTTAGAGAATAAATTGCTTCCGACTTTAAATATACCTACTCCTGGAAGAATAAGAGTTCGTGTCTTAAAGCCTAAAGGAGCGCTTCTCATTTTTTCCACTGCTGGAATTTATATTCCTTTTGCAATGGAGGGACATATTGACGCAGGCTTACATCCTATAGTGTGGCCTTTTACACTGGCACATGAGATGGCGCATGGATATGGAATAACGGACGAAGGCGAATGTAATTTTATAGCTATGCTTGCCTGTATTCAAACTACAGATCCACTATTGAGGTACTCTGCTATTTTAGAATACTGGCGATATCTTTATAGACGAGTTGAAAGTTGCGATGCACAAATTACTTTTGATATTAAAGAGCAGTTGGATTGTCGAGTTATCACCGATCTGGATAATATCAGACAATATGTAGACAGGTATTCGGACTTATTTCCTAATTTTAGTGATACATTGTACGATTCTTACCTAAAACTGCATGGAATAGAGGATGGTGTCAATAATTATAGTGATTTTATACAACTAATTATAAATTATAGATCAAGATATGAGATCCCGGAATTAGACCTTAATCTGTAAACAAATATAAATATTAAAAGCTATTGTACTCATTATACATTCAAATTAGTCCAATCCTTATAAAAAAATAATAAATCTCTGCGTTAGAAAGCCTCATTATATCTAAGGCTATGTTTGCGTTTTCTGTCTTGTATTTACTATTTTTTCTACTAAATCTTTGGATTCTTTAAAATCATAATGAGTATTAATTTACAAATATTTGTCAAAATCATTATAAATATTTGATATTAAATTGATTATATATTATAATAATAAATATGTTATTTTGACAAAAAATTGTTTTTGTTGGAAGGAAAATATCGTCGCATCTTTGTATTGTCAAAGGGCAGGAATAATTGATAAGCCTTATGACAATCGGTTAAAGAATCGGTTTGAAATATCAGGAATGTTTATGGGATTAAAAAACACAAATTGGGTTGGTTTAGTCAAAAAAGTGAATCAACCCAATTTTTTAAAACAATTCCTGATGATAAAATAGAGATTGAGTTTTAGTTATTATAGAAAGAGTTTTGAGAAAAACAATTTTACTTTTCATTTTAAGTTTTGGTATGTTTCATGGGGATCGAAAGATCAAAAAAAGGGTCACTTTGGGGGAAGTGTCCCTTTTTTATTTTATGACTAATAATGTTATTTTTTTACAGCCTTAGCAAAATTGCTATTGACTTTTTCTACTATCTTTTCTGCTGCTCTTACCATGCCTTTTTCATTTAAGCTGGTGACATTAAAGTATAAAGTTATTAGATAGTTATTATCTGTAGTCCAGTAAAATCTTCCTTGGTTAAAATTGTAGGCTCCTGGTCTTCCACCTGCATTAAATTTAGTATATTTCATAGGTTTGTCGTTGCCCATTTCCATTTCTCCATTTTCAAGTTTACTAGCGATATAATTTTTAATATATTCGGCATACTCACCATATACTGAATTGGTCTGAACCTGAATCATTATACCTGAATTAGGAGAATCGGCATCGTCCCACTGAAAAAAACAAGCTTTCGAAAATTTATTGCTTGGGTCAGTTGCATCTTTTACTCGTATGTCTGCCTTCACTCCAAAAATTGACTTGACCTCAGTATCACTAATTAGACTACATGAACTTGGGATCGTGAGTTTGGCCGGATCGACTGGTGGTGCTGCATCGATAGTAGCATTTTCATTTAAGGACAAACTACCTTCATTTTTGCATGAAAACATGGCCATTCCTAAAAATAATATTAATAATAAGTGTCTCATTCTGAAATTTCTTTTTTTAAGCTATTTAATAAAATCGCAAAGGTAAGATAATATTTTTTGAATTACATAAATTTGTAATGTGTAAATACAATAAAGTACTTTTTTTGTAATAAAAATTTTAATGTCTGATAAGAATTTTTGTCTGAATTGTTAAAAAAGTGCCGAATTGCTAAAAAAATGCTCTAATTTATTAACCCGTTTCTATTTATAGAATGTTATACTTAAAAAATAGATATGATACAAAAATCAGTACAAAGACAAAGAGTAGAGGCATTACGGAAGGCTCATTTTGAAAATCTTCCATTAATCCTGCCTAATGTATGGGATGCATTAGGGGCTGGATTGATACAAGATTTAGGTTATCCTGTCGTTGCTACCTCGAGTTCGGCTTTAGCGCAAAGTGCAGGCTATACTGATGGTCAAAATATACCATTTGATACGATGCTGGGTAGATTGGCAAGTATGACCCAAACGGTTCATATTCCGGTAACGGCAGATATCGAAAATGGATTTGCATCAAATGATGATGAATTAGTACGTAATATCAATAAAGTGCTTGATATCGGTATAGCCGGAATCAATTTTGAAGATAGCAATAAACCGGAAAACGAGCTAATTCCTATAGATATCCAAGTAAATCGGATCCGACTAATTAAAAAAACTGCTTTGGAAAGTGGTCGCGATATTTTTATTAATGCACGTATTGACACATACGTTCATGGAGATCATTTGTCGCATGAAGAAAAATTGATTGAGTCAATCAAGCGTGGTCTTGCTTATAAAGAGGCTGGGGCAGAGTCTATTTTTCCGATATTGATTACATCAGGTGATCACATTGCTGCATTGATTAAAGCGGTTGACCTTCCTCTAAATGTGATGACTTTTCCTGGGATTCCATCATTAGAAGATTTAAAATTGCTCGGTGTGTCGAGAATAAGCCTTGTAGGTTCGTTTATAAAAATAGCTATTCAGGCGATGAGAAATTTTGCAAACGAGATAAAAAGTTTAAAGGGCGAAAACAAAATTTTTGACAATGAAATTACAAGTTCATATTTGAATCATCTGATTAGTCATACAAACGATTAATAATGTTGTCAGATGGCAATTGGCTGGAAAAAGTATTGTATTGAAGAGCAGCTCATTCCAGCATCAAAGTAAGCTAAAATGACCTTGCATACTTTTTTGGTCAAGCAAGCTGAAAATCCGGATAATTGGAGCAAATACGTTGCGCTTTTCTTTTAAGAACTATTTAGAAATATCCAATATAATTTTGAGGTGTTATTATTAACAATTCTTCTTTGATAGTATCTTTGATTTCAAGTTGATTGATAAAATCATGAATATCTTCCTTCCTGATATGTGTTTTACCTCGTGTCAAAGATTTGAGTGCCTCGTATGGTTGCGGATACAATTCACGTCTCAGGATGTTTTGAATAGCTTCAGCGACGACGGCCCAGTTGGCTTCCAGATCACGATTGAGAGCATCTTCATTAAGTAGTAACTTGTCGAGTCCTTTAAGGATAGATTTTAAAGCGATCAGGGTATGTCCAAATGGTACTCCAAGATTGCGGAGCACTGTCGAGTCTGTCAAATCACGCTGGAGTCTGGAAATGGGTAATTTTGCTGCCAAAAACTCAAAAACTGCATTAGCTATAGCCAGATTACCTTCAGCATTTTCAAAATCAATGGGATTGACCTTATGTGGCATGGCTGATGAACCTACTTCGCCGGCTTTGACTTTTTGCCTGAAGTATTCCATAGAAATATAAGTCCAAATATCCCTACACAGGTCAATCAAGATGTTGTTGATCCGTACCCAGCTATGGCTGATGGCTGATACGTCGTCATAATGAGCGATTTGAGTGGTGTATTTGGATCGGTGCAAGCCAAGGTTTTTTGCAAATTGATCACCAAATTCCGGCCAGTTAATTTCTGGATAAGTAATCTTATGTGCATTAAAATTTCCTGTCGCTCCGCCAAATTTGCATTTTATGCGCAAAGTTCCCAATATTTGTAATTCGTCAGTCAGCCTTTCTGCAAATACGCTAAATTCCTTACCTAAAGTAGTAGGTGAGGCCGGTTGTCCATGCGTATGGGCAAGCATGGGTATGCCTATGTAAGCTTTGGCTTTCAACTCAATGGCCTGAAGCACATTTTGAATTTCAGGTATCATAATCTTATCTAAGGAATCTTTCATCATCAGTGGAAATGCTGTATTATTGATGTCCTGAGATGTAAGTCCAAGATGCACAAATTCGATATATTTTTCTAGACCATGTTTAGTCAGTGCGTCTTTGATATAGTACTCGACAGCTTTGACATCGTGATTGGTTGTTTTTTCTATGGTTTTAATTTGAGCTGCAGCGGCTTCGTCAAAATTTTCTACTATAGAATTTAAGATATGTAGATTGGTCTCACATTGCATATCTTTTAATCCTGGCAATGCTATATTCATTAAAGCCTTTAGATACTCGATTTCGATATAGACCCGGTACTTGATAAGTGCAAATTCGGAAAAATAACCTCTCAAAGGTGTTGTTGTTACTTCGTATCTTCCGTCTAAAGGGGATAAGGATAAAAGCATAAATCTTTATATTTATATGGTTAAAATAATTTTTCTACGTTATTAATGGTCTCTTCTCTTCGTTTGATGTAGTAATAGGTTTCTATCTGGCTTCTGACTGCGATATCAGTATTTGATTTTCTGTATTTATTATTCATTTTTGCATTTAAAATCCGTGATTTTACGTTATCATTGAGTTGAATATTCAAACATGCTATTATCGTTTTAGCTAATTCTTTATCTAAAACAGGAAATAAAGTTTCCACTCTAAAGTGGAGGTTTCTCGTCATCCAATCTGCAGAGGATAGATATACTTCTTGATTCCCGTCATTGTAAAAGATGAAAACACGTGCATGCTCTAGATATCTGTCGATTATTGAAATGACTTCTATATTTTCGCTTAGTCCTTTTTGGTTAGAAACGAGACAACAAATACCACGTACGATGAGTTTGATTTTAACACCTGCTTTGGAGGCTTCATATAAATATTGAATCATTTCTTCGTCTTGGAGACTGTTCATTTTGAGTGTCATTTTAGCTTTCTTGCCATTTTTAGCATGCTCTATTTCCCGCTTGATCAGACTTATAAATTTTTCTTTAAGATTGAAAAGACCTACGCCGAGATACTCGAATGGTTGATGCGCTCTTTGTTTTGTTTCTAGATAGTTAAATATGCGAGCCACCTCATTTACTATTTTTTTATCACTAGTAAATAGCCCGAAATCTGAGTAAACCTTTACTGTGTCTTCGTGAAAATTGCCAGTACCTAAGTACGCATATAGCATTGGCTTCCCTTCTTCCAGACGTCTTACTAAGGCAAGCTTGCTGTGTACCTTAAACCCGGGGATACTATAATAAACGGCGACGCCGGCACGCTCGAGTTCCTCACCCCATTTTAAATTAGCCTCTTCATCAAATCGAGCTTTGACTTCAATAAAAGTACTGACTTGTTTGCCATTTTTAACGGCCTTTTTGATAGCTTGCATGATACGTGAGACCTTAGCTACGCGATACTGAATAATCTTGATATGCGAAACATTGGGGTCTTCGGCTGCATCTTCAAAAAACTTAATTACCGATTCGTAACTGTGATAGGGAAGATACACCAGATGATCCTTTTCTCTGATTTTATCAAAAATTGAATCGGCATCCTCCAGTATATTGATCTTGACAGGTGGCAACTCGCCATCCTTTAAAAAGCTGAGATTGTAATTTGGAAATTTAAAAAAATCAGCATTATTATGATAGCGGCCTTCAGGCAAAAGATCGAGTTCGTCGATTTCAAAAACTTGCATCAAGTTTTGTAAAAAATGTCCAGGCATAGTCCTGTCATATACTAATCGCGATGCTACACCGACATTTCTTTTATCAAGGCTTTTGCGTATTTTAGCCAGCAGGTCACCTGTATATTCATCGTCGATATACAACTCGGCATCTCGTGTCAATTTGATAGAGTAGGTATCCAGGATATTATATCCCGGAAAAATTAACCGTACACTATATCGTACAGCATCGTCCAACATAAGGATTTGCTTAACGTTAGGATCTTTAGAAGGTAGCTCTAAAAATCTCGAAAGATGATCAGACGGAATTTTAACAATAGCGTATTCATAAGTAGATTTTGTACTTTCACTATCCTTACTTTGTAAATGTAAGGCAAGATACAATGCACCATTATTGAGAAATGGTTTAATCTTTTTACCAACCAAAAGCACGGGCTGTACAAAAGGTAGTAAGGATTCCTTAAAATAAGTATCAACAAATTCAACCTGCTCTTTATCTAAGTTTTTCCATGAGACTATTTGTATCCCTACTTTTTTTAATTCGGGAACTACCATTTTTTCAAAAATAAAGCTAAATTCATTTTGTTGCTGATTAGCTATTTTAAGCAACTCTTTCAATAATTGCTGTGGCGAAAAATCAATATCCTTGAGCGTCGATTTATTAGCTCTAGCCAGATTGCGATGATTAGCTATTCTAACCCTGAAAAACTCATCTAAATTGGATGAATAGATAGCCAAAAACTTAAGGCGTTCCAGTAACGGCACAGACAAATCGCGTGCTTCTTGGAGTACACGATGATTAAATGAAAGCCAACTTACGTCCCTGTTTATTAATTTTGCCATATCTGTATAATCTACCTCGCAAAAGTCAGATAATTTTTAGGGAAATCCTAATAATTTTATGACAATTAGCTATTACCTTTTGATATCATTTTATCAATGCAAAAACCAATCCATTTTATTCTTGGTCTGTATCTCTAAAAAGATGGTCATCATCATTCCTGCTTTCTAATGGATACTTCTTAAAATACAACATACCTGCCCAACCAGAGATCAGATCAATCAATATATGTATAATCACTACTATCAATAAGGACTTAGAGTAAATATAAATGATGCCCAAAAGCACTGCGATAGACGTTATCTTGACTACTGCCCACCATCCTTGATATCGATGACTAATACCAAAAACTGTCGCCGGAATGATAATAGCGTAAAACTCAGGATTAGGTGAGTCATCGACCAGATAAAGTAAGTACTGGATCAAAAACCCACGGTAGATAATCTCTTCACTGATACCGGCTGCAAAGGATAAGAAAATATAAGGCTTGTATTCTTTCCAATTCATAGGAATCAAAAAAGACAGCTCTTCATATTCGTTATCCTCTTTGTTTGGTTTGAGAAAGGTCAATGCTACATCTGCAAAATAAATAAGTGCAAGAATACTGATAGATATCAGGACAATTAAATTAAAATCAGGCCATGCTATCCCAAATTTGTCCCATGGACGATGTTGCAAATTCCAAGCTGTCATTACGAGGGATGCTGCGATGATGAGATACCAGCCGTTAGTATAGAATAGGTCTTTTTTAGGAGGTAAAAACTGAAGTGTGTTTTCATCAGGTTTGCCGTTTTTAACCGACAAAGCCGGAAAAACTACTAAAATAAGCAAGGCCAAAAAGTGATCAACAAATGTAAATTCCAATCCAAAGATTTTATGGGTATTTGCACAAAAAAAATATTGCTATCTATGATAAGTAAATTTTCCTTACTTTTGTTGTGAAAATCATCAATAATTCATCATTTGTCAACGGATACTAAAAGACTTGTTTTCGCTTTTGATGCCAAACGGCTATTTAATAATTTTACAGGTTTAGGCAATTATAGCCGATCGCTTGTAAGGCATTTGCAAGAGGCTCATCCTGAACATCAATACCATCTGTTTACACCTAAAGCCATCCCAACAGAGGAAACTGACTATTTTTTTAATAGCGACAGATTTACTATTCATAGCCCTTCCGGATTCAATCCACTGTGGCGTACTTTTGGTATGGCATCTGAGATCAATCGGCTTAAACCGAATGTTTTTCACGGTCTAAGTCATGAGATCCCTTTTGGAATCGATAAGGATATTAAAACTGTAGTTACTTTCCACGATTTGATTTATGAGATTTATCCTAAGCAATTTGGTTGGTGGGATAGGAAAATGTATCAATTGAAATATCGCAGTGCTGCAAAACGATCACAGTATATTACGGCCGTCAGTGAAAGCACTAAGCATGATATGGTCAAATTATACCATTTAAATCAGGACAAAATACAGGTACTTTATCAATCCTGTAGTGATGTTTTTCAAAAGAAAGAAACGGATATCTACCATACTAATTCACTATTGCCTGAGGGGATCGAGAATTATTATCTTTATGTTGGATCTATCATTGAGCGCAAGGGACTATTGACGATTATTATGGCTTACGCCCAATTACCACTATATTGTCAAAAACCATTAGTTATAGTAGGTAAAGGTAACAATGTCTATTTTCAGCAGGTAAATGATATGATTCGTTACTATAAGTTGGAAGACAACGTTCATTTTATCAATGGTATCTCTAATCAGGAATTAATAAGTATTTATGACCAAAGTTATTGTCTGATATATCCCTCTGTTTATGAAGGCTTTGGCATCCCTGTTATAGAATCCCTCTTTCGTAAAAAGCCGGTCATCACTTCGGACGTTTCGTCACTTCCAGAGGCTGGCGGTACTGGTTCTATCCTTATTAATCCCTATGATGTAGCTGGACTGCAGAAGGCTATTGTACAACTTCAGGATAGTAAATTGTATGACCAACTGGCTATTAATGGGTTTGATTATGTCAACGAAAGATTTACTGCAGATAAAACTACAGAAGCACTTCACGATTATTATCTAAAAATCATAGGTAATATCAATTCAGAAAATAATTATTTATAGATTACCTGATTTTTTCCAAATCTATTACAATGATAAGGAAGTCATATTTTTATTCTATCATCAGCCCTTTCAAGGTATGGATAGTGGATGGATGAAAGATAGAACAAATACATTTTATACTTATTTTTGAATAAATTATCTAAATAACCTAACTTTGTATCGTATTACGAAGTACATTCGGTATCAAAATACCTTCCTACATGGATTTATATACATTAGGTTTATTAGTATTAGGTTTATTTGTTGGTGGTCTGGGCACGCTGATTGGTGCCGGAGGTGGTTTTATTTTGATGCCTGTTTTGATGATTTTATATCCGGATATGCCTGTAGATATTATCACTTCTATTTCTCTAAGTATTGTTTTTTTTAATGCAGCTTCGGGAAGCATAGCGTATGCAAAAATGGGAAGGATCGATTATAAATCTGGGATTGTTTTTGGTCTAGCTACTTTACCAGGCGCAATTTTGGGTGCAGTCTTGACCAATTATATTAATAGGTATTATTTTGACATTATCATGGGTGTCTTATTAATCGTCATTGCAGGATTTTTGTTTAATAAACCCCATGAAGGTGCTTACAGTAGCACTAGCGCATCTAAAGAATTAACGCATAGATCTTTTACTGATAATTTAGGAGAAAAGTTTAGCTATAATTTTAATAAGCAATTGGGTATAAATATCAGCTTTATAGTTGGCGCAATATCCAGTTTTTTGGGTATTGGCGGTGGTATTATCCATGTGCCGGCAATGATTTCTGTACTCAATTTTCCTACTCATGTAGCTACTGCAACATCGCATTTTGTATTGGCAATCATGGCCTTGACCGGAACGATAGTTCATTTAGTGATGGGGTCATTACAACAAGGCCTACATATAGCACTTACCATAGGAGCAGGTGTGATTGTCGGTGCTCAGATTGGAGCTGCTTTTTCTCATAAAGTAAAAGGACATATTATAGTTTGGGCACTTGCGGTGGCATTAGCTATTGTAGGAATAAGGTTAGTGTTTTTCTAACATCTACTTCAATCCAGCCAGCAAATAGAGCACAGCCATACGGACAGCAACACCATTTTCGACCTGATCGAGGATAATAGAATGATGTGAATCGGCGACATCACTAGTTATTTCTACACCACGGTTGATAGGTCCCGGATGCATGATTACTATTTTCTTATTGATGCTGTCTAAAAGAGGTTTGTTTATCCCAAAATAGAGAGCATATTCTCTTAATGAAGGGATATATTTTACGTCTTGCCTTTCGAGTTGTATCCTGAGTACATTAGCTACATCACACCATTCTAATGCTTTTTTGATATCATGTTCTACAAGTACGCCGAGACTCGATATATGTTTGGGTATCAGGGTGGCGGGACCACAAACCATAACATTTGCACCTAATTTTTTGAGACAGAAAATATTGCTGAGGGCAACTCTACTATGTAGGATATCGCCGACGATAACAATATTCTTTCCTTCTACGGTTCCTAGGCGCTCTATCATCGAATACGTATCCAGCAATGCTTGCGTAGGATGCTCGTGGGTTCCATCACCTGCATTGATGATATTAGCATCGATGTGTTTTGCTAAAAAATGGTGGGCACCCGGTGCAGGATGTCTCATGACGATCATATCGACTTTCATCGCCAGGATATTATTGACAGTGTCCAAAAGGGTCTCTCCTTTATTAACTGACGAGGATGAAGCAGAGAAATTTATGATGTCCGCTGACAACCTCTTTTCCGCCAGTTCAAATGAAATGCGTGTGCGCGTACTGTTCTCAAAAAAAACATTGGCTATCGTTACATCTCTTAAAGATGGTACTTTTTTGATAGGGCGATTGATCACTTCCTTAAATTCGATAGCTGTTTTTAATATCAACTCAATGTCTTCTTTAGTAATGTATTTGATACCGAGAAGATGTTTTGTACTGAGTTGAGAAGCGGACATTTTTAAGAATAATTTTATAGATTAATTATGCATCAGATTTTCCGGAATACAATAAGACTTTATCTTCGCCATGGTGTTCTTTCCAGCGGACGCTCACATAGGCATCATCTAAAGCATCGACCGCAAACCCTTTGTAGTCTGCCTTAATCGGGAAGTGACGATTAAATCTACGATCTACCATACAGAGCATTTCTATTCTCGCCGGACGACCAAAATCTTGAAGTGCAGCTATTGCAGCATGAACTGTTCTTCCAGTATATAATACATCATCCACTAAGATTACATTTCTATCCTCAACTAAAAAATCTAATTCAGTCGTTGCTGCTTTAATAGGTGTGCTCCGTCGCCTAAAGTCATCCCTATAAAAGGTAATATCCAATTTTCCATAATCAAATGCCTGATCTCCAAGCATGGTTACCAACTGGCTTTTTATGCGCTGTGCAAGATATACACCGCGTTCTTGAATCCCTATCAGACATAGTTTATCCAAATGAATATGCTGCTCGAGAATCTGATGACAAAGTCTCTTGATAGTGAGCTCAAAACGCTCCTGTGATATGATGAGTTTCCCTTGTTCCATACCGATGCACAAAGATAAAGTTTTTTTGATATAATCATCAAATATTATCTAATATTACAATAGATGTTATACTAATATTTGCAATTTTTTGCTTTGTTTTCTTTCATTTTTGAGGTGAAAACTGTGGGTTGTTTTTGCTATAGATTCTGACAATAATAAAATTTATATTATTTATAGCATTATAAATCTTATTGAATGCATCCATCTTAGTACTGCAAGGCTTATCGGCCATTAAGTGATGCAGTCCTATTTAATGTTTAGTCGGTCACAGTAGGAGTAAAGGATACTTATTAAAAGCTACAAAGATAAATTGCACATCAAAAAGGATTCTAAATAGGATGTGTATAGTATATTGTTATAAAAAAATATTGGGATTGAATAAATTCATTTATAAAAAATGGCACATATAATTACTGAAAGTTATTCGCTGAAAAAATGTTAAATACAATTTTAAAGAGAAATATAAAGTATTTAGTATCTACCTTTATATATTTGTGTCAAATTTGTAAAAATACAAAGTATAATACCTTAGTAATATGTCCAAAATAAAACTTGTCGTCCTTTTAGGTGGTAAATCACCCGAACACAATATATCATTAATATCGGGTCATAGTGTTATTCGATCATTGGATAAGGATAAATATGACATTATAGTAGTAGGAATAGATAAAAATGGCCAGTGGTGGCGTCAACAAAGTACAGATTATATCGCTAATAGTTCTGATCCGGCTCGTATTTGCTTACTTCCATCAAATGAACCTGTGATGTTTTCAACGGATGGGTCATCATGTTGGCTGACTAACTCGGCTACCATGGATAAATTGATTAAAGTAGATGCTGTATTTCCCGTTTTACATGGTGCTTATGGAGAGGATGGTGTAGTGCAGGGATATTTCAGAGCCAATAATGTGGCTTTTGTAGGTGTCGATGTGATGGCTTCGGCAGTTGGCATGGATAAGGATTTGGCAAAAAGGATATGGCGAGATGCCGGTATAGCCATTGCTGATTTTGAAATTGTGGATTTGAGTAATCATTCTCAAATAGATTATAATAAGGTAGTAGATAAATTAGGATTGCCACTTTTTGTAAAACCCGCTAATGCCGGGTCTTCTGTAGGAGTCAGCAAGGTGACAAATGGAATTGAGTTTAAAGCTGCTCTTGATGAAGCATTTAAATTTGATAGAAAAGTGCTGATAGAAGAAGCCATCCAAGGAATAGAGGTTGAATGCGCAGTTTTGGGTAATGAATTTCCAGAAGCGTCAGTCGTAGGTGCTATTATTCCTACTGAAACGTTTTATTCTTACGATGCAAAATATATTTCAAGCACTGGTGCAAAACTTGAAATACCTGCTGATATTTCTGAAAAGGTAAGTGATCACATTAGAGCTACTGCAATAAAGGCATTTAAGGCTATCGGTGGAGAAGGATTGTCCAGAGTTGACTTTTTTTTAAGACCTGACAATACGATTGTACTCAATGAAATCAACACTTTACCTGGCTTTACAAGTATCAGTATGTACCCTAAGCTTTGGGAGGCTTCAGGTGTGCCTTATCCTAGATTGTTGGATAGACTTATTGAGTTGGGTATAGACAGACACAGACAGATGCAGCGTTTACAAACGACGCATTAAAACATATACTTGTCGTAAATCTTATTAAAAAAATTAATTTAGAATTTCCGTATCAGGTATTTGAGCAATGACAGTATATCTGTCCCCTTTATTGTGGAGTACTGACTGCCATAATACTATTGGTTTTATTTTAAAGAGATAATTGGGATCCATATCATCGACTATCCATGATTGTTCTTTTAATTCTTCATCAAGTTGCCCTTCACTCCAGCCACTGTATCCTAAGAAAAATTTGATATTGTAATCTTTAATAACTCCATTTTCCATAAGGAATTGTAGCTTTTCAAAATCACCGCCCCAATAAACGCCTTGTGATACTTCAATAGCACCATCCAACATATCGCCAACATTATGAAGGAAAAACAGAGAATCAGTCTCTACAGGACCACCTATAAAAACCTGAGCTTTAGAATCTGGAAAATCTGAGATCATCTCACTAATTTTAACATTAACGGGTTTTGTCAGGTTTAATCCTGTTGTGCCTAAGTCGTGGTGTTCACAAATCAGCACAATTGATCTCCTAAAATTAGGATCTATTAAAAATGGTTCTGCAATGAGGATTTTTCCCGATTTTATCTCCATAAATAATTTAATATGCGTCGGTTTGAGACTCTTTATTTATTTTTTTAATCAGGCCAGAAAGCACTTTACCCGTACCGCCTACTTCTTTAAAATGAGTGATACCATCTGATGACATATTTTCAATAGTCTGTGTCCACTTAACTGAGCCTGTCAATTGACTGATTAGGTTTTCCTTGATTCTATCTGGATTAGATTCTGGTAAGCCGGTAACATTTTGGTAAACCGGACATTTTGGGGAGTTAAAAGACGTATTCATAATTGCTTCTGCTAATGATTGTCTGGCAGGTTCCATTAAAGGGCTGTGGAAAGCGCCACCTACTTCTAATTGTAAAGCCCTTTTAGCACCCGCTTCCTGTAACTTTGCCATGGCTGTTTTTACGCCTTCAAGCGAACCAGATATGACTAATTGACCAGGACAATTGTAGTTAGCTGGTGCGACGATGTCGTCCACCGTAGCACAGACATCCTCTACTTTAGTATCATCCAACCCAAGGATAGCTGCCATTGTTCCAGGTATTGCTTCACAAGCTTCTTGCATAGCCATGGCGCGTGCATACACAAGTTTTAGCCCATCTTCAAAGGTAAGTGTACCATTTGCTACTAAAGCCGAAAACTCACCAAGGGAATGACCAGCAACAGCATCAGGTTCCTGACCGGGTTTTGATACTAATGTAGCAATAGAATGTACAAAAAGAGCAGGTTGGGTGACCTTTGTTTGCTTGAGCTCTTCGGCACTGCCATTAAACATGATTTCTGATAGTTTATAACCGAGGATATCATCTGCCTGCTCAAATATTTTGCGAGCGGCATCAGACTGCTCATATAAGTCCTTGCCCATTCCTTCAAATTGTGCTCCCTGTCCAGGAAATACGAATGCTGTCATAATTTATCGTTTAGCTTAGTTGTGATTATTTATTTTAATTTTGCAGTAATCAAGCTTAAAAATTCATTTCTTGTTTCGTCATTTTTAAACTCTCCTTTAAATGCTGATGTAGTAGTAACAGAATTTTGCTTTTGGACACCTCGCATCATCATACACATATGGGCAGCTTCAATCACCACTGCTACACCATGAGGTTTCAAGTAGGTGTCTATTGCTTCTACGATCTCATGTGTTAGCCTTTCCTGGACTTGAAGCCGTCTGGCAAATACATCAACGATACGTGGTATTTTACTCAACCCTACTACATATCCATTGGGAATATAAGCAATGTGGGCTTTACCATAAAAGGGAAGCAGGTGATGTTCACATAATGAATATAATTCAATATCTTTCACAACTACCATTTCGCTATAATCCTCTTTGAAAAGTGCAGATTTTAGTATTTGACCAGCGTCAAGGTCGTAACCTTGTGTTAAATATTGTATAGCTTTTGCAGCGCGTTCCGGCGTTTTAAGCAGACCTTCTCTTGACTTGTCTTCACCTATCGAATCAATGATGCCGGCGTATTGTTCTGCCACAAACTTAGTTGTCTCGTCGTTATATATTTCTTTTTTTTTGTATGCCATTTTTTAAAAATAAAATGAAATATGAAAATGCAAATATATAACCTGAATTATAATATTTAGAATTTATAACCTTCAAATTGACACTCTTGTTTAATCTAATTCATAAAAAAATGACAGGTAGTTATAGTTTTACCTATATTTACCTGTCATTTTATATCAAAAAAAACATTTTCAAACGCTATTAGTATCTTGTGATAAGGGCTAATTTTTCAAAATCCTTCATATTTTCTTTTTCAATAAATACGACATCACCGCCGAATTTTAAGGTATATTCTATCATGTCATCAATTACGTCGTCAATATCATTTTTGCTATGAATTTGATCAGTCTCTATTGGTGTTAAAATACCGTTTTCATTTCTGACAGGCAAATAATATCCTTCTTCTACAAATATGGTTTTCCCTCTTCCCTCCTGAACAGCTGTCCAGATTTCGTTAATGTCAGTGGTACAGGTATTTGCACTTACTGCCAGTTCTAATTCATCAATGCGTGCTCGATTACGTGCCACTGTTAAATCTCTGATTACCGGCCAAATTTCTTTTACCTGATTGGCAGCTTTTTCATCATATTTTTTAAGAGCGATATGTCCCATGACAATATTGGGGTTATCAGCTACTTTCAAATATTGGTGATAATTGTTTTCATCAGAAAGTATGACTACCGGCAATGGCTTTTTAGTTCTAACTTTAATAACTGCCTTATCAACTCTGTTAAAATATTCGTCTTTGGATACATTGTATAGCTGTTCATCCTTATACGGGATTCCTTCATCATGTATTTCCTCTACGACATCTTCGCTACTTGCTTCTATCATTTTAGCTTTTCCTCCTGCTAGTACAAGCAAGTAGTAATCACTGTCCTTTTTCATGGCTCTGACGATAGACCTAGTTGCAAATGTATCATCAATGATTATTCTTGGTGTAGGATGTGTGGGTATGCGCAAATATTCTGCTATGTCTTCATTTACGAAAACCATGAGTCCGTGATCATTATGATACAAATCTATTGTTTCTGCTACATCTGTTAGTTTTTGAGTATATTCTTTGGCTAATTTTGAATCATACTCGTTTTCAAGCCTTTTACCAGCCTCTGTAATAAGGTTTTTTAGCGCAATAGGATCCTTTTGATTGTCGGGTGTTGTCCTATGCGTGTTTAGAATAATGGTAACACAAACACCGCCTTTTACGGCACTTAATCTCTCAAATACTTCCTTCATTTTTAATGATTTTAATTTCACTGTAAAGATAGTGTCTTTAGAGATGCCGAGATATGATACAAATCAGAACGCGCACTAATATCAATCTCTTTTCTGAGAAAATTTACAATCAAAAAATCATAAAAAGTCTTCCTTCCAATTTTTTTGCATGACGATAAGCTGTTCATTTATCCACTGTTGGCTCAATGAGCAAAGTTTTTTGCCGTCTGTATCTCTAATTGGCTCACCAAAATGCAATTTTATAGATGTTTGCCATTTTGAAAATTGATAAAAATATTGAGAAATAAATTTTTCTTTTATCCATAAATCTTTAGATGATTTATATTCTAAGGCGATGGGGATTACAGGAATGTTGTTTTCAGCTGCTTCAATAAATGAACCTTCACGAAAGGGTAGAGTAGTCTTTTCCTTTCCTACTGTACCTTCAGGGTACAAAAGAATATTATTTCCTGTAAGGATGGTTTCTATAAGCTTACTCCGTGCAGCCGAGCGCGAAGTTTTGTTACTACGATTTACCCAAATTACACCGGTAAGTTCCGCTCCTTTGTTGATGATTGGATAATTGGCTACTTCTGCTTTGGCCAACACAAATGCAGGGAGATACCGGCAAACGGCTACAGGATCTGAAAACGATCGGTGATTGCATACATATAAGGCAGGTGTGTCAATCGGTTTGCCCTGAACATCAATATGGATATTCAGTATTGGGATTGCGACATTTTTTATATAATTTTCACGAAGTTTTAATGCCCTTTGTCTGGTGTGAGGTACAAAAATACATGATATCCCATACGCTGTAATATATAAAGACATCATACCAAAAGCCACAATACCTCTGATACCGGCAAGTATGTATAAGAACGGTCTCAAAGTTATTTAACTTCTGGTTTTTCAGCCTTCATTTGAGGGAAGAACAAAACTTCCTGTATAGAATTTTGATTTGTCATAATCATGGCGAGCCTGTCCATCCCTATGCCTAATCCTGCTGTAGGCGGCATACCATACTCAAGCGCCCTAAGAAAATCTTCATCTAAGGTCATTGCCTCTTCATCTCCACGCTTTCCGAGTTCCAGCTGAGCCTCAAATCGAGCTCTTTGATCTATAGGGTCATTGAGTTCAGAAAAGGAATTAGCAATTTCTTTGCCATTACAGATGGCTTCAAATCTTTCTACGAGACCTGGTTTGGATTTGTGACTTTTAGCCAATGGAGACATTTCTACTGGATAGTCAGTGATAAATGTAGGTTGGATAAGTTGTCCTTCGCATTTCTCACCAAAGATTTCATCTATAAGTTTGCCTTTACCCATGGTATTATCGACCGAGACATTTAATTTGCGAGCTGTTTCTCTAAGTTGATCTTCATTCATTTCACTAATGTCAATACTAGTGAAGTGCTCGATAGCTTCATACATAGTAAACCGCTTCCAAGGTCGTTGAAAATCAATAATATTGTCCCCGACCTGAAGCTTTGTGGTGCCATGGAGGTCGATAGCTACTTTTTCTATCATTTCTTCAACGAGATTCATCATCCATTCATAATCCTTGTAGGCTACATAGAGCTCTATTTGTGTAAATTCAGGATTGTGGAATCGGCTCATCCCCTCATTTCTAAAGTCTTTACTAAATTCGTAAACACCATCAAATCCTCCTACGATAAGTCTTTTTAGATAAAGCTCATTTGCAATGCGAAGGTAGAGCTTCATATCCAATGTATTGTGATGTGTCGTGAATGGTCTTGCAGCGGCTCCACCATACAAAGGTTGTAGAATAGGTGTTTCTACTTCGAGGTGACCACGCTGATTAAGATATTCTCGGATAGAATTGTACATTTTGGTACGCTTGATAAAGGTGTCTTTTACTTGCTCATTAACAACCAAATCCACGTATCGCTGCCTGTATCTTTGCTCAGGATCAGTAAATGCATCGTGGATATTGCCATCTTCATCTTTTTTAACGACCGGTAGAGGCTTTAATGATTTTGACAATAATGTAAGAGAAGTCACATGTACTGAACATTCGCCCACCTGTGTATAAAATGCATAGCCTGTTATACCTATAAAGTCACCCAGATCCATATACTTTTTAAATACCTCGTTATATAGGGTTTTGTCTTCTCCTGGACAGATTTCGTCTCTTGATATATATAACTGAATACGTCCTGAAGCATCCTGCAATTCAGCGAAGCTACCTTTACCCATAATACGCTTTGACATGAGTCTTCCTGCCATAGACACTTGCTGATACGTAGTATCTCCAGGTTTGAAATGTTGCTTTATTTCTGCTGACTGAGCATTTACTATAAATTCAGCACTGGGGTAGGGATCAATACCGGCTTCTATGATTTTATTAAGGTTTTCTCTTCTTATATTTTCTTGTTCGCTAAGATGTTGCATTTTGTATTATAAATTATAGATATATGGTTTTAATATTTTGGGCAAAAGTAATTAAAATGATTATATTTAAAAAATGAATAAGGTGTTTATCTATATTTCTTAAATATTTGAATAAGGTATAAAATAAAAAAGCCCTTGAAAATACAAGAGCTTTTTACAGGTTTGAAGTTTAAATAACTTTATATCTGATTAATGTCTTCTATCTCTTGATCTAAAATTGTTATCTCTTCTTGGTGGTTGAGCACCTCTAGGTTCTGCTTTTTTACAAACAATAGTCTGTCCTTCAAATTGGCTTTCATTCAATTGTGCAATTGCTGCCATACCGGCATCTTCACTTTCCATTTCAACAAAGCCATATCCTTTAGATCTGCCTGTTTCTTTGTCTGTAATAATAATAGCTGAAGTAACTTCTCCATACTGTCCGAATAGGTCTTTTAAAGAGTCAGCTGATGTTCTGTAGTTTAATTTCGCAACGAAAATGTTCATTAAATAAAAATTGAAAAAAATAAAAAAAATAGAATTAGTGAAGCCCACATTTGGGTATGCCATTCAATATCACTGCAAAGGTAATGATAATTTATATATCGTAAAAATATTTATACATGATTTTTGTCATTTACCTATAAAAATCTTTTTTTACACTATATTCTTACTATAAATGTATTTGTTTTGTATCTAATTTGTACTTTTGTTTTCGTAAAATCGTAATTAAAATTTCTAAAATATTTTAGAATGAGAATTTGGATGTATATAAACTACCTGTATTTATGTTTTTTGATTATATTGATTGCTATTTTTTGTGTTTCTTGTAGCCATCAAATTAAATATAACGACCCTATTCCGGTTCATGAAAGTTTTGAGATATATTCTGATAAAGTAGGCGAAACCCGCGTCATCAATGTATGGATACCTGAAAAATATAAAGATAGTGCGGTCAGTTTACCAGTTATGTATATGGCTGATGGTGGGATTGTTGATGAAGATTTTCCACATATAGCTAATACTTTTGAAAAGCTATTAAATGAAAATAAAATAATGCCTATGATGCTAGTAGGAATTACAAATACGCAAAGACGTCGTGATCTTTCAGGTCCTACAGAAATTGCATCTGATAAGTCTATAGCTCCTATAGTGGGAGGATCAGCTGAGTTTAGATCCTTTATCTCAGAAGAACTTATTCCTGAAATTGAAAAACGATATCGCACTACACCGGTAAGAGGCATACTCGGTGAGTCATTATCCGGCCTTTTTGTAATGGAAACGTTTTTGCTACAACCTGATTTATTTGATATTTACATTGCGTTTGATCCATCCCTTTGGTGGAATAATCATAAAATGGCAGATCAGTCGCCACAGTATTTAAATAAATTTTCAAACGATAAAAAAATATTATGGTTTGCCGGATCTGATGCTGAAGATATTTTTCCCTACACTAAACAACTGGCCGGGATACTTCAAAAAATAAATTTATCCCAACTTAAATGGAAGTATGTCGATATGCCCAATCAACATCATAATACTATATTTAGAGCTGCAAAAGAAGAAGCATTTGTGTGGGCTTTAGGTGTAAATCAGTGATCCTACCTACAAAGCTGCTGGACATACTTTGCCTATTTTATCATTTCTTTGTTTATAGATGATGTCTTATAAATGACAATTTAACATTATAAAAAAATAGCGTAAAATTTCTACTTATTAAATATTAATTATTGATTAATAATCTAATATAGTTTAAAATAATATTTATATATGAAATTTTTAATAATTAATTTTGTAAATAATGATTTTTTTTCTTGTCAATATCATTTGAATGTGCTAACTTTATCTTAATTTTACGCAACTAACAATTCATTTATTAACAAATCTAATTCTAATGAATAGAATAATTTGTATTATCTCTTCGCTTTTTTTGATTTTATCCACAACAAATATTAAAGCGCAGACTGCTCCTCCAGACCCTTGTACTAATGGATCACAAAATACTTGTAAATGTGATGACTCTCCATTATTGTGTTCGTTTGATGTATTAAATGGTTATGAATATGATATGACCAACTTTTTGCATCAGAACGATGGACCTGACAATCCAATGTGTATGCCAGGTGGAAGTGGTACTACGGCACATAATCCTACGTGGTTTCGATTTATAGCGTTGTGTGAGGATATCAACATGACTGTCACGACCACAAACTGTAATCACCCGTCCGGATTTTGTAGTTCGAGAGGAGTACAGTTAGCCGTATTTCCAGAATGTAACTGGCAAAATCCATGGGACGCAGTGGGATGTGATGTGAATAGCTGTTTAACAAAGGCACCTTGGTCACAGGTGATAAATCTTAGCTTATCAGGTTTGACTATAGGTAAGGTGTATTCATTGTTAGTGGATGGGTGTTGTAACTCGGCTTGTCATGTCAAGATCACAGTAACTACACCAGCATGTTTTCCTACCATCGGTGCCTGGCCTGGAGAGATACAAGGACCTAAGGATCTCTGTGTTGGGGACAGGGCTATTTATTGTGTTGAAAATGCGATAGGTGGACAGCGCTATTTCTGGACGGATGGTAATGGCAATGTTATCCAGGCTGGACCAGTTAATGACGGTGGTACGACTTGTACATCATTGATACCTTTTAACACTAAAGGTACCTTTACATTATGTGTAGATACGGACAATTCATGCGTTCCACTATCAGACAACCCACCACCTAATTGTATTACTATTAATGTCCATCAGGTAGAAGCAGGGACTATTACAGCTAATCCGACACCTACATGTCCGGGAAACAATGTCAATATCCAAGTAAATGGAAGTGCTGCTGATCCATTACTGTCACAGTATATTGTAATAGTTGATGCAAGTGGGACAGTCGTTAAAGTTAAACAAGGAACTAGTGATACATTTACTTGGCCTGAATGTGGAACTTTTACTGCTTATAGTTATAACTTTGTAACTATACAGCAGCCTGTGCCACAAGTAGGTGATAATTGGACGACACTTACTTCAGGATGTACCCAGGAGTTTAAGTGTTGTGATTTTGCTTCTGTAAATATTGTATTTCAAGATAATGAAGTACCTGATATTAAAAATGCTCCTGCTGATGTAACAGTTAGTTGCTATGATAATATTCCAGCTATGCCTACTTTAAATTATACTGATAATTGTTTAGGTGCTGGTACAGTTACTGGTGAGCAAGTAGATAATTATACAGATTGTGCCGGTGGTACTATCACTAGGATCTGGACAGTAGAAGATGGATGTGGTAACATTGCCACAAAAACACAAACCATTACGATCAATCCAATACCAGTAGCTACCTTTACTCCATTTAATGATGTTACAGTACCGTGTGACATGTTTCCATCATCTACTTTTCTTCCACCATTAAACTATGATAATGGAAAGTCAGGTGGATGTAAAATTATGGGATCTATCACACCTACTAGAGTTGTCGATACTATGCAATGTATGGGAACAGTGACCTATCATTGGCTGACTACCGATAAATGTATGAGGACGATTGAGGAAACTCAAGTATATACAGTCGAACCACCATTGGTAGCTAATTTTATAAACCCACCTGCAGATGTGACAGTTACTTGTAATAATTTTCCAGTTTCTACCTATTTGCCACCATTGCAATATACTAATGGAGGAACAGGAACGTGTCTAATTTCCGGGCAAATCATTCCAGTTCAGGTTGTAGATACATCAGGATGTCAGGGAACAGTAACATTTGTTTGGAATGGATCGGATAGGTGTGGACGTAATTTGCATCATGAACAGGTTTGGACTATTCAGCCACCGATGGAAATTATGTTTATTAATCCGCCGGCTGATGGTACAGTAGATTGTGCGACGATTCCAGCACCAGGTGTGCTGCCTCCACTAAATTATAATAATGGTGAGCCAGCAGGTCGATGTCGCATTCAAGGTACAGTCATTCCTACTCGAACTGATAATTATGATATATGTGGAGGAACAGTACAATTTAACTGGTCTAAAACGGATAGTTGTGGCAGAGCGATTTCTCACATTCAAAGTTTGACAGTAAATCCTGCACCACCAGCTCAGTGGGTTAATCCTCCGGCAAATATAACATTACCTTGTGGGCAAACATTAGCAGATGATTTTATGCCTGAGTTATCTTATAGCAATGGTGTACCTTCTGGTAATTTCTGTTCAATCAGTGGAATGGTGAGTCCTTCCAGACAAGATGCTATAAATGGTTGTGAAGGAACTATTACCTTTACATGGGCATTTACAGATCCTTGTGGCAGGTCTATTAATCATACACAGGTTTATACATTGTCGCCACCCGATCTACCAGTATGGATTAATCCACCAGCAGACATTACCGTAGCATCATGTGATGGATATGATTTTGATAATTTGCCAGATTTAACATATAATAATGGTCAATCAGGCCCGGATTGTGGAATTATGGGATCGGTTGAAGCAACGCGATCTGGTAGCATAGACAATTGTCAGGGCTCATATACATATCAGTGGACATTTACGGATAAATGTGGTCGGGTAATCAATCATACAAAAACTGTAACAGTCATACCACCACCAGTAGCAATGTGGATTAATCCACCAGCAGATATTACAGTGGCCTCATGTGATGGATTTGATTTTGACAACTTGCCAGATTTATCTTATAATAATGGGCAATCTGGAAGTTGTGCTATAAGTGGTACTGTGCCTGCTGTTAGATCAGGAAGCATAGACAATTGTCAGGGTTCTTATCAATATATGTGGACATTTACTGATCTATGTGGTCGGATCATTAACCATACACGAACAGTAACTGTGAATCCACCACCAGCGCCTCAATTTACAAATCCACCAGCTTCTCAAACGGTATCGTGTGAGGCAAAACCAGATGGTTCAGCTAAAATTTTAAATTATACAAATGGTAGTAGTGGAAATTGTTTGATTAGTGGAGCAATATCTTCTACACCTCAGATACAAAACAATAATGATTGTTCAAAGGTATATACCTATCAATGGGAATTTACAGATGCTTGTAACAGGTCAATAACACATACACAAACAGTTAATGTAGATCCACCATTACAACCTATGTGGATTAGTCCTCCAGCAGATATTACCGTGGCATCATGTGATGGATATGATTTTGATAATTTGCCGGATTTGTCATATAATAATGGCCAGACTGGCGATTGTGCTATAAGTGGAAGTGTACCTGCAGTGAGATCAGGAAGCATAAATAACTGCCAAGGTTCCTACCAGTATATGTGGACATTTACAGATGCATGTGGACGTACCATAAACCATACACGGACAGTAACGGTAAATCCTCCACCAGCACCTCAATTTGTTAATCCACCAAATAACGAAACAGTAAATTGCACGGCGGCACCAGATCCTGGAGTGGCAATAGTATTAAATTACACTAATAATGGATCAGGTAATTGTTTAATAAGTGGATCTATTTCTGCTTCACCACAAGTTCAAGACAATAGTGATTGTTCCAAAGTGTACACCTATCAATGGGAATTTACTGATGCCTGTAATCGTACTATTTCTCATACAAAAACTGTAAATGTGCTTCCGCCACCGCCACCGGTGTTTCTGAATGGGCCAGCGGATATTACAGTTAGTTGTAGTGCTGCACCAGATTTAAGTCAACCACAACCATTAAATTATTCAAATAATAGTACAGGAAGTTGTGCTATACTAGGAAGCGTAGATGCTCAAATTAATAGTAGTGTTGTAAACTGCATAGGTACGCATCAGTTGATTTGGGATTTTACAGATAATTGTGGCAGGACGATCCAGTGGAGACAGACGATCACGGTAAACCCACCACCTGAAGCTTCTTTTGTTAACACTCCACCTGCTAATTCTAATGTTACTTGTGAAAATGAGCCTGATCCTTCTAATTTACCTACTTTACATTATACTAATAGTGATACAGGAGATTGTCTGATAGAAGGTGATGTTACGCCTACCTTAAATGTACAGCAAAATGGATGTGCTAAAGTTTATAAATATAATTGGCAATATACTGATAAATGTAATAGAACTATTACCTATACTCAGGTCATTAATGTATCGCCACCACCAGCAGCTACCTTGATTAATCCGCCTGTTTATACATCCATGAGCTGTAGCGATGCCGGATCATTTGTGGCACCCGATATTCAATATTCAAATAATTCATCTTGCGATATTAGCGGTACCATTAGACCTGTAGTAAATAAAAGATTTACCGCATGTGGTGGTAATATAGAGATTAACTGGAATGATGTAGATCGATGTGGAAGACCGATTACCTACAACCAAATAATTGTTGTAACTCCGGCACCACCACCATCATTCACCTCCGCTTTACCAGATGATATAACGATAAGTTGTCAAGAATTGACGGCATATCAAATCCCATTATCTTTTAGTAATGGACTAGATCAACCATGTGCAAGAGATGGACAAATTTTTCCTGTTTAAGATAAATCCAAAGTAACGCTATGTGGTGGCGTAGCTACACTGACTTGGCAGATGACAGATCCATGTGGATTTACATTGCAACATATCCAAAACATTACTGTATTGCCAGCACCACCGGCAGTATTTCTAAATTTACCCGATCCTGTAGTTACAGTTTCATGTACAGGTGTGCCAGGTGCTCCGCCGGCCTTAAATTATTCTAATGGTGAATCTGGATCATGTGCTATTAGCGGTACAGTGTCTCCAATCCAGTCAGGAAGTTATAATAGCTGCGGCGGTACGATTCAATATACATGGCAGTTTACTGATGCGTGTGGTCGTAATATTGTATTTAATCAAAATGTAATAGTATCGCCTGCCGATGAGCCATATTTTACGACCGATCCCGCTGATCAGTTTTTGCCTTGTAATCAGGGCTTCCCTAGTCCAGTTCCATTAACGTACACTAATGGGCTAACTGGGCCTTGTGCCATTAATGGTAGTGTGATGCCTACTTATCAGGATAATGGGACAACAAGGGTATTTACTTGGACATATACCAATGCTTGTACTGGAAACGTCATAACGGCTGATCAGGAAGTAACTATTAGTCCAGTTCCTGATATAGTAGCAGACCCTGTTTCTGTTTCAATTTGTTATGGTGATTTTTACAATCTTGCAGATGTTCAGGTTACAGATCTTAAAGGTACAAACATAGTATTAACTTATCACTCAGGCACTCCTGCCTCTATATCTAATCAATTGACTAATACTTGGGTGAGTACGGGTGGTACGTTTTATATACTTGCTACAAATGAATACGGTTGTACTGATGAAGTTGCCATCCTAATCAATATTGTTCCACCACCGGTCTCTGGTTTTGGAAAATCGACAACTATTTGTAGTGATGGGCCGACTATAAATCTCTGGAATTTATTGGATCCACCTTATGATAATACTGGGCACTGGAGTGACGAATATGGATATGGAATTGATGTTTCTGACCCAACAAAAGTGAGTTTTGATGGTCAGCCAGGCGGAACTTACACATTGTTTTATGTAGTTCCGAGCGATAATATTTGCCCTGATGCCATGTCACCAGTTACCATTGAGGTGGTTGATCCTGGATACTTTGAGGTATCAGATGTTTCATGTACTGGCGATTTTAGTGTATATACTATTAAGCTGACGGTATTTGACTATACAGTAACAAGCTCAGCCGGGACTATTAATAAAAATGGCAACACGATTACAATTTCAGACATTCCTATCGGAACATCTGTGGTAATAACCTTTAAATCTATCGGTGGCCTCTGTAGTGATGATACAATTACAGTTGACCCACCTACTTGTAACTGTCCTGTAATACCAAACCCTGTATCAGGTGGTAACAAAAAGGCATGTCAAAATCAAACTGGCGTTACTTTGTCAGTAACGGTAGGAACTGGATTGACAGCACAGTGGTATTCAGCACAAACAGGTGGAACTTTACTCAAGGATAAATCATTGACTTATGCACCGCCTACTGATGTAGTTGGGGTTAAGACTTATTATGTTCAGGCTATAGATACCATTACAGGTTGTAAAAGCCAGCGTATAGCTATTCAATTTGAAGTAGTAGCTAATCCAGTTGTAACAAACGCACAATTGACAGTTTGTGATGATGCACCAGAGGATGGTATCGCAGTGTTTAACCTCGATGATGCCAAAACTAAGGTAGTGAGTGGCGGTGGCTTTACTTTTAGTTATCATGAGATTTTGGCAGATGCTCAAAATGAGGCCAATCCACTACCATCTACGTACACTAATAAGTCTAATAATCAAAAGATTTTTGTCGTCGTAAAAAACACAAATGGATGTAAATCTATCGCCGAAGTAACATTGAGTGTACTGCCAATTCCAAATGTAACCCTTACCGTTGTAAATGAGGTCTGTTCTGGTAATAAAAACGGTTCAATCCTTGTTAATCCACCAACAAATGGTCTGGAATTTAAGCTTAATAACTTACCATGGACTTCCGACCCAATGATGGGTGGCTTGCAACCTGGAAGCTATACTTTACAAGTTCGAGATGGAAATAAGTGTATATCTTCATATCCTGTTACAATAAATGAAGGACAAAAACTGAGTTTTAGCACTTTTACGATTACGTGTAATAATAAAGGAACCTTAAGTGATGGAAGCGATGACACTTATGATATTGTAATGAATATAAGTTCAGTACCTGGTGCGCCTGGAAATACATTTAAAGTAGAATATAATGGTAAGTCTTTAGGAAACGCATTTACTTATGGTACTAATCTTAACCTCTCTATACCGGCAGATGGAACATCAGGTTCGATAGTAATAACAGATAATGTGACGGGATGTAGTGTAACACGAAATGTCGGTCCATTGACACCTTGTTCCACTACTTGTGCCATAGATTTAACAAGTGTGAGTGTTAGTTGTAACAATAATGGTACAGATTCTGATCCTACTGATGATACTTATACTATATCATTTATTGCGAATGCAGTTAACAATGGTGGTTCTACAACATTTACGGTTTTAATCAATAATGCAATACAAGGAACCTATAATTTTGGTCAATTAGTCACCCTTACATTGCCAGCTGATGGCTCTACACCAGACATAAGAATCCGTGATAGTCAAAATATTCAATGTTTTACCACTTTAAATGCGGGCACACTAAATTCTTGTTCTGGAACTTGTAAAATATCTGCAACAGCTAGTAAGATTACTTGTGATGATAATGGCACTATTAATGATCCAAGTGATGATAAATTTACCTTTACAATTAAAGTTACAGGAAATAATGTTTCTTCTGGATGGAAAATTGCCGGTGGATCGAATACCTATCCTTATAATACCAATGTAGTATTAGGCCCTTATCCGATTAGTGGTGGTAATTTATCATTAACCATCGTGGATATAGCGGATGCAAGTTGTAATACAGTTGTTTCAGTAACTGCACCACCACCATGTAGTACACCATGTGTACTTGAAGTGGTAGATGTGACGGTTTTTGATTGTAATAACAATAATACTGGAAATACATCCGCTGATGACTTCTTTAAAGTGACCTTTAAGGTGAATGCTGTAAGTGGTAGTGTTAATTTTTATAATGTCACTTTCAATGGTAATTCATTTGGTCCATTCACTTATGGTCAGGTTATCACTATAGACAATCTTCCTGCGAATGGTCAAAATCTTACACTGACAATAACGGATGCTATAAACAGTGGCTGTACAACTACAGTTAATGTAAAACAAAATCCTTGCTCTTCCTGTCCGCAAACTGTAAACGCTGGGGCTGATATAGTATTGACATGTACTAATAATACTGCAACGTTGACAGCTACAGCATCTCATTCAGGAGGTACATTTGTATGGACAGGGCCTAATGGTTTTAATAAGAGTGGTCAGACGGTTACGACGAGTGCTGAGGGAGAATATACCGTGACGGTTACATTCCCGGATCAATGTGTAACTTCAGATAAAGTATTGGTGTCAAAGGATGCTAACTTGCCAGTAGCTAATGCCGGACCGGATCAGGAATTGACTTGTAATAAAACAAGTGCTGTCTTAACTGGCTCATCTAATCTTCCGGATAATGTAGTCTATACGTGGACAAATGCAGCTGGCATGGTCATTGGAAATGGTCCAACTATTACCGTTACACAGACTGGATTCTATTACTTAGAGGTGACAAATACTTTAAATAATTGTAAATCTGGAAAAGACGAAGTAGAAGTATTCGATAAACATCAGCAATTAAAATTAGTTACCAACAAATGGATATGTAATAATAATGGCACAAAAACTGACGGTAGTGATGACTTTTATACCTATACCTTTAGTTTATCTAATACCACTTCGGCTACTAATAAGTATAAGTTGTTGTTTAATGGTAATGAAATAGGTACATACAACTATAATCAGGAATATTCCATTACAATTCCTGCTAATGGTGGATCACCGGTTTATGTATTTATTGATGAGGTTACAGGATGTATGACCACTGTTACTGTCGGACCATTAACTCCTTGTTCTACCGATTGTGAACTTCTCATTAATAATTTAAAAGTAACTTGTTTTGATAATGGTACTGAATCTATAGATACAGATGATTATTATGAAATCGAATTTTTTATTACAGGTGCTAATACAGGCTCAACTAATATGTATAGCGTTACAATCGATGGCGTTAATAAGGGCAACTATACTTATGGCAAATTAGTGACCTTTAAATTGCCTGCTAATGGATCAGTGCCATTTATTGTAATAAAAGACGTAAATGTCAATGGTTGTGAAATAGTAGTTGATGTAACAAAACTAAATCCTTGCTCATCAAAGTGTCAGATAGATGGTGTGGTGTCCAATATCTTATGTAATGATAATGGAACTATAAATGATCCAAATGATGATGTATTCTATTTTGACATAGTTGTAACGGGACTAAACACCTCAACAGGATGGAAGGAGCAAGGAGCAGCTACTGTTCATCAATATGGCCAAGTGACTACTTTAGGTCCTTATCCGATTTCAGGTGGTGTGTTGTCACTCAATATTGTTGATAATAAGGCATCTAATTGTACTAGTCAAATTAAAGTAACACCTCCAAAAGTATGTAGTGAACCATGTGTACTTCGCGTTGATAATCTCAATATCTTAGATTGCAATAATAATGGCACAGGTACTATTTCTACAGACGATATCTTTTCTGTCAGTTTTGTAGTAAATAGGATAAGTGGCTCTGCTAAACATTATAATGTCACTGCTGGTAATAAGTCTTATGGTCCATTTATATACGGATTACAGATTAAGTTAGATAGTCTGCCTGCTAATGGTCAAAATATACGATTGATTATTGTTGATCCTACTAATACTGGTTGTAAGACAGAGGTTAATGTAAGTAAACAGCCATGTTCATCATGTCCTCAGACTGCTGATGCAGGAAGTGATCAATTGATAACCTGTCAAAAAAATACAGTAACCTTGACAGCAACAGCGACCCCTGGCGGCACATATGTATGGACTGGACCTAATGGATTTAATAAAACAGGTCAAAGCGTTACAACATCCACTGCTGGCAAATACTATCTTAAGGTTACATATCCTGATTTATGTATCGCTCGAGATAGTGTTATTGTAAATAAAGATGCTGGTGTCCCGGATGCATTTGCTGGCTTAGACCAAGTATTGACTTGCGTGATAGGTGAAGTGGTATTAACTGGTACAACGACAAATCAAAATGCTACGCTTAAGTTTGTTTGGAAAAATGATCAAGGCGTTGTAGTGTCAAGTAATCAGAGCCTTTTAGTAAATAAACCTGGAATCTACACATTTGAAGTGATTAATACTGAAAATGGTTGTTCTTCAGGTGCTGACGAAGTTGTAGTTAGAGAGAATATTGCAAAGCCAGAAGCTATCATCAAAGCGGACCCGGGCAATCTAATAGATTGTATTATAGGTACAATAGTTTTGTCCGGAAAACCTGTGGCAAACGTTATATTCAATTGGAATACAGGCGAGTCATTTATTAAAAACCAACCTTCTATAATTATTAGTAAGGAAGGTACAGTTACTATGACAGCTATTGATACTATCAATGGTTGTGAAAATAGTGCTATGATTGATATAATAGACCTTCAGGATTACCCAATCTTGGTTACAACACCTGCTCTACCTATTACGTGTACCAATAAAGGTGTTTATCTGTCTGCAGGATTATCGCCAATAGGACCTGATCTTGTTTTCACTTGGTTTGATAAAAATAATAAGGTTATTCCTGGCGCTAATTCGGATTCATTATATGTGACTTCACCAGGTACATATTATGTAGTATTGAAGGATACTTTAAATGGATGTTCTAACAGAGATACTTTCTTTGTAGATAGGATAGGAGATTTTCCTAATATTAAGGTGACAAATGATGTTCAATTATTCTGTGGTAAGGATGCTTCATCACTTACAGCAGATATTATCAATCCACTTGGTGCTACGTCTATACTATGGAGTACTAAAGATGGTACAATTGTTTCTCCTTCTAATCAATCTAAGATAGATGTAAAGGGCAGTGGTATATATTCAGTTGAGGTATCTTATACAGCTTCAGGATGTACTACTACAGAAAATGTCAATGTTCTCGTTGACAAAAATTATCCTACTAATATGCGCGCTATCATCGATAATGAAACTTGTAAGGATGAAAAAGATGGCAGCATTACCATAGATTTTGTCACTGGTGGTAAAGAGCCTATCCAATACTCTCTGAATAACGGGCCATTGACCACTAACAGAAGTTTTAGCTCTGTATTGCCTGGTCGATATAATCTTAAGGTAGTCGATGCTAATGGTTGTACTTTGGATACAGTCGTGATAGTCAATCCTGGTTATGAAGTTACTTTATTTGCAATATCCCCGATAGAACTTATCTATAAACATACACGGGTGATCGAGTTGGTAACTAATCTAAAACCTGATGAGATAGCATCTATTAAATGGTCACCAAGTGATAATCTTTCTTGTGATGATTGTTTAGTAGCAACTTTAACAGGTTTACAAGATGCTACCTATATCGTTGAAGTTACAGACATTCATGGTTGTAAACAAAGTGTGCGGATTGTAGTCCGTATAAATGATAACGCGATTATCACAGTACCTAACATCATAGATCCTAAGAGTGGCGGCAACCAATACTTCTCAATTTTTTCAAATGAAAGTGTAATTAGTGTTGAGAAACTAGCGATTTATGACCGATGGGGCAATCTGGTGTTTATTAAAGAAAATATAACACCAAATATACCTAACGAAGGCTGGAACGGCACGTTTAGCGGAAGGCCTGTAGAGCAAGGTGTTTATGTATATATTATTCATTATACAACGCCATCTGGGGCTAAAATCCTTACTGGAGATGTTACAGTTATGAGGTAATTAGTAGATATTAATAAATGAAAAAAGGGAAAACACATCGATGGATTCCCTTTTTTCTTTTAATTTTGCATGAATAAAAAGAGTACTTTTTACAAAAGCCGACTCGGTTTTTTGGTTGGTTATCTATTATTTTTTATCTAATAGATGTAATACTTTTTCTTCCAACCATGGTTTTGATACAACACCTTTAGTATCTTTAATTTCTTGAAACAATTTTGATAGTTTTGTTTTATCTTTTGGGTGGATTTTTATTAGTGAATTAGTAAATTTTACCAAATTCAAATAATGGATTTTTCTATCAGCAGGTAGCGATCTCTCCCGTCTGATATACATTTTAAAAGCCTGTAGGAGTGATTCTAAAGCATCGTATTCATCAAGCTCATAGTACGTTGCTATCAACAAAGTTTTTGCATTAATATTGTACCAAACATCTTCATAGGTTACATTATATAGGTGCCCAAGTACTTTATCATATTGTTTACGATAAAACTCTAATCTGGCAAGGCTAAACTCAACAGCATTTGTTCGTAGCTTTTCATCAACATGTTTTGAGTATTCGTATATAAAATGCTCTGCCCATGAAGTTTCGTCAACTCTCGTGGCAATTTGAACGATATTCCTAAATGTTGTTGCTGAAAGATAATCTTCATGTAAAATCAGATTATTATCAATTACCTGTTTATATAATTGAAAAGTATCCTGTTGAAAACTGATATCACCACGGTTGACTTTGTTGATACAATAGCTAATAGCAGTAGAGTAGATTTCCCATTGTTCATGTTCGGGAAAGAGATGAATCGAATTTTCAATTTGCTTTTTTAGATTTTCATAATGTAATACATTAGAGCTGTCACTATAGGTCAAATACATATTATAATACATATTGATAGCTGGAATATTACTGTATTGATCACTTTGGGCAAGCGTTAAAATATTTTCAATATGAGCAAGCTGAATATCAAGTTTATACATCTTTTGCCAACTTAGCAGGGTACAATATTGTCTTAATTTTTCTGCGATATAAAAATAATCAAGATTATCCGAGATGTTTTTTAAATTAAGCTCTGAGGAGATTTCTACTTTTTCATTCTTCTTTTCATTTTCAGTTTTAAGCTGAAAAAGATTTTTTTCAATCAAGTATCTGTTGAGATAGAACTCTGCAGACTGATTATTATCTAATTTTTGAAGTCGTTCTATATCATTTATAATACCTTTATAAAGCTTACTCAAACTATGTTTTCTAATGCCTTCAAGCTTTAGATTGGCCCTTAAACTGTCGGAATGATCAAATTCTATTTGTGCCAAAAATGATTCAAATAACGTAAGTAAATCGGAACTTAGTTTTAGAAATTTTTGATTAATATATGGTTCATCCGGAAATGTTGATTTCCAAATTTCCTCGGGTGTCAACAAATCTATATTTCCTTTTTTGATCGATTTTTCAATTAAATCATAGATATGAGAAAGTCTTTCATTTGGATTGAAATAAGGTGAATGTATATATTTGCTGAAACTATTCAGTTCGTACACGGATAGACCACTTAATGCTGAAACGATTTTTCGATCTTTCAAAACTTACGCTTTAAATTGTATTTAATGGTAAAGATAATAAAATTATTATTAGATATAAGTTAATAATTATTGTTTGTTGAAAATTTTTTAATAAATCAATTGCAATATATCAACTATAAATAGTGAGAATTATACTTATAAATTGAAATTTGTATTATATGTAATTCTGTTATAAGAATACAAATTACACATAGAGTCAAGTTTTAATTTATAGTCAAACTCAAAAATTAAATTGATTAAAAAATAAATCATATTATGAAATTACATTATTTATAAATAAATATAAATTAGCTATATATGAAATTGGTTTTTTAAAGTTTATAAATTTCAAAAAAAAATATAATTATTTTTCATTTATATTTTGATGTTTTAAATATATTTTGTTTCTTTGCGTTTGAATTGTAACCAAAATCATAGGGATTATATCCCAAAATTTTAGAGAAATGAAGCATGTCAAAAATTTAAAGATTTTTATTTTGCTTTTTTTGTTTTTGCCAAAGATTAATGCTCAAATTAACGATGGCGAAAAATTTGTATATCTGTTAAAAGGACAAATATACGAAGATACCATTAAAAGTAATTTTCAAATTGTCGGTATAACCCCACTTATCGAGAATTGTTATATTTCTAAAATATCTAATTTAGGAAATAAGCAATTTAGAATTGTAATTAATCCGCCTCAGGGGAATCCGGATTATATTGGACCTGCAAAGGTATCTGTACAATATACTGATGGTTTTAAACCGAGATATATGACTTGGTATATTACCTACAGCGCTTCAAAAATTAAGACTTCAGACGACTTTATTGCATTTAGTAGTAATGATCAAATTATTGTAAAACCATTACTTAATGATACACACACCGGTAATACTATAGAGTTAACAGGTCTTGGGGTTGTCAGAGGTGGTGTAGCTACTTACTCAAAAGATAGTATATTTTTTACCCCTGATACAGATGCGCTGCATGGAACAGTAATTTATGGTGTTAAGGATGAATTGGGAACTGTTGCTAATGGAACAGTTAGATTTATTAGACAGACGACTGATTACCCAGCTATTGATTCTATTAATTATACTATCCTCAATACTCAAAGTCAGGTAATTGAGTTACCAGATAATAATTTCTCTCTTCAAGGATCTGCTAATTTGGGTACTCTTGATTTCCCAGTTGCTTTTGTAGCAAAATATTATCCAAACAAAGGTGCACAAGGTAATGAAAGACTTGTATTTACTGATGCTTCTGGTAATCAGCGGATTGTTAATATTAAGGTCTTAAACAAAGATCAAAATACTTCAAGTATTCGGGATGATATATTTTATACTTCTAAAAATACCGCGATTACTTTTGATGTTTTTGCAAATGATTTAAGTAATAACTTCCCAATAATTAGCTATTCAGATGAATTGACCTATGATACAATGGGAATATTTACCTATACGCCACCAGCTAATTTTTCTGGTATTAAGAATTTTTCATATAAAGTAAATTATGGTCAATGGCAGGCAACAGGTAAAATTACTATTTATATAGGTAATTATGAGCCATTGACAACGGAAGATTACACTTTCAAAACATTGAAAAATGATCCTTTAGTACTTACCTATGATGTGCCTATTAATGGATATAGCTTTAATGTGTTAAATCAGCCTGCTTATGGTACTGTTGAAGTGTTTAATGACACAAGGGTAGGTGAAGGGTGTGACGAATTTTATTCTAAATCGAGCATAATATATACACCTGATTATCAATATTATGGTAATGATTCTTTTGATATTGAATATTGTGTACCTGGAAGTACATGCAAGGTATATAAATTATATATTAATATTGTAAATGCAGCACCTGATACATTATGCCACTGCAATGGACCAGATTGTGTTTGGGCTGGTGATATGAACGGAGATGGACGGGTCTCGGTTACTGATTTACTTTCTTTGGGTAGATTTGCCGGTTTATCTGGACATAATAGGCATGATATTACTTATCCATTTACCTCTGGTCAAACATCAGAAGATTGGACTTATGACCAGCCTAATGGGCTAAACATCAAGCATATAGATGCTAATGGCGATGGCATCATTAATGAATCTGATATGGGGGCTATCCACTACAATTATGGCAATGTTCATCAACTCGTGCCGGAAGAAGTGTTAGCAATCAAAGATTATTCATTCCAGTTAATACCAAATTCTACCGAGATTGACTCTGGTGATATGCTAATTTTAGATATCGTTTTAGGAACAGAAAATAAACCTGTAGTAGATTTGTTTGGACTTGCTTTTGGCCTTAATATAAATCCTAAGATGATTGATACAGCGAGTCTTGATGTACAATATTTAACCAATAGCTGGTTTACACGTAGTCATGCTTATTTGTCAATGACAAAACAACCTAAAGCTGGCGTTCTACATACTGCAATCACTAATGTGTCCCCGATAGCTGAGGACGAACTTGAAGGGTTCAGACCACCTGGTACAAGCGGCTTTGGATCTATAGGCCAAGCTGTGATGATTGCAGAAGATGAACTCGAAGGTTTCAAAACAGAAGATGATTTCGTCATTCGTCGTATATCTACTAACGGAATTTTACTGGAAGGTATAGATGGTGAGAGATTTGTATTGCCAGATACTTATGTTGATATCAAAGTACGTAAAAAGCAGGTGATTCCTGTTCCTACAGAAGATAAATTAATTGTATACCCAAATCCTGTTAAAGGGAAATTGACTGTTCACTTCAATGGTAGAAATATTATTAACTCATTGATTATATTAGATCAATTGGGTAAAGTTGTTGAAACAAGACCTGGAGTAAAACAGCAATCAATCGATATTAATACTTCGTCTTATATAGATGGCGTATATTTTATTCAAGTTTTAACAGAGACAGGTGTTATTACTAAAAAGGTTGTGGTCTTGAATAAATAAGAGATATTATATATTTGTTTATTAAAAGTGGGATAAAATAGATTATCTATATTATACCTCCTTTAATCCCAAATACTAAACAAACTTAGGTAATATATAATAATTTTTCAAAAAAACTGAACAAATACTTGTTTGTTCAGTTTTTTTATTATTATTTCGCATATCACCTAAATAGGTAATATAAATGATAGAAAAACCAACAAATACGCTGCCAGACTGGGTACTTAAACACAAGCAACCCAATACCGAAATCAAAAAAATTAACG
>CAZCTQ010000023.1:0-60954 GCA_964501555.1 uncultured Aureispira sp. | reverse complement strand
AGACCAAATGAAAATTCTTTATTGGATAATATCGAGGAACTATAATGTCATTTGAATTACTATCAGAACCAATACGAAGATTCGTTCGTGATAAGGGTTGGGAGCAGTTGCGACCAATACAAAATGCTGCTATTTCCAAAATTTTAGGCTCTGATGAAAATTTTATTTTGGCTTCAAGGACAGCTTCTGGTAAAACGGAAGCCGCTTTTTTACCAATACTTTCAAAAGTAAACTTCAATGATTCAGGCGTTCAAGTTTTATACATTTCACCCTTAATTGCTTTAATCAATGACCAGTTCTATCGTGTCGAAGAACTTTGTAAAAACCTTGATGTAACTGTAACTAAATGGCATGGAGAAGCAAATAAAACTTTGAAGGACAGGTTAATCAAACAGCCAACTGGTATTGTTTTAATCACACCCGAATCATTGGAAGCAATGTTTGTAAACAAACCGTTCAATGTTAAACAATTGTTTTCAAATCTAAAGTATGTGGTTGTTGACGAAATACATTCTTTCATTGGAACAGACAGAGGAACTCAATTAAAATCTATTTTAAGCAGGCTTCAAAGGGTTAATTTCAATTCATTCAGTATTGTAGGGCTTTCTGCTACAATTGGCGATTACAATGAAGCAAAGAGATTTACTGGTGTTGAGTTAAAAACCAAGGTATTATTAGACAGGACTGCAAAAGAAATCAATGCTCTATTCCGCTTTTTCAAAAATGAAAATGAAGAACTGCCTTTAGAACTTTTGAAAGACTTATATATTGAAACCAAGGACAATAAAGTTTTAATCTTCCCAAACAGCAGAGGGCGGGCAGAAGAAGTAGCAGTAAAACTTAAAAAAATATCAGACAGAGTAAAAGGGCATCCAAATTACTTTTCACATCATTCGTCAGTTGATAGAGAAGTAAGAGAATATGTTGAGTACTTTGCAAAGAACAACAAGCGACAAAACTTTTGTATTTCCTGTACATCAACTTTAGAGCTTGGTATAGATATAGGTTCTGTTGATGCAGTAGTTCAGATAGATGCAACTCACAGTATTGCTTCACTAATTCAAAGAGTTGGAAGAAGTGGTAGAAGGGATGGAGAAAATAGTAATTTATATCTTTATGCAACTACTCAATGGACTTTACTACAGTCAATAGCTTGTTGGCTTTTATACAAGGAAAGTTTTATTGAGCCACCTGAAACAAACGAAAAGCCTTATGATATTTTAGTTCATCAAGCATTGTCTATAACTAAAGGTCATTCAGGAATTTTATTAACGGAACTTATAAAGCAACTAAAAGAAAATTCAGCTTTTAATTTAATTGAGCAGACAGAAATTGAAGAAATCCTTCAACATTTAATTGATATTGACTTTCTTGAAAAACTTCAAAACGAGGTTATTATAGGTGTTGATGGTGAGAAAGTTGTAAATAGCCGTGAATTTTACAGCGTATTCAAAACTGAAGAAAATTTTAAAGTTGTAAATGCAGGAAATACAATTGGTGAAATACCTTTTTCGCCCCAAATTATTGAAGATGAAAACATATTGCTATCTGCAAAAATATGGAAGATTAAATTCGTTGACCATAAAGCGAAAAAAATAGAAGTAATTCCAGCAAAAGACGGAAAAAAACCTATGTTTTTTGGTGGTGGTGCAGTTGTGCATCAAAAGATTAGAGAGAAAATGTTTGAGGTATTGTATTCGAAAGCTGAATATAATTTTCTTGACGAACCAAGTTTTGATGAAATAGAAATAATGCGAAAAGATTTCGCTGTTTTTGACATAAAGGATTTGGAATCTGAAAGACCATTGTTAACAGCAGAAAAACATTTGCAACTATTTACATTTACAGGAACTCGAATTAATAGGACGATACAATTGCTTTTGAATATCGCAGGAATTAAAAACACGCTTGACGACAGCAGTAGTTCGTTTGACATTAAAGTTCCTAAACAGGAATTGATTAGTAAATGGAGTTATTTGTCGTTTCCATTGACTGACATTGATATTTATATTTCTGCGCTTTTAGACACCAATCCGACGCTTTTAGATTTTTCTAAATGGGGACTCTATTTACCTAAAAGCTATCAAATTAAACTTATAAGAAACAAATATTTTGACATTGAACAGACGAATGTATTACTAAGCAAATCAGAACTTGTTCATAACGAACAGACTTGATAAATTACTTGAGTGAGTAACCTACACTCTTATTACCACACCTACCTTAATATATGAATAAACAAAGAAAAATAGATATACAACGAACGATTTTAGAATTAGAGAAGCCTTATCCGAAGGATGATTTGATCTTATCGTATTCCGACTTTCTTACAGTTAGGGATTATCTTTGTTATTATCAATTCAATCCTATTGTTTTTAGCAACCTAATCCATCTTTTGAATAATGAATGGAAAGCAAAAACGAGAATAAACAGGTTGTCAATGCTACAAAAAATAAAGCAATATTATCGCGGTACTCAAAAAGGTGCTGCAAGATACTACTTTAGCATAAAAGTTATTTCAAATCATCAGCTTTCAATGGACGCAAGAAAAATGATATTTGAATTGTTTAAAAAGGTATTTGAAGAAAGTAAATATATTAGCGAAAGGCAAATTGATGAGGCAAGAAAAATCTGCAACAACCTATTGATAGATATCGAGCTAACCCCGACAGAAGAAGAATGGCTTTGTTCTAATGCTGCTAATGACGACTTGATTTTGAATAGAGTTTTAAGATATCCGGTAAAATCCGAAATAATAAGTAATTGGGCAAGGAGCAATTTTAAAAATGATATTTTAAGAAGTCGCAGAGCAGAGCTTTTAAGTTGGATCATAGACCAAGAACCTACTTTTGAAATTGAGCAACAAATCTTAATTGACGATTTTGAATATCTAAATAAAAACGATTTACAAGCAGTTCAAAATTATAGCGATGAAATTGCCGCTAATTTAAAGGCTATTCAAGATCATGAAGATGAAATTGAATTTGACAAAATTATTGAACGAGATTTAGGTGTATATTTAGCTCAGAATTCAGATTTAGATTTTTTTGATAATTTCTTCCCCGAGAGCGAATTCACATTACCAGACCCTGAATTAAAGTTGTCCAAAAGACCTTATGGCATACCCATTGATGATTCAAAAGATTATCCTAAAATGGTTCCCGACTTTAAAATGCTACGAGAGGAGTTTTATATTAATCTGCCTACATTTCATAAGGCAACTATGATTTGGGCTATTGGATATTCACGACTTGACAATGCGCTCAAATATGAGCTACTCAAAAAATATTATAATAATGAAACGTATCACTCCATGTATAAGGTATGTAAAAGGACGAAAAATATCGAACTATTAAAATGGATTTTAGAACAACAATAGATCACGCTTTGGTGGCGCATTGGTATTTTTGTCTATATGCAAAGGCAATCAAAAAAATGAGAAAGAGCTATCAGCCAACGCACCACTACAGACTAAATGAATGGATAAACAACATACAGACAAGAAGTGCGAACTGATCTTTCGTCTATCAATTACCCCAAATCGTCCATTTTCAAACTGTTATATATTTCTAAATTCATTCTATCTCTATTTCATTAAAATTGTCAATATTTGTTATAACATCACAAAATATATCAATATATCGTGTACCTTTGAACCTCAATTACTCGTTATAGGTTTATATTGGATACAATCTTAATAATGGAAGTTATTTTTAGACGTTTTCTGACGTTCGTTGCTGTTTATGGCATTGGAATTACCTTTATTTATGCGCAGTCGCCGGATAATCGCATGACAGAAAGAGAAATTAAAGTTGAAGACCAATTTGTCAAAGCTAAGTTACTGGAGATATCTGGAAAAACGGATGATGCTATCAAATTGTTGGATTCGATCCGGCGTTCTAATGCTGACAATGGTACTATATATTTTGAACTTGCTAAACTTCATTATACTAAACATGATTGGAATCTCACTGAGTCCAATATAAACCAGGCAATTAAAACCGAGCCTGGCAATCTATCGTTTAAGGAATTTGAAATGGAGTATTTTTTATCTCAAAGCCGTGTAGATGAAGCAAAAAATGTATTAAATCAGCTTATTGCCATGAAGCCGGAGAGGGCAGATTATTATTGGCAGCTAACGGATATAGAGGAACGCGAAGGACAATACCCGGAAGCCCTTAATACGATCGCATTGATGGAAAAAAATCTGGGTTGGCGGATAGAAATTTTCCTAAAAAAGGCGGATATCTTAGCTAAATATGGCAAGCTGGATGATGCAGTCAGTACATTAAATGACCTTGCAATAAAATTTCCGGATAATACGACTTATCTCAAACGTATTGTCAAGATGCTTCAGGCACAAAACCGTTCGGCTGATACTGAGCCTTATTTTAAAAGGATTCTGGATATAAACCCTAATGATGCTGAGGCCAAAATCGGCTTAATCCTTCTTTCCAATAAAAGTTTGAAACCAGACGACAAATTGAGTACTTTATATCCGTTAGTCAAAAATGAGAATGTTCCTATTGATATCAAAATTAAAGAATTGATTCCATTTTTGCAGAAGCAAGCTGTCACCGGTGATACGACTTTTAATAATCAGTTGATAAGCATCTCTGATCTATTAGTGAATATTCATCCCAATGAAGCAAAAGCACATGCTTTCTATGGCGATGTTCTAAAAAATACGGGCAACATTACGGCTGCAATACGTCAATATGAACGTACATTAGAACTCAATAAAAATATCTATCCTGTCTGGGAACAACTTATGTTTTGTCTTAATACAGTAGAAGACTATGACAAACTCAATTTGACGGCTAATAATGCGATAGATTATTTTCCTAATCAGGCGTTGTCTTATTGTTTTGCCGCCAAGGCAGCACAGGAAAAGGGCAATAGCAAAAAGACAAATTCCCTGCTTGACGATGCACTGCTGATCAGTGCCGGTAATCCGGAAATAGAAAGTATCGTCTGGGTCATTAAGGCAGAAGGCGAATTGAAACAAAAGAGACTGGACATAGCCTTAGAATATACTCAAATGGCTCTAAAAATAAGTAATGATGAAAATGCAGACGCTTGGGAGGTCAAAGGCGATATAGCTAGAGCCAAGAGCCAACCTAAAGAAGCAACTACATACTGGAAAAAAGCGTTGGATAAAGGAGGGAATCAAGCGAGGATTTCCAGTAAATTAAAATCAATAAAAAATCCATAATGAGATATATATTTTTGCTGTCAATCCTTTTGCTAGTAACAACGGGTTGTAAATCCAAAAAACTGATCACTAAGGCCACTGAGTGGGATAAGGCAGAGATCATTCATGCATTGCTGGATAGAAATATTGATTTTAGATGGTATGAAGCTAAGATGAATGCTTATATCGATTCACCTGACGAAAAAATATCCGGTAGTATTCATACTAAAATGGTAAAAGATAGCTCCATGTTGATTTCTCTAAAAAAATTTGGAATTGAAGCTGCTAGAGTATTTGCCGATAAATTTAATTATACAATCTTATATAGATTTGATGCAGCATATGAAAGTGGCAACATCGACCAAATAAAAAAAATACTCACATTTAGTGCTAATCTCCAAGATTTACAACAAATGTTATCTGGTAATATCATTCTTCCTGATACAGCCCAAACTACTATAGATAAGCAGGACAATCAGTACCATATCAATAGCTCTGTGGATGGTTTGCTATTGCAATATTTTGTCAACATCCAAACCCTCGAATTGACAAAAATGCTTATCACTGATCATAGTAACCGTACAGCTACCATTACTTTTGAGGATTATCGGAAAGTACCTGGTGTGGGTAATGTAGCTTATACACGTCATTTTACTGTACCATACAATAGTAGTGGTGATGCTAAACTGGAATTAAAAATTTCGTCCATCGAAATAAACAAGCCATTTGTTATCAAATTTTCAATACCAAATAATTATGAGCGGCTGTACTAAAAGATGGCTACTTATGTATGTGATAATTCTGTTGTTGCCTGAGACCTTCGTGGCACAAAGCAAGGAGCAATTGGAAAAGCAAAGACTTCAAATTATTAAGGATATAGAAAAAACATCTAAACAATTAGAAAGCACAGAGAAGACTAAAAAAGAGAACATTGACAAAATCAAAGCACTCGAAAATCAGGTTAACAGCCGTAAGAAGCTTATTAGTAATCTGGAGTCAGAAGTAAAGCTAAATGATGCGTTGATCCTGAGTAATCAAGCTCGACTTGTCGAATTGGAGCAGAAACACTCAATCCTCTTAGGTCAGTACACGAAATTACTTCAAGCGAGCTATCTAAAAAAAATGACCAACTCAAAATGGTCTTACTTGTTGTCTTCTGATAATCTCAACAGCCTCATTATTCGCTGGCAATATATCAAGCAATTTGACCGATATACCGAAGCAAAATTAGACGAAATCAAACAGTTATCAGGAGAAATCGAATCTAAAAATCAGGAAATTAGCAAAACTAAAGAAAGTACATTGGCGACGCTAGATGAATCGTCCAAAAATGTGCTGCTACTCGAAAAGGAGCAAAAGGAAAAGGATGCGCTCGTCAAAAAATTGTCTAAAGACGAACAAGTCCTTAAAGATAATCTGGTAAATAGAGAAAAGGAACGAGAACGGCTCAATACTGCCATCGAAAAAATCATCATATCGGAGCTTGCCAAAGCTAAAGAAAAAGAAAAATCCACTGCAAGTACCGGCAAAAAGAAGGAAATAGACAACTCTGGTTTTTCTAATAACAAAGGGGCACTTAGTTGGCCTGTGGCTAAAGGCAACATTACGGGTCGATTTGGGACTCATCCGCACCCGACTATCAAAAATGTAGAAGTGTCCAATAATGGTGTTGACTTTGCTACGCCCTCGACCTCAGGTGTACAATGTGTATATGATGGTGAAGTCGTCGGTGTAACTTACATTCCCGGCTTTAAAAATATGGTCATCATCAAGCATGGCAATTATTACACGGTGTATTCTAAACTAGACGATGTCAGCATAGAGAAGGGTAGTAAGATCAAGCGTGGACAAAGTATAGGACGGATTGTACCCGGCGATGACGGCCAGGCAGAGCTTCATTTTGAGCTATGGCATGATAAGACTAAGCTCAATCCAGAGCCTTGGTTTAATAGGTAATATCGGTTATGTTTCTTTTGTGAGTTGTAGTCTTGTAAGATAAGTATTATACAAAATAAAAAAAGCCCGGGATAAACTCCCAGGCTTGCCTTTTCACGTCCATTGTGCTGCGTATGCCTGCATATAATTGGCAATCATGATAACCAGCATAATCGCCAGCAATAGGAATGCATATATAAAACGCTGATCTGTGAAAAGACTCTCGTCTTTTTTGTAAAACATAAAATATGAGTTTTGTTTTGGTTATTAAATTAATATATCTCTATCGGTTCGTCTGATATATTATAGCCAAAAACGATACCATATCATTTTTTGATAATATGAAAATTAGCCCCAAAATCATACGTGAATAAGGGGCTAAACTCATGTCCTTAAATTGCGCTACATATTGTCGTCAATAAATCAATGGGTTTCATATGGTAGTATTTCATAAATTAAAATTCTCTTTAAAGTCAAGGCTGTAAAAATTACCCTAAAAGGGTAACATTTTTTTTCTTACGTCTAGGTGTTACCTTAAATTGAATGAAAAGAAAATGTGAAAAAGTTGTTTCTAAAAAATTATTTAGCGTCAGTACATACAAAAAATCCATCATGTCCCTGACTTTGGTATAAGGGCATCAATATATAACCACTCATAGGTGCATCTATTTCATTGCCTTCATAGGTAGCTAGCACCTGACCCTCATATATAGTATCAAAGTTTTTAAATCCAGGTATCATTTTCCATTCTGTAGCGTCTTCTACGTGATGCCTATATTTAACTTGTACTATCTCCGGCATGTCAAGATTGTTAAAATTGAGGATATAATCATACGTTCCTATCATAGCTTGTTGATTAATAACCTTGGTAGCACGTAAAAACTGAAAAACAGCGGCCATGCAGCGATTGACAGAAAGCGGATCATCATGATGTCCACCTTCAAATGCGAGCGTTACAGAAGGAATGCCAAGATATTCGTAATCAAAATAATGCAAGGTAGTTCCAGATAAACCCTGCATTAATCCTGTGACTAACGGTGCCTGTATCTGTAGTGCAATCTCTCTGCTTTCTTCTTCGCCACCTTCGATACAAAATATACCATCGGAAGAGGTAGTGTGCATATCTAATAAGTAGATCTTTGACGGGTTGACTCGCTTGATTTGATCATGGATTATATTGAGTAAATCGTATATTTCTTTGGATTCATTTTTAAGAGCTCCAGCGGGTTTACTCAAGATAGATTTAATATTATCTGGCGTCCACATGCGATTGATATCCTTACTGATATACCGTTTTCCCTGTTGATATGCCTGCATATTACCGATCAGACCAATAATTTTTCCATCAAATTTAAAATCTGAATTCTGTTTACCTTCCATTTCAAGCATTTTAAATACCATATCCAAGGCCTTGACTCCAGCACCTTCATTGCCATGCATCGCTGCAGTTACTATAATAAGGGAGTCTGATGACCTGCCGTTATATTCGCCTATAAGTCTTGAATGTATCATAAATTAGCATTTTATCAATTTGGAATTTATATCATTATCACTATCATCTTTTAATGCACGACTTTAAATGTTAAAAGTACAATATATTTTGATATGGATGTATCTGAATGGATTAAATTTTTTTTATAAGACTATTTGTGTGCGATTGATTTTAAGAGTTATCCTTTGTCTGTTAACAAGTATCCCTGATTGTGCGTTATATCAATAATCATATAGTTAGCTTTGAGACATTTTTACTTTGTTAGTTTTCAAGATCATTATTTAAATGGAATGTATAAGTTTCTATCTATAATTTGGCTTTTAGTTTTCATGCAATTTAATCCAGTAATAATTTTTGCACAAGCTGTAAGCAATACTTCCATATCTAAAGAAATTATTTCTAATGGTCTTTCTCTATTGGGAAGACCTTATGTAGCAGGCACTTTAGATCAACATGATACTGAGGTACTTGTATGTGATGCTACAAAATTTGATTGTGTCACTTTCGTGGAATATGTATTTGCTAAGTCACTAGCTGATATTAAAATAAATAAGAAGCAATCCGAAAAAATAGAATCCATTCTTACTAGATTGAGATATAAAAATGGTGTAATAAATGGGTATGGCTCTCGAATACATTATTTTAGTCAGTGGATAATAGCATTTGAGCAAGGCGGTTTTGGAAAAAATATTACAAAAGAAATAGGTGGTATTCCTTACCATCATCAGATAAACTTTATGTCAACTCATCACACAAAATACCGTAAATTACAAGATAGTCTAGCATTGGCTCAAATCAAAATGGATGAAAAAATGATCAATAGCCTACCTATGTATTTCATTCCCAAAAATCAAGTCAGATCGATACAGTCTCGTATTCAGAACGGAGATATCATAGCCATTACCACGAGTATAAAAGGCCTTGATATTGTCCATACCGGTTATGCATACTGGAATAAGGATCAGTTGCACTTGCTGCACGCCTCATCAGATCATGGTAAAGTCATGGTTTCTGATGAACCACTAGATAAGTATCTTGCAAAACACAAATCACAAACTGGAATTATGGTAGTGAGACCATTGGGAAGTCTATGATGTGGTGTAGTCTATGTAATTATGATGTAAATCTGTAGTGTAACCCTTAAAACGATAAGATATGCAAGTTTTACACAATCAAACTGACTCGATGAACCCCGGGATTATATTTTTTTGAAATTAGGTATTTAACCTGCTCATAGTGACTTGGATTAGCAACAAAATCTAATGTATTGAGGTCAATTATGAGGATCGGAAAAGAAAGTATATTACGGAAATATTCAAAATAAGCGTTTTGAATTTCAGTAAGATATTCCGCAGTAATATGCTTTTCATAGTCACGTCCTCTTTTTTTGATCTGGCCGAGTAGTATGTCCACGTTTCTGTGAAAATATACTAAGATATCTGGTTTAGGCAGTGACTGATTAAGCACTTGAAACATTTTTTGAAACAGCCTATATTTTTCATCACTAAGGTTCTTACTGGCAAAAAGTAGCGTTTTCACAAAAGTATAATCAGCCACTGTAAACTCATGGAAGAGATCCTGATTGAGTAGGTTGCGCTCCATTTGCTCATGCCTTTCTGTCATAAAAAACAGCTCTACAGTAAACGCAAATCGTTTTGGATCCTCATAAAATAGTGGTAAAAATGGATTGTCACCAAACTCCTCCAAGATGAGTCGGCAATTGTATTCATCCTTAAGTTTTTGGCAAAAGGTTGTTTTCCCGGCACCTATATTACCTTCGATACATATATAGTTATATGGAAATTCGAGTGCTATAATCGTCAGATTTTTTGAAAACTCAAAAGTAGCTTATTTTTTTGAAAATAGCATTACTCCTCTAAAATAAAAACTTCATTTGTATCCCGACAATCCTCATAAAGCTCATCTATGCTCAGGTTTTTGACTGGATCGATAAAATCTCCAGCTATCTCCATCATGGGTATCAGGACAAAGTTACGGTCATAGATATGAGGGTGGGGAATAGTCAGTTTTTCACTTTTTAGGATAATATCATCACAATATAGAATATCAATATCAATATTGCGTGGTCCCCAGTGAATCTCCTTTTTTCTTTCCATTTCTTTTTCAATATCCTTGGTTGTAAGGCATACTTCTTCTGGACTCAACTTACTCAGTACTTCTATAGCTAGATTATAAAAATTGGGCTGATCAACTAATCCCCATGGCTCCGTCTCGTAAATGGACGATTTTTTGACTACTTTACCGATGTGCTGATGTATGGCATCAATAGCATTAAGTAACATGACCTTGCGGTCACCGACATTTGATCCCAGATGTAGATAATAAGTAAACATTACTTGCATTTAAATATAGAGATGCAAAAATAAAATTTCTTTTTTGATTCAGTGGGATGATAAAGTAAAAATGTAGGGTGGTGATAAAATATTTTATTGATTTACTATATTGAATATATATAGTATATTTATAATCAGCAAAATAGGCACTTGCAATCATCCAAATCTGAAAACACTCGATCTTTATGGCATGAGTCGTGCACTTAGATGAAGTATTGCACGGCTTTGGATTGTCATTAATATAATAAGGAATTTAAAAATTCTTTTAAACCGCCTTTAAAAATCCCATTTTTTGGTCAGGTGTGATGATCAAATGAAAATTTTCTTTAAAGAGTTTAATCGCTATAGCTAGGAGGATGATACCAAAAACCTTTCTCAATACTGCTGCACCCGCTTCTCCTAATTTTTCTTTGATATAGTCAGAAAAATGAAGCACCGCAAATACGACCATCACGTTGAGAATGATAGCAACCAAAATATCCAATGATTGAAATTTTGACTTGAGAGAGATTAGGGTTGTCATGGTGCCGGCACCTGCTATAAGTGGAAAAGCTATGGGTACAATGGTGCCTACTTCGCTACCGGGACTTTCTCTAAAAAATCGCATCCCCAGTATCATTTCAAGTCCTAAAAAAAAGAGGATCAGCGCACCGGCAACAGCAAATGACTGTACATCTAATCCTAATAGATTAAGTATGCCTTCACCACCATATAGAAAGGATACCATCAGCCCTAAAGAAACCAATGCCGCTTTAAAAGAATCGACCTGTACTCCTTTATTTTTGAGATCAATAATAATAGGAATATTTCCTACGATATCAATGACAGAAAACAATATGATGGATACACTGATGATGTCTGCTATATTCATGTGCAAAATAAAATTTGTTTATAGTATTAGATTTAGACGCAAAATAATATAAAATGTTGCGTAAATTAAATTTGCCATATAATAATTTACACTACTTTAACAACAATTAGGATAGTGATATAATTTAACCGAGAGTAAAGTAAATTTTTGACCGTTTTAGAGGCTAATTTAACTGAAGAGTTAAAATGGTATTTATCTAATTTTTGAGATAGAATATTTTACTATGTTTTAAATAACAGATATTTATTCAATATGTTTGTTAGTTGATATTCTGTTAAATAGAGAATTGTATTTTTTTCTTGTGTGTATTAGTACATTTTCTAACAAATATGGCACAATTTCTGATAGCTTTATTAATATGGATATCGAGAAAATAAATAGGAGACATTTTGTAGAGACGGACTTGTATTATAGGATAAGTATGGGTTTGTCTTCTAAGCTATTAAGATTTGAAAATGGAATTTTTTATATTGAAGTTACCGTTGGCCGTAAGTGGGTTAAAGATTATAATGCCACAGCGGCAGAGATAGGTAATATCTGGAAAAATTCTAATTTGGAATTGTCACAGGCTATTGGCTGCAAGGTGTTTATCATTGACTTGAAAAATGGTGCAAATAAAGTCGATCTGGTTAAATCCAATAAAATCAAAAAATACGACTCTTCTAAAGGTATTCTGTTTAACAAAAACTATTTGAATTAAAATATCAATTAATACTCATTATATTTTTAAATATTATTCTTAATAAAAAAAGCTGTGTATTGGAAAATGCACAGCTTTTTTTATTAAGATCGTTCATTGATATTTTATGCTTTATTGAGTGTCAACTGTCTGAATCCCAAATAAAAGATGTGACCTATACCAAATAATATTGAGAAAACAAATAGAGAGGTATCCTGTTCGCCTTCGGACATAGTATAATGATGAGCAAAAGCCAGTATAATCAGTATTATGGCAAGTATTAGCACACTAATGTTGATTATGTTTATATCTTTCTTATCAATAGAACCTGTATTGAGTCCGCTCTTTTTAATACCATAGATGCCATAGATGTCGAGACCTATTAGCATCCATACCAGCAAGCGTATCCATGTGTCAAAAGGGAGAAAGACCATCATGCCGAGGCATACTAAAACTCCTAAAATCGGAATGACAGGGACAAAAGGAACTCTAAATGCCCTAGGTGCGTCTTTCATAGTATATCGCATGACTAATACGCCTATACATACTAAAATAAAGGCAAAGAGCGTACCGATACTGGTCATCTCGCCCACGACTCTACCGGGTACAAATGCTGCAAATCCACTTACAAATAGCATGAAAAGAAGATTGGATTTATAGGGTGTACGATACTTAGGGTGTACCTGTGAAAATAATTTGGGCAATAGTCCATCTACACTCATAGAATAAAAAACGCGGCTTTGACCTAATAACATTACCAAAATAACAGACGAATAACCTAAAAGGATAGAAATGATAATGGCTGTATTGAGCCATGGATAATCAGGTTGTGGTATCCCATTTACGATAGGTCCCATCCAATTGATAGCTTCTGCAACAGGTGCCAGTTCGCTATTTTTAAAATTAGTATAGTGCGTTACTCCTGTCATGACATAGGCAAATAGAATATAAAGTACCGTACAAATCAACAGCGAACCCATGATTCCTATTGGCATAGATCTTTTAGGATCTTTAGTTTCCTGAGCTGCTGTAGATACGGCATCAAAACCTATATAGGCAAAAAATACTACAGCCGCTGCCCTGATGACACCAGTCCACCCAAATGCTCCAAATTTACCTTGATTTTCCGGTATAAGAGGCTTTAGATTTTCAGGCCTTATATAATTAAATCCAATGACAATAAAGATAATGACGATGCCTACTTTTAATACTACAATAATCGCATTGACAAAAGCTGATTCGCTTGTTCCTTTGATTAACACTAGGGACATGATGATGACGATAAATACAGCCGGTAGATTTAATATGCCACCATCAAAAGGTGTTTTTAGTAAATGTTCAGGAAAAGCAAGTCCATAATTGGAAAGAAGCTTAGATAGATAACCACTCCAACTGGAAGCTACTGTGGCAGCACCTACAGCATACTCCAATACCAGATCCCAGCCAATGATCCAGGCTATAAACTCTCCCATTGTAGCGTATGAGTAGGTATAAGCACTACCAGCTACAGGTATCATGGAAGAAAACTCAGCATAACACAATCCAGCTAAGCCACAACCTACCGCAGCTATAATGAATGATATCATGATACCTGGTCCAGCATAATTTGCAGCGGCTAAACCTGTAATTGAAAATAGGCCGGCACCTATAATCGCTCCTATACCTAATGCTATTAAAGACCAAGATCCTAGTGTCCTTTTTAATGTGTGCTCTCCTTCTGCTGAGGCTTCACTTAATAGCAAACTTAAAGACTTCCTCCGCCAAATACTGTTTAATCGTTCCATGCTTTTTCTCGTTGATTTATTAGTAAGTGGTAAAAATAGAAATATTTTGAAACCTGAAATAATTTTATACAGATTCTGAAAGAAAATATTATGTTTTAGGATGTGAATCGGGTGTTTTTAGCAATTTTAAAATATAGACATGCTATTTTGTGGTTTTTTTTAAAAATCTTTTTAACCTACTATTTACCATTAGGTAAAAACCCTGATATTGTGGATGATTATCATCATAATGACTAAAATCATGGGTTAATCTATTGTTAAATGAATTCTTTAACAAAGGATTGTATTAATTTTATGCGTTTTATTCATATTCAAAATTCATTTTACACCTCGTGACTAATCAGGATAATAATGACATAGAGCAAAAATCATCCGTCTTATTTAGATGGCTTCGTGGTATTTTATGGTCTATAGCTATTTTTGTCGCTTTTATTGTATTGATTTTACAATTTTCTGTCGTTCAGACCTACCTGATTTCTAAACTCACTGCCTACATCTCCGAAAAGACCCAGACAGAAATTACGGCTAAACGCATTAAAATCAGCCCCTTTGATGGTGTCATATTGCAGGAGTTTATTCTTTTTGATGAAAATAAAGATACGATTGCTTCTATTGGTGGCCTAAATATTTCCTTATATAAAAACCTTTTTTCACTCTTTTCTAATCAGTTGGATCTAAGTTATGTTGGTATTAAGGATTTGCATATGCATATTATTACTAAAGAGGGTAATACTAATTCTAATATTCAAAATTTTCTTGACAAGTTAATAGGAAATGCCGATAAAAATCCATCAGACAAATCCTTACTTTTTAATATTCGCAAGGTTGAGCTCTCGGATATTCATATCTCGATTCGTGATGAAAATAAAGGTAAAGAGCAAATCGTCTATCTCAAAGGTGGCTCAATGGATATCGAATTATTAGATATAGAATGTAAGGATTTTGTTGTTAATCAAATCATTCTGGACAATCCTAAGTTTGAAGCTATTACATTTGGTGATGTTTGTGTGGAGCCGGTAGTATTGACTGTCGAGCAAATTCAAGAAGACTTGACCGATATGGTTTCGGAGGCGTCATTATCCCTTATTCTAAATGAATTAATAATTCAAAATGGATATGTAGGAATTAATAACCAGTTGAGTGCCCCAAACCTAAATTTAAAGGGTAGTTTAGACTATGATAATTTTTATTACGATCATATTAATGTTTTTATTTCAAATGTTAAAGTGTTGAATAATAATATTTTAGCTAAATTAGAAACTTTGAATGCTCGTGATAATACAGGTTTTTTAATTAATAATATAAAAGCCGATTCAATTATTATTAAACCTACATCTGCTGAGCTTCGTTCGTTTTTGATTGATATGGGTAAGACACATATCCGGGATCACTTGAAGTTTAGCTATCGTGACTTTAGTGCATTTAATGATTTTGGTCAGGAGGTGATGATTAATGCTACATTTAAGGATAGTAAAATTCTCGTCGATGATCTGATACATTTTGTAAATGGTCTTGGAAACATTGCATTTGTTAAGAATATATCAAAAGAGGTTATCAGCCTTTCAGGTACATACAGTGGACGAATCAACAATCTCGGGGGTAGGGAAGTCGCTCTCAAAATAGGGGACAAGTTAGAGATCAATGGTTCTTTCAATACGAGGGACTTACTTGATCCTGATAATACGCTGCTAAATATTAAACTGGATAGATTTAATACTAGTATGCGTAAAATCAAAATGTTGATGCCTAAATTTAATCCACCTGCAAATTTTAATAAGCTCGGTAGTATTAATTTCGTGGGTAGATTTGATGGCTTCCTTGAAGATTTTGTAGCATATGGAAAACTCAAATCAGATGTTGGTATCGCGGAAATGGACATGAATCTAAATCTGACCGAGAGCGTTCATAAGGCAAGATTTAGCGGAAACCTTAAAGTAACTAATTTTAATCTTGGGGTGTGGAGTGATAATCCTGATTTGGGATTAGTTAATTTTGCTTCAAAAGTAGAAAAAGGACGCGGCCTGACGCTTGAAACCATTCAGGCGGACTTAACAGCCTCAATAGCTTCGCTTGAATTTAAAAAATATTATTATAAAGGTATAGATCTAAATGGAAAGATTGATAAAAATACCTTTGCCGGGATTTTAAAGTCAGACGATCCAAACTTGAATTTTTTATTTGACGGTAATGTAGAGTATGTCAATAAAAAAGCATTTTTAGACTTTAAATCTAGTATTCAGAATATAGATTTGTATGCACTTCATTTGACAGATAAGCCACTGAGCCTTAAGGCTGAGGACATAAATATCAATCTCAATGGTAGTAATATTAATGATTTTTTAGGTGTGCTGGATATACGTAGTTTTGAATTGAAAATGCAAGATTCTTTATATCGGTTAGCATCGCTAAAAGTCTCTTCTAAAGAGTTGGTTTCAAACGGAAAAGAGCTGGTCGTTGAATCCGATCTCGGCAGTTTTAACCTATCTGGAAAATATGACTTACCTAATGTAGTAAGATCTGTCAAAAAAGTCATCTATACTAATTATTCACAGCTGACAAGACCGTGGAAGGAAGATGTAGAAAAACTGGAAGGTGACCAAAAATTTAGTTTTAATGTAAATCTTCATCAGAGTAAAAATTTTCTTAGTATCCTGGGCTTAAATGAAAGCCATTTTAAAAAACTGATGCTAAAAGGTAGTCTCGACACCGATAAGAATGGTTTAGACGTAGCCTTAGAGCTACCATCACTTGATATCAAAAAGGAATATTTTAAAAATATACAAGTATATATCGTAACTGATAAAAAATCAGGTAGTGTAATAATGCACGTTGATTCTACCTTCGCTTTAAATAGGAAATTTAATCCGATAGATATCCAGACGCGCATTATCAATGATACGCTCAATTTTGATATAGCAACAAAAAAAATTGTTGATACACTCGAAAACCTAGATATTAGGGGCACTTTGACTACTATAGATAAAGGATACCGATTGAAATTGAAAGAAAATCAATTGGTATTTTTAGGAAAGGAATGGACTGTCAAACACAATAATCTCATTGAGTTTGGTAGCGGATATCTAAAATTAGATGATGTGATCATTTCTGATGGTCATCGTGCTATTGAACTCAATGATATCAATAATCAAAAAGGTCTCAATCTTGAACTTGTCAATTTTGATTTGAATCTGATTAATACTTTTACCAAATATGATAAATTAAATTTTGAAGGGCTTACTTCGGTATCTCTGCGAGTCAATGATATATTTAGTGAGGCTAAGGAAATCTCAGCCTACATAAGCACACCTGAGTTATATATTAATAAGGATCGATATGGAAGTATTTTTCTGGACGTTTCTAAATCGATGAAAGACCCATATAAAATTAATGCCAATATTGGAGATTTTATTGCAATAGCCGGTACTTTTAATGATCAAGATAAGGTCCTCAATACGAGAATAAAACTTGTTCAAACACCTATGAAAATTATAGGGTATTTACTGCACGAAGGTATTAAAGATACAAAGGGTACCATAGATGCTGATATTACCTTTGGTGGTCCAATCGCTAATCTAAAGATAGACGGAAAAGGGGAGGTCAATAAGGGACAAACGACTATTATCTATACTGGAGCAACCTATTTTTTTGATAAGCAAAAGATAAGGTTGAGTAACACAGAAATAAGCTTAGACGGGGCAGAAATCACAGATATTAATGGTAATAAGGGTACAATTCGTGGAGGTCTTTTTCATGATTTATTCAGACACTTTGGCGTAAATGCTACTTTATCTGGTAATAATGTAGTAGGTTTAAATACTACAAAAGAGGATAATCCAGATTATTATGGCTATGGAATCGGGCGTATTAATGCCGAGTTTAAAGGGCTTTTTGAACAAGTAGATATTAAGATCAATGCTGTCACATCTACTGGTACGAAACTAAACATTCCAATCAAAAATACGCAGTCAACGTTAGATCAGAGTTTTATTAAATTTGTCAAAAGAGATACTAACCACCTTGCACAAGCAGGACACGAACATTTGCATGGTGGGTTAGATATAGAAATGACCATGACCGTAACACCTGACGCTGAATTAAGCCTGATTTTTGACGAAGAAAAGGGCGATATAATCAAAGGTCGCGGCAGAGGTAACCTTAAGATGAATATTACAAGGTTAGGTGATTTTGAAGTTTTCGGAGATTATGAAATTGAAACAGGACAATATCTGTTTACAGCACCTTTGATACCTGTGGCAAAACCTTTTATAGTCGAGCGTGGCGGTAGGATAGTCTGGACAGGTGATCCGGTTAATGCTCTACTCAATATCACAGCTAAATATCGAACAAGGGCTGCTATGGAACCTTTTGTGTCAGAATATTTATTAGGCACACTAGATCCTCAACTTAATCTGGCCAGGCAAAATACGGAAGTTGACGTAGCCCTGTATCTAGGTGGCACACTCTTTAAGCCTGAAATTAAATTTGGTCTGAGTTTCCCTAATCTGACAGGCGAGTTAGCAAGTTTTGCGGATAATAAATTGAAAATTTTACAGGGCAATGATCAGGAGCTCAATAGTCAAGTACTCGGTTTGATCGTTTTTAACTCATTTATACAGTCTAACCGTGTATCTGACGTATTTGGTGCATCTGGGATTCAGTCCGCTGGCATTAATACTTTAAGTGATTTTCTTTCCAGCCAGTTATCTATGTATATCACTAATATGATCAATACTATGGTCGGTGATGGTAGTGTTATTTCAGGAGTTGACTTTGGAGTCAATTTTAAAAATAATAATTTCGGTGTTGTCAACAGTGGATTTGCTCCAGACGAGATAGCAGTACGAAATACGATTGTATTCAAAAATGACAGATTATCTTTAGATCTTGGTGGCAATTATGTAAGACAATTTCTGGGTACAGATGTAAATCAGGTGTTGCCCGATTTTGCACTTGAATTTCGACTTACTAAGGATAGAAAACTTAAAGTCAGACTCTATGGAAAGTATGATATTGATATTACTACTACAGGATTGCGTGAAAAATATGGATTAGGTGTGGCTTATCGTACTGAATTTGGATCTATGACACACTTTGAAGATGTAGTCAGGCAAGCAGTAAAAACTACTATACAACAATAATGGCACACCTCGCATTTGTGGTTAACATATCGTTGTGACAGATTGAAGTGACGAGTGATAATTTAATTGTGACTTTGCTTGTTTTTAAAAGTCATAAGGTCGTTTTTACAAAATTTATTTATTCACTTTAAAACTTTATCTAAAATGGCAATCAACTTATTAGACTTAGTAAAGGATCAAATTACTGGTCAATTAGCAAAACAGGCAAGCTCATTCCTCGGTGAATCTGAGTCTTCTGTAACTTCTGCATTAGGCAGCATTATGCCTGTACTTTTGGGTTCTGCAATCCAGAAGTCCTCCACTCCATCTGGCGCTCAGGGCATCATGGATATTATTGGAAAATTGGATTTAGGCAGCTTAAGCGATATAACTAAGATATTTGGTGGTGGTACTGACAGTGTAAATGGTATCTTAAATTCAGGTGGCGGTATCGTTGAAGCTTTGTTAGGCAAAAAATCTTCTGGTGTTATTGATTTGGTTTCTAGTCTTTCTGGTCTTAAGAGCGGTTCGGGATCTTCTCTATTAAAATTGGCTGCACCATTCCTGATGAGTTTGATAGGTAATCAGATTAAAGGTAAAGGTTTGTCTGGTCTTACAGATCTATTATTAGGTCAGAAAAGTGCTGTCAATGCAGCGTTACCGGCAGGATTAAGTTCATTGATGAATTTTGGCAATTTTGATTTACCTAAAATTGATACAAATGTCAATGTACCTTCAGGAAATAATAATTGGATGAAATGGTTATTACCAGTACTACTAGGTCTTGCAGTTTTATACTGGTTAGGTACAAAAGGATGTGGAACTAAGGCAGTAGAAGCAACTCAGGAAGTAACTACCGCCGTTAATGAAGATTTGCAAAAGGCTTCTGATGATGCTGGAGCAGCGCTTGATAAAGCAGCAGAGGCTGTAGGTAAATTGTTTAACTTTAAGTTAGCTTCCGGTTTTGAATTAGTAGGCGCTCAGCAGGGTGGTATTGAAAATCAGTTGATTGACTTTGTCAATGACGCAAATAAAGTAGTTGACAAAACTACATGGTTTGATTTTGACAGATTGTTGTTTGATACTGGTAAAGCTACGCTTCAGCCACAAAGTCAGGAGCAATTAACTAATATCGCCGAAATCCTGAAAGCATTCCCTAAAGTCAAATTAAGAATCGGTGGATATACTGATAACGTAGGTGATCCTAAGAAAAATCAGGTTTTGAGCACGGACAGAGCATTTAATGTAATGAATGAATTGATAAAATTAGGTGTTGCTAAAGACAGATTATCTGCAGAAGGTTATGGCGATCAGCACCCGGTAGCAGATAACAATACTGAAGAAGGCCGTCAGCAAAATAGAAGAATATCAGTAAGAGTTACTGAAAAATAATCTATAGTATTTTGATTCTGATTTTCTAAGAGGTTACCTTAGGCTAAATAGAGTCATTAAGTACAATCCATAAACATATTTCATACAAGAAAGCCCGATCTTTTTATTAAGGTTGGGCTTTCTTATTACTTCGTTATTACCTGCCTCTAACCCTTATTATTAAAATGAAATTGGCTTTAGCTATGACATATTTGATTGAGCTAAAGCTAATGTGATTATGGATTTTGTTGTGAAGGGGATATATCATGCTCCATTTGATTTTGATAATCAGTCCCTTTCCATTTGTTTTAAAAATGGGATGCCTGTATCCGACATCCCACCATAATCAAAATGAATTAACTAACAATTCTACTTTAAATATTAAGTCTCTATCAACCAGCCTATTATTCTAATTTAACAAATTTAGCAGTCACAGGCGGGCAATCTTTATTCCCGCTTTTTATTTCGGCAATATATATGCCGTTTGCTAAGGTTTCGCCATTGATTTCGTCATATTGTTGTATCAATTGCTGGTGTACCTTTCTGCCTGTGATATCAAAAACAGCGACATTCAAAGGCCACATATCTTCCCGGCATTGTATTTTAAATCTCCCGGTAGTAGGATTAGGGTATAAGGAAACCCGCTCACGGATAGCCTGATCTTGTGTCCCGGTGGCTATACCCAACTCCTCCGCTTCGATTTTGATTAAATATCCCCACTGAGTATTTATTAATGTTCCATCTATAAGTGAGTCAATGTATGTATCAAACTCTACGAGCAAATCACCATTCCGGGCTTGCTTGGCTATAATCGGGCGAAAAGCATATATAGCACGGTTGTTGTTTATCAACTCTCCGGCTTTGGTATAGGTTCCGTCAGGCTTTTCTCTGTAGAAGTAGATGTTATTGTTATCAACCGGGCGAAAGATATGTAACAGGTCATCAGAATCTTGAAGATCAATCGTCTTCAGGTATAAAGGCCTTAGCCCGTCAAATACTAAGCCAGTTCTGTCTTTTAAGAGCCTTCCGTCAAAGTCAATCTCTACGTATCCTACTCCATTAGACAAGTAGCTTTGCAATATAATCTTGTCCCCATTTATGATTTCCGGCTCGATATTGGAGGGATAAATTTCATGAGTTTTGACTATTTGATCTGTGATATCCGTATCTGAGATAAAATTACCCCAGTTATCTATCTTTAGGAGATGATAATAGTAGATATTACCTTCTCTTATATGATAACTATAGAATAAAGCGCGAACATTGCTTTCAATCTGTAAGAGCTTGGGGTAATGATAAACCTGATCAGGCCGCTCGTCGTTCGGTCCCCGATAATTAAAACTTATAAACGCTGCCCCATTATCTGGAAGTTCATTGTGCGGTGGAAAATTAAGATAATTCTTTAAGGTTTTAGAATCAATATAATGCTGCCTACCCTGAAAGGTTGTATCTTGATATTTTGGCAATAATAATTCTAAGGATAAGGCATGGAACAGTTTTCCATCAGGGGTTTGGGTTGGATAGTCGTTCCAGTCAAACCTTCCTACAGTTTTTAACAGGTTGTCTCCTGGTATTGCCTGATAGTCTAATTGATCCCCTGTGTCATGTGAGATGATAATTCTGGTAGGATAGCCGCTACCTCGGTTATGATAGGAAAACCCATGAGTATTATAAGGAAATATAGCTCTGGTGCCTAGTAACTCTAAAGAGTCTCCCCCGAGATTCTTTACCCAGCCACATACAAATCCTCGGGTATCCTCTGTATTGGTGTGATTATATATTTTTTGCCATAAGATAGCGCCTGTATTTTTATCCATAGCATTGATGATCGTCCCCGAGACCCCATTTCCAAAAATGGTAATAAACTTATCATCATACTCTATGGGTTTAACCCATAAATTTGATTTTTGATAATAATATGATATCCCGGCACACAAACCCGGATGTATGGTACGATCTTCCACCTGATATGACCAAGCTATCTTAGTACCACCGAAATTTATATCAGGGGCAGGAATACATTTTGATTCCCACCATTGAGCTATAGCGTGAGTATGGATGGTCAATAGCAATATGATTGTATAGGGTATTTGTCTCATTTTTTTGTTTTTTTTAAGAAATTACGTAATAAAAATTAATCTAAAGTAGCGCTCTCTTCTATTTTAGATATTAAGCCTTTATCAACCACCCTGATCGATTGAAATACATGTAGGCGTGCATGGTGTAGTGTGTACTGTACCAAGAGGACAAGGGAGCTCGCCACTGATTGTACAAGGTGAGGCCGGTGTTGCACTGGATATTTCTGTGATTTTGATTTTCCCTGTAAGAGGATCAATACAAACTTCATTGACAGATTTACAACAAGAGCTACCACATGGCAGCACCACTACTTTGTACCCTTCTTCTTTAGATTTAATTAAGCAGGTTTTGCGGCACGCAGATTGAAATAAATTAACAGTCATTGCCGGATTAACCCCACAGAATGGCAGAGATGCATACTTTAAGACTGCTCTGATCGTACCCGCCTTTATCAAATCCTTTTCCGCCTGCTCTATAACTGCGGTAGCTATCAAGGGGTTATCTGTATCAATGTCAAACTGGTTGCAATTAGGGTCAAGGTGATTAAATCCTATACCCACATACACCACATCTAACTTATTGGGTGGACACCATCTTACCTTTAGTTCGATGGTAAATTCACAATCCGGATAGGCAGGTGTACCTTCATGAATTGTGTAAATTTTTGTGGTATAGGGCACATTTGGGCAACCACCTATATCGTCTTCGCAGAGGCCTGTTAATGTCCTGCTTTGTATCACATTATCTTGAATGGCTTCTTTTGTAGCCTGTGTATCCTTATTGCATGAATAGCTAACTACGGATGCCATGGCTATCAAAGCCACAATCGAAAATTTTACTACATTTGTCATTTTTAATGATTTAATTAATGAAAAAATATAATGAATAAATTGATGGAAATAAATGAAAACCTGCTTTTACAGGGTCGTTGACTAACGAGAGAGCACCTGCATAAGAGTTCATTTTTTTATTTACACTTCTTTGTACGCAATGAAATAATTTTAAAAGTTATTAATAATTACATACAAATTCCTACAAAAACACACAAAATTGCATCATGCTATTTCTTATTTTGTAATTAAAAATTTACTTCAACTATAATACTATCGACATGACCAAAACGCCCCCAAAATCGAAGTTTTTTATTAAAAAAAACATAAAAATTAATTCATAATGTATAAATATTTGAAATACTAAATATTGTATTGTTGAAAAATATCAGATTAAAAGCAACTCAGATAGGATTTGTTTTACACAAAAACTGCTAAGTTTTTATGATTTGACAGTATATACCTAAGTAGCTTCTAAAACTCTATGTAACTCTATTTACCCACTTTAACAAATTTCACTCCACTGGTTATGATATTACCGCCTTTGATCAGCGTACATACATAAGTACCGTCAGGCAGTGACGATACATTGACAGCGCTGTCATTGACTGTCTCCTGCATTGTTATCTTGCCGTCTGTGCTGTGTATCAGTACATGGTCATAATCCATATCCGTCACGATTTGTAATGTGGATGATGTGGGATTAGGAAATAATGAAACCCGCTCACGGATAACCTGATCTTGTGTCCCGGTGGCTATACCCAACTCCTGCCCTTCGATTTTGATTAAATAACCCCACTCAGGATCATCGTTGAAAACAGCTTTACTTCCCTGTATTGTAACGGAGTCAAATAATACGCCAAGCTCTACGAGCAAATCGCCATTCCGGGCTTGCTTGGCTATAACCGGGCGAAAAGCAAATACAGAGCGGTTGTTATTTATCAATTCTCCGGATTTGATATAAGTGCCGTCAGGCTTTTCTCTGTAAAAGTAGATGTTATTGTTCTCATACGGGCGAAAGATATGCAATAGGTCATCAGAATCTTGAAGGTCAATCGTCTTCAGGAATATAGGCCTTAGCCCATCAAATACTAAGTCTGTTCTGTCCTTTAAGCGATTTCCGTCAAAGTCAATCTCTACATACCCCTGATGCCCCTGTGATGCTTTAAAGCCTGCTATATCCACGCTGGATTGTAACCGAATCTTGTTCCCTTTTGCGATTTCTGGAAGCTCAACCCACAGAAACTTTTGTTCACCATTGGATACTTGATCCGTGATATCTGTATCTGAGATATAATTACCCCAATTGTCCGTTTTTATAAGATGCATAAAGTACTTATCGTTTATTATGTAATATATTAAATGAGCAAGCACATTGTTGTCAATCTGTAATTGTTTGCCGTAAGTCACATAGGAATCAGGCCGTTCACCGTTTGGGCCAAAAAGGTTTAAACTAATCGTTGGTGCTTCATTATCTACGGGTTCATTGAATGGTGGATAATTATGATAAGGTTTCAAATTTTTTGAGTCACTATAACGATGATATCCTTTAAATGGTGGATCCACCGCAGTGTTAAAATCTAATACCAAAGAATAGAACAACTTTCCATCAGGGGTTTGGGTTGGATAATCGCTCAAGTCTAACACTAATGCATCTAATACGAATTTAGTTCCTTGTATCGCATAATAGTCTAATTGATCCCCTGTGTCATGAGAGATGATAATTCTTGCCGGATAACCTCCACCTAGACGCGCTCCTGTATAACCATTAGGATAGAAAGCTCTACCACCAAGTAACTCCAAAGAGTCTCCCCCAAGATTCTTTACCCAGCCACAACTAAATCCACGGCTTTCCTCTGTATTGGTGTGATTATATATTTTTTGCCATAAGATAGCGCCTGTATTTTTATCCATAGCATTGATGATCGTCCCCGAGACCCCATTTCCAAAAATGGTAATAAACTTATCATCATACTCTATGGGTTTAACCCATAAATTTGATTTTTGATAATAATATGATATCCCGGCACACAAACCCGGATGTATGGTACGATCTTCCACTTGATATGACCAGGCTATCTTAGTGCCACTGAAATTCATTTTTGGAGCTTGCATACATTGTGTTATTGCCTGTGTATTCAGACCCAATAATAATATTGCTATATATAATATTTGTCTCATTTTTTTTGTTTTTTTAAGAAATTACGTAATAAAAATTAAAAAATAATCTAAAGTAGCGCTCTCTTCTATTTTAGATATTAAGCCTTTATCAACCACCCTGATCGATTGAAATACATGTAGGCGTGCATGGTGTAGTGTGTACTGTACCAAGAGGACAAGGGAGCTCGCCACTGATTGTACAAGGTGATGCCGGTGTTGCACTGGATATTTCTGTAATTTTGATTTTCCCTGTAAGAGGATCAATACAAACTTCATTAACAGATTTACAACAAGAGCTACCGCATGGCAGCACCACTACTTTGTACCCTTCTTCTTTAGATTTAATTAAGCAAGTTTTGCGGCACGCAGATTGAAATAAATTAACAGTCATTGTAGGATTAACCCCACAGAATGGCAGACTATAATTTGGTGGGATCGTAGAATACTCTAAGACTGCTCTGATCGTACCCGCCTTTATCAAATCCATTTCCGCCTGCTCTATAACTGCGGTAGCTATCAAGGGGTTATCTGTATCAATGTCAAACTGGTTGCAATTAGGGTCAAGGTGATTAAATCCTATACCCACATACACCACATCTAACTTATTGGGTGGACACCATCTTACCTTTAGTTCGATGGTAAATTCACAATCCGGATAGGCAGGTGTACCTTCATGAATTGTGTAAATTTTTGTGGTATAGGGCACATTTGGGCAACCACCTATATCGTCTTCGCAGAGGCCTGTTAATGTCCTGCTTTGTATCACATTATCTTGAATGGCTTCTTTTGTAGCCTGTGTATCCTTATTGCATGAATAGCTAACTACGGATGCCATGGCTATCAAAGCCACAATCGAAAATTTTACTACATTTGTCATTTTTAATGATTTAATTAATGAAAAAATATAATGAATAAATTGATGGAAATAAATGAAAACCTGCTTTTACAGGGTCGTTGACTAACGAGAGAGCACCTGCAAAAGAGTTCATTTTTTTATTTACAATTCTTTGTCATAATGAAAACCTTTAAAGATTATTTTATTATTTTGTTTCAATTTTTAAAATGGTTAAATATTAAAAAAATATTTACTATCAAATAGTATCACCAGTGATACCGCCATCCCAGATGTACACCATACCATGTATATTTTTGCCCTATATTCCATTGTGATTGTACAGATGTATTCAAGTCTTTATTAAAATTAACGCCCACAAAACTTGTAAACTTATTGGTGTTCCACACATCAAGCTGGAGATTCAGATGTACGGAATTTACCCATCGTTTTTTGTAGATGGAAGAAAATTTTTGAACATCTTTATAGATAAAATTGCCATCTAATCCCATATTTATACCGCTATATTTTTGAAAAATATTAATATCTGCTCCTGCACCTACCGACAATGTACGGCCAAACACCTGCCATTGTGAGATTAGGCTAATCGGAACATTAATCCTTTGAAGCTTATTGGGCGATTTTATTGTATATCCTAACCGTTGCTCAAACGCTCTACTACCTGATAAATACTCAGTACCAGAAAAATTGTAAATCACATAAGCCTGATCATTTTCTACAGCACCTTTGTGTATATGTACATCGTCCGTAATTAAAAACTCATTTATCTGTACCATACGGACACCCGTAGCAAAATGGATATTTTTAGTAATGTGACGCTGTATTGTCCATGATATGTCTAAGGCTTCTTTAGGAGATACATTTTCATTTTGAGTATTGGTGTAATTTAAAGTTAGAGGGTCGGTGGATTTCAAATCACGATGTACTAAAGCATACATTGCAGACAGGTTTGTTGACCATTTTCTTGATTTAGAAGTTATATCCACATTTGGTGATTTTATCGGATTAGATGCAATACCGGATGAGATATTATCCACCGTTATGGTGGTTAACGGTGGCAGTACAGATGCATTTTCTCTAATAGCTCTAACCTCATTGCTATCAGGAAAATCATCAGGAATGGCAAGTACAGCTACAGTTTGGCTGCCCGCTATGGTTTGATAAGGAGTGTTGTCGTCTCCTGTTTTATCAATATCCTGATATTTATTTTGGACGGCTTCATTTCCTGCTTGTATATCTCTCGATGCTTCGATTAGATGTGCTGATGAGCTGTTTTTTGGATGACTATTGGATGTGGACTCGTCATTTGTTTTAGACGATGTAGTATTCTTGTCTAATGGTGTTGTTACTTCCACTTCAATGTTTTTGATTTTGTCTTTTGTTTTAGACGATGTAGTATTCCCGTCTAATGGTGTTGTTGCTTCCACTTCAATGTTTTTGATTTTGTCTTTTGTTGCAGATGGATTAGCAGGAAACGACTTATTACTATCGTTACTAACGATGAGGCTGACCTTATCCTGTGCCATTGGTTTATATACATTTGACATCATAAATAGTCCGGTTACACTGGCAAACTCAAAAAACCATATTAAAATGATAAATCTACGCCTGTTTTTTTTCGGGTGCAATTGTTTGTCAATCTCCATCCATACGCCTTCCCTGTCCCATTGTGGTGGGGAGGTGTGGAGTGCATCTTTGATGATATTTTTTTTGTTCATTGCTAATATTTTATTTTTTTATTAATTGTAGTTGTAATTTTAAGTTCTCTTTGGCTTTATGGAGCCTTGATCTGGAATTACTCTCTCTAATGTCTAAAATGTCAGCAATTTCCTTGTGTGACATTTCATCATAGTAATACATCATGATTATGGTGCGTTGCGCTAAAGGTAATTTGTCAATAACCTTTTTAAGTATTTCAATTTTATCCTGATTGTAAGTTTGGTGCTCGATGGCATCCTCCAAATCTTCTAAGTTGTCCCAGATTGATTCATCTATTTGCCATTTTTGATTTTTCTTAATATAGGTAATGGTTTCTCTAATGCTTATAGTAGAAATCCACGTAGATAGATGGCCTTGTGTATCATTGTATGTATGCAGATATTGAAATGCTTTAATGAATGTATTCTGGACGATATCCATAGCCTGGTGTACATCAGGTGTGTATCGTATGGCTATGCTCATCACTAAATCACAATATTGGAGATAAAATTGCTTTTGTGCAACTCTATCTCCTGATATCGACTTCTTTATAAGGTTAGAAAGATTCAAAATTGAGTTATTTAATATTGGATATATACACTGCCCTTAAGTCCATTAAGTTCTATTATTTCTCCTGTTGTCCTATTTTTAAATAAGGCATTCGTTATAAGGCCACTAATATTACCAGGAGACCCTCCTAAATTGATAATACGTACCGGTCCTACAGATGTATAATCTTCATCATTAATGATAAATGTTAAGTCATACAATTTAATATTGTTATAATCCTGATAATTAGGGATATAGAAAGAAACACTCCCTCCCGGTACATTCAAAGATTTAGGAGCAAAAAGTGTATCATTACTTATAAAAGTATTTTTCGGATCACTGTCTGTACCCAACTCAAGTGTATGGTTTTGATCTTTAATAAATAGCTGTATGGTGGATTTTTGAATAGGCGGCGAGGTACATACTAAAATGTCACCTAAATTTTGTTGGCCATCATTTAGGACAAATGCAAGCTCCTCCGATGATTTGCCGGACTCATTGTCTTTTACTTTGATTGAAACCTTTATTTCCAAAGTTAAAAATGGATTTATGCAAAACCCAATACTGTCATTTAACCATATTCCTAAGCCGATACGGTCATTAAAATACCTTTTTTCTCCTTGCACTTCTAAAGAACCTGTTACGCTTCCCCACTTGACTGCCTGATTGTCACAATTAAGAAAATTGGCATTTAGTTTCACAAAAAATGGCTTTCGGCTAGTGGGTATGTTTATGGTAGCATTTTTTATTGACGGCAGCTGTGTGTCTTCAGTAAAAGGCCCTATACGCTCTACTGGAATACCATCCAAAATAGTAAAATCCGGTTTCGTCAATATCTTAGATGAATTACCACATGCTTCTGATGATTGTTGTAAAACTAAATACTCAAAGACTTGGTCTTTGGGAAGAAGTACATCATAGTATCCATTTTCATCGGTGTATACTATCGCACCTTCCATATACGATTCGGTAGGTGATATCTTTACAATATCATAAAATAGCCCTACAAATACATCTTGTGCAGCTTGCCCGTCAGGTGTGGTAACATATCCGGATATTATGATGAGATCATTGCTTCCGGGGTTTTCCAAAGGTGCAATAACAGCAGGAATTTGTGTGGGTTTACTTAAATGGATTTTTCCAAGATTTGTGATCTTTTCTGACGCTACTTTACGCTTGGTATATGGTATATATCCTTCATGTACAAAATTAAAGGTCACATGCTTCCCTTCTTCTAGTTTTATATCTCGTGTATCAAAACTGCCATCTTCCCTTGCTTTCGTTTCACCAACTTTTTTCTCATTCTGATATACTTCTACTACTACATACGGTATCACCTTATCTTTTTCTGTGATGATACCTTTAAAATACAAACCGTCAATAACTTTAGGGTCTTCCCATTTTGTTTCATCAATAGGAATAAGTTCTTCTTTTCTACACGACACTATAGTCACTACAATTACTAAATTAATTATTCCAAATATTCTCATTTTTTTTGGTTTTTAGATTTAAAATCAAACATTAATCATTAAACATTAAACATTAAACATTAAACATTAAACATTAAACATAAAACATAAAACATAAAAATTAATTGATAGCCTATTCATTATACTATTGACTTAGCCGAAACGTTGCTTAAAATCACAACTATTTTTAAAAAATAAATAAAATAATTAATTTATAATATATAGATATAATATTATCAGTGTATTGTGATGTATTCAGCGTGCTGATTTAATAACTACTTGGCTATGTTTTTTTTGTAAAAAAGTCATCTTGTTAGACACATCATCATATTTTTTTTAAAAAGTCAATGATTATCCAACAAGATGATTCTTTGTCATTTGACAGTATTTACCTCAGTATTTAAAAAACTCTATATAGCTCTATTTACCTACTTTCACAAATTTCACTCCACTATTTATAATTCTACTGCCTTTCATCAGGGTACAGACGTAAGTACCATTAGGCAGTGATGAAACATCTATGGTCATGTCGTTGGTTATTACTTGTTTTGTTATCATGCCATCTATGCTTTGTATCATCACTTGGTCATAATCTGCATCCGTTACGATTTGTAATGTGGACGATGTGGGTATAATACAAAGGGCTACCTGACGGATTCGACTTCGTCTGTGCTGCTGACTATGCCCATCTTCGCTCCGTCTAGCATGATCCAGCTAAAAAACGGGCCTGGTTTTCGCCATTTAAAATGATTCAAAATAAAAATTATACATAAATAAAACCTACTGTTTTACCACTTTCAGTGTATTTACAAAATCCTTAGCATGTACCCTGATAAAATATACTCCGGCAGGATAGGATGACAAGTCTAAAGTATTTTCATTTACAACCACCGGGTCAAAGCCTGTCCCGGCACTGTTGATAATTTGATACTGTGTATCGGATGACGTTAATCCGGTGATAGTGATCCTGTCTAATGTAGGATTAGGGTAGGCTATGACCGAGGGAGATATTTCTATCGGCTGGTCATCTGTAATCGTGATCGTACCTTTGATCAGGTCGTCGAGATCAAATGCCATGATATAACTCGTCGCATTGTTGGCTCGGCCATTTTTATAATATGTACCAACAAAAATGATTTTGTTATCTATATAGACTGCACTACCTTTCGGTATTGATACTGAACTTTCCCAGCTATCATCTTTGGTATGCAGTGAGGCGATGGTCTGAATTTGATCATTTTTATCCATGACAACGATGTCTTCCCAGAATTTTTTTTCTTCCCCATCATATTTTTTTCCCCATAACAAAGTCATGGTGTCAGATACAAAGAAAGGTACAATTTCATTGTACAGTAATCCGCTTTCAGGTATGATCTTGTCTATGTATTTTAATATATTACCCTCATGATCTAATTTAATAAAGTAGGTGTATTGCTCAAGATTTGGCCAAAGATCCCAATCCGGCCATACATTGGTAATCGTCACATCGTCTTTCCCTACCACAAATGTGGGGTGGGTAAATTCCCTGACATCCGGTATCATTTTGTCGGTCATGTCTAATCTTTTTATAAGCTGGACATCTGCCGGATCCTTGATGTTAAAGATAAACAAGAGGACTTTGCTTTCATACTTATATACATCTGTCGGATTTAATCTGACATATACAAAGTTGGTACTGTCATTGACAGCAAATGGTATTACTTCAACCCAAGAAAAGACATCCGTAGGCTGCCCAGCTTCTAAGAGATATTCATTAGTATATTTGATGTCATTCTGATCGCCATTGATCAGTGCCGTTGCGAAAAACGCCTGATCGCTAAAAGTGGGATTATGGACAGGTCTGAGAAAGGCATACGTATGCAGATACAACGAATCCTTTATGACAGGGACATAACTGCCAATTTCAGGTTGACCCTTGCGAAAATATTTTGCTGTATTCGTAGTGTCATAGTGCATTTGTTTTCGCTCACCTGTGACATAATCATATACCAATCTATAAGACATAGGATAGAAAGAGCTCGAGCTTACAGCTTTTCTTGTGCCCATGAGCTCAAGATAGCCGTCATCTCTCATGGCTATCCTTTTGGGATTGGCGAACATCCCATATTTAGCAGCAAGCGGGTCATATATGGTATCTGACCACATTATATCTCCGGATGCAGGATCAATCTTAAAGATATAAAAACCTGATATCACACCTCCAAATTCCGGATTTAAAGTTGTGCAAGTGACTACGACCGTACTGTCAAAGACGACAACATTACTATAAGAATTTCCTATAGTATTGTATCCATTAAGTCCAGCGGAATTAATTTCTCCGAAATCAATATCTTCAAACAGAGGATTATACAACAAGTGACTCCACACTGGCTGTGCTTGCTTAAATACAGGGATATAAGGATGCTGGCTACGAACTACTGAAGCAGCTAAAAGAAACATACAGAAAAAAACGGTGGTTTTTGAGATGGATTTAGTATTTATAAAGAGATACATAATGTATTATTATTTAAGGTGATAAAGATTAAGTGGTGTGAGCCGGATGCTCACCACACTTTTTTATTTCTGATGATCAATATCGGTCACTAACAGCTAAAGGTACAAGGTGTACAACTTATCAACACATATCCTATAGGCACGTCCGGGTGCTCTACGACCCCTGATGCACATTGTTCAGGAGCAGGTGTAGCCAGCGGATAGACTGTAGCGGTAGTCGTTTTTACTACCTCGTCAAGTGCAGGGTCATAACAGATGTGCGTGGATCTTCTGCAGCAGCCTTCTGAAGAGCAATTGGCTCTGACCAGAATACCAATTTTACCTCTACCTCTTACCTCTACCTCTGGATCCAGACCTGGACCCGGTCCAGGGGTTGTGCCTATCTGGTAAGTGCAGACGCTTCCACAAGTCGCTTTTACAAAAGTAACAATAAAATTTCCTAACCACGGTGCATCACATCCAATATCTGTACCAAACCTTGCAAAAAAGAAATTTTCCAATCTGGTATAAATTAATAAGTCCAGTGCATTGACAAACTCATTGATTTGGCCTTCCGTGGATTCTTCATTAAGTATGATTTCTGCCCACGCATCAAGTAGTTCAGGACATCCTGCCAGATTTAAAATAGTATAATTAGTGACAAATATTTCCCTAACTAATCCAGGGCCATAAGCCTGACAGTAATTTACTTTGATAGAGAAAGTGCATCCGGGATATTCGTCTAATGTCACACCATGAAATATTGCTATCGAATCTGCGGCACACCCATATAAATAAGGCTTACAACTTTCTCCAAAGCTACGGGTTTCGGTACTTTCATTTTAGCTACTTTCTATAGCTTTATTCTCTTTGATGCTTTCCCGCTCACAAGCGTAAATCAACAATGTAGCAAAACTGACTACTAATAGTCCAAATAATAAATTAAATCGTTTCATGATTCAAAATTTTAAAATTAAATAATCTGTTAAAAAATAAAAAAATAACTTCCCGACTACCTTATCAAAATGTAGTCAGGCCTAAATATAACACAGCTTCAAATATCCATCAAAATGTTACTATTTTACTTTCATTTTGAATTAGATTTTTTATTCCCAGTTTCACGTCTCGTTTTTTACTCATCTCCCTACTTTTAGACGATCGTGTTAATTTTTATAAAACAGGGTCAATTAAAAAATAGACCGATCTGTTATATATTATACTTACGTTTTTTCGAAACGTTGCTTAAAATCACAACTATTTTTAAAAAATAAATAAAATAATTAATTTATAATATATAGATATAATATTATCAGTGTATTGTGATGTATTCAGCGTGCTGATTTAATAACTACTTGGCTATGTTTTTTTTGTAAAAAAGTCATCTTGTTAGACACATCATCATATTTTTTTTAAAAAGTCAATGATTATCCAACAAGATGATTCTTTGTCATTTGACAGCAAATACTTGAGTAGATACTAAAAATCTATATAGCTCTATTTACCTACTTTCACAAACTTCACTCCGCTGCTTATGATACTACCGCCTTTTATCAGCGTACAGACGTAAGAGCCGTCAGGCAGTGATGATACATTGACAGCGCCGTCACTGACTGTCTCCTGCTTTGTTATCTTGCCGTCTATGCTGTGTATCAGTACATGGTCATAATCCATATCCGTCACGATTTGTAATGTGGATGATGTGGGATTAGGGTATAATACAAAGGGCTTCCTGACGGACTCGACTTCGTCTGCGCCTGAAGTTAATCCCAATTTTTCTCCTTTAAATAACAAATATGCTACACTCTGATAATATCCCCTTCTATCACCATTGATTATCGTATCTTTAGACTGTAATGTCGTAAGCAGTATATTACTATCTTCGGTTATTATTCCATTTACAGTGAATATAGATAGATTTGGTGGGATTGTATAACTCCTGATATTTAGCTGATTGCTGTCACAAACAGAATACATAAACACACCATAACGATCAGCATTATCCTGAAATTGACTAAGTAAGACTGTACAATTATTGGATTTATTATATACCGGATAAGACCGATTGGTTAGCGGAAAGGTATTCAACAAATTGCCCTTTCTGTCTGTTTCAATAATTTTAATTACATTTTCTCCATTAATGTTTTTGGATGTTGTACTGATTAATAATCGTTGATCATCATAATAATCAATGCTATAACCGTTCGGTATGTCACCAAATAACTGTTCGAGCTTGAATTGCGGGATGCTGTCAGTTATATTGAACCCTTCGTCCCAAAAATATAAATTGTAATATCGTGGTTTGTGCTTTGGCAAGTAACCTTTCTTTATGTCAAGGCTACAATACTCATCTCCATACTTACGAAACCCCAAATATATGTTTTCATTTTTAAAATTTGGGAGGTTTAAGTAAATGGTATCACGAGCGGTAATATTTAACGAGTTGTCCAAATTTATTTTTTTATAATATTCTGTAGTCTTGTTTAAAGACCGCATCAATATCGTATAACCTGTACAGGTTTCAAAAATATTAGAAACTGTACTAGTTTCAAGTGTGAAACCTAACGTCACTCCATTAGATCTGAACTCTAAGTCTGATGCTTCTACCCTTTTATCAAATACTACCTCTCCCGAAGCAAGATTTATTTTCTTTATATTCCAATACACCGGTACACTCTCTAATAAATATATCAGACGGGTTTTGGCATATATATTTTTGGATGATTGGGAAAACAATACCAATTCATTTTCACTGTTAATATGAAAGGATACGGGATACTCATGATAAGGGTTTGTCCTTAGGTCAAATGTTTTGTACCAAACCCGCTCGCCACTTTTCTTATCAATTTTTGAAACGACACTGCCTTCTATACCGTATAAGCCACTCATATCCACAATGTAAAAGTATCCCTCATGCTCAATAGGCACCAACTTATAATTGTTAAAATGCGTCAAGTGCGTTATTCCATTGTATTTTATACCATCTGCTATGGTGGTGTCTTCGGAAATGGCTGACCAAATAAATTCTTCTGAGTCAAATTGTATTTTTGAAATAGGCAAAATCGGTGTTTGGGTATGAATTACACATGTAAGTATTAAAATTAAAAATGTTATTATATAGCGCATGATGTTATGATTGTTAAAGCCGTAATTACTTAGATACTTCATTTTAGAATATCTCTGAGTAGATACGACAAGTTAAATAGTAAAAATTTTGCTTTCCCTTTGTAGAAACAATACTATCGAATTTTAGAACAGTTCTGCCTGCATTCTGACAAATACTTACATCCAGGGTTAGGTTCAGGATCATAGTTGCAATTTTTTATTACTTCTATTTTTGTTGTTGAAACTATCTCTTCAGTTTTTCTATCTATGCAATAATGAGTAGTACGCTTGCAGCATCCATAACCACATCTTATGTCCCTCCATATCAAACCTCCTTCTTTAGAACTATTTATACATCTTTGATAACAAGTCCCTTTATAATGTTCTACTATGACGTTTGCATCTATTTCTGGTTGATCGCAATAATAGGAATGGCTTGGATTGTTTAAGATAAATCGATTAACAAAATCCTCTTCCCACTCTTTCTCAATTGTATATTGACATATATCAATGGAATCATTTAATATTTCCCACTGATGGGTAGCCCATAGAGTTAGCCATTCAGAAACAAGAGGAGAACAGTTGGGGTCAAGCCAATTAATCATTGTACCCGATATACTACCAATAGAAATATAAGTATTACCAGTAATAAGGTCTAAACAAAAAGACACTTCTCCTATGACAGTAAAAGGACACCCTCTGTATAATACTGTAATAGTATCTAAATAAGGGCCAAAACAATTAGGATCTGTATTCTTACACTCAAGTGTTGGGCCTAAAGTATTGTTAGGGACAGTACTTTTTAAATCCATCCTTTCTACTAATGTCACTACTTTATTTTGAAACCTCTGGTCTAAATTTTCTTGTTGATCTTTACGTTCTGAGCTACCGCTTTCCTTGGCACAAGAATACACTAACAACACTGTAAAAGCGACTATACATAGTCCAAAAAATAAATTAAATCTTTTCATGCTTCAAAATTTTATTTGATAATTAATATATACAATTTCTTTTCCTGACTACCTTATCAAAATATAGTCAGACCTCACACGCTGTAAATATCACTCGGTTTCAAATATCCTTCAAAATGTTACTATTTTACTGTCATTTTGACTTAGCATTTTTACTTCCAGTTTCACGTCTCTTTTTTAATCGCCTTGCTACTTTTAGACAATCGTGTTAATTTTTATAAAACATAATAAATTAACAAATAGACCGATCTGTTATATATTATACTCACGTTTTTCCGAAACGTTGCTTAAATTTACAACTATTTTAAAAAAATAAATAAAATAACTAATTTACAATATATAGATGTAAGACCATCAGAGTATTTTGATGCATTCTGCGTGCTGATTTAAAAACTGTTTGGCTATGTTTTTTTTGTAAAAAAGTCATCTTGTTATACACATCATCATATTTTTTTTAAAAAAGTCAATGATTATCCAACAAGATGATTCTTTGTCATTTGACAGCATTTTCCTCAGTATTTAAAAAACTCTATGTAACTCTATTTACCCATTTTAACAAATTTCACTCCACTACTTATAGTTCTACTGCCTTTTATCAGCGTACAGATGTAAGTACCGTTAGGCAGTGATGATACATTGACAGCGCCGTCACGGACCGTCTCCTGCTTTGTTATCGCTCCATCTATGCTTTGTATCATCACATGGTCATATTCTATATCTGTCAAGATATGTATATTGGACGATGTGGGATTAGGGTATAATACAAAGGGCTGCCTGACGGATTCGACTTCGTCTGTGCTGCTGACTATGCCCATCTTCGCTCCGTCTAGCATGATCCAGCTAAAAAACGGGCCTGGTTTTCGCCATTCAAATTGCGCTACATATAGCAATATATCACCGTTGGCCATCATCAAAGGCATATCCGTCCTAAAGTGATCTGAGCTTCCTTCTACTTCTATCCTTTTAACCCGCTTTATCGTATCACCATCGGAGGCAAAAAGTTCAAAAAAAGTGCTTTCTGACATTTTGTTTTGCCTAGAATGGGTTAATAATATCCGCTTGTTTACAACATCTGCCATAGGACGAAGCCAACCATATTCAATATTTGCATTGTCTATACCATCCCGCAGGGTGTAGTCCAGTCTGTCTAAAAAATTGCCGTCAGAATCAAACAAATGATAATGAAAATAATATTCTCTATTTGCAAAGCTCTCATATTGGCTTGTTACAACGAATAATCCGTCATTTTGATACAAATTTTCTACCCCCATGGCTGCTATCGAATCTGTACTTTTGAAATACTGAGTGAGATCGACTGATTTTAGCAAATTCAAATTCTTATCCAGCTTCATAAATTTAAATTCTCTGTCTGTCCAATCTATACTACTAGATACCCTTAGTATATTTAATCCACCCTCATTATTCTCAAACCAGTCATTTAATCGAATCGTCTTATACTGAGACGTTAGCTCAAATGTATCAGCACTAATAAAGTGTCCGTCAAAACCTAAATGCTGGTCCCTTATAAACGAACGTAAAGGCCCCAGACTCCCTCCACCATGTGCTGTAGTACCTCTGTACGTATATCCGGTTTTAGTCACATAGAATCTGGAGCCATTAGGATAAGCAGTGCTAATCCTACGAAATGTTGGTAAAGTCCTATCGGTACGATCTACATAATTACTGTCTATAACCAAACCAGTATTTGTATCTATAACAATGTGTGCAGGATAGCATGTCCATTCTACATTTCTTGACAATACCTCATCATACAAGCTGACCGTAAGCTTACCAAGTTCAAAAGAAGGCTGACTAATTGCTTTGCGCTTTTTACCATCTTTATATATTCTTAATACTTCCCAATATTTTTCTCCAGTGTTTTTATTTAATTTCTTTATTAAATAACCACAAAAATCAAGTGAGACACCATTATCATTTTTACCATGATAATTTAAAAAAGTATAAATAGTGTCTTCTATCACGATGGGAGGCAATCTGTTCTTAAAAACCTGATCTTCTTTTCTATTCCCCTCTATCCAGTTTAATTCTGCCCATTTGGCTTCATTATTTTGAAATTTCAGTGGGAGGTTTAGCTGTCCAAAGGTAAGTGCATAATTGACTACCAGCAATATTGTAATGATAATTCGCATATCTTATAAATTTTATTTTTGTGTAAATAAATGATAAAATCACGAATTCCAGAGAAAAACTGCAATCCGTATGAGAAAAATCCTCGATTATAAAGAATTAAGGTCAAGAATAGGCCCACCACAGTCATGTGTACAATTTATCGAACAACTACCTTCAAATTTTTGATAATTTCTCGGTAGGTCATTTGTCAGGTTTGGCTGGTACTCATAAAAGCTCTCTACGCAATAGTAAGCACTTCGGGCACAGCATACAAATGATCCACAGTCTTCTTTTTTATACGCATTTACTGGAAATTCTGTCGGCTCTGTAAACGGAACCCACTTGTAGCAGGTATTCTTGATGTATTTGACAGAGTAAAATTGTCCTCCTGTTTCACAACTATACTTACCCATATAAGATTCTAAAGCAGCATCGTATGCCTCTGTAAATTCTGTTTGCATACTGATCTCATGATCTATCAGATCCAGAAAGCTTTCAAGCTCTCCTAATGCATATTGATTATTTATCTCTGTCTGTAAGGCTGGGCATGCGGCTATCATGCTTGCAAGGTTATACGTCAGATTATGGATGAAATGCACTTCATTTGGGCCAATGTTACAGGTAGTAAAAGTATAGCTTACTACAACCTTTAAGTCAGGGCATAATTGGAATATTTTTGAATTTGTATTGTACAAGGTTAAATCCCATGCAAAACTAATAGTATCTGTTTTGGTAACATGAGTACATCCGTCATACTCTGTATATAATGTCTGCGGGCTACAGGCACTGCCCGAATTACGGATTTCCACTTTTTGTGCTTCCTGTGACAGGTTGACTGCATTATCTGCTTCCTTAGCACAAGAATACACTAAAAATGTAGCAAAACTGACTACTAATAGTCCAAAAAATAACTTAAACTGTTTCATGATTCAAAATTTTAAAGGGTTAGTTAATAAAATAATTAAATAGTTAGTTAATAAAAATAAATCCATTTCCTGATTACCTTACAAAAGCACAGTCAGGTCTCACTCTCTATAAATATCCCTCTGGTTTCAAATATCTATCAAAATAAACCGGTCTGTTTTTATATTATATGGGCGTTTTGCCAAAACGTTGCATAAAATCACAACTATTTTTAAAAAAAATTATTTTCCTTGCTTTTTTAGCATTTTTAGTCTTCTTAATGGCATTTCATTTTTCTCTCATTTCTGCTACAAATCACTTTAAATAATCGTAAGGCTATTACCAAGAAGAGCAACCCGTCTAAAACAAGTTGCGCTTCTATAATCCTATTAATAAAAAGATTTTATTATCTGATTTTCACTACTTTATGCCGCTCACTGATATACTTGTTTTTGATGTCAAAGATGTACATACCATCGGGTAGATCTCCGATATTTACCGAGGATTTGACATTTTTGACCGTACGGACAGTGACCCCATTTAGGTCTGATATTCGTATGTCTGCCGGTGATGTCAGTCCTTCTATCTGCAGTATGTTTGTTGTGGGATTAGGATAAAGTTTGAGAAGGTTGTGAGCTGTCCCCACATCGTCGGTACTACTTACGGTAGTGATATCCATCTTAGTACCATCGAGCAAGACCCAATACCACCAGTTTGATAACAGGAAGTCGCCCTCTTTTGCTGTACTTTTATCTACTTGTGCTACATACATCAGTATATCCCCGTTATTCAGCATTGTGGCATATTCTGGTACAATATAGTCTTTAGTGCCGGATAACCATGCTCTTTTGATGACTTTCTTATCTTCGCCATCGGATACATAGATTTGTAAGCTACTGTGTTTACCTACATCCTGTAAGTAGGTATTTATAACCATCATTCGATTGTTAAGGGTGTCCATAATTGGGTAAAACGAAGGTGAAGCAAAATTAATGGTATCATAAGAAAGGGCAAATTTCATCTGATCTTTGAGGTTTCCCTCTAAATCAAACATTTTGAGGCCTATATGACTCGAATCTTCATAAATTGCATCCTTATGAAAAAATAAAGTAGTACCAAAAACAAAATGTCCATTATCTATAGCGAAAGTACCCATAAATTCCACTGTATCTTGTATTAATGCAGGATTCACCTTAACGGTGGTGCTGCTATCACCATTAATCCGGGTTATAAGTAACTCTCTGTTGAACCTGTCATACGTGTTTCCAGAAGAAATCAATACGGTTTCGTTTTGTGGAAAGTCGTTCCAACTATCTACACTTGCATTGTTCAATTCTAAAAATGTAGTGTCAATAGCGATGTCGTAGCCATTGGCATCAATCAAAGTATTGATTAGTCCCTGTTTAGGCCAATAAACATATCTTCTATGAAGGTAATTGCCATCTTTGTAATATATGCGCGGCTCATCTATAGGCGATTCGGAAAGCATTTTTTTTACATCACTAAATCTTATTGGGATGTCAGGATTATTTCTATTCACATAATTACTGTCAATAATAACTCCTGTCTGCGAGTCAAGAACAATATGTGCAGGATAAGACTTGTTCCATAAGGTCGCTTCATGAGCTGCTTCGTCAAAGAGGGTGACGATTATATTACCATCTTTAATAATAGGTGTACTAATGGCTTTTCTGTCGCCTTTGTTATAATAGCGGCTTGTCGTCCAGTAAGTATGTCCGGTATTTTTATTGATTTTTTTGATAGAATACCCACAATAACCGTTTGTGCCCAGCAGATAGTTGGCAAATGTATAAATCGTATCATGGATGATGATAGGTAGGCGGGGATGAAAACGCTGATTATAAAGGCCTCTTTCCTCATTCCAGTCCATAGATGCCCATTTGACAGAACCATCCTGAAATTTTGCCGGAAGGTTATCTTGTGCTTTCATTGCCACATGCAGTAATAAAAATATAAATGTTAGTGTAAATGTTACTGTTTTCATATTAAAAGAGTTTAGATAGGGACAGGCTTTTCTATATGAAAGTCTGTCCCTTGTTTATTAATTATAAATTATAATTCTGCCTCAGTATAAGGACCTTTAGGCTTACCGCAGTCATGTGTACATTCCCGGGCGCATTCGCCTTCAACTTGTTGATAGCTTGTCGGTTGAGATATTATGACATTCGGTGATCCGTCCTCATAGTAACCGATTCTACAATAGTCATTTCTCCTTACACAGCACACTTCAGTACCGCAGCTTCTTTTTTCAAAGACTATTTCACCGGTTTCCGGGACAGCAAGCGTTAACCATTTGTAGCATGTGTTTTTTACAAATTTTACAGAATAATACTTTTCTTTCGTACAATCATAATTTTTAGGATTTTTTGAAGCGAGGTAGGCTTGGAGGTATTCTACCTGAGCACTTATTTCGTGGTCTAAGAGGTCAAGCAAACTCACTAAATTTCCATTGGCTGTCTGTGTAGCAATCTCTGCCTGTAATGCAGGACAACTTGCTATTAGTCCAGCTATATCCCAGTTTAAGTCGTAGATAAAGTGCATTTTAGTAGTACCGGGAGGCACTACGCATTCAATCATTGTGTACGTAACATGTATCTGGGCATTAGGACAAAATTGAAAGATTTTAGACGATGTGGAATACAATGTCGGCGCAAGCTCAAAACTAATGATAGTATCTCTATACGTTGTATCGCACGGCGCAAAAATAGATGTATGAGGCTTGCAATCCACAATAGGCGGTGGATTTGGTGTGCGAACCTCTGTTTGCTGTGTTAAAAGTTGATTGTTTCCTGCTTCTTTTTCACAAGAATACACTAAAAATGTTGTAAAACTGACTACTAATAGTCCAAAAAATAAATTTACTCTTTTCATGTTTGAAAAATTATTAAATTAAATAATCTGTTAAAAAATAAAAAAATAACTTCCCGGCCACCTTATCAAAATGTAGTCAGGATTTACACGCTATAAAAATCTCTCTGGTTTCAAATAACCATCAAAATGTTACTATTTTACTTTCATTTTGACTTAGATTTTTAACTTCCTGCTTCATGTCTCATTTTTAATCGCCTCTCTACTTTTAGACAATCGTGTTAATTTTTATAAAACCTAATAAATTAACAAATAGACCGATCTGTTATATATTATACTCACGTTTTTCCGAAACGTTGCTTAAAATTACAACTATTTTTTTAAAAAAAATAAAATAATTAATTTATAATATATAGATGTAAGACTATCAGAGTATTTTGATGCATTCTGCGTGCTGATTTAATAACTGTTTGGCTATTGTTCTTTTATAAAAAAGCCATCTTGTTGGACGTATCATCATATTTTTTTTAAAAAGTCAATGATTATCCAACAAGATGATTCTTTGTCATTTGACAGCAAATACTTGAGTAGATACTAAAAATCTATATAGCTCTATTTACCTACTTTCACAAACTTCACTCCGCTGCTTATGATACTACCGCCTTTTATCAGCGTACAGACGTAAGAGCCGTCAGGCAGTGATGATACATTGACAGCGCCGTCACTGACTGTCTCCTGCTTTGTTATCTTGCCGTCTGTGCTGTGAATCAGTACGTGGTCATAATCCGCATCTGTTACGATTTGTAATGTGGATGATGTGGGATTAGGGTATAATATGAATGGTGATGTCAGGGTTATATCATGAGCAGATGACATTAAACCTAATTCGGATTTGTTTAGACAGATTAGAACTGATTCTAAAAATTCTGGATTTCTAAAATCATTACTTCCATTTGAATCGACAATTTGGTTATAAACCCCAGCTAATACAAAATTTCCATCCGGCAATTCCTTTATAGTAACTAACTGAAAAGTTTTCAGGTCTAATACTTCACTGTCTTTGAGCAAGGTTGTGTTTCCTTTTCCATCTGATTTGAAGACTTGCAAGAAGCCTCTAACCTGTCCGTCAACAGATTGGAGCACTACTTTACAAAAAAGAGTTCCTGATTTATCTTTTAATCTCGTCCAAGCTTGTCCATAATTTTGTGAAAAAGGTATTTCTACAATTTCTTTTATTCTGTAATCATTTTTATTCAAATAGATTAATTTGTTTGACACACCAAAGCTTCGATGAAGATTAAAATATTCAGCTATAATTTCAATCTCATCATCATATACATTTGTCAGGTAAATCTCGTTTGGTGTGGGAATAGGTAAGTGTATTTCTCTGTCTCTAAGCAGATTCCATTCCTGATTGTATGTTCTTAGTATCGTTTTAAAGTCTGATGCATCCTCTTTATAATAATGCATCAGTACACTTATGGTATCTTTATAAACTAAAGAGGACCTCCATCTATATTCATCGCCAAACAGCTTGGGGTAAAACTCGGTATAATACGCTTGAGTCCTATTGCCTTCCTTATCTAAATAATAAGCACTGGCACCTATTCCGCCTGAACCATCTAAGAATCCTCCTCCTTGCATATAAAAAATATAATTGCCCTGATTATAAGTTAAATGGGTTAAACCTAAAACCTTTGGAAATTCCACAGCCGTCTGGTCGGGCATACCATATGTATAGTATATCAGCTCTCCTGTATCTTTGTTGTATATGTGTCTCGCAAGCGTCCCTTTATACCAAAGTAAATACTGAATGGGACCTGATCTGCGGGTACTTATTATTTCGAGATGTCCATCTCCATTTATCCTGAAGTCAGAAGGTGCTATATGATTTGGCTGATCTCTCAGGTCAAAGGTGCGTTCCCATATCACACTACCGGTTTTATAATTTTGCTTTACTAATATAAATCCAGATTGATCTTCATCTACATTTGTGAATAATGAATATAGGTAGTCACCATCAATTATCATCATTTTGCCGAGAAGTATTGGAAGAAAATGATTCGCACCGTTCCTCATACCTTGTGATGATGAAAAATCTATATACGTCGAATCCAAAGGCGCATAAACCCACGAAAGATTGGTGTTTTCTATGCGAACACTATTTAACTGGGTGTAGGAAATATTAAAATTAAGTGCTAAGATTAAAGTAAGAATAATGTATCTCATGATTTTTCTATTTTTTTAAATGATTTAATTAATATAGATTAAAACAGAATCTCTATTATGTCTTAATCTGCTGCTTGTTATTCTCTTATATTACAATCTTTTTGACAAGATTCACTTAATGGGAAAAAACCCTCAGGACAAGTATGTGGATTTGCGGACAGCTCGGGACATGACCCGACACTTGATACCGTAGGTGTTGATATTTCTATGGTATTGTTAAGGCTGTTCCAACAATACCGTGTTGTTTCTACACAACAGCTCACATCACAAAATACAGTGCTGGTTTCAAATACAGGCCTTCCTTTTACAATAGTAAATTTATAACATTCTTTTTTGCAATTAGATGTATAAAATTCGGCATAAAGTAATATGTTTGTTCCACCACATGGTATAAAAACATCTAAATAATTGGCGATACCAAGCATTACTTTATCTCTTATTATATCCTGTGCTGCATAAACAAATGCTGCAAGGTCTGCTTCTAACTGAGTAAGATTATTCGTCAACTCATAATTGTGCCATGCCATTACGACCGAATCACAACTCCCAGCTAAAGGCTTAGCAGTAAAATTGTCAAACTTAACAGTGCCGATCCATCCCGCACCCGTAAAAAAAGGACACCAATATTGGTCCCATGTTACTACGGCTTTACAATCGCCATAGCCCACCATAGAAATCGTATCTGTATAAGTAACTTTAGGTTGGCAATCGGATACATCATAACAGTTAATTCCAGTACCGCCACGTAGTTCTGTAATGGGGCTTACTCTATTGTATTTATCCATAGCGGCAAGTACCTTTTGGTTGATTTCTTCTTCGTTGAGTTGTGTAGTTAGTTGCTTATCACTCGCAGGATTATCCTTAGTACAAGCATACACTAAAAACACTGTAAAAGCGACTATACATAGTCCAAAAAATAAATTAAATCTTTTCATAATAAATAAAATTAATAGGTTAGTTAATAAAAATAGTACATTTCCTGATCACCCATAAAAAGTATTGTCAGGCTTCACGCTCTATAAAAATATCTCTCCGGTTTCAAATATCCATCAAAATGTTACTGTTTTACTGTCATTTTGACTTAGCTTGTTTTCTCCCAGCTTCATGTCTCTTTTTTATCGCCTTGCTACTTTTAGACAATCGTGTTAATTTTTATAAAACATAATAAATTAAAAAATAGGCCGATCTGTTATCTATTATACTCACGTTTTTCCGAAACGTTGCTTAAAATCACAACTATTTTTAAAAAATGAATAAAATAATTAATTTACAATATATAGATGTAAGAATATCAAAGTGTTTTGATGCATTCAGCGTGCTGATTTAATAACTGTTTGGCTATGTTTTTTTTAAAAAAAAGTCATCTTGTTAGACGTATCATCATATTTTTTAAAAAAGTCAATGATTATCCAACAAGATGATTCTTTGTCATTTGACAGCATTTTCCTCAGTATTTAAAAAACTCTATGTAACTCTATTTACCCATTTTAACAAATTTCACTCCACTACTTATAGTTCTACTGCCTTTTATCAGCGTACAGATGTAAGTACCGTTAGGCAGTGATGATACATTGACAGCGCCATCACTGACTGTCATCCGCTTTATTATCCTGCCGTCTGTACTTTGTATCAGAACGTGGTCGTATTCTGCATCCGTCACGATTTGTAATGTAGAAGATGTCGGATTAGGAAATAAGGAAAACCGCTCACGAATAACCTGATCTTGTGTCCTGGTGGCTATACCTAACTCCTCTGCTTCGATTTTGATTAAATAACCCCATGCTTCAAGTGTATTAAGAGTAACTGAACCTGCGGTAATTGAGTCAAGTAATATGTCAAATGCTACAAGCAAATCACCATCTCTGGCTTGCTTGGCTATAACCGGTCGAAAAGCATATATAGGGCGGTTGTTGTTTATCAACTCTCCGGCTTTGGTATAGGTTCCGTCAGGCTTTTCTCTGTAGAAATAGATGTTATTGTTCTCGTGCGGGCGAAAGATATGCAACAGATCATCAGAATCTTGAAGGTCAATCGTCTTCAGAAATATAGGTCTTAACCCGTCAAAGACTAATGCTGTTCTGTCTTTTAAGAGTCTTCCGTCAAAGTCAATCTCTACATACCCCTTGTTTCCAAGTGGATGAATACCCTCTTTAGCTACGCTGGATTGTAACCTGATCCTGTCTCCTTTTGCAACTTCCCGATCTGATAGCCATACATACTTTTGTCCATCTTTGGCGATTTGATCCGTGATATCCGTATCTGAGATATACTTACCCCAACTATCTAACTTTATAAGATGATAATAGACCTTACCTGCTATTCGATAACCAAAGAAATAAGCGCGCACATTGCTGCCAATATGTAGTAACTTTTCGGAAGATTCCAAAAAATTATTATCAGGCCGCTCGCCGTTCGGGCCCCGTAAATTCAAATGTATCTCCGGGGCTTCATTATCGGGATGTTCATTGTCTGGTGGATCATTAAGATAACCTTTTAAGGTTTTTGAGTCAGCATAACGAAAAAATCCTTTAATTGTCGCATCTTCACTTTTTAAAAAATCTATTCCAAAAGTATAGAATAATTTTCCATCAGGGGTTTGTGTCGGATAGTCGTTCCAATCTCTCTTTATGGTACTAAAATAGCCTCGGCGTCCTTCTATCTCATAATAGTCTAATAGTTCCCCCGTGTCATGAGATATTACAATTCTTGCCGGATAATAGCCACCTCGACCAAGATAGCTAGTATAAGTATATGAATGTGTATCATAAGGATTATAAGCTATACCTCCAAGTAACTCTAAAGAATCACCCTCGAGATTCCTTGCCCAGCCACATACAAATCCACGGGTTTCTTTGGTATTGGTATGATTATAAATTTTTTGCCATAAGATGTCTCCAGTGTTTTTGTCCATGGCATTGATGATCGTCCCCGAGAGCCCATTTCCAAACACGGTAATAAACTTATCGTCATACTCTATGGGATTAACCCATAAATTTGCCTTCTGATACATTTTTGATAAGCCAGCACCACACAAAGACGTATCAATGGTAGGATCTTCCACCTGATATGACCAGGCAATCTTAGTACCACCGAATTTATTTATATCAGGAGCCGTAACACATTTTGGTTCCCACCATTGTGCTATTGCGTGTATATGTATGGTCAATAGCAATATGATTGTATAGAGTATTTGTCTCATTTTTTTTGTTTTTTTTAAATTACGTAATTAAAATTAAAAAACTATCTAAAGTAGCGCTCTGTTCTACTTTAGATAGTAAGCCTTTATCAGCCGCCCTGTTGGATTGATGCACATGCAGGTCTGCATGGTATGGTATGTTCAGTACCAAAAGGACAAGGGAGCTCGCCACTGATTATACAAGGTGTTGTCGGTGTATTATTATAAATTTCTCTGATTTTGACAACTTCTGTAACAGAGTCAATACAAACTTCATTGACAGATTGGCAACAAGAATTACCACATGGCAACTCTACTATTTTATACCAATATTGACCGTCTGTAGGCCTTCTTGGCTTAACAAAGCAAGTTTTACGGCAAGCTGATTGAAATAAGCTAACATTTAATGCCGCACCAACCCCACATTTTGGTATTGCCCCGGATGGATTAACAGTAATTTCGTTGAGTGCTTCGATAATACCTGCCCGTATCAACTCCTCCGCCACCTGCTGTACGACTGCGGCTACTATTGAAGGATCACTCGTATCAAGGTCAAACTGGTAGCAATCAGGGTCAAGGTACTTATATCCCATTCCTACATAAATCACATCTAAATTATTGGGTGGACACCATCTTACCCTTAGTTCGATACTAAATTCACCATCCGGATAGGAAGGCGTACCTCCATGAATTGTATAGATTTTTGTTGTATATGGAATACTTGCACAAGCACCTCCAGCGTCTTCGCAGAGGCCTGTTAATGTCCTGATTTGCACCTCACTGTCTTGTATGGCTTCTTTGGAAGCCTGTGCATCCTTATTACATGAATAGATAACTATGGATGCTATGGCTATTAAAGCCACAATCGAAAATTTTACTATTTTAGTCATGTTTAATTATTTATATGTTAAAAAATATAATGAACAAATTGGTGAAAACAAATGAAAAACTTACTTTTACAGGGTCGTTGACTAACGAGAGAGCGCCTGCAAAAGAGGTCATTTTTTATTTGCACTTTCTTTGTACATAATAAAATAATTTAAAAAAATTAGTATTTGCAAAGCTAATACACAATTATAATCAGGAAAAATATTTGCCATAGAATTAAAGATAAAATGTAAAAAAAACTACCCCAAATCTTTTCATTACGTTGATTTTTTAGATTAAAAATTAAAAAAAATAGACCGATCTGTTATATATTATACTCACGTTTTTCCGAAACGTTGCTTAAAATCACAACTATTTTTTTAAAATGAATAAAATAATTAATTTACAATATATAGATGTAAGAATATCAAAGTGTTTTGATGCATTCAGCGTGCTGATTTAATAACTACTTGGCTATGTTTTTTTTGTAAAAAAGTCATCTTGTTAGACACATCATCATATTTTTTTTAAAAAGTCAATGATTATCCAACAAGATGATTCTTTGTCATTTGACAGCATTTTCCTCAGTATTGAAAAAACTCTATGTAGCTCTATTTACCTACCTTCACAAACTTCACTCCACTGCTTTTGACTCTACCCGCTTTCATCAGCGTACAGATGTAAGCACCGTTAGGCAGAAATGATACATTGACAGCGCCGTCACTGACCGTCTCCTGTTTTGTTATCATGCCATCTATGCTTTGTATCAATACTTGGTCATAGTCTGCATCTGTCACGATTTGTAATATGGATGATGTGGGATTAGGGTATATCGTGAATGGCTGCCTGATAGAATGTACACCCTCTGTGCTGCTGACTATACCCATCTTCGCTTCGTCCAGCATGATCCAGCTAAAAAACGGGCCGGGTTCTCGCCATGCAAATTGCGCTACATACAACAATATATCACCGTTGGCCATCATCAAAGGCATATCCGTCCTGAAGTGGTCAGTGATGCCTTCAACTTCTATCCTTTTGACCCGCTTTATTGTGTCACCATCAGAGGCAAAAAGCTCAAAATAAGTGCTTTCGGTTATTTTGTTTTGTCTGGAATGGGTTAATAATATCCGCTTGTTTACAACATCCGCCATGGGACAAGTCCAACCATATTCGATATTTACATTGTCTATGCCATCCCGTAGGGTATAGTCCAGTTTGTCCAAAAAATTACCGTCCGAATCAAACAAATGATAATGGAAACGGTATTCTTTAGTTGAGAAGCTCTCATATTGGCTTGTTACAACAAATAATCCGTCATTTTGATACAAATTTTCTACTCCCAAGTAGGCTATTGTATCTGTACTTTTGAAATATTGAGTGAGATCCACTGATTTTAGCAACTTCAGATGCTTATCCAACTTCATAAATCTAAATTCTCTGTCTTTCCAGTCATCATTTTCAGAGACTCTCACTATATTTATTCCACCCTCATTATTGTCAAACCAGTTACTTAATTGAACCCTCTTATACTTAGACATTAGCTCAAATGTATCAACACTAATTAAGTGTCCGTCAAAACCTAAATGCTTGTCTAATATAAAAAAACGAAAAGGGCCCAGACTACCTCCACCATGTCCTGTGATGAATCTGTACGTATATCCGTTTTCAGTCACATAAAACCTTGGATTTGCTTCTGTGTGTTGGCCATTACCAGCAGAAATACTCAAAAACGTGGGTAGGGTGCTATCGGTACGATCTACATAATTACTGTCTATAACTAAGCCTGTTTTCGTATCTATAACTATGTGTGCAGGATAACATAGAGACCAGGTAGATCCGTCAGACTTAGCTTCATCGTATAAACTGACGGTAAGCATGCCATTGTCGATAAACGGCTGGCTCAAAGCCGATCTGATGCCATTGCGATAGCCTCTTATTACTTCCCAATATTTTTCTCCAGTGGTTTTGTTCAACTTTTTGATTTGATAGCCTTTTATTCCAGAGCTGGTGCCTTTAAAATTTAAAAAGGTATAAAGAGTATCTTCGATGATTATTGGTGGCAACCTATTCTGAAAGTCTTGACCGTCTTTTGCACCACCTTCCCACCAGTTTAATTCTGCCCATTTGACTTCATTATTCTGGAATTTCAGTGGAAGGTTTAGCTGTCCAAAGGTAAGTGCATAATTGACTACCAGCAATATTGTAATGATAATTCGCATATCTTATAAATTATATTGTTATGTAAATAAATGATAAAATCACGAATTCCAGCGAAAAACTGCAATCCGTATGAGAAAAATCCTCAATTATAAAGAATTAGGGTCAAGCATAGGCCCACCACAGTCATGTGTACAATTTAACGTACAACTACCTTCAAATTTTTGATAATTTGTCGATAGGCCATAAGTCAGGTTTGGCTGACCATCATAAACGCCCTCTACACAATAGTAAGCGCTTCGGGCACAGCATACGGATGAGCCGCAGTCTTCCTTCCTATACGCATTTATTGGAAATGGTGTCGGTATTGTGAACGGAACCCACCTGTAGCAGGTGTTCCTGATGTATTTGACGGAGTAAAATTGTCCTCCATTTTCACAAAGATACTTTGCAGGTAAAGATTTAGCAGCATTGTAAGCCTTTGTAAATTCTGTTTGCATACTGATCTCGTGGTCTATCAGATCCAGAAAGCTTTCAAGCTCACCCAATGCAAATTGATGATTTATCTCTGTCTGAAAGGCAGGGCATGCGGCTATCATGCTTGCAAGGCTATACGTTAGATTATGAATAAAATGCACTTCAAATGAGCCAATCTTACATGTTGTATATGTAAAAAATACTCTAACCTGTAAATCAGGGCATAATTGATAAATTTTTGAAGTTGTACTGTACAAAGTCGGCCCCAATGCAAAGCTGAGATCTAAAGTATCTGTCAAATGGACGCATGTGTCATACTCTGTATTTAGGGTCTGCGGGCTACAGGCACTGCCCGAATTGCGGATTTCCACTTTTTGTGCTTCCTGTGACAGGTTGACTACATTATCTGCTTCCTTAGCACAAGAATTCACTAAAAACACTAAAAAAGCGACTATACATAGTCCAAATAACAACTTAAATCTTTTCATAATAAAAATTTTAAAAGGGTTACTTAATAAAAAAAATCATTTCCTGACTACCCATAAAAAGTATAGTCAGGCTTTACGCTCTATAAAAATCTCTCCGGTTTCAAATATCCATCAAAATGTTACTATTTTACTGTCATTTTGACTTCCAATTTCACATCTCTTTTTTAGTCATCTCGCTACTTATAGACAATCGTGTTGATTTTTATAAAACATAATAGATTAAAAAATAGACCGATCTGTTATATATTATACCTACGTTTTGTCGAAACGTTGCTTAAAATCACAACTATTTTTTAAAAAAAAATTATTTTTCTTGCTTTTTTATCATTTTTAGTATTCTTCAGATCTCTCATTTCCTTCTCATATCCCTATCATTTCCGCTACAAATCTCTTTGAATGATCATAAGGCTATTACAAAGAAGAGCAACCCGTTTTAAAACAAGTTGCTCTTCTATAATCCTATTAATACAAAGATTTTATTATCTAATTTTCACTACTTTATGCCGCTCACTGACATCATTGTTTTTGATGTCGAAGATGTACATACCATCGGGTAAATCTCCGATATTTACCGAGGATTCGGCATTTTTGATCGTACGGACAGTGACCCCATTTAGGTCTGAAATTTGGATGTCTGCCGGTGATGTCAGTCCTTCTATCTGCAGTATGTTTGTTGTGGGATTGGGATAGAGTTTGAGTAAAGAAGTAATACAGTCTTTGGTTGTAGTAGTTAATCCCAGCTGCGTTGGGTCAAACTTTACCCATAAGTTCCATTTAGGTGCCCAATCACTAACAGGAATATCTGATACACTAAATTGATTAATAGCTGATCATCTGGAGTAAGTAAAAATTCGAATAGGCTTATAGCACTATTTAAATTGGAATATTTGTTCTGTTCTGGAGATTTTGATTAATGAGGTCGCTTATCTAAATTTAGGTTTTGCATATTTCCATATAGCTAGGCCACTCTGGATAATAATCACTACTACCATACCATACAAAGCACCAGTGACCAATTCCTCTAAGAGGTCAGGCATACCTTTGATTATATCAGGCATATAAAGATGACTATGCATAAAGATACCTCCTGAAACTAAGATTAAAGCGATAGTACCTATGACGGATAGCGCTTTAATCACCTTAGGAAGTAATTGGATTAAGAAAGCGCCAAAATTAGATATTAGACTATTTCTATCTGATTTCCTTATTAAGAGAATACCTAGGTCATCCATTCTAACTATAAGCGCAACAACACCATAAACACCTATTGTAGCCAAGATAGCTACGATACTTACAGTTGCAATCTGCATAGGTAATGGTTTGCCAATGACTGTACTCAGTGCTATTATGACGATTTCTATAGAAAGAATAAAATCTGTTCTGATAGCCATTTTAATTTTTGTTGGCTCGTCTAATGGTTCTACTGATTCTTCGTCGGTTTGTATATCTGATTTGGAAGATTTGAGTTTAAATGTGAGATATTCTATCACTTTGTGCATTCCCTCATACGATAAGTATATACCTCCTAATAATAAGATATAGTTAATTAAAGCAGGATAGTAATAACTTAATAAGAAAACTAAAGGTAAAATAATCAATTTGTTGAGAAAAGAGCCTTTCGTAATAGCCCATAATACCGGTAATTCCCTCGAAGCTAAAAATCCGGTAGCTTTTTCTGCATTTACGGCGAGGTCATCACCTAATATACTTGCAGTCTTTTTTGTAGCTATCTTACTCATTGAAGCTATATCATCCATGAGCATGCTGATATCATCTAATATTGCAAAAATTCCTGATGCCAATTGATTTTATTTTAGAGGATGCAAAGGTATTAATCTTAAAGAGAATGATAAAGTAATTTTTTTTCAAACCATATCGTTTCTTTTCAAAAATTGTAAAATGCTACAAATGTAAAAATGCATGTACTTTTACAACGGCAGGATTATTATGTATGGGTAATATTTGCAAATAAATTTGAAGAAGCAGGAATCAATTATTTAGGTGTAGTATAAGCAATTTTTATTGTTCAGAATCCAATATTTAGAGATTGTGTAGGACGGTTTATTTCGCAATATTGGTAATATTTAAATTGACGTAGTCGTAACATATTGTTAACTAATGAGGTATGATGTTTTAACGATTTTTAAAAAAATATCTTGAGTACTCACTTTTGATATTAGGATTTAAATATAGATTTAAACAAAAATTATAAATAGGGTAAATTTTTATTTAGAATATTTCTAAATAAAAAGAAACGTGTCTTAAAAATTGTATTAAATGTAGCAGTGTCATATTTTTGTCTCTAAATTTTGAAATTTTACATTTTTATTACAAAATAGCCGAATATATCGGAGTAATTAAAGATAAACCCATGGTGATTTACAAGTATTTAAAGATCAGTGTTTTAGCAGTTTTTATATCTATAATTGGGGCCAATACACTAAGTGCTCAGGTATCAGCAGACGCCGGCAAGGATTTATTTAAAAACTATTGTGCTGCCTGTCACAATAAAGACATGAGAAGTGCTGCTACTGGACCGGCATTAGGTGGTTCTGAACAACGATGGGGTGATGACGTTGCTTTGCATGCATGGGTCAGAAATTCCCAAGAGATGATTAAAAAAGGTCACCCTAGAGCTGTAGAGTTGTGGAATCAGTTTAAGCCTGTGGTGATGACTTCTTTCCCAGACTTGACAGACGACCAGATGAGCAGTATTTTCGCATATGTCAATGGTGTATTTGATGGTACTTACGGCGCAGCAAAGCCATCTGCTGCTGCTGCTGCTGCCACTGATAAGACTACTGGACCTGTGTCTAGTGGTAGCCATATGCCTATATACCTGATAATATTAGGTGTTTTGGCTGTTTTAGCTGTAGTTTTAGCAAAGATTATTACTAATTTGAATGCGGTTGCAGCTGCTAATCAAGGCGAAAATGTAGCTCCAAGAACAATTAAAGAAATTCTAACCACTAAGGGAATCATTTCATTTTTAATATTTTCGGTTATTGTTTTGGGTTCTTATACTATGGTAAAGAAATCCACAGAATTGGGGCGTCAGGAGGGATATGCACCTGAGCAACCTATTAAGTTTTCTCACGAAACACACGCTGGTATTAATAAGATTGATTGTCAGTTTTGCCATGATGGCGCTAGAAGGTCAAAGCATTCTATCATTCCTAGTACTAATACTTGTATGAATTGTCATGCTGCTATTAAGAATGGTAGTAAATATGGAACAGCAGAAATATCTAAGATTTATGCTTCTATAGGTTTTGACCCAAATACAGGTAAATATATTGAAAATTATGAATCCAAGACTGAGGAGGATATCCGTGCTATTTTCACTAAGTGGATTGGTAGCCAATATATGGAAGCAAAAGAGTTAAAAGACTTAGACTCTGAAGGAGAAAGACTAGTAGCAGAACAATGGGTCGGCATTAAAAAATCACTGACAAACGAAAATAAAAAGCAAATTCAAGGACCAATCGAATGGAATAGAATTCACGCTTTACCTGATCACGTATATTTCAACCACTCACAACACGTAACTGTAGGCAAATTGGAATGCCAGACATGCCATGGTCAGGTCGAAAAAATGGAAGTCTTAACACAAATGTCACCTCTTTCAATGGGCTGGTGTGTTAATTGTCACAGACAGACAGAAGTTAAATTTAGTGAGAATCCTTATTATGCAAATTATACAAGATATCATGAGGAAATTGCATCAGGGAAACGTGATAAAGTGACTGTGGCTGATATAGGCGGACTCGAGTGTCAAAAGTGTCATTATTAATCAATATAGAATAAATAGTATTAAAGATTTTAATCTTCATAAATAATGGATAATAAACAAGATAATATTTGGGTAGGTCAGATGGACTTGAATCAAGACGAAGAATTTCTTCAGTCATTAGATCAGGAATTTGCCGAAGATCCAGTTGAATATGCAGCCAATGCTGTCAACTTATCAGGAAACCGAAGAGATTTTCTAAAATTACTTGGATTTGGGCTTGGCGCTGCTACTATAGCTGCTGGTTGTGATATTCCGGTTAAAAAAGCAATTCCGTATGTTATTAAGCCAGAAGAAATCGTTCCTGGTGTAGCCAATTATTATGCGTCAACATTTATAAATGGCGGTGATTACTGTTCAGTATTAGTAAAAACAAGAGAAGGAAGACCTATCAAAATTGAAGGTAATGACCTCTCATCTATTACTAAGGGTGGTACATCAGCCCGTACTCAGGCTTCTGTTTTGAGTTTGTACGATACGAATCGATTTACCGGTCCAAAGTTAAAAGACGGTGCTTCTTGGGTAGATACTACATGGGAAGATGTGGATAAAAAGATTAAAGGCGCTCTGATCAGCGCATCAGGCATACGCATTGTAACTAATACAAATTTAAGCCCTACGGCAAAAAAGGCAATGGATGAGTTTGTAGCAAAATATCCATCAGCTAAGGTAGTTTCTTACGATCGTACTTCTTATACAGCGTTGTTAGATGCTAATCAGAGGAATTTTGGCGTCAGAGCCATTCCTTCATATCACTTTGATAAGGCAGATGTCATAGTCAGTTTTAATGCTGACTTTCTGGGTACATGGATTTCACCTATTGAATACACTAAAGGCTATGTTAAAGGTAGAAGGATTGACGATATTACTCAAGCTAAGATGTCTAGACATATCCAGGTAGAAAACCATATGTCGCTTACGGGCTCTAACGCGGATAATAGAATATTGGTCAGACCTTCAGAGCAAGGCGTGGCTATTGCATATTTATATAATGAGATCACCGGTGGTAGTGTTGCTACCAATGGCTTGAATGACAGAGCAAAATCTTCATTAAAAAAGGTAGCTGCTGAATTAAAAAATGCTGCTGGAAAATCTATTGTCATAAGTGCTTCCGATAATATCAATGAGCAATTGATGATCAATGCTATTAATAATACATTGGGTAATTATGGCGGTACAATAGATATGGGTACACCTTCTTATCAACGTCAGGGTAGTCATGCAGATTTAAAAACATTAGTTGATGACATCAAAGGAGGATCAGTAGGATGTGTTATTTTCTGTGGTGCCAATCCTGTGTATGACTCACCTTATGGAGGCGCCCTGAAAGAAGGATTAAGTAAGGTTAAAAATAAAATATCCTTAGCTATCAGCAATGATGATACTACGGACTTATGTAATATTGTTGCGCCTATGACCCATTATCTGGAGTCGTGGGGTGATGTCGAAGCTAAAAAAGGTCATTTGTCCTTAATTCAGCCTACAATAGCACCTTTATTTAATAACAGACAAGCAGAATTGTCTTTATTAACTTGGGCAGGAAGCGAAAACATTAAGGCTGACAGTGAACAACCGTATTACGATTACCTTCAGGAAAATTGGAAGAATACCTACTTTAAATTACAACATGATTTTGGTACTTTCCAAGGATTTTGGGATAATGTCGTCCATGATGGAGTTTTTGTTGTAACTAATAGCAGTGCACCATCTTATGCTTCGGCTGAGATCGGTAGTGATATTACTAAGCCATCTTCATCAGAATTAGAAATATCTTTTTATGAGACCGTACACATGGGTAATGGTCAGAATGCCGGTAATCCATGGCTCATGGAAATGGCAGACCCTGTTACTAGAACAGTTTGGGGTAATTATCTTACCGTGCCTGTTAATTTTGACGGTATCCGTACTATGGTAGGTTTTAAAAATCTTAAGGATGGTGATATGGTTGAATTGACTATTGGTAGTAAAAAGGTAACTTTACCTGTTTTACAACAATTTGGTCAGATGCCGGGAACAGTTTCACTAGCATTGGGATATGGTCGAATGATTGCAGGTAACACTGGTTCAAATGTAGGGGTCGATGTTAATGATAGCCTCACTATGAGTAGCTCAGGTGTAGGATATTATAATACTATTGTCAGTGTATCTGAGAAGGTAGGAAAGGAAAAGGATTTTTCATGTGTTCAATATCATCATACGATTGGAGTACGTGGTATTGATAAAGAGACAAATACCGAAATCAATGCGGACGAAGCGGCCTTAGTTACATTTGATTATTTTACAGGTGTTAAAGGATTTCAGGGAGCCTTAACTGACAGATCGGTTATATATACCTCTAATGTAAAAGATTTAAAAGGGAATGTTGAACACCTTCAGGAAAGAAGGAAAGAGGCTCAACATCTAAATGCCCAGCAAATTTATAGAGGCTTTGATGACTTGTATTCATTAGGTCATCATTGGGGTATGCATGTTGATTTAAATGCTTGTATCGGATGTGGTGCTTGTACAGTAGCGTGTATGGCAGAAAACAATGTACCCGTCGTCGGTAAGCACGAAGTTGCTATTCATCATGAGATGACCTGGTTGAGAATTGACAGATATTACTATGGAGATGTCGAAAATCCAAGTACAATCTATCAGCCTATGATGTGTCAACACTGTGATAATGCACCATGTGAAAATGTGTGCCCGGTAAATGCCACAAACCACAGCTCTGAAGGCCTTAACCAGATGGCATATAATAGATGTATCGGTACGAGATACTGTGCTAACAACTGTCCATTTAAGGTTAGGAGATTTAACTGGTTAGATTATACTAAAGCAGACTTATGGCCTATTAATCAACCAAGATTGCAGGAGGAGACTATTCCGTTTGGTGCTGACAACCTGACAAGAATGGTATTAAACCCTGATGTTACAGTTCGTGCAAGAGGTGTAATCGAGAAATGTAGTTTCTGTGTACAGAGATTGCAGGAAGGTAAATTGACAGCAAAGATTGAGGGACGTACACTTAGAGATCGTGATGTGCGTACAGCATGTCAGACAGCATGTCCTGCTGATGCTATTACCTTTGGAGACTTGAATAATAAGGAAGGAGACCTTAACGGTAAATTGGGATCTCCTTTAAATTATATAGCGTTAGAAGAGATAAATGTCCGTCCTTCTGTTACTTATACCATGAAGGTAAATAACAGAGACAAATCTTTTGATGCCTGATAAATTAGATATATTTAAATAAACAAAACATTCAAAACATAACAAATGAGTGCTGTTGTAAGTCCTATTAGAAAACCTCTTGTTACAGGGAATAAAACCTATCACCAGATCACGGAAGATTTGATTTCCCCTACTGAAAAGACGCCGACTAAAGCTTGGTTAATTGGCTTTATAATTGCAGTTTCGGTAGCTACATATGGTATATTTTGTATTATCTGGACCATTTGGGTAGGTATCGGATCTTGGAATCTTAACCGTACCATTAACTGGTCTTGGGATATCACCAATTTTGTATGGTGGATCGGTATCGGTCACGCTGGAACCTTGATTTCGGCTATCTTATTATTATTTAGACAAAAGTGGCGTACCGGTGTTAACCGTGCAGCTGAGGCCATGACTATATTTGCAGTACTTTGTGCCGCTATCTTTCCTGTACTGCACATGGGTAGAGTATGGTTAGCTTTCTTTATCATGCCTTATCCAAACACCAGAGGCCCATTGTGGCCTAATTTTAACTCACCGTTACTTTGGGACGTATTTGCGATCTCTACTTATTTTACTGTATCTTTATTATTTTGGTACACTGGTTTAGTACCGGATTTTGCTACCGTTAGAGACAGAGCTAAAGGTGTAAGAAGAAAGATATACAATGCATTGTCTTTCAACTGGACTGGTTCAGCAAAACACTGGCAAAGATGGGAGTCATTATCTCTTATTTTGGCTGGTATTGCGACACCTCTTGTACTTTCTGTACACACGATAGTAAGTTTTGACTTCGCTACTTCGGTGATTCCGGGATGGCATACAACCATTTTCCCTCCTTATTTCGTTGCGGGTGCAATCTTCTCCGGCTTTGCTATGGTATTGACGTTGATGATTATTACCAGAAAATTGTTAAAGCTTGAGGATTATATCACTATCGAGCATATAGAGTCCATGAATAAAGTTATCCTGCTTACCGGGACTATTGTAGGTGTTGCTTATCTTACAGAGTTATTTATATCATGGTATTCAGGCTATGTTTATGAGCAATTTGCCTTTTTTAACAGAGCTTTAGGCCCATATTGGTGGTCATACTTTGGTATGATGTTTTGTAATGTGGTCTCTCCTCAGTTTTTTTGGAAAAAATCATGGAGGAGAAACGTTACTTTGACATTCTTTTTATCTATTGTTGTAAACATAGGTATGTGGTTTGAGCGATTTGTAATTATTGCCACCACACTTGCTCGTGATTATATTCCTTCAAGTTGGAGTTTATATTCACCTAGCTGGGTTGAAATCGGAATTTATGTTGGTACAATAGGAATATTCTTTACTTTGTATTTGATTTTTGTACGAGTGGCTCCAGTGGTTGCAGTAGCTGAGATTAAACATATTTTGAAATCTGGTGGAAATCAGTATGTAGGTGAAAATGCTACTGTACAGCAGCATCATAATGAACATTAAATAATTAGTTTATAACTTTAGAAAAATAAAAAATCCATTATACGATGGCAAATATTGAAAACAGAGAATTGATATACGGTTTATACGACGACGAAGAAGATTTGTTGAGAGCTGTAAAATCTGCTAAGAAGGATCATCTGGAGATATATGATGTATATACACCATTTCCTGTACACGGATTAGATGAAGTTATGGAGCTTGAAGAATCCAGATTGCATATTGCAGGATTTATCTATGGTGGTATTGGTACGCTTACGGCCTTTTTAG
>CAZCTQ010000022.1:0-67084 GCA_964501555.1 uncultured Aureispira sp. | reverse complement strand
ATTTTTTCTACTAAATCTTTGGACCATTTAAAAATATAATGGGTATAAAATTCTTGTAGTTTACTAGCGCAATGGCAATATCTATTTGCATTTCTATGTATTGTCAGATGCAGGAAATTCCAGAATACCTTCGCTTCAAAATGGCTAATTAATGTCTTTTAGAATATATACAAAACATATCCTAAACTCGACAATTTTACAATCTAAAGTAAATTTTATCCTTGATTTGATCGTTTCCTGATAATATCTCCTTACCTTTACGCAAATTATAATTGCAATGCTAAAAAATGTTCAGGAAATAGTACCCGGTGTGGGACTTGGTGGTATTAAATTTGGTATGACCAGAGAAGAAGTCAAGGTCGTAATTGGTCCACCAGACGATATAGAAAATCTACCTGGATTTGAAGAAGAGGTTAATGATCAGTTAGAATCATGGCATTATGACGAATATGAGTTTTCTTTAGTATTTGATGCTGTATATGAGTGGCGTTTAGTGTCTATCGCTGTTAGTGATCCTTATTTTACACTTTTTGGGGAGCATATCATTGATATGGACAAAGAAGATGCACTCGAAGTTTTAGAAAAAAATAATATCGTTATTACACATGTTGAGGACGTTTCTGATGACGAAAACCCTGATTTAATCCTTATGGAATCCGAAGAATCTGGTATGATGATATGGTTTCAGGATGATATGGCTATAGAAATTCAGTTTTTACCAGGTGTAGAAGACGATGGCGAGACACTGATCTGGCCTTGATACAAGCAAATTTAATAGCAATATACATAGATTTTATTCCTATCCAATAGTTTGATATTTGAATACATATCAAACTATTGGATAGTCTATTTGTTAAGTTTAAAATAAAGATTTATCGTTTTGGATTTAGCAATTAACAACCGCCTTCAACTAAATGAGGTCGAGATAGGCAAACCGCTGCCTGAGTGGCAAATTGAAACAATATTTGGAGATGAAGTACCTACAGTACAGTCATTTCGCGGCAAGCCCCTTCTTATTTTGATTTATAATCTAGGCTGCCCGGGTTGTCTTGGCAGAGCCCTACCCTACGCCAATAGGATCGTATATGAGCAAGGCGATGCCATATCTGTTATAGGCATCCATTCTGGTTACAGTTCGAGGAAATTTGATTTAAAAAAATTTGAAGATGCTAAAAATGAATTTTACATCCGATTCCCTTTCTACAGTGATTTTAATTATGATACGACAGCATTACGGTATGGAGCCGGTGGTACGCCACACTGGATATTAATCGATAAAGACGGCATTGTACTATATTCCATCTTCGGGTCTGACCCCAATAATGCCTTGCTCAGACTGGATTATATGATTAGCGAAACCATTTTAAAAAAATAGAATATGCTTACCTGGATAGATATACTCCGATTTGCTAATAATGGCAATCCAACACCCGACAGACACGTAGAAAAAACAGAGGAGGAGTGGAAGGACATCCTCACACCAGAGATATTTAATATTACAAGGATGAGCCATACCGAACGACCACATAGCTCTGAGATGTGTACCGTATTTACACCTGGTCAGTATGGATGTGCCTGTTGCGATACACTTTTATTTGATTCTGAAGAGAAATTTGACAGTGGCACAGGATGGCCATCATTTACACAGCCTATTGAGCGCAATGTTATTTCTTATCATAAGGATAGAGGTCATGGCATGTACCGCATCGAAACCAAATGTAATGTCTGTGATGCGCACTTAGGTCATATCTTTCAGGACGGACCACCGCCTAGTGGTTTGAGATATTGTATCAATGCGCTCGCCCTTAGAAAAGTAGAATCCAGTCTGCGTAAAGTTACGATAGGAGGTGGTTGTTTTTGGTGTACAGAAGCACTCTTCCAGCGCCTGGATGGAATAGTAAAGGTCGTATCCGGTTACGCCGGCGGCAAAACACTACATCCTACTTATAGAGAGGTGTGTTCTGGCTTGACTGGTCACGCCGAGGTCATCGAAATCACTTATGATCCTAAAGTCATCTCCTACAGAACGCTCGTAGCACTCCATTTTCAAACGCACAATCCTACCACCCTCAATAGACAGGGCGCCGACAAAGGAACTCAATACAGAAGCATTGTTTTTTACAGGAATGAGGAAGAAAAACAAATTGCTTTTGATGAGATGGGAGCTGCACAAAAGGAATACGAGGATATGATAGTCACCGAAATAAGACCTTTTGAAGCCTTCTATAAAGCGGAAGACCACCATCAGAATTATTACAATGATCACGCTGAGCAATCTTATTGTCAGATAGTAATCCAGCCAAAATTAGAAAAATTAGTGCATAATCATAGTAACCTCCTTGCTAACACCAAGGATAAGGAATCATCGACAGAGCTATTACACTAATGACACACATCAAACAATAGGTTGTTGATCATTTCACCTTCGTTTTCCCAGTTGAATTCTTGAGCAGCTTTATAGCAATTTATCTTTTTTTGCTCATACCTTGTTTTATCCTTTAATGCTTCATTGATGGCATTTGCAATAGTATTTGGATCTAGACTATCGATCAGATAGCCTATGTCATACTGCTCAGTTAGATGCTTGTATTCTGGAAAATCCATATTGAGTGATGGCACTCCTGCGTGCATGTAATCAAAAAACTTATTGGCTAAAGAATAGTAGTAATTCAGGCTGCTTCCATCCAGCAGATTAAGACCTAAAGTTGCGCGTACTGTCAGCTTTCTCAATTCATTGGGCATCAGCCATCCGACAAAGGTAATCCGTTCACTCACCTTACTTTTAGCAGCTCTGGACTTTAATTCTTGGCTAAGGTCACCTTCACCTGCTATTACAAGCCTTACTCCGTCTATCCATTCCATCGCATCAATGATGGCTTCAAGACCTCTACCTTTATTTAGTACACCCTGATACAAAATAAAAGGATCGCTTTCATCTTGAGTAACACCCAGATTTTTATATGCATCTAATGAAGGTGCATTGTATATCTGACGGAAATAATTATTGTACTTTTCTCCAAGTACTTTACCTAAGCTCTCACTTACTGTTATTGCCATATCTACCTGAGGAATACACCATTTTTGTACAAGCTGCCAGATTTTTTTCTTGATAGGTTTTCCTTGTAATTCGGGTACTTCCGTAAAATATTCATGACTGTCAAACATCAATTTAAATCCCATTATACGCTTGGCTAGGGTACAAGCCAATAAGGTATCTGTATCAACACTATAAATGACAAGCAATCGACCCTTTAAAAGCATCAGCAGGATTCTCAAATTGTATTCAAGATAAAAAAGCACTCCCTTATTAAAGATGCATTTGATTCTCTTTTGTGCAAATGGCCAGTCTAAAAGCGGCTTACTGTCCTTCTTTTCTCTACCGATGAGCATCACCTCTATTTCATAATCGTGAAATGCCTGGCAAATTCGGTGCATTCGCTGATCTTGATTGAGATCATTTGTCACAAAACAATGTACTACAGGATATGTACTCATAGTCCAGCCAAAGATAAGGTTCCTAATTCATCAACTTTAAGCCAGCGCTCAGATTCCAGCTTTTGTAGTATTTTAGCCACCCTTTTCCGATAAAAGTAAGGATACAGACCAATGTAGGATTTAATATTGATCGAATTGCGCAAAAGTGTGGTTTTTAGGTGTTCCATCACTTTGACCATATCATCTTTTTGCACTATGATCAGTTGCGATCCCAAGCAAATATCACACATCCCACAATCCTCTATTTTTTCGCCAAAATAAGAAATAATCATCTTTTGACGGCATTGTTTATCATTTTTAAAATATTTAATTATGGCTTTGAGCCTGTCTTCTGCCATTTTCTTGCGCAAATTATACGCTTGCTTATCAATACTAAAATATTCTTCTTTGGGTCTTTCCCGCATCATCGTAATCTGAGGCTTGGCATTGCGAGGAATGTAACTGATATAACCTTCACTTTGTAACTGATATAAATACCGCGAAAGTTTTGACTCGTCTAACCCAAGGTCAGTGGCAATCCTACTGTCATCAATTTTTACATAATCCATAAATAGCCCTTCATATTTTCGTAGCAAATGAACAAATATTTTGGATTTGACAGACGGGTTCCTATTCAAATATTCTAAATCCTCAGTGTTAGCTGTGATCATTAGTCTCGTCGGTTCTTTATACGCTTCGGATGTTGTCAGCCAGCCTTCTTTTTCAAGGATATTAATCACATTAAATATCTTTCTGGCGTTTCCATTTATATGATCAGCAAATGACTGTAACTCAAAATCATACGTTTCTAAATATCCCGATCCTAGGGCAACTCCTAAATATCTACATAATCTGTCATAAATTTGAGTTATAAATTCAATAGATGGATACTGTTCTATCAAGTTTCTCTGTGCTGATTCGATATCGGCATCGTCGATTAAAGCTACAGCATGAGCCCTTTTGCCATCACGGCCTGCCCTTCCCACTTCTTGAAAATATTCCTCTAAACTCGGCGCTACATCCAGATGCACGACCATCCGCACATCAGGTTTGTCTATACCCATACCAAAAGCATTAGTACATACAATAATTTTCACTCCATTGCGCATCCAGCTATCCTGATTCTGTTCTCTTACATTTTTATCCATGCCACCATGATAGGCGACGCACGGCATACTGTGCTGCGTCAACCATGAAGATATCTCCAGCGTTTCTCTTCGGTTACGCACATATACGATACTGCTACCTTTGACGTTACTTAGCAACTGTAGCAGCTCATATCTCTTATTATCTCCATAGATTACCGTCAACCCCAGATTATCTCTGACAAAGCTCTTTTTAAATATTACAGGCTTCCGCAAATGAAGTTTTTCGCTGATATCTTCCAGCACTTTGACCGTCGCTGTTGCAGTCAATGCGATCATGGTAGCATCAGGATGAATATCTCTAAGCTTCGGTATATTAAAATAGGAGGGTCTAAAATCATATCCCCATTGAGAGATACAGTGCGACTCATCAACAGCAATAAGGCTAACCTTAGCTTTAGCTATTCTGGTTTTAAAAAGTTCCGAATCTATCCTTTCCGGAGAGATATAAAGCAATTTTAAATCTCCATATACAAAATTATCTAAAATAGCATCAATCTCCCTAAATTCTAGATTAGCATTAAGAGATTTAGCTAGGATACCACGTTTAAAAAGATTATCCACCTGATCCTGCATCAGAGCTATCAAAGGCGATACCACTATTGTCTTGCCTTGTAATAATAAAGCCGGTATTTGAAAACATATAGACTTGCCGCCACCTGTAGGAAGCAACGCAATAGTATCTTTGTGCTGGAGGACAGAGTCAATGATTTCTTCCTGAGGCCTACGGAATGTATCGTAGCCCCAATATTGTTTTAATATAGATTTACTGTCCGCCAATGCATCTACTAATTTCTTATTTGAACGTTGGGCAATGAACTTTATTGCCTCCTAATTTCTTCTTACCGTAAGAATCAGTCAAAACAATATTTAACGTCACTAATGTCCCAATGTAATAATCCGGCACATTTGCGCCTCCTCTTTGAGCACCTGTAGGTACTAAGACAGGCTCGTCCTGACCTAAGTATTCATTCATTCTATTTGATAATCGCGCAGAAAGAATACCATTAGATCTGCTTAAATCATCATAGTTGACGTAAGTCGTACTGACATCATCAATATAATCTGTAAATGATCTTCTAAACACGACTTCTATACCTAAGTTAATACCTTCGGTCAATATAAATTTAGCGCCTACTCCAAAAGGTATCGCTATATTATTCAATCTGTATTTGTCAGGCCTTCCTACCATCCCTTGACCTTCTGTACCTAAAGGCTGTAGTTTGACTGCTCTACCTTGATAGATTGTCGTAGGATTAAACCAAAATGCCGATACGCCGGCAGTAAGATAAGGTGCAAAAAAGAATCTGCCAGGCTGTGTACTGAAAGGCAATATATAAAACTCACCCATAAGGCCTAACTCTGCAATATAGGAAGAGAAATTCAAATTGCGCTGTAATTGCCAATCTACATCCGACCTTGCATCATTACCTTGTACCGTACCATATAAAAATGATGCTTTTAAACCCAATCGCTCTCCACGCATGATTCTCCCATGCGCTTCTATTGCCAGCCCACTATTGTGAATAAGATTAGTCGTAAATGAAGGTACATTCAGATCTCCCCAGTAAGTGGTAAAACCTAAACCAAGACCAAAATCAGAATACTGCGCATAATTCTTGACTGGATTAACAAGGAGAACTACTGCCAACATTAAACCCGACAAAACATTTTTCATGATATAAAATTCTTTAAAATTGTCAAATAAATATAGTATGATGTATCAAATATCCTATTACCGATTTACTAAATTATGTATATTGTTTCTATGGAATTTAGTAATGATAAAATAATTTTTGTACAATATTTTTAAATAAAATAAACATTTATAGTACAATTAGTATTTTAAAAAGTACTACATTTATCGGTTTAAAGAATGAATATATAAAATATTGGCGCAAATTTATAGTTATTTATTAAAATTTTCAAACATATGACTAAATTTTTTAATTTATTAATTGCTTTTTTTGTTTGTCTTACATCTATGTATGCACAAACACCCACACCAAATGATTGGTATTATGGCAATCCGGGCGAAGGGTTTACAGGTATCTCTATGATCAAAGCTTATGACGAGTTTATCAAAAACAAACCTACAAAACAAGTGGTGGTTGCCATCATTGATTCAGGAGTAGATATCAAACACGAAGACCTTAAAGATAATATCTGGATAAACAAAGGTGAAATTCCCGGCAACGGTAAAGATGACGATGGCAATGGATACGTCGATGATGTCTTTGGCTGGGACTTTATCGGTGGCCCTAATGGAAAAAATGTAGGTCCAGACACTTATGAGTCCACAAGAGTTTATGCTAAATTAAGATACAAATATGAACATGCAGACGAAAAGAAGCTCAATAAAGAGCAAAAGGTCGAATATGACATGTTTAAAAAAGCTAAAGAAACTGTGGATGCAGAACGTGCTAAAGCTGAAGCGAGCCTAAGCAAAATGGATGCACTTGAAACCAGAGTAATGGATGCGATGGATGCATTGCAAAAAGAATTAGGCACAAATGAATTTAATATGGCAAATGTTACAGCCATTGATGACAGCAAAGGTAGAGAAATAGCCATGGCCAAAGCGATTGCTACACAATATCTTACAGGAAATACTGAAATTAAAAATATCGCTGAAGTTAAAGCAGAGATTAAAAACGAAATTAACGAAGATAAAAAAGCCTCTCAAAATAAATTAGATTATGCTTTCAATCCGGATTTTGACCCCCGAAAAACCATAGTAATGGATAATTATGACAATCCGAATGAACGCATTTATGGCAATAATGATGTCAAAGGACCAGATCCACTACATGGAACACACGTCGCGGGTATCGTAGGTGCTATGAGACACAATGATATAGGTATGGACGGTGTCGCCGCCAATGTTAAACTGATGTCAGTAAGAACAGTGCCTGACGGTGATGAAAGAGATAAGGACGTAGCTAATGCAATCAGATATGCTGTTGACAATGGAGCAAGTGTCATCAATATGAGTTTTGGTAAAGCTTTTGGCACCAATAAAGAGATAGTGGACGAAGCTGTCAAATATGCAGAATCCAAAGATGTACTCTTAGTTCATGCAGCTGGAAACTCTGCTCAGGATAATGACAAAACTGACAACTTCCCAAATGCTATGTACGAAAAGAAAACAGGATTTCTATTCTTTAAAAAGAAAAGAAAAGCTAAAAACTGGATCGAAGTCGGGGCTTTAAGTTATAAAGATGGAGAAGATGCCGTAGCACCATTTTCTAATTATGGTCAGACGATGGTAGATGTTTTTGCACCTGGCATGAAGATTTATTCTACTATGCCAGAAAATGAATACGCCATGCTTCAGGGTACTTCTATGGCTTCACCTGTAGTAGCTGGTGTAGCTGCTGTTATTCGCTCTGTCTATCCTGCACTTACCGCTGAGCAGGTAAAAGAAGCCATCATGAATAGTTCCACAAAACTTACCCAAAACGTAAAAACACCAGGAACAAAAGAGATCGTTCCATTTAGTAAGTTAAGCGTTTCCGGTGGTGTAGTTAACCTCTACAATGCTTTGGTTTATGCATCTACCATGAAAGGTAAAAAGAAAATCAAAAACTAAAATTGAAGAATGATGGACATTTAACGTGCCGAAATTCTTCATAGTTTTTAAAAAAAAGAGGTCGCATTTATTGTTGACCTCTTTTTTTTAGCAACAATTTAAAGAATAGAAGCTATACCATTTTTACCTTTATAAGAACTTCAAACTTTAATATATCGTAAATTTGTCTTAACTCATCCAAAATTTCCATCATTTTTGAATGATTTATGATATCTTTGTGTTATTATATCATAAAACATTTTGATTATGTACAAAGAATACCGCGTCGGTGGCAGTAACAGTCCATTTGGTTTTATCGGTCCTATTCTGATTCTTGCCATATTTTTCGCTGCATTGTTTTTCATAGCACGTGGATTATATATACTTTTTCGATTTGTAGCTCCCGTTTTATTTATTTTGACTTTAATCTTAGACTATAAAGTCGTTGTTGACTTTTTCAAAACTGTCAGAGAGCTATTTCGAAAAAATTGGGTTGTAGCCTTAGTAGCTACCATCTTAGGTTTAGTTATGTACCCTGTTATCACTGGATATTTGTTTTTTAAAGCACTTGGCAAAAGAAACATGAAGAAAATCAACGATAAGATCGAAAAGGATAAAAACACTTACACCGAATATGAAGAAATCGTAGAAGACGACAGTTTTTTAAAATTACCACCACTAAATAAAAATCCTGAACCACAAAAACAGGATGATAACAAATACGAGCATCTATTTTAAGAAGCCCTATCAACTTTGATACTTTTTGACATCATACCCATAACATTATCGCTTGTATATAGCGTCTTAATCTTATGGATATATCGCGGTTGGAAAGCTGCACAATCAAAAGATATTCCCAGCATTACCAAAACAAACATTGGGGCATCCATCATCATTCCTATACGCAATGAAGCGGCACATTTACAGACCTGCATACAAAGTATTCTCGATAACGACCGTCCTCATGAACAATACGAAATCCTCATTATAGATGACCACAGTACTGACAATACAAGTACAATCCTTAGTAATTTTACAGAAAATAACATTAGATACCTACCTTTGCCAGACCCACTTTCAGGCAAAAAACAAGGGATCATTTTTGGCATTGAACACGCCAAGTTTCCTGTGATCATCTGCACAGATGGCGACAGTATCGTAGGTAAAGACTGGATTCTTACCCACTTAGCCCAATACCATGATCCGCTGACGCAAATAACAACAGGTACCGTTTTACCGCTAACAAATCATACGCTCTTATCACAGTTTCAATGGCTGGATTTTGTATCTATGATGGCTGTCACCACCAATGGTATCTACAGAAAAAGTTATTTCCTCGGAAATGCAGCCAACCTAAGCTATCTAAAATCTGCTTTTATCACGCACGACGGATTTGAAGGTAATCTTGACAGAGCATCAGGTGATGATATCTACCTCATACAAAAAATGGCCAATACAAATGCTGATTCAGTCGCTTTTAACAACTCAAGGAATGCAATCGTATTTACAAAGTCCGAGGTCACTTGGCATGATTTTTTTACTCAACGCAAACGATGGGCTAGTAAGGCTATGAGTGGCTTTGACAGTCACGTAAAATGGGTGCAGGGCTTTATATTTGCCTATACGCTCATTATGGTACTATGGTTGCCTATTACCATTTTTTATCCTTCTGTATTCACGTTAGGCTGTTTTATCCTATGGGTTGTTAAAATCATAGTCGATTTTCTTTTTTTAGGTAGGCTCGCTTACTATTTCAAAAATCTAAATGCATTAAGATGGTTTATTCCATCATTTTTTATATATATCTTGCACATTTTACTATCTGGCTACTATGCCCTATTCCCACCTACTTACATATGGAAAGATCGTAGCCTAAAATAAAAACCAATTTTCTAAAATATACGCATTTACAACCAGACAAAAGTGATATATATTTAAATCTAAAAATCAAGGTTATCTTATACCCATTATACATTCAAATTAGCCCAATCCTTATAAAAAAATAGTAAATATCAAGGCAGAAAACGTAAACATAGCCTTAGGTATAGTGAGACTTTCTAACGCAGAGATTTGCTATTTTTTTCTACTAAATCTTTGGAGCATTTAAAAATATAATGATTATTAAAATATAGAAACTTCTCCCGGATCTCACTAAATAAGATGAAGAACCAAGAGAAGTTCCATGAAAACCAATATATTTACCTACTTATTATACAGCGAAACTCTCTCCGCAATTACAAGATCTTGCAGCATTAGGATTATTAAAATAAAATCCTTTCCCATTTAAACCGCCAGAAAACTCTAATGTAGTGTTGAACAAATAAAGGAAACTCTTTAAATCTGTAACGATTTTGATTCCTTTATCTTCAAAGACCTGATCATTGGGCTTATCTTCATTATCAAAGTCCATTTTATAGCTCAGACCAGAACAACCACCACTGACTACACTAACTCTGATAAAGTAATCAGAAGACAAGTTTTTAGCTTTGATGATTTCATCTATTCTACCTTTAGCACTATCGCCAACGTACAACATATATAATTAAGATTTAATCATGATAAATTAAATACTCTAATGCAGCTTATGCGTCTGCTTTACCACTTTTAGTTTTATAATCTTTGATTGCACTTTTGATAGCATCCTCTGCTAATACTGAGCAATGGATTTTTACTGGTGGCAAAGCTAATTCTTCTACAATGTCCATGTTGTCGATTGTCATTGCTTCATCTATGGTTTTACCTTTTAACCATTCTGTCGCAACAGAAGAAGATGCAATAGCAGATCCACAACCAAAGGTTTTGAATTTAGCATCGATGATTGTATCCGTTGCCTCATCTACTTCGATTTGCAGACGCATTACGTCACCACACTCAGGAGCACCTACTAAACCTGTACCTACATTTTTTTTGCTTTTATCTAGCGTGCCCACATTTTTAGGATGCTTAAAATGCTCTAATAATTTTTCTGAATATGCCATTTTATGATATTTTCTTTATTTTTTAAAATAATAATATTTTATAAATTAATGTCCTGACCATTCAAAAATAGTCAAATCTACACCTTCTTTATACATTTCCCATATAGGGCTTAAATCTCTCATGTGCGTCACTCCTTTAGTAAGGGCATCGATAGCATAATCTATATCTTCCTCAGTGGTAAATCTACCTAAACTAAAGCGTATCGATGAGTGCGCTAAATCATCACCTAAGCCCAAAGCAACCAATACATAAGAAGGCTCTAACGATGCAGAAGTACAAGCTGATCCTGATGATACAGCCATGTTTTGATTAAAGGTCATCATCAAGCCTTCGCCTTCTACGTGCTTGAATGACATATTTGTCACATGAGGCATCCTATGATTGATATTGCCATTTACATAGGTCTCTTCTAAATTATTAATCAATGTACTTTCAAGTTTGTCTCTCAATCTTGACAATCGCTCAGTATCCTGTGCCATTTCTGCTTTAGCAATTTCTGCAGCCTTACCAAAACCAACAATACCCGGCACATTAAGTGTTCCTGAACGCATACCACGCTCATGCCCACCACCATCCATCTGGGCAGTAACTTTTACTCTTGGTCCTTTTCTGTTTACAAATAAAGCACCTACTCCCTTAGGTCCATACATCTTATGCGATGAAAAAGCCATTAAATGTACGCCTACTGCCTTAGGATCTACTGGAATTTTACCAACAGCCTGTGTAGCATCACTCATAAACAAAACACCATGTTTCTTACAAATATCACCTATCTCTTTCATCGGTTGGATGACACCTGTTTCGTTATTAGCCCACATGATAGATACTAATATTGTTTTATCTGTGATAGCTGCCTCTAAGGCTTCCAGATCGACCAATCCATCCGATTTCACTTCAAGATAAGTAACTTGACCACCTAACTTCTCGATTTTTTTGCATGAGTCAAGTACCGCTTTGTGCTCGGTAGTACAAGTGATAATATGATTACCTTTTGAAGCATACATTTCAAAAACGCCTTTAAGCGCAAGATTATCAGCCTCTGTGGCACCGGATGTAAAAATAATTTCCTTAGGGTCAACGTTGATCAGGCTTGCTATTTGCTCTCTTGCATAATCAACTCCTTCCTCAGCTTCCCAGCCAAACGGGTGATTTCTACTTGCCGGATTACCCGGAATATCGTAAAAGTAAGGGAGTATCGCTTCTACCACTCTGGGATCAACTGGTGTAGTAGCATTATTATCAAGATAAATTTTTCTTTTGGTATCCATAAGTGTTTTTGACTTAATTTATATTTAATCTAAATACAAAATTACGTCATTTTGTTCAATATTATGAAAGAAACAACACTAACTTTTATTTATTACTATATAATAGATTTTGATAAAACTAGAATAAGCGATAAATCCCCTGATTTATATATTAAAACAAATTAAAGTGTATTTATTTGCATTTCGTGCCTACTCAATATTTATAAAAATTTATACAACTGATCAAGGCAATCCAATATAAGGTTCGTTTTTTAACAATAAGGAATTTATCCTTCATTGTGACCTTCATCAGTAGGCTTAATTTTGACGTTGACTACTTCGATTTTGGTTTCTGATCTGTCAATAACCCTAAATAGATATCCGCCTAATTCTATTTCTTCTTCTATTTCAGGTATGCTCCCCAATGTCATCACGATATATCCAGACAATGTAGTATATTCTTCTTCTGGAAAGTCAAATTGTGGATATTTACCATTTAGATAAGCCAGCTCTAATCTTCCTGAAAAGACAAATTCGTTTTCATTAATTTGCTCTTCCTTGTAACTTTCGTCGTCATGTTCGTCAGCGATCTCACCAAAGATTTCTTCTAGGATATCCTCTAAAGTGATTAGCCCGGAAATCCCACCAAATTCATCTACAACACATGCTATATTTGTGCCTTGTTTAATAAATTTATACATCAGATCCTGTACATTCATGACTTCCGGCACTATATCTATAGGCATCAAAATCCCTTTAACTGTTTTGATCGGATCAAATAGCTGTTGGTGATGAATGTACCCTTCTATGTGCTCTATATCCCCATCCACAACAATTAATCGTGAATGACGCGATTTTAGGAAAGTTTGTTTTATGTCCTTAACAGAATCACTTTTATCAACAAATACAATCTCATTACGTGGTATCATACAATCTCTGACCCTTAGGAGATTCAGATTAAGTGCATTGTTTAGTATTTCTTTATCAATATCCTTTTCTTCATGAATATTGGTTTGAATGTAGCTTTCTAAGTCATCTTTTGTAAAATGTCCATCAGTATTAATTTGAGCCTTTCCGTAAAACAATCGACTTAATCCTTCGGAAGTCTTCATCAGTATCCATCCCGGAATGCTAAACAACCACTTGGATATATATAATGGAATAGCAAGCCGCATCATCAACTCATTAGCATAGCTACCAAAAAGTATCTTGGGAAGGTACTGACCAAAAACAATCATAATTGTCGCCATAATCCATATAGCGATAAATTGGGATAGTATCGGATTTATTGGCAATAAGTCATCTAAAAAAGGAAAAAGCACCCCGTTGAATATAGCGACATATAACGCCAAGAAAAAAAGTGATCCTACCAGCATCGTAATCAGAAAAAACACAGGATAGTCATAGAGATTGGAAAGAATCTGGGCGATCTTTGGCCTTTTGCTCTTTAATATCTCGATACTGAGCTTATTTGATGTACGGTATATGATTTCTCCTCCGTGATAAAATCCGGTCAGTAACAACAATAATACTATAAGGAGGAATGTCATCTTTTATTTTTACCTACTAAAAAATGCAAAGTTACCTAAATTCTGCAATAAAATCCGAAACATTAAGTTTACCCTGTACTTTTTTGCGAATTTCAAAGATGGTAAAAGATTGATTTGCTTTAAAGCCAAAACCGTAGGTCGTATCGCCTTTTTCAGCCTGGGTAATCCGGATCAACTTATCAGTATAGACAATCCTATTTTTTTCATCAAATATCAATTCAGGTGTCTCAAGTTTTTCATTTCTTGCATTGTAAAATACGACATTGCCACGCGCTGTTATCTTTTGTGTACGAGAATCGCGTATTGCTGTTTCCGCTTTAAGCCAGCTATCGGTTTCATTTTGATTGTTGACCATTTCTACCATGATTCCTTTAGGAAACACATCTAAGACAGAACCATCTTCATTATACCGCTCTAATGAAGGTGCATTGATTATCAGTTTTATCCTAGCAGAGTCGCTGTATATAATTCGGATATTAGTACCTTCTTCCCGCCCCGCATTAAAATCTCCAGCCAAAAAAGCATCAACATCTTCTACACTTGTATTACAAGCATATACCATGGTCAGAGTAAAAAAGCTTATTACCCATTTAATCATCGGTCTCCTGGTGCTATTACGGTTACGTCGCCGGCATGATTAGTAGTGCTGTCATCTAACCATCGTGCAAGTACACGCCAAGTATATACGCCTGACACCACCGGCCTACCATTATTAGCTTTACTTCCAGCACTGCTAACGCGGCCATTCCAACCACTTACATGGTCATTGCGATGAAAATCAATACCATCAACGCCTATATAAACTAAATTGCCCCAGCGATCATATATCTCTAACAAGTCAATGTTTTTGATACCCTTACTTGCCCAAACATTAAAAAAATCATTGCCTGTACCTTTGCCGGGTGTAAAAATATTAGGAGCATAGATATTTAGGTTTTTTTCTACTCGAATCGTCACTGTAGAAGTAGCCTCACATCCGCTACTATCGATCACCGTCACCTTATATGTCGTCGTCACTGCTGGATCCGCCTTAAAAGTAAACTGATCTATCTGTTCTAAAGGAGGCTCCCATATCACTTTGTCCCCAGGTTTTACAGGTGAATAGGTAATATGTACTATCGTATCACTTCCCAGAAATAATTTCAAATCTGGACCAGCATTAACCACAATTTGCTCAGGTTGATTAATGCTCACTCTAATAGAATCGCTACACCCTTTGATATCTTGTACATAAATAGTATAATTACCTGCAGCCAAGTTGCCAAATAATGGATTGGGCTGATATGGTGCTTTATCTATTTTATAAGTATAATCCGGTGCACCTCTCACACCCTGAGCAAAAATAGAACCTTCCGGAATATTATAACATCTTAAATCTGTCAAAATACCATCTAATGCTAGCGTACTCGTATCCTTACAGCATGGATCCACAAAGATATCCACTGTTTTAGTCACAGTACAACCTCGTGATGATTCTACTGTCAAAGCTGCTATTTTTTCGCCAAAGGACTGATACAAAACATCAAAAGGCCCTGTTCCCGTACCATTGGCTGGAACAGCACGATTACCAAAATTCCATGTATATTTCACTATAGGATCTGTCTCCGAGGTAGAGTGATTGGTAAAAACTACAGATTTATCACATTCAAAAGCCTTATTGGCATTAATTTCAAAATCTGGATTTGGACCTAAAAATGTACCTGATCCACCAAATTCAATAGAAAATCCACGGCCTTCACGCGTAAAATTATTGACAATCAAAGCATAAGACTTACCGGACACCATATCTAACTCTTTAATAAAGTTGTTATCACCTCTTGCACAACCAGCGTATTCAACAATATCCTTTTCTCCAATTCTAAGTCCGGTTGGCCCATTACAGTCTATCCAATCGGACAAAGGATTCGTACCACCATTTATACCATTGGCACCAGAAGCCATACACCGGACGACTACTTTTCCAGCGCAATTATCGATTCCATTGGGTAATTCGTACACCGCAAAATCCAAGTCATCTGTTATCTTATTACGATCCACATAATTATTTGGTGTCAGTGTAAAAGTCAATGTACCACTCTTATCACAAGTCCATTTATACCATGCTGATTGAAACTCCTGACCTATACAACTTTCTTTTTCTATCTCATTGATATCTTTGCCAGAACCAGTAAGGCTTTCTACCTTAAAGGGCGATTTATCGCAAAGTACTACACCTGTGCGGCAGTCAGATTCTGGCGTAGGTACGGGATTAAACTCATCGAGACACAATTTGAAGGTTCCTTCACCACCTCGGGAGGATTCCACCATGATAAAATAGGTATGTCCGGGTGTCAAACCTGTCATTAATAATTCGGCAGTAGAAATACTACCCGGCGTACATTGTAAATACTTGCCACATTCCTCAAATATAACTATTTTAGGATTTTTAATTGTTCCTCCATTTCCCAATCCAAAAACTCGTATCAAAGTTCCTTGTTTTCTAGGCGTAAAGCTAAACCACACACCGTTTTCCCATAACAAGGAAACGCATGTATTATTAAAAACAGGATCCGGTTTGGCACCTACGTTTGTATATGCACCATCTTGTGAGCAATACCCGTCTGTACTGGGTATATTGATCGCAAATCTGCAATCGTCATTTATTACTTGACTATATACATTAAATGGCAGTAATATAGCTGTTAACCACACTAAAAAAAACTGTTTTAACACCGTAAATAATCTATCTTCCATGGATTATATTTCATAAGATAACTATTATATCTCTATAAGAGTTTAATACTTTCTATACAAAAGTAGTTAAAATAAGAGATTATATAATATATATAACGTTTTTTTGCTAAATAGTCACATTTTATATCCAAATACTACATAAAGAATGTGCTGTTGCCAGCCATTTTTAACTCCGTTTGGCTCAATGAAAGGGCTATTCCCTTCATCATGTTCTCCTTACTCAAAAAATCATCTATTGTCCTAAAGTTACATTTATATATTGAATGTATGTCTAATCCTTTTGTATGATCCAAAAAAATAGAAAAACATCACACTTGAAAGTGTATTACTCTTTAATGAACAAGATTACAGTGCCAACGCTTTACTCATTCACCACCTTACCATATAGGTCATAATCTTCTGCATCTGTAATTTCTATGTATGCAAAATCGCCAACTCTTACATAATTATCTTTAGCTGAGACTAGTACTTCGTTATCTACTTCTACAGAATCATATTCGGTACGTCCAACAAAATATTCACCTTCCTTCCTGTCAAATAAGACTTTAAGTCGCCGACCTATTTTATTTTGATTATGCTGCCAGGAGATAGATTGTTGTATTTCCATGATGCGGTTAGCACGATCTATTTTCTCTTCAGGTGATACATCATCTTCTAAGAGATAGCCTGATGTGTCTTCCTCATGAGAATACTGAAATACACCTACACGGTCAAACTGCATTTCTTCAACAAAATCACATAATTGCTGAAACTCTTTTTCTGTTTCTCCCGGAAAACCAACGATAAAAGTAGTGCGGACCGCCAGATTTGGAACAGTGGCTCGTGCGTATTGGATGAGTTCTCTTTGCTCTTGGCAAGTAGTCTGCCGATGCATCCTATCGAGGACTGTATCCGAAGCATGTTGTAATGGGATATCAAGATAATTACAAATTTTAGGTTGCCTTGCCATTACTTCTAATATTTCTCTTGGAAATTTGCTCGGATAGGTATAGTGAAGCCGGATCCATTCGATGCCTTCTATCTCACATAGTTGATCTAATAATTCCGGCAAGGCTCTCTTTTTGTATAAATCCAAGCCGTAATAAGTCAACTCCTGCGAAATTAGAATTAATTCCTTAACGCCCATAGAAGCAAAGTGTTTTGCCTCTTTAATCAACGATTCTATTGTTCTTGAAACGTGTTTGCCACGCATCAGCGGTATCGCACAAAAGGCACAAGTACGACTACATCCTTCAGCTATCTTTACAAAAGCATAATGCTGCGGTGTCGTGATATGACGTTCGCCGATAAGGTCATGTTTATAATCTGCATTAAGCTTAGCTAGAAGCGACGGCAACTCCAGCGTGCCAAAAAAAGCATCTACTTCAGGAATTTCCTCCTCAAGATTTTCCTTATATCGTTGAGACAGACAGCCTGTAACATATAGCTTATCTATACCACCTTTAGATTTAAGGTCAGCATATTGTAATATTGTATTGATAGACTCTTCCTTTGCTAGGTCGATAAACCCACAGGTATTGACGATAATAACATTAGCTTCTTCTTCGCTGTCATGGACGACATCATAGTCATTTGCCTCTAGCTGAGTAATGAGATTTTCCGAATCCACAAGGTTTTTAGAACAACCCAGCGTGATGACATTGACCTTGTCAGGTCTTAATGTTTTTGTTTTCATGTTTGAAATTATGGCACAAAGGTAGCTAAATGTCATTATTTATTGTGACCTTTGTTGACTGAAAGTAATATTATAAATCAAAATTATAATTTAGAAATTGTCTTTTCACTATAGAGATACACTTAATTTTGTCAGTAAGATGACGCCATTTAGGTTAGCCAATCTAGCAAAACTCGTGTCATCCTTTTATCTGACAAAATGGTTTAAAAAACCAATACAGTGGGGATTGCCTATGACAATCTCTATCGAGCCGACGACGGCTTGTAATCTCAGATGCCCCGAGTGTCCGTCAGGATTACGTGCGTTTTCGCGTGAAACAGGCAATCTTAAACAGGATTTTTTCAGAAAAATCATTGACGAATTGCACAAGACGCTTACCTATCTGATATTTTACTTTCAAGGGGAGCCTTATATTAATCCAGGTTTTCTGGACATGGTCAAGTATGCTTCCGATAAAGGTATTTACACGATCACCTCGACTAATGGCCATTTTCTCAATGACGTCAATGCAAAAAAAACTATCGAATCCGGTTTAGATCGAATGATCATCTCAATCGACGGTACAACCCAAGAAGTCTATGAGCAATATCGCCGAGAAGGCAATCTCGCTACGGTCATTGAAGGTGCAAAAAACGTAGTACGATGGAAAAAGGAACTCAAGTCTGCGACGCCGCATATCATCATTCAGTTTTTAGTAGTCCGTCCTAATGAACATCAGATTCCCGATATTTACTGGCTTGCTAAAGAAATAGGTGTAGATGAAGTCAAGCTAAAAACAGCGCAAATTTATGATTATCAAAACGGCAATGATCTAATCCCAACGATAGAAAAATACTCAAGATACGCTAAAATTAAAAATGGCCAATATATCGTCAAAAATAAATTACTCAATCACTGCTGGAAACTTTGGCACGCAAGTGTGATCACTTGGAATGGCATCGTCGTCCCGTGCTGCTTTGATAAGGATGCCAGTCATAGACTCGGCGATATCAGACAGAAGTCATTTGCAGAGGTATGGCAAGGAGCGGCTTACCACCACTTTAGGGCTACCCTACTTAAAGGCAGAGATCAGATAGACATCTGCCGCAATTGTACTGAAGGCTGTAAGGTATGGGAAAATGCAGAATCTTGATGATCGCAAATTATTGTGTAATACATCGTTACTTAAGAATTATAGATGCGTCTAAAAAGCAGAGATTGCTATAAGCAAAATATAGATAATTTTTTAGGTCAGAATATGATAAATCTTTTACTTTTGGCCTTTATTTTAAAAATATACGGACAGTGATACAAACAGATGTTTTAATAATAGGTGCCGGTGTTGCCGGACTTTCTCTCGCTATCAGAATAGCCGACAAGAGACCTGACCTCAGAATAATGGTATTGACTAAAGCTACTGAAAACGATTCGAACACAAGTTATGCTCAGGGAGGAGTAGCGGCAGTATGGGATGCAGACATAGACAATTATAATAAACATATCGAAGACACACTCATTGCAGGCGATGGCCTTTGCAACAAACATATCGTAGAAATCGTCGTCAAAGAAGGACCAGAACGGGTCAAAGAAATCATCGGATGGGGAGCTAGATTTGACCAAACAAAAGAAGGCGAATATGACCTAGGCAGAGAAGGCGGACATTCAGAAAACCGCATTTTGCATTTTAAAGATATCACAGGTTGGGAAATACAACGCACCCTCAACGAAAAAGTCAAACAATACAAAAATATAGAGTTTTATGAGCATTATTTTGCCATTGACATTATCACACAGCACCACCTTGGTCGCAATGTGACCAGGCTTTCGCCCAATATCGAATGTTACGGTGCTTATGTATTGAATAAAAACACCAATGAGATAGAAACCATCTTAGGCAAGGTGACTGTCCTTGCAACAGGTGGTGCAGGTCAAGTTTATAAAAGCACGACCAATCCAGTTATAGCTACGGGCGACGGTATCGCTATGTTTTATCGCGCCAAAGGTCGTGTATCAAACATGGAGTTTATGCAGTTTCACCCGACATCACTATACAATCCTGTCGGCGAAAATCCTTCCTTTCTAATTTCCGAAGCTGTTCGTGGTTTTGGTGCTGTACTTAGGACGACTGACGGCAAAGAATTTATGCAAAAATACGACCCAAGACTATCTCTTGCACCACGCGATATCGTAGCTAGAGCGATAGATAATGAACAAAAAATGCGCGGTGATGAATACGAATATTTAGATTGTACACACTTGGATGTAGAAGCCTTTTACAAGCATTTTCCTAATATCACCGACAAATGTAAGAGTATAGGTATTGACCCAGCTAAGGATTACATCCCTGTGGTGCCAGCTTGTCACTATACTTGCGGCGGTATCACGACAGATGAATATGGTCATTCATCCATCCATCATTTATACGCTGTAGGCGAATGTACTAATACCGGTCTTCATGGCGCTAACAGACTTGCATCTAACTCTCTACTTGAAGGCTTAGTCTTTGCATACAGGATTAACGAAAATATCCTTGCCAATATCGACCAACTAGGCTTCATGGATGGTATCCCAGAATGGGATGCTAAGGGAACAACAGAACCTAAAGAACTCGTATTGCTAACCCAGAGCTTGAAAGAACTCAAAGAAATCATGAGCAACTACGTAGGTATAGTACGTACTGATGTACGTCTTAAAAGAGCACTCGATAGGCTTCATCTCTTGTATAAAGAAACTGAAATGCTGTATAATAGCACCATAATCTCGCCACAACTTTGCGAATTGCGCAATCTCATCACCAATTCATATCTTATCTCTAAAGCCGCCTTTATGCGTAAAGAAAGTCGTGGTCTTCACTACAACACGGACTATCCCAAGCATTCAGATTACATAGAAGATACATATTTGTAACAGTAATTTTTATTTGTATCGTTTTAATTGAGAACGTACTATGCTATTTTTTAAAAAAATATTCATAAAAAATAGCCGTATAATTCAGATAATATGTAATTTTACCAGTGTTTCATAAAGAAATACTTATTGTTAATTTGTGAAAAATCAATCAAGATGAATAACATTCAACCCATATGGCTTAAGTATGGCATTTTGTATGGCATAGTAGCTATTGCTATTTCATTGCTATCATATTACACAACATTTTTAAACCCCTGGATTCAGAGTGTAATTGGGTTTGCGATTATGTTTCTTTTTATGATGATGGCCGGTATAGAAGAACGCAATGCACAAGGAGGATATATCAAGTATATTGATGCCTTTAAAGTGACCTTTATGATGGCATTTATTGGTACGGCCATTTCTATTTTCTTTTCTATCATCATGATAAATCTCATAGATCCCGACTTAGCTGATAAACTTACCCAAGTTGCCATAGAACAGACGCGCACTACAATGGAAAAATTAGGAACACCATCCGATGCGATTGAAGATGCTATAGAGAGCATGGAGGAAAATATGGCTGATAGTCTCACTCCAGTTAAGCAACTATTAGCTTTATTAATGTCATCGGTTCTTATAGCAATAATTGCTGCATTGGTTGCACTTTTCTTAAAACGTGAAAATCAAAATCCTTTTGAAGATGATGCAGAAATCGTATTGAACAATTAAAATTATATATACAAAACCAAAAGTTTAAAAAATATTAAAGAATTTAGTTGGATTATTACAGTAAAGTCGTATTTTTGCAGCCGTTTTGATAGAAACGATTGAAATGGCGTGGTAGCTCAGCTGGTTAGAGCGCATGATTCATAATCATGAGGTCGGCGGATCATGCCCGCCTCACGCTACTTTAAGAATCAAAGGGTTGCAAATTGCAACCCTTTTTCTTTATCCTTTTGACCTCTCTGTAACACATTCTACACGGTATAATTGCCATTTTAAAAATTTATAACATTTTTGACATACCCTAAGAACAATAACCCATACAAGTTGCGTTATATCTGGGCATAAAACATTTCAATGGAAAACAATGATCATTTTCCGGTAGTATATCGAGTTTTGCTTATAGTATCAATGGTGGGTATAATACTATATGGACCTCAAACTTATCGTGCTATTAAAAAATATGTCTCAGCTCCACAATTAGCATCTAAAGATCAAGAAAAAACGGAAGATACAGCTATAAATACTAAATCATCAAGGCCTATAAAGGCAAAAAAAGGTAAAAAATCTGCAAGTAGCCCAGTCGAAGCACCTTTGGATTTTGGAAAAGCTTTAGACTCTTTTAATCATGTCAAAATTTACTATAATGGCAGCATCCGCAATGTCCTAGGCAGGAATATTACACCTGATGGCTATAATCTCGGTCTAAAATATCAATGTGTAGAATTTGTAAAGCGGTATTATTATGAGCATTTTAACCATAAGATGCCTGTCAGCAACGGCCATGCCAAAGAATACTTTGATAGTGGTCTGCCAGAAGGTGCCTTCAATAAAAAGCGTGGACTGATACAGTACGCCAACAAGGGAACTGTTTCCCCTAAAGTCAATGATATCATAGTTTTTGGCGCAGACCAAAAAAATATATATGGTCATATCGCAATTGTCTCAAAAATAGGTCCAGATTATGTAGAATTAGTTCAGCAAAATGTAGGACGGCAGACAAGAGTCGTCTTTACACTAATACATGATGGATCATCATGGACAATAGACAGAGACGAAATTTTAGGATGGCTCAGAATGCCTGGATAGACCTTAAAGCACCCTATACAAAATTTTAATTTAAAAAATAGTTTGATCCATATTCTTTAATAGTCACCTTACTATAAAATTATTAAGTCACTTTAATAGTACATTATTCAGCTTCCTAAAATCAACATGATAGCCATGCTTATTCATTATATATTTTAATCTTATTAGCAATAATAGTTGAACTTGGGATAATAATTTTATCACCATTCCCATCTTGGATAATAGTAGAGTTAAGACTGATTTCTATGACTTTGCCTTTAGCGTCTTGAAATTCAATGGTATCATTAATTTTAAAAGGGCGATTAATGATGAGAAAAATACCGCTAAACAGATTATTAAATATATTTTGGGATGCAAACCCCAAAATGAGTGTCGTTGCACCAGCACCAGCTAGTAAAGAATGTGCAAAGGTACGCGTAATAGGAAGCGTCAACAATGCCCAGCCAAAGCCAATAAAATAAACGATGGCGACAACCATATGTTTTAAAAATACAAAACTGGTAATATCTACCTGGTGATCCTCAATCCTTTTTGTTATAAGCTTTTGAAGGTACTTACTCAGAAACAGCGCTAAAAGTATAGTCAGTCCGACGATGACAAAGAAAATAATGGTCGTCTCTGAATCAGCAAAAATCCTGTTGATCTCTCTCATCCTAATATTAATATTTACAAATTCCAGAACAAAAAAGCTATACGTCCAGAATAAAATTATTATAATCACTTAATAGTATTACAATAATTAAGCCATCCATATCACAGCTATATTTATAGACTAAAAACCCATCACAAATGAGGTAAAAGCTAAAGATTAATTCAACTATTCAAAATATCCAAATAAATAAAGTTATCTTTTGTTTAAAAATACATCTGCTTTCAAAAAAAAGTATTACCTTTGAGTTGAACTTTTAAGTGATGAATGTCGTAAGAGTTAAAGATATCTTCGTTAAAGAATTATCAGTTGAATTCAGACAAAAGTATGCCTTAGGCGGGATATTTTTGTTTGCGGCAACCATTGTGTTTGTTATATATAAATCCTTTAATAATATCAATCCTCGCGAGTGGGTCATTATGCTTTGGGTGATAACACTTTTTGCTGCACTTAATGCCATAGTCAAGAGTTTTCTACAGGAAAAAAAAGAAACATACCTTTACTACTATACCCTATTTGACCCAATGGATCTTATCCTAGCAAAACTATTGTATAATTTCATCTTTCTGACTAGTCTGTATGTCGTAATTATTCTGATTATGTCCTTTTTTGCAGGCTTTCCCGTTAAAGATATGCAACTTTTCATTATAGGCTCGCTGTTAGGAATTATAGGCATTGCTGTCGTATTTACATTTGTATCCATCATATCTTCATCGGGTTCAGGACATTCTACGCTGATGTCTATACTGGCCCTGCCATTAATCTTACCAATATTATTATTGTTATTAAAGATATCGACAGTAAGTGTACGCTTATTAGTTGATACAAGTGTCGGCAATGATGTAATGTTATTATTGGGTGTGGATTTTATTTTATTAGGAGCAGTATTAATATTATTTCCCGTCTTATGGCGGAGTTAGGTCAATAAAAAATCATATGAATACGAAAATAAAAGGACTTTGGTGGAAATTGTTAGGTGCATTTATCTTTATTTATGTACTAGTAGGTGGATTAATCACTCCCTTGAAGTCAGGAATTTTATTCACTTCGCCATCCTCAGCAAAATGCGGTACCAGTGTATCTATGGAAGTTACGGGATATAACACCCATTTTGCGACAGCGAAAAATAATCGAGCTTGGCTTAAAGCTGACTCTATTCATTCCATACAGGCTAAAGACATCAAGGCAATAGATGAGATGAAGTCAATGGTCACCTTTGAGCTTCCTGAAGCTTTACCCACCCCGGATAAGACACAGCCGATGACATTGATTATGGACAATGAATTAGATGGGCCATTTGTACAACCTAATGCAATCTTTGTATCCATGCCTGATTCTGTCCGTGCCAATGGTGCACTTTGGAAATCGGCACATGCTGGCAATTTTAGCAAAGTGGACAAATTTGTCTTTCCCTACAGGAATATTTTACATGAGACCATCCGTAATATATTTTTCCATGTGGCACTTTGGTTTGCCATGTTTATCATGCTATTAGCTGGATTAATCAATGCAATCAAGTATCTCCGAACTCATGAATACGATTACGATATAAAATCAGCCTCTTTTACTAAGGTAGCTGTATTGTATGGTTTACTCGGCTTAGCTACAGGCTCTGTCTGGGCAAAATTTACCTGGAATACCTTCTGGACTGAAGACGTAAAACTCAATATGACAGCAGTAACCATATTGATTTATCTTGCATATCTAGTACTCCGCAGTACATTTACAGATACAGACCGAAGAGCTAAAATGTCTTCGGCATACAATATTTTTGCATTCATCGCAATGATACCGCTACTTTTTGTAATACCACGTATGACAGATAGTTTGCATCCTGGTAACGGTGGAAATCCTGCCTTAGGTGGTGAAGACCTAGATCATACATTGAGGATGTTTTTTTATCCATCAGTAATAGCTTTAGCTTTATTGGGTACTTGGATAGCTCAATTAACGATTAGGTATGAAAGATTAAGAGAAAAAATTTTAGAAAACCTAAATGAATAATAATATGAATCGTATCATAGTAAAACATCGATGGCTATATATAATCTTGCTCAATGTACTGACGATTACCTCATCATATGCACAGGGTAGTAGTTTAGATTATCTGAGAAGTACTGGAAAGATATATGCTGTCATTGCTGTCATTGTAATACTTTTTATTGGTATAGTATTTTACCTATACCGCATCGATAATAAACTAACCAAATTAGAAAATCAAATTAAAAATGAGTAGTACACAAGAAAAATTTTTTGAAAGTGTGCAACGCAACTTCGATAGGGCTGCTGCGCATACAGACATTCACCCGGGCTTACTTCATCAGATTAAAGTATGTAACGCTATTTATCAGACGAATTTTCCTGTAAGAATAGGTGACACATTTCAGGTAATTGAGGCTTACAGAGTTCAGCATTCACATCACCGATTGCCCACTAAGGGAGGTATTCGTTTTAGCGACATGGTGGATCAAGAAGAAGTTATGGCTTTAGCTGCACTGATGACTTACAAATGTGCCATAGTAGATGTACCTTTTGGAGGTGCTAAAGGTGGTGTTAAAATCAATCCGCGCAATTATACGACGGAAGAATTAGAACGCATCACAAGGCGTTACACAGTAGAATTAATCCGTAAAAATTTTATTGGACCTAGTGTGGACGTACCAGCTCCTGATTATGGTACCGGAGAGAGAGAAATGGCATGGATTCTTGACACATATCAGACATTTAAAGGTGGTGAAATCGATGCTGCTGGCTGCGTTACCGGAAAACCAGTACGTCAGAATGGTATCAGTGGCCGTAAAGAGGCTACTGGGCGTGGTGTTTATTATGCCATCCGAGAGGTGTTTAACGATGATTTCCAGTTAAAGAAAATAGGCGCCACAAAAGGTATTGCAGGTAAGACTATGGTGATCCAAGGTATGGGTAACGTTGGTTCTTATACAGGGCTGACAGCCCAGCAAGAGGGCGATGTAAAAATCATTGGACTTTCCGAATTTGAAGGTACCGTATATAGTGAACAAGGGATAGATATGCAGGCGGCTCTTGATTATCGCGCAGCTAATGGTACGATCGTAGGTATGCCGGGAACCGTCACTTTAAATAATAGAGGTGATTGGGCTGGTATAGAATGTGATATCCTAGTTCCGGCAGCATTAGAGTCAGTCTTAACTAAAGATAACGCCCATATGGTCAAAGCCAAGGTAGTCGCAGAAGCTGCTAATGGTCCTATCTCCGCTGAAGCCGCTGAGATCATCCTCAAAAATGGTAGTATCATTATCCCTGACATGTATTGTAATGCAGGTGGCGTAACAGTATCCTATTTTGAATGGTTAAAGAACCTCTCTCATATTAGATTTGGTCGTATGGATAAGAGATTTAATCAGAATACTTACGAAAATTTAGTATCTACAATTGAAGACCTTACCAGCAAAAGAATCAATGAACGAGACAGACAAATCCTTACAAAAGGTGCAGATGAGGTAGATCTTGTCAGATCCGGTCTTGAAGAAACCATGATTAGTTCGTACTATCAGATTATGGAAACATATCATAGTTATCCTAAGGTGGACAATCTGAGAGATGCTGCTTTTATTTGCGCTTTAAATAAGGTAGCAAGTGACTATATGACCTTAGGGGTCTTCCCATAATCGTCAGTAATACTCATTATATTTTTAAATGGTCCGAAGATTTAGTAGAAAAAATAGTAAATATCAAGGCAGAAAACGCAAACATAGCCTTAGCCATTGTGAGGCTTTCTAACGCAGAGATTTGCTATTTGTATATAAGGATTGGACTAATTTGAATGTAAAATGGGTATAAATTGATTTAATCATCCATTCTTATCTTTAGCGCCAAAAAAAATAGACTGTACCGAATTTAAGTCGATACAGTCTATTTTTTAAAATTTATTGAAGCAGAAATCTTATCTAATTCTAATTAAACTACCTGGTTTTATTCCACGATTTTCATCGATATCATTTAAAGCAAGAAGATCATTTAATGTCATATTATTAGCCTCGGCTATATCTAACAAAGATTCTTTCCTATTCATTCGATGTAAAACTGTCCCGTTAGCAGCTTGAATAACCTCAAGCTTATTGGCAATCTCTGACAAATTTTTGTGAGATAAAAAATTATCTCTGACGGCAGTCGAACTTAAAGCTAAACTATGGATAACGTTTATAGTACTATTGGCATCACAGGCTAACAAGAATGTACCAGACTCTTCATTATATCTTGCTCTGCATATCCCATAGGCATTAGGTATCACCTCTACGTCACCACCATATTTAGTCATAAAAGCAATCATTTTTGTATCAGGCAATGTCAAGGTATAATCCGAATATCCGGGAATTATAGATTTTTTATACGAAGGGTTAAGCGCTTTGATTAAATTCACATCAATATCAAACTCTTCACTTACTCTATCCATATCAATAGAATTATTCACTTTTATGGTAAGTACAAACTTTATGTCTTCGGATGCATCCCTTGGTTGCAAATCATGCAGATAATAGTACTTCATCAGATAAGATGCTGCTATAAATCTCGGAATATAATTTTGGGTCTCTCGTGGCAAATACTTTCTTAATTTCCAAAAATCAGTTTCACCACCTGATTTCTTAATTGCTTTATTGACTGTACCGGATCCGCAGTTGTAAGCAGCAATAGCAAGCGTCCAATCATTATAGATATTGTACAAGTCTTTAAGGTGATCCAATGCTTTGGATGTGGATTTAGCCAAGTCTTTGCGTTCATCTACAAACTTATTAATTGTAAGACCATACAGCTCAGCAGTACCTTTCATAAACTGCCAGATACCAGCAGCACCCTGATGAGAAACACCTCCAGGGTTAAGATTAGATTCAATGACTGCTATGTACTTTAATTCGTCAGGAAGGCCTTTTTCTCTTATAATGTTTTCGATAAATGGAAAATACAGGGAAGTCCGTCCAAGTATTAATTCAGACTCATCCCTACGTTTATCAACATATTTATTAATAAAATCGCTAACCTCATCGGTCAGTTTAGTATTTATGACTGTGTTTAGATTATTTAATCTCCTTTGAATTTCTGTATTATTAGGGGGATTGGAAAATACAGAAGTACCAGTAGAGCAAACAACCAAAAATACAATCACAAGATTCTTTGTGATTAATCTTAATGTGTTCATGGTAAAATATCCGGTTTTTGGATTTAGTAAAAAAATTATTACAATACGTAATAGTCTAACTATAATTTCAAATTTTACGTGTAAATAATTTTTGGGACTGCAAAGATAAGGCTAAATGCCTAACATTGTTAACTTGTTGCTCAGATTAACAATTTTTTATTCGTTGTTAATTCAAATGTTCAATAATCATGCCACAAAGTCCCAATGCACATCTTGCGACCAAATAAATATTGGTAATGACAATAGTATTAAGTGTAAACCCTGATAAAAAATTGTGTAAATGCCAATATTTAACATTTTGTTTTGACATTATCTATCTTTGATATTACTAAATCAGCATTACTTTTTAAATTATTCATTAGTAAAATCCACATCAGCATTTTGGATTTACATCAAAACAATAACTAAAAATAGATTTTTTAACAACCATTTAAAGCATATATCTTAATCAGTCCTTAATCGCTAAGAGATACTTAGCATATAAAAATATCCAAAAAATGCACAATTTAATAATGACCATAATTTTAATCAAGTAAACATAGAAATAAGTTCGTCGAGATTTACAGTTGACTGGCTACCACTAAGCATATTTTTTAAAGTCATCATGCTACTTTCCCTTTCGCTCTCTCCTATGATAGCTACATAGGGTACATTACGTGCATTGGCGTAAGACATTTGCTTTTTCATCTTTGCAGGCTCTGGATATAGATCACATGCTATACCTGCATCTCGCATTAAAGCGACTTGGCTAAAGGCATAAAAATGACTCTCCTCGTCGAGTGCTACAAATAACACCTGGATATCTTTCTCTACTTCATCAGGAAACAACTCGAGTTCTTCCATGACATCATAAATGCGCTCTGCACCGAATGATACGCCAACGCCTGACACATCTTTAAGGCCAAAAACTCCGGTAAGGTCATCATATCTGCCACCACCGCCGATACTTCCCATCGTCAATTCGGGATAGGCCAGGCTGTCAATTTTTACTTCAAAAATACAACCTGTGTAGTAATTCAGACCACGTGCCAAGCTTATATCAAAGGTTAATTCAGCAGTCGAGTCACCAAGATACCCGAGCACTGTTTTGATCTCTTCTATACCTAACCGACCATGCTCCACCTTTTCAAATTCTTTCGCTATATTTTCTATGGATGCATTTTCTAATAAAGAAAGGACTTTCAGCCCCTGATCAGTGGTGATACCTCTTTCTGCCATTTCTTTAAGCACTCCATCTTGTCCGATTTTATCCAGTTTATCGATAGCTATGGTCATTTCCATAAATTTCTCTGTGATACCGGCTACTTCTGCAAGGCCATAGAGTACTTTACGATTATTTATCAGGATTTTGACTTTAATGCCTAATTTTCTAAATACTGTAGCATAAATTTGCACCAGCTCTGCCTCATACATCAGCGAATCAGAGCCCACTACATCCACATCGCACTGATAAAACTCCTGATACCTACCTCTCTGAGGACGATCTGCGCGCCATACTTGTTGTATTTGGTATCGCTTAAAAGGTAGTTGTATTTCGTTTTGGTGCATGACTACAAATCTTGCAAATGGAACTGTCAAGTCGTATCTCAATCCACGCTTCGAAATCTGGGGAATAACTTTTTGCGATGACTTATCTTGCAAGTCCTCAGCATTTACATCCGCCAGAAAATCACCATTATTAAGTACCTTAAACAAAAGCCTGTCACCTTCCTCGCCATATTTTCCGGTAAGGGTGGACAAATTTTCCATGACGGGAGTTTCGATCGGAAGATAACCAAAGGTTTTAAAAACCGATTCGATCACAGAAAAAATATGTTTGCGCCTAACTACCTGTTTGGGTAGAAAATCTCTCGTCCCTTTTGGTACTGATACTTTTGCCATTCTTTTGATTTAATATGCACCTGTAAATTATACAGGTATTAATTTTTTAAGATTGTAAAGGTTTTGTCTCTAAATGCAATTCATTAAGTTGGTCTAGATGGATTGCAGATGGTGCATCAATCATCACATCGCGTCCTTGATTGTTTTTAGGGAAGGCGATAAAGTCACGGATAGAAGACTGACCATTCATCACTGCACATAGTCGGTCAAAGCCAAATGCAAGACCTCCATGAGGTGGAGCACCATATTCGAATGCGCCCATCAGGAAGCCAAACTGCGCTTCTGCTTCCTCTGGCGTAAATCCGAGTAGCTTAAAGTTTTTAGCTTGTAATGCTCTGTCATGGATACGGATAGACCCACCGCCGATTTCTGATCCATTGATTACCATGTCATAGGCATCGGCTTTAAGCGCTTTTAATGTTTCGTGATCTCCGTCAAGCATACGAGAGATATCCTCCTTTTTTGGCGAAGTAAATGGATGGTGCATCGCATAAAATCGCTGTGTCTCTTCATCCCACTCCAATAGTGGAAAATCCAGTACCCAAAGTGGCTTGAAATCACCTTCTTTGGCCAGACCCAACCTTCTGCCTAATTCCAAGCGCAACTCCGAGAGTTGTTTGCGGGTTTTTTCTGCTTCTCCGCTGAGGATAAACAGTACGTCGCCCTTCTCTGCACCAAACTTCACAGCCCAGGATTGTAGTACTTCATCACTATAAAACTTACCGACGGTGGATTTAATACTCCCGTCTTCCTGATATTTGACATAGACAAGTCCTTTAGAGCCTATCTGTGGACGCTGCATCCACTCTGTCCATTCTTTCATATCTTTATTAGAATACGCCTCTGCTACGCCTTTGGCACAGATGCCGACGATAAGTTCTGCATTGTCAAACACACTAAAGTCATGTCCTTTAGCGAAGTCATTCATCTCGACAAATTCCATTCCATAACGAAGATCTGGCTTATCTGACCCATACAATCGCATGGCATCATCATATGATATACGTGGAAAATCACTGAGTTCAACACCCAGCGTATGTGTAAATAAATGTTTAGTCAACCCTTCAAAAGTATTAAGGATATCATCGATATGCACAAAAGACATTTCACAATCTATCTGCGTGAATTCCGGTTGTCTGTCAGCTCTAAGATCTTCGTCACGAAAACATTTAACAATCTGGTAATACTTATCCACACCTGCTACCATCAGAAGTTGTTTGAAGGTCTGTGGTGACTGCGGCAATGCATAAAACTGTCCCGGATTTAATCGTGACGGAACAACGAAGTCTCTTGCGCCCTCTGGCGTACTTTTGATTAAAAACGGAGTTTCTACCTCTACAAAACCCTGATTATCCAAATATTTACGGGTTTCTAAAGATAGTTTTGAGCGAAAGAGAATGTTATTTTGCACCGGAGAACGGCGTAAATCCAAATAACGGTATTTCATCCTTAATTCATCACCGCCGTCTGATACATCTTCTATTGTAAATGGTGGCACTTTGGACTCATTAAGGATATGTAATCGTGTGACATCTATTTCTATATCACCAGTAGAGCGATTTGGGTTTTTACTGGAACGTTCCCGAACAAGTCCTGTTGTCTGGATGACATATTCTCTGCCCAGCTTACGCGCTTGTGTACAAAGTTCTGCATTTTCATCCATATTAAATACTAACTGAGTAATACCGTATCTATCTCGCAAATCCACAAAGGTCAGACCACCAAGATCCCTGCTTTTCTGCACCCATCCTGATAATGTTACCTGCTTGCCTTCATCCGTCAACCTTAATTCACCACAATTGTGACTTCTGTACATATATTATATTTATTTTAAAAACGGCACAAAGGTAAGCTAAAATAGAGGATTTTAAAAATAGTAATATGCAATAGCGTGTCTAACAAAATTCTCTTTTTATATTTCCTCCTCTCAGACCTTGATTAGATAGGAGATAAAGCGACTAATAATACATTATACAAGCCTTTCAGACTTTCTATATTAGTATTGTTGATTTTTGTCCAATTTGTCAATACGCCAAGGATTTTCGAAAGATTCTCCTTTTATCAAACAACATCACGACTACAAAAGAATTAGTCTTTATAGTATGGATTCTCTTTCTAAACTCACTTCAATGTAACTAACATAGATTTGAACCATTTTCAAGAATATTTATTTTAAACATATAGATAGCTATCAAAAATATAATTAAAATGGAGATGGGTAAAAATATATTGTTTAAAGGCTTACTCTTAGTAGGACTGTTGATGTCGTCGAGCTGTACTAAAGATGAAGTTAATTTGGACAGTCTAAAGAAAATCTATGCTATTTACAAACAAGGTCAGATCAGTGTCTGCCATCATAAAAGCGTTTTGGTGTACAAAGCAGAGTTGAGTGCTACTGATACAGGATTTCAAATTTTTGATCAAAATGGAAATCAAATTGGTGATTGTAATACTGCATGGGGACAAAAACCGGATTATATCTGCGATCAAATAACTAAATGTGAGACGATTTATAGAATTAAGGATGATATTTTGGGAATACCTGGAATCAACAAATACAATCTCAAGTAGTACCATATCTTGCAAGAAGTATGCACACAAATAATAATCAATTAGACAAGAAAAGCAATGAATAAGCCAATAGTATTTGAAGAAAATCAACGTTTTACTCAATGGTGGCTTTGGATGATTTTGATTTTGACAAATATTCCGTTTATATGGGGGATATACCGACAGATGATACAGGGTATTCCTTTCGGCGACAAGCCTATGAGCAATACCGGACTTCTTGTTGTGGCAACATTAGTCTTGTTACTCACAATTAGTTTTTTGTTTTTAAAATTAGAGACGAAAATAGATACTGACGGAATCGAAGTAAGATTTTTTCCCTTTACCCTCAAAGCACTCCGTTATTCATGGGACGAAATATCCGAAGCCTATGTTCGTACCTACGCACCTATTCTTGAATTTGGAGGTTGGGGATTGCGTTATGGATTTTTTAGCGGAAAAGGGAAAGCCCTTAATGTATCAGGCAATCAAGGCTTGCAATTAATCTTAAAGAATGGTAAAAAATTGCTAATTGGAACTAATAAAGTGGCGGAGCTGTCAGAAGTTCTCAAAAGACTAAAGGCAGCCTGAATATCTCAAACTGCCTTTATACTTTAATATTTTCAGGTTTAGTGATTTACTTCCTGAATTAACTTTTTTGGTCTTATCTACTGATTACAATCTTACCGTATTTGCTGCCTGCATTCGTATTGATTTTCATCATATATATACCTAAAGATAACGACTCAAGTGGCATTTTCAATGATACTTTACCACTTTTATTTTCAAATGTTTTTGTAATGGTTTCCGTACCATCAAGGCTATAAATTTTGATATTCACGTCTGATGTTTGTGGAAGATCAAACTCTACATTAGCATAATTATCTGCTGGATTTGGATAAATATTTAATCGGGAGCTCAGTTCTACTTCGCTTGTACCAACGACGTAACCATAATTTATAGCTTCTTCGATTGTAGAAGTATTGACATTTACAACGATTCCATTTCTCAAGATTACAGGGATGATATGCATTTTATCTTTCTTCCATTTTGGATCTAGCTTTATAGAAAAATAAACTACGGACTTATTACCAGCTGTAAAGCTATTTCCAGTTATAGAATTGGCAGTACTACGATTTAAGCCGCTTACGGCTCTTGCGACGTGATTATAAACCATCTTAGAAGCAGGAACCGGATTAGGTAGTATTTCATAACCTCCCATTTGGCCAGCACCACCACCTGAATAATAATTTGCCTGGGCATAACCGCTGCTTGTTCCTTTAACATCGTCTTCTGTAAGTATCATAGACACATAAAAGTTGCCAGCTGCTTTGTCTAAAAACTCCACATCTACCGATATATCAAGAATATTATCAGCTTCATTAAGTCGAGCCCCACTTTCTAATTTTGCCAATGGCGCCTTAGTAATATTTGTAAGGAAAGGCGCTTCTGAATCACCTGGATCAATAAAATCACCACGATCTACTTTAGCACCTGGAAATGATGTAAAGTTTAAAAACTGATCGTATTCTACTAATCTCATTGGCTCTGTACTACTACCACCGTGCATCGCCACAGGAACGAATAAATCATTATAAATGTCATTGTACTTATCCATTGCTACTGCACCACGTGGGCACCATCCGCACCAAGTACCAGTACCTTCCTCCACTAAAACTCGTTTATGAGCTGCTGGGACAATTGCGTCAAGTACAGTAGTGAGGATATTATTACAATTTTCGTCATCGCCGACTTGGTCGTTAATCTTAGTTATTAATACAGAAATCACATTAGGACCCTTTGCTAAAGTTACTTCTGGCAAATATATTAAAGATCTTTCGCCTCTTTTCAAATCTAACGCATCCAGTTGATATGTTTCATCATCCTGACCTGGAACAGACACAATGACTTCTGCATTTTTGATTACAGTGGTACCATTGTTCTGGATGTAGCAGACAGGACTATCAGTACTACCAGTAAGTCTCGTACCAGCCCACGTAAATCCGGTAATACTTGCATCCAAATTGATCTCTTGTGCTGATTGGCTATAATCAAAAGAGAAATTGTCCATATAGAAAGTACAATCTAAATTTGTAGGGTAGAAATCAACAAAAGAAACTCTGTTTGCAGGGTTAGCAAAAGAGCCTTTACATTCGTCATTGATCAATACTCTCCACAGATTAGCTGACAGATTGATATTTAATTCTACATCAAACCACTCACCTACCGGATATTTTGTACTTAATAAATTAGTAGAACCATTCTTAAAACTTGCAATACCATTGGCAGCAAAATTTACATCCAAAGCCCATGTACCGCCTACTTTTTCGTCACCCTGTAAATTAAAGTAACCTATTTTCTTTTCAGGAATAAACAAGCTCATTTTAAGCACAAAAGTACCTTTTGTAAATTTTTCTCCAAACGGAAATACTAAATCTGTCGGACCACCATCCTTGCTTGTTGCTGCTATATAAACCGAGTTTGAAGGTGATTTGGACTTATCAGAAGTAATCTTAGCATCTTCATCTGAGCCTGGCTTATTAGACCAAGTCGTCCATCGGCTGCTATTTACACCTAAGTACGTGCCAGCCGGATAGCTGTCAAAGTTGTCACTATAACTTACCTGTGCCTGCAACCCTAAAGCTACAAAAAAGGTAAAAAATAAAAAAGTATAAAATCTTTGCATATTAAGAAAATTAAAAAGTGATTGTTAAAATAAATCTTTAAATCGCAAATTTAACTATTTGACATAACAATCTTAGAAAAAAAATGCAATAAATCAAAATGATATCCATAATATAGTAAAAATGTCGTGATTTAGACCTTATTCCTTCTATATATCAGATATTTAGCAACTTTATATAAATTAAAATACAGGCTTTTGCCTCAAAATAAAATTGGATAATTTATATTTTTATTAGCTTAAATCTTTTATTGATGTCACCTTTTATTATGCTTAAAATATATGTACCTGCAGGCAGATTACCTAGATAGATTAGATTATCACGATATAGACAATTTATAATATTTGCTCCTGATAGTGTGGATATTTCTATTCTGTCTATGGATTCCTCGGTTTGTATATTAAGCCAAGATTCCAGCGGATTGGGACAAATATTGACTTTTAATGTATGTGTACTTTGTGTTGAAGATGTAGTATCAACTATTACAGAAAATACTTTTAAATCGCCTTCACAATACAATAAGTCTGTATAAATTTCCCAATCATAAAAGTAAAGATACACTGTAGGCCCAAACGTACATGCTGTGATCTGCATAGCGTCATTGATAACATACGGATAGGCTGTTTTGCCTGATGTCCTAACCAGTCGCGGAGATTTATAACCCAAGCTGGAAATATTTACCCTTTCATCTGTCCCAATGCTGTAATTACCAGGTACTAATGAGGCATTTAATTCAATTTTAGATGACCCTTGCGGCAAATTATAACTTTTTACAAAAACAGTATCTTTATTGTTTTTTAAAATATAGATACGGCGAATGCCCGCTATGTCAGTACTTACTGTAAACCGATGCAAGATACAGGCTTCTTCTACTGTGAAAAGCATGTTTCCAGATGCTGTATTGATATGAAACTGACTTGTATTAGGAATATCATGCTCCCCTAAGATATTTGATTTAAAATTTAATAAAGATGATGCTCGCGCACCAAAAACAGTAGATGTGTCCAAAGGCGCTGTTTTAAAAGACTTTCCAAATCCAATAGGATTTTCAAAATCAGGGCTTCTAAACCAGTTAGTTAAAGATTCTGTCGATGTTAAAATAGCTGATTGTCCCTTTTGAATAACATCTGAAGTTACTTCAAAGTCAAAAGAAAAACGCTCGACAAAAACACTATCTCTTATGATTTGATTACAATAATCTGTAGCAGCCACTCGCACCCAACCGGTATTATCAGTAGTATAAGCATTTGAAATAAGACTATCTTGCCAGACAAATAAACTTCCTATTATGGATGGAAAAATCTCTACAGACTCACCGGCACAGATGGCCAAATAGTCTTCTTTCAATATATTGGTTTTGGTATCGAAGCATCCAGAAACAACTTTTACAGGTTTACTTACTGTTACACATCCATTAGAATCTGTCATGGAAACATGATATAATCCGGGTGAAACTGCAATGGAAGATGTAGTCTGATTATTACTCCAATTATACTGTTTAAATCCCGCTGGTGCTTTAAGCAAAACATTGCTATTTTTCCAGATAATGTCATCTTCATACAATGCAATCTGCTGTGTGACACACCTTGCTTCTTGGATAAGATAGGTCCTATCTACAGATAGATCTACATAGGTTTCTTTAAGTCCAGATGGCCACCTGACTACAAGGCTATCAATATCTGTCCTACCACCCAATCCAAATATCTGCTGAAAAGAATTACAAATACCATAGCTTTCACCGCCTTTGACCATACGCACCTGCTTACCTGCCGGTGTATATAGCGTTAGATGTGCACCGATAGCTGTAAGATTGGAAGTAGTACCTCTAAGGTTAATTTTTATGTAATGATTTTCATTAGCATTATTGATCCAAAGTTGATCATCTGATAGACCGATATCATTAACAGGAAGCCCAAGATGCGCATGTATATCCGGGAAGCCATCATCATTATAATCCCCAATACTAAATGAATGAACAGTAAATTTGTTAAAGACATCCTTATGTATTTCAAACTGCATCTTACCTTTATTATACAACAAGATACCGCCTTCTGCACCGGAAAGCAAGATATCTATTAATCCATCATTATCTACGTCCATCGCTATTGCCTGAAAACTAAAAGATGAGAGCACCTCTGGTAGCGAACGTTCCTCAAAGTGCGTATTATCTATGTTTTCCATAAGTTGATGTGGCGAATAGTGATTTACAACTAGAGCATCCATATCGCCATCATTATCAAAATCAGCAACAACTGTGACCCATGTTTGAGCACCACTGTTTAGATTGAAAGCCGCACCTTTTTCGGTAAATGTTCCATTGCCATTATTAATATAAAGTCGGTTGATCCGTCTTTTATCGGTAGGATCTGTGACGCCAGCTTTACATTTAGAAAGTATCATATCTGGAAGATAATCACCATTGATATCAGTCCAGACTACTCCATAATTACCTGATCCATCTGTGTTGTCATTTTCCAAAAACGGAATGATTATTTTTTCTCTAAGAGTACCGGTTTTGTCATTGAGATAAGTTTTAGGTGGTCCATCTTCATTGCATAAAAAATAATCTAACCAACCGTCATTATTGAGATCTACTATAGCTGATCCTTGGGCATAAACATTAGTATTAATGGTTTTTTTAGTAAGTTGACTATTTGTATTTAAAGAAGTAATAGTTCCCTGGCTATATTCGCCGGTAGTTATTACCTCCATGATGCCGTCATTATTCAGGTCGCCGGCAGCCAGTGACCATTCGCGTAGTGTGGTCGTTTTAATATTATTCCCTGGTACTAATTCAAAGTTTTTTCCAGTACTCAGGATGGTTTTCAAAGTGTTTCCACGATCTATGACTACTATGTCATCTACAAGGTCTCCATTGATGTCAATGGAAGCGCCTGGCATGACACTTCTCGTCGGGATAATTGATTTATACTGTCGAGTCCTTTCACTAAAAAATGGCTGACTCCACCCTTGCTGAACTATAATCACCACTACAACTGACAACCAAAATCTAATATTTAATACCATCGGAAATACTACTGATTTTAAAATGTAAAGGTACAGATAAAATGTGAGTCCTATACTGGATCACAGCATTGATTTTACTTATGATGGCTTTTTAAAATGAGTTTATGCATATACACAATACACAAAAGAATTTGCTCACTGTTTAAATCGATTGATTAGATAGATTTCCTTCTTTGCCAATACGAATTCACACCATACCTCACATTATTTCCTTACTTTAATTGCATCCTCAATATTGGATAATCCCTATTCTGATCATCCTTATCCGTACGCTCGTAAGTTTGAAAACCATATTTTTTATAAAAGTTGACTGCATTTGTATTTTGCTCATTTACATCGACTTTATCAGCGGATAACTCCCTTACCGCAAAATCCATCAGATCACGGCCATAACCTCGACCGATATAATCCGGGTGTAAAAAAAGCATCTCCACCTTTTCGTCTGCAACACCCACGAAGCCCACCAGTTTAGATTCCTCAAACAAACAATAAACTTGTAAAGCATTAAAATCAATCTGGCTGACCATTTCCTTGATTTCCAAAAAATCAGAAGATGTCAAAAAATGGTGAGTGGCGAGTACTGACTGCTCCCAAACTTCTACAATCTGAGGTTTATGAAAATCTTTGAATGGAATAATTTCAATTTTTTTTACTGACATAATATTGCTATTGAATAAGAAAAAGAGGGAATAATCTGTATTAAAAAGGCTTGTTCAACATTAAGTAGTCCTAAACTGATGGACAAAAAGCTAGTCTATAAATGATAAAAAGCCGGTCAACACTCCAATTTTCCTTAGGCATACAATTCTGATTTGAGGACACCCATCTTACTTAACATATGCCTGAATGATACAAGAAGCACACCTATTCCATATTTAACACTTCTGGAAAAATTAATTGATGAAGCATCTTCAAAATACTTGGTCGGACAGGTTACCTCACCTATGTCAAACCCCTTGTAAATAATTTGCGAAAGCATCTCATTATCAAAAATGAAATCATCATTATTGCTATTAAAATTGATGGATTCTAATACTTCCCGACTAAAAGCCCGATACCCTGTATGATATTCGGATAATTTATAATTGATCATAAGGTTTTGTACCATAGTCAAAAACCGATTAGCGATATACTTATACATGGGCATTCCTCCTTTGAGAGCCCCTTTACCCAAGATCCTTGATCCCAACACTACCGGATATAAACCATCTCCGATGATATTAACCATAGATGGGATAAGCAGCGGTGTATATTGATAATCAGGATGCAGCATGATAACTATATCTGCACCGATATCCAGAGCCTTATTATAGAGGGATTTTTGATTGCCACCATAGCCTTTATTTTGCGGATGTAGGATAATCTGATGGATGCCTATCAATTTTGCAACATCTGCTGTATTATCCTTAGAGGCATCATCACACAAGATTACTTCGTCCACGATGTCAAAAGGAATCTCATCGTAGGTCTGTTTTAATGTACGAGCAGCATTATAGGCAGGTAATACCACGACAACCTTCTTGTCTTTATACATAAGGTGGACGATTCAATAGAAAAAGTTAATAATGATAAATAACTTACTGTTATTTAACAGGTAAAAAATGGCCATTCATTTTATATATCCAAACGAGCATAACAATAAATAACAAGATCGTTAATACTAATTTGCCAAAAATGGCCCCTTTTCTTCCGTAATTATTATTGGTTGACATTGATTTAAAATTTTAACTCAGGTACAAAGATAAATCTATTTAAGATATTAAACCTAATTTTAAAAAAATATATTTTTGACTATTAGCATACACAGATTAATACGGCTGACTTATATATCAATTTAGGATTTGATTAATCTCAAAAAAGATTTGGCGATGTTCACATCTTAACATTAATTTTGTCCCCTGTTTTTTGTAAATAATCAAATGATTTTTTATCACTTACGTGAAATATATTAGGATGACAGATCAGCAGGCAAAAAAGGATAAAGGAATCATTTTTACAATTGGGAAGCAGTATCTCGACAGGAGCGTAGCTAATATCCAAACAGCCAACAACAAGAGCTATATTTTATCTATCGAACAAAGAAAAGCGCTTAGGTTGCTCCATCTTAAAACGTATGCATTATCTGCATTAACAGGCGCTATTGCGGTTTTAGTAGTGATTTTGCCATTTCATATGACGACACTTTTTCAGCCACAACAAATGCATCTTTTCGGAAAGTCATTTGAATTTGAGCTCTACTATACTCTGTATGGAATCGTGATGGTCTTTCCAGAAATTTGGGTACTCAATGTCATCAACATGCGAGCTGTCAAAAAAGCCTGCGAGATATATAAGTATCCCGGCACAGAACAACAGGATTACGAAGATCAAATCGCTATCCTAACAGAAGCCGGTTTAGAAATGCCTAATAAATATATGGCTTCCTTAGAAATTGATCCTTATATCGGCCTTTCTAAAGTAACTTATTATACCTTGTTTATATTTGCTAAAATCAAAGCAGCTCTATCCAACATTCTAATAAAACTTATCGTGCGAAGAGCATTGGGAAGGTATGCTCTACGGATCGTTATGGATCTGGTCGGTGTGCCAGTTTATGCATTTTGGGATGCATGGGCGAGCCATTTAGTGATGAAAGAAGCACAGATGCGGATTACTTCATCAGCTGCTTCTAAAGATTTTGTTAGTCAATTTTCAAAAGAAGATTTGATATCAGTCAGAGACAAAATACCTCTCTTAGTTAATCATATTGCACAAAAAAAGCGCTCGTATAATTTTGCTTTGTATGCCTATATTAAGGAATTGACAAAACACTATCCCGGCTTATCTATGAAAATCGACAAACCTGTGCTGGTGAAAGATCTGTTTAATGAAAGTGAGAAAGAAAACAAAATCCTCGCACAGCTAATGATATTTGGTTTTATTGTCGATGGCAGTCTTTCCGTAAATGAAAAATTGGAACTCCATCATTTAGGAGAAGAAACTTGGTTTCCCTTATCACTGTCTGACGTCGAACAGTTGCTCCAATCTTACATACATGGCGATTCATTAGTGAAATGATACTATCTTTTTCTAAAAGTGGTTTATGGGGAAGCACTATTTTTCCAGATTAGCCTTAGGATCGTACAATTCTCTTTTGGGTACAGCCAACTGGATGTTGTGGCGGTATAAAGTCTCCTGGACTACCTCTATCTGATCCCAATATACCTGCCAGTAATCTTCACTATTACACCAACAGCGGGCAGACATTTTCATCGAGGACTCACTAAAAACACTCACCCACAGTTGTACAGGCCTATCGGAGAGGACTTTGGGATGTTGTGCCAATGCCGCAGTAATAATTTGACGCAATTGATTTACATCTTGAGCAAACGGAATATTTAACATAATATCTACTCGCCGTTCGGCAAAGGTACTTCCATTTTCTACACTCGAATTAGAAACCTTACCATTGGGGATCGTAATCATCTTCCCATCAAAGGTACGGATCCGCGTATAAAGGATATCAATTCGCTCAACAATACCGGTAAGGTTATCGATTGTGATTTCATCACCAATTTTAAAAGGCTTAAAAAGAAGAATCAAAATACCACCAGCAAAATTAGACAAACTGCCTTGCAATGCGAGTCCTACTGCGATACCTATAGCACCGACCAAAGTCAAAAATGCACTCGCTTGTATCCCCAGAATGACACCAACCACAAAGGTAAGTAAGGCAAATAAAACCACCTTTATCAAACTATATACAAAACTAAACAATGAAGGATCAGCATGAGACCTATCCCCGACGCGCCTGACAAAGGCCTTAATCACTCGTATCAAAAAGAGCCCGAGGATAATGGCTACAGTAGCATACACCAAACGGATGCCGGCCGCAGTTATAAAATGTAAAAAATCGTCTTTAAGACTATCCCAAAAATCTATATTCATAAAGAAACTTTAAGTTGCTCAAATAAAAAAGGGTGCATATTGCATCACTCTAAAATCTATTGTATTAAACGATGGATTTGCTGCTTTTAGTTTTTTGTAGGCTTCCATACTTCCTACTGCCCGATTTGCTGATCCAGAAGGAGCAGTAAGGGATACAGTCTCGATAATACGTTCGTCTAGTAAAAATTGATGTACATAAGGAACATCGTCATTCACAGGTTCAAGATGGATATTTCCATATATTTTAATCAACTTTCTAAAAAAATACTCAGGTCCATTTTTTGAATTACCACCCATAAAAAGTAGTTGTTTTATACTTTTATTCTCTCTAATATAATCAAATAATGGCCTCAGTTGAGCATCTTTCATCCCTAGATCAGAGGCATCAATCTTATCCCTATGAGCACACGCTACTAAATCACAAATCCCTATTTTATGCCGGATTAACAAATCCTTTCGCTGCTCCACGGCAAATGTTGTGGTCTCGTACACCAGTGGTGTATCAAAAATCCTGCTGATAATCTGCCACAACTGACCATCCCGACTGCCATAGCAAAAGTCAACATCTCCAGGCAAGAGTTCACCCGTTGTAAATCGAGGTGGTGGCAACGTTCCTACGATCAGTTTTACAGTACCTTCCGGGATAAATGGTTCGTAAGGGTGCTTGTGATTAAAAGTCATCATAGCTGTTGTAAAATATGGTTTATAATAATCGTGCTATGGATACGAGAGTTTTCAATAAACCACTTATGCGTTTCCATACCGCCACAGATGACTCCAGCGAGATAGACACCTTTCAGATTACTTTCCATTGTGGCTGGACTATATACAGGAATGCGAGTTTCGTCCTCTGACAACTGAATACCTATCATCTGTAAAAACTCAAAATCAGGCATATACCCGGTCATAGCAAGGACAAAATCATTTTTTAATGTCCGCCTTTCTCCATCTTTTGTTTGGACATCTACTTCACTGTTGCGAATATCGGTCAGATTTGCATTAAAAATAGCTTTAATACTGCCTTCGGCGATACGGTTTTCGATATCGGGTTTAACCCAATATTTGACACGCTCTCCTATAGCTGGACCACGTACGACCATCGTCACATCACCACCTTTGCGATAAATCTCCAATGCTGCATCAACCGCCGAATTACTTGCACCTGTGATGACTACTTTTTGCCCTGCATAGTAATGCGGATCTTTGTAATAATGATGTACTTTTGGCAGGTTTTCACCTGGTACATTCATCAAATGAGGTAGGTCATAAAAACCAGTAGCAACAACGATATTTTTAGTAAGGTAGCTACTTTTATCAGTAATGACTTTATGATAGCCATCTTCCGGCACCACCTTAACTACCTTTTCAAATAAATGGATATTCAGGTTATTATCGATAGCTATACGTCGGTAATATTCAAGCGCTTCCGCTCTTACCGGCTTAGCATTAGCACTAATAAACGGAACATGGTCAATCTCTAACCTTTCTGCACTCGAAAAAAAACGCATATTGACCGGATAGTTATATAGCGAATTAACTATCGTTCCCTTTTCGATGACAACATATTCTAAATCGCCTTTCTTTGCTCTCAACGCTGTAGCTATACCTATCGGACCAGCCCCAATTATCAAAACATCCAACATAAAATCAATTATATTTTAATACCATGATTGATTTTTGACAAAGGCACGTTAATGTCAAAAAAAGCAAATTCAATATTAGTACCACCAACATTGGCCACCCGTAATGCGTGCATAGATGCGTAAGCCTTCGCATTTTCAAGGGTGTCAAAGATATAAACACCACCTCGCTTTCCTTTTTCTAAATTGTGAATCCAAACCTTTGAAATAAATCCTTCTTCCTTGTTGATACTTTCGGCTAAAGAGATAGCGCTATTGGCAATATTTTCGCCCATCATCTCTTTGTCAATATCAAATGTCATATATATCATTACCATAATTAGGGTACGTTTAATAAGTTCTGCTATCATTAACAATCCTATTCCTTGTAAGGTTAAAACATACATTCTATTTTATCACAAATAGAATAAAACTTGTATTTAAAATCATACCTTTGCATTACAACACATACATATGGCATCTGATAAAAACTTTATGGACTTCGTCATCGACCAAATCCACAATGCGGGCGAGATTACCTCAAAAAAGATGTTTGGTGAATACTGCTTGTATGCGGATGGAAAAGTCTTTGGTTTGATATGTGACAACCGGCTTTTTATTAAACCGACTGATGGCGGACGAGCATTTATAGGTAATGCAGTAGAGGCACTACCCTTTCCAGGAGCAAAACCTAAATTTTTAATAGAAGATAAGATAGAAGACAGCGACTGGCTTAGCAAATTAATTTGTATTACTATAAAAGAACTCCCAGAGTCTAAACCTAAAAAAAAGAGATAATCAGTCCATCAAGCACATTAAAGTATCATAAATTGTGCAGCGTAATTTGTAATTTATACTGCTGCAAGTCTAATAATAAAACTGTACCTTCTCTATGTATTATTATTGCCAAGAAAGAATTATTGTTTTGGTCACTTTAATCCACCCCAGATAAAATTTATAAAATAAAATTATTTTATACAAAAATATACACTTTTATCTAACTATTTTGAAATGATTAGCGTTGTATAATTTAGAGTAATTTAGGTTATTTTCTTTTTCTTCGCTTTAGAATAATGATTGTTTAACTTTTTAAAATTTTTAAAGCCATGATGAATCAGGAAGTACGTGCTATTATGTCCAAAGACCCTTTGGTAGCATCACCCACACAAACTATTAAAGATGTAGAAGCATTGATGTTGGATCATTCTTTACAACAATTACCAGTGACCATAGAGGGTAAATTAGTAGGAATGGTTACAGTGTTTGATCTTTGGAAAGGACTCCGAGAAGGTCACGACGAAAACACACCGGTATCTCAAGTGATGAGTACCAAGATTATTAAAATCACCCCAAAAGACAAGGTAGGAACCGCCGCAGAGTTATTTGCAGACCAGCGTTTTAAAACATTACCTGTGGTCAATCTTGAAAACGACCTCAAAGGTATAGTTACTGCATTTGACGTGATTCGTGTTGCATATAACGAAGAATATCCACGACCTATCTTATTTGAAGAAGCATTTAGGTAATATGCCTATTGCTTCACTCGAAGCATAGTCGTTTTCCTGATGAATCTTAAGGTTTCACTGTGATTAGATCCTAGTTACGGTGAAACCTTAATTTATAATCAACATAAAGTATTTTGGGCATATAATAGTTCTATGAGACTTTGTTGATTGATATTATGGCAAATAATTATAGTTTATTAAGCCAATGATTCAAAATCGACAGATTTAAAATTTAGCAAAGTCTATAGTCAATTAATGGAAGCTAATGTTGATGCGTTGATATTTTGTAAATCTTGCTCACCAATACAAAAAGGGCATACTCATTGAGCATAACCCTGTATATATATTTTCAGCTTATGATTGCTATATCACTCTATTCGCCCTGATTTCCGAACTTAGCTTGTCTGTAAGCTGCAGATAGTCTTTCATTTCTTTTGACAACAGAAGGCTTAACAAAATGCTTACGGCTTCTCAATTCTTTGATTAGACCTACAGATTGGTATTTTCTTTTGTACTTTTTGAGTGCTCTGTCGATAGACTCCTCGTCCTTAATGTTGATTATAAGCATAAAAACTTTAATTATTTAATACGTTTTCTTAAAAAGACCGCAAAGATATAACATATTTGATATAATTGAAATAAAATATGATAAAATCTATAAAATATTTTGCAATCTAAAAAAAATACTTTTCATCAATCCTAAACCATGCTATCATAATAATATAATGACACTACGGGTTAAGGTTATCTAATTTCTACTGTTAGATCTTTATAAGAATGTGAATTCGACGTAAGACTGCCAAAATTACATGCATAGTTGGTTAAGGTTAGACTCTTCAAATTTGAAATGATGTGCAATCAATGGTTTTTTAGGTAAGGATTGATAAGCGTCTAAGTATGAAAACATATTTATGATAGATCCAAGAATACTTCTATGTATTGAATGCTATAATTGGCTTGCTTTTTTAGACTATCCATGACGCATCCTATGACATACCTTTTTCTCATATCAAACTCACGTTAAATATAGCTTGATGGCTCATTTCGTTCAAAATGGCGCTCAATGATAGGATTAGGAGAAAAAAAGCATTGACTGAAGTGTAAAAACAGAGGCTTGTATTAGTCAAGCCAATATTTTATAACTCCTTACGAAGTCTTGCTACCGGGATATTTAGCTGCTCGCGGTATTTGGCTATGGTTCTTCTTGCGATATTATACCCTTTATCTAAAAGGATTTCCATAAGTTTTTCGTCTGACAGCGGTTTCGTTTTGTCTTCTCTTGCGATTTCATCACTCAAAATAGTCTTTACTTCCAAAGTGGAAACTTCAGAGCCATCCTGCGCCTGCATACTCTCAGAGAAGAAATCTTTCAGTTTTTTAGTACCAAACTCTGTCTGTACAAATTTACTATTAGCTACGCGGCTTACGGTCGAAATATCCAAACCTGTCACGTCGGCCAAATCTTTGAGGATCATCGGTTTAATTCTGCGTTCGTCCCCTGTTGTAAAATAGTCGTATTGATACTGCATGATGGCATACATAGTGCGGTAAAGCGTATCTTGGCGTTGTTTGATCGCATCAATAAACCACTTGGCAGAGTCTATCTTTTGTTTAATAAATAGAACTGCTTCCTTTTCTGATCTGGTAGCACGTCTTCCTGATATTGTTTCGCGATAGCCTTTGAGCATATCCATATACTGATCATTGATACGAAGATCTGGTGCATTTTTACTGTTTAGAATTAAATCCAATTCTCCATCTCTATTGTAAATGATAAAGTCTGGAATGATATAATTATTAAGCATATTATTGCCCTCGATAATACCAGCCGGTTTTGGATTTAGTTTAAGAATTTCATCTATAGCATCTTTAAGATCGGAATCAGAGAGATTTAAAATCTTTTTTAACTTAAAATAATGCTTTTTAGTAAATTCATCAAAATATTCATTTAGAATCTTCAATCCGAGCTTTCTTTCTTTTGGATTAAAATTAGGATCTTTTTCAAGCTTATCTTCCAATTGCAAAATAAGACATTCCTGTAATGTACGTGCACCGATACCAGCTGGTTCAAATTTTTGAACAACCCTAATCAATCGGTTGATAGTCTCCACATCTGTATCAATATTATGTGCAAACAATACATCATCTACAATAGATGATGGCTCACGTCTCAGATATCCATCCTCATCAATAGAACCGATTATCTGATGTAATAATAAAGATTCTAAATCTGTAATATTTAGTAATCCAACTTGTCTTTCAAGGCTTTCATGGAAAGTATTTTCAACAGGAATAGGCATTTTTCTCTCCTCTGCATCGAGATATTCTTCACCTTTCATTTTATAAGTAGCCGGGTCGTCATCAAGATATTCATTTAGATAATCATCAAACTCAAATTCAGCATCGTCATTACTGCCTTTATCGCTTTCGTCGTCCTTTTGAGAACTGTATTCATCATCATCCAAATCAAAAACATCCGATTGATCACCGCCTTCCTCCAATGCAGGATTTACCTCCAATTCCTCCTGAATCCTTTCGTCCAAATTGGCTGTAGGTATCTGGAGTAACTTCATAAGCTGTATCTGTTGAGGTGACAGCTTTTGCAGCATCTTCTGACTTATTGTTTGTCTGATCATTTGGACTTTTTAAATGTGATGAACAACAACGATTAAAATTACTAACAAATGTAAAATTTATTATGTTTCCTTTTGTCCTCAATAATTTCATCGTATCTTTACGGGGCAAATATACGACATAATTAATCATATTACAAAATTTAATAACATTTATTTTATTGAGTAATAACTAAAAACAAATCATTCAAAATCATAATATAAATGAATACGAATCAAAAACTCCATCAACTTAGAGCCGAAATGCGTGCTAATAATATAGACGCCGTCATCATCCCATCCAATGACCCGCACCAAAGCGAGTATGTAAGTGATCACTGGCAAGAACGGGCTTGGATATCTGGATTTACGGGTTCGGCCGGCTTCGTCATTATCACACATGATCATGCCGGTTTATGGACAGATAGCCGATATTTTCTTCAAGGAGAAATGGAACTGGCGGGTAGCGAGTTTGTTTTACACAAGATGCTTAATCAATTTGGAAACCCAATTCCAGAGTTTCTACTGTCAAATTTACCTTCAGGTTCTATGGTAGGTATCAATGGGTGGATGTTTTCAAAAGGCAGTGTAGATGACTTGAAAATGGCGCTCCTCACACACAACATCAGCATCAATCACCGTTGTGACCTGATTTCTAAAATATGGACAGATAGACCACCTCTATCTAATAATGAAGTAACCCCACATGAGGTAGCTTACGCAGGAAAATCTGTATCAGAAAAACTTAGTGAGATTCGCGCTGGTATGCAGGAAGCTGGAGCTAATTATTATCTCATTACAACATTAGATGATATAGGCTGGTCGCTTAATATCCGTGGCACAGATGTAGATTATAATCCAGTAGCTATATCTTATGCTATTATAGGTAAAGCCGATGCACATCTGTTTATACATCCTAATAAATTAACTAAAAACACACAACAGCAATTAGCGGATAATCACATTATAGAACATCATTATGATAATATCATCCGTTTTTTAAATCAGCTTCCCGCAAATGAGACCATGATGCTCGATCCGGCATCCTGTAGTCAGACAATATACGAGGCTATTAATGCAAAAGTTGTCCACAGTGCTTCTATTCCCAAAAGATTAAAATCAATTAAAAACGACACAGAAATCAAGCATATTCGGACAGTAATGATGAAAGATGGAGCAGCCTTAGCCAATGCTTTTTATTGGATGGAACAAATGCTGGCTTCCAAATCATCATTTACAGAAGTGGACTTAGCACATAAACTCGCTGAGTGCCGGAGTCAGCAACCATTGTATCAAAATGAAAGCTTTGGATCTATCATCGGCTATAGAAGTAATGGTGCCATCATTCACTACCATCCTATGCCCGATACTTGCAAGGAGATACTCCCGGAAGGCATCCTACTCGTAGATAGCGGTGGACAATATCGGGATGGTACTACGGATATAACGCGTACATTTACCCTAAGTGCTCCATCCATAGAAGAAAAAACCAATTATACACTAGTACTTCAGGGTATGATTGCCTTATCCATGGCGAAGTTTCCTGAGGGAACTACAGGTGTGCAACTCGACATTTTAGCACGCCAATTTTTATGGAATGAAGGACTTAATTACGGTCATGGTACTGGTCATGGTGTAGGCTTCTTTATGAATGTGCATGAGCCTCCACAGGGCTTTGTCAATAATTTTTCTGAGCGAGGCAAGACCGTCCACGTCAAAGGTATGCTTACCAGTAATGAGCCTGGTTTTTATAAGGAAGGCAGCTACGGTATGCGGATAGAAAATCTCATCCTATGTGTTCCATCAGCATATCTGGGATATTTAGAGTTTGAAACAGTAACACTCTATCCTTTTGACCTGAATCTCATAGATAAAGATAAATTAAGTGCTAAGGAAATATCTTGGATCAACACTTATCATCATCACGTATATACGCACGTATCCACATATATAAAGGATGACAAAGTGAAGGCATGGTTTAAAGAAAAATGTAGGGTTCTATAATCAATATTTAACTTTAGAATTCACTCGTAAAGTGAAACTCTATGTCCGGATGATTTTCCTGAGCCATCTTAAGTGACCATGCTGACTCAGCTAAGAAGACCAGTTTGTCATCGGTATCTTTGGCTATATCTTTTTTCCGACGGGATATAAACTCCTTCATTGCCATAGGGTCTTTTGATGCTACCCAGCAGGCTTTATATAGGTTTACCGGCTCATAATCGCAGGAAGCCCCATATTCATGTTTGAGTCGGTATTGGATGATATCAAACTGGAGCGCACCGACGGTACCGATGATTTTACGACCGTTATCTTCTTTTGTAAATAACTGAGCGACACCTTCATCCATTAACTGATCCAGACCTTTGTTGAGTTGCTTAGTTTTCATAGGATCTGTATTATTAACAAAGCGGAATTGCTCTGGCGAAAAACTCGGTATCCCTTTAAAATGAAGTACCTCACCTTCGGTCATCGTGTCACCGATTTTAAAATTGCCGGAGTCATATAATCCGATGATATCGCCCGGAAAAGCCTCGTCGATAACTGATTTTTTAGAAGCCATAAAGGCTGTCGGGTTTGAAAACTTTAGTTGCTTGCTCTGACGCACATGAAAATAGTTTGTATTACGTTCAAACTTACCAGAGCATATACGCAAAAAGGCTATTCTATCCCTATGCTTTGGATCCATATTAGCATGAATCTTAAAAATAAAGCCAGAGAATTTTTCTTCTTCGGGCTTGACTGTACGCTCTTCTGTTTCTCTAGGTAAAGGCTGTGGAGCGATGTCAACAAAACAATCCAACAATTCGCGAACACCAAAATTATTGACTGCACTACCAAAAAACACCGGAGAAATTTTGCCATCGAGGTAGTCTTCACGATTAAATTCAGGATATACAGATTCTAATGTGTGCACTTCGTCTCTAAGTTCGGCTGCCAGTGATTCTCCTATTTGAATATCTAAAAGATTATCGCTAAGGTCCGTAATTTTAAAAACGCTATCTTCTTCTTGTTTGCCATGAGCTCGAAAAAGAATGAGGTTTTTTTCGTACATATTATACACTCCTTTGAATCGTTGACCCATTCCGGCAGGCCAGCTCAATGGTGTTACTTTCAGATTGAGTTTAGCTTCAATTTCGTCCAGTAGATCAAACCCATCCTTACCTTCTCTGTCTAATTTATTGATAAAGACGATGATAGGTGTGTTGCGCATACGGCATACTTCGACGAGTTTTTCTGTTTGTTCCTCGACACCTTTAGCTACGTCTATAACCACGATAACGCTGTCCACAGCTGTCAAGGTTCGGTAAGTATCTTCAGCAAAGTCCTTGTGACCCGGCGTATCAAGGATATTGATTTGCTTATCTCTGTATTCAAATGCCATGACAGAAGTAGCGACGGAGATACCTCTCTGTTTTTCTATCTCCATAAAATCCGAGGTAGCGTGTTTTTTGATTTTATTGGATTTTACAGCTCCTGCTTCTTGGATGGCGCCCCCAAAGAGCAATAATTTCTCGGTCAGTGTCGTCTTACCCGCATCCGGGTGTGCAATAATCGCAAATGTCTTTCTCTTATGTAACTCATCCAAAAAACTCATAACGAAACTACTTTATTAAAAAGGCCGCAAAGGTAGTAAATTAATATATCTTTGACTTAAAAAACGTTAATGATGCTGGGAAGATGATCTCAAAAAGCGATTTAATACCCATGTTTATACAAACCAAAACTGCGATTCATTACTAATAATTGAAAATTTGTTAATACCTATTTCTAAGACAGCATTTCTGGGTTTTTTTCTTGCTTTTGCTTCCTTATATACAAGATTCCAGACAGTATCGCAGCTAATCCTACAAGACTTGTCAATTCTTTGGTCCATGCTTGAACTGCTGAAAGATTAAACAAGCTTTCCGGCATTTTTAATGATTGGATATAGGCGATATGATTTTCCATGTACAAACCTGAAACAATCATTAAAACAGCTAAAATCACAAATATGACTCCTATATATTTAATCGAAGTTGAAGCGCTATTTAACTTAATTGCAATGTGCTGACCTGCTATCATTGATGTTGGAAAAAACAGGATAAAAAAAGCGTTTATGTCCAATGTATAAAAGAAACCACAACTTATCGTAACTGCTAATGACATTACAAAGAGCCAGCCTTTATTTATACTTCTACTTGGATATTTGGCGATAAGCGATCTCATGATTATCATCCATATTAGCGTCAATGGAATAGTCATCCTATACATCCATGACTGACTTTCGTCCGGCAATATGAGTGCCCAAATAAAAAAGGATATTTCAACAATAATCAATAAGGAGAGAATTAAAGTTTCAAGATTAATATTTTTATAGATATGATCTGTTTTGTTTTCATTTTTACTTAGAGTACTAAAATCGGTACTTGGTTTGATAAGGATAAATATAAGATTGCCGAGAAGAGCCAAAACCATTAAACCAGAAAAAAAATATTGACCTTGTACTGCATTATCCATAATCGTATTGGCCAGCATTCTGACCAAGTAAGCAATAAATACTACAGTGCTAAATAAGGTTAGACCATCATTTTTAACCGGTTTTTGAAGATAAATGCTAAGTATATGACCCAGCAAAAAACCCTGAACTACCGCCGCTAACAGGTATATCCATACTACTGGTAAAAAAGCAAATGCAATTATAACTGCAATGTTAAGTATTACACCTAAAAGCAAAACAAATTTAGTTGTTTTGGCAGATGCCAATAGTACTAAACCAGCTAAAACTCCGGTAAGCCCAAGGGCAATTCCTTCAATAGCAAAAATAAAAGAACTATCTTTTATCCAAGCGAGGCTCTTAAAATAGGAATGCCATAGGGTCAGATATAAACCCGTAAGGAAAACGATGATACTTGTATATTTCATCGTGTTATTGTTTATAAGCGATTGATTCATTTTTAAAGGTTGCTAAAAACAGGATTAACACTACAATAGCAAACCCGGCAGGATACAACCAAATGGTTTGCCAGTCTCCTTTATAACTGTCAGTAATCAATCCCGCCACCCAGAATCCTATGAGCATCCCTAGTCCATAAGTTGCCAAAGTTATTAATCCCTGTGCAGCACTTTTAACTGTATCATCAGCTTTAGCATCGGTATAAATCTGTCCACTGACAAAGAAAAAATCATAGCAGATACCATGGAGAGCAATGCCCAATATCAGCATATACGAATTACTGCCTGCATCACCAATGGCAAATAAAATATAGCGCAATACCCAAGCTAACATACCGACTAAAATGGTATTTTTAAATCCATACTTTTTAAAAAACAGAGGTAGTAATAACATAAACAACACTTCGGACATCTGTCCAATCGTCATTTTAGCTGTAGGATTTTTCATGCCTATATCTACTAAAAAAGGATTAGCATTACTATAGTAAAAGGCGAGAGGAATACAAATCAGAATAGCCGAAATAAAGAATATAAGATAATTGCGATTAGCTAAAAGTCTGATGGCATCCAGTCCCAGTATAGAGGCAATACTTTTGTTTTGGTTGTCTTTACCTTTGGGTGGTGTTTTGGGTAGCAAAAAGCTAAAGATACCTAAAATGAGTGAGGCTATAGCAGCCAGTATAAAAGTATTTTTTAATGCGCCGGCCACTATCAATTGTCCATCATCCCATCTGAATACATAGCTGATCATCAACCCTGCTACGATCCACCCTACTGTTCCCCATACACGAATATTAGAAAATTCTTTGGCTGGATCTTTCATCTGGTTAAAAGAGACACTGTTTACCAATGCCAGCGTCGGCATATATACTATCATATAGCCGAGTACCAACGGGTAGAAAGCGCTAAAATCATTTGATTGGGACATGAAATACATGAGACTTGCCCCTATCAAATGAAGGAAACCTAATATCTTTTCTGCATTGAAGTATCTATCGGCAATCATCCCTACGATAAACGGCGCTATAATGGCGCCCCATGATTGTGTACCAAATGCTGCACCGATTTGTCCGCCGGAAGCATTCATATTATTGCCTAAAAAAGTACCTAAAGTGACAAACCATGCTCCCCAGATAAAAAACTGGAGAAACATCATAGCCGAAAGTTGTATCTTAATGGATGATTTCATTTTGTGTAATTGATATTAATAATAATATTTACTTCGAGTAACAAAGATAATTACAATTTAGAATTTTATGCTTAATGCTTTCATTTAATTTATTGGTCAAACAAAACAAAAATAATTCAATGGTTTGTATTGAATATACTAAAATATCAAAATATAATTTTAAAATATTTTTAATTACTTATCGTGAGGTATAAATGTAACTTATGTTACAAAAGCCCTGGATAAAATATTATAAATTTGTATCTATTCATAAATAAAATAAACATCTAAAAATGGCAGACAAATTACCAAAAATACTAATCATCGGCGCAGGAACAGGCGGCATCATGGCAGCTTCCAAGTTAAAAGCAATGAAAGCAAATGTAGATATTACCATTATTGATCCGGCAGATACACACTGGTATCAGCCAGCTTGGACGCTCGTAGGTGCAGGCACTTTTGATATGAAAAAAACGGCTAGGCCAATGGCAGACCTAATACCTAAAGGTGTAACATGGGTAAAAGATGAGGTTACAGGGTTTAAGCCTGATGAAAACCAAATCACCACCAAATCAAGTGGTGATATGGATTATGACTATTTAGTAGTTTCACCGGGCTTAGTGATGGAACCATCATTAATTGAAGGTTTGGAAGAAGCATTGGGTCACGGTGTGGTATGTTCTAACTATACGGATCCTGAGCATACATGGGAGGTACTTAGAAACTTCAAGGGTGGCCATGCTATTTTTACACAACCTACGACACCCATTAAATGTGGTGGAGCACCTCAAAAGATAGCCTACCTAGCTGCAGATTATATTCGCAAACATGGTTTGGCTGATAAAACAAAACTTACATTTGCGACACCAGGTACAGTTATCTTTGGTGTGCCACAGATAGCAGAGACCTTGCACAAGGTATTAGACAGGTACAATATGGAATTTATCCCATTTTTCGCACCTATTAAAGTAGATGGACCTAATAAAAAGGTGACATTCAAAAATATAAGACCAAAAGATGGCAAAACTACCGACAATCATCCGGATGAAGTAACAATGGATTACGACTTACTCCATTTGGCACCGCCTCAGGCTGCACCTAAATTTGTACGCGAATCCATATTGGCAAACGAGGGAGGATGGTTAGATGTGGATATCAATACCCTTCAGCACCATAAATACAAAAATATATTTGGATTGGGTGATGTAGCTGCTTTACCAACGGCCAAAACTGGCGCTGCTATCCGTAAACAAATGCCGGTAGTAATCGACAATATCCTCAATCTGATTAAAAATGGCAACATTGGCAATATGCGCTATGAAGGATACTCCTCATGTCCATTAGTAACAGGCTATGGCAAAATGGCTCTGGCTGAATTTAATTATAAAAATGAGTTTACGCCGGATCCTATGCTAAAAATGATGCTCGTTTTTGATAGTTACAAAGAGCATTGGAGACTGTGGATGCTTAAAAAATACATCCTCCCTTATCTCTACTGGAACAAAATGATGAAAGGGCAAGATGTTTAAAATCAGGCTTTACAAGAAATACTTTGATTCAATAGATAATTAGAGTATAAACAAAAAGGGGTTATTCATTCAGATTTAACCCCTTTTTATTTGACTTTATGTTTTTATACCCATTATACATTCATATTAGTCCAATCTTTTTAAAAATATAATGGGTATTATTCTCTAAACCCTTTATACAAAGGCAGATCGATTAATTCCGGATCCGTCTCGGTTAGTGCTATATTTTTTATTTTGGGCAACACATTATCCAGTAATGATTGAGCCTGGATATCATCTTTCATATTTAAAAGCAGAGAACCCAATTGGGTAAGCAGATTCATGGCATGTGCCTTTCTGATCTGACTTCCATTGGATGGATTAGCTATTTCAAGATTTACATTGATAGCCCGCTCTATGACCTGGGTATTTTGCTTTGAAACGTACTCATGATAAACCTTATAGAAGTCATCAATATATTTTGGTTCAATTGTTTTTGCTTTAACATCCAAATAATTTAAATAATTGGGACTGTCATCAGGTATCAGACTAACCAATGTGCTAACCAGATAATCTGAATCCTCATTTTTAAACTGATTAAAGTATTGGTTAAATGATTCTGGCTCATTTAAACCTATAATATTTAGAGCTAATTCTAACACAGAATAAGCTTTTTCACTTTTAATAACAATATGACTCAGTAGCATCGGATCAAAATTTTGATCATTGAGTAGTTTTAAATATGCTGTCCTACGCACTACCGGACTTGAATCGGTCAATGTCATATCTTGTAACCGTTCAGTATATATATCCACCAAACTATCAGGAATAAAATCTATACCAAGTGCTCTCACAAAATAAAAATCATCTTTAAGAGCAATAGGGATAATCTCGTCTATTTGTTCTAAATTTTGAAGTGCTTCTACTTTATTCGTAAAATTGTCGGCATGTTTAAACTGATAAAGATAATAGCTTTCTGGCTTAGTTTCCTTTTTTATTGCTAATAAATCTGCTTTGCTATTGAAAATATAATTAACAGGTGTCCCTTTAAGATGCTCTATTAGAAAGTCTTGTATAGTGTCTGTAATAATAATAGGGTGATAAGTGATACTGCCATCTGCATAGTATATGGCTACATCAGTAGGAATTTTAAAAGGATGATAAAAGTTATCCGGCGTCCCAGACTGATCTGTATGTACGAGCAAAGAGCGGTTAAGGCTATCATAAGTATAGTTTACGTTAATGTGGGGCTGCCCTTTTCCTAAAAACCATTGGTCAAAAAACCAATTCAAATCCTCACCTACTGTATCTTCAAATGCTATACGCAATTCGGCAAGTTCGACCGAACTTCCTGCATGTCGGGTGAGATATTTATTAAGTGAAGCGAAAAAAGCATCATCACCTAAGTAGGTCCTAAGCATATGCAGGATGAGTCCACCCTTATTATATGAATGCCTATCAAACATATCTTCTCTGTCTGAGTAATAATAATCGACTACAGGCCTGATTTTTCCATAATAAAATTCCTGATAGTACTCCATGATAGACATAAATCGCTTATACTCAGCAAAATCATGTCCATATTTATGCTCATTCCATAGATACTCGGCATAATTGGCAAAGCCTTCGTTAAGTACAAGGTTAGACCAGTCTTCGCAAGTTACTAAATCCCCAAACCAATGATGAAACATTTCATGTGCGACGATCTCATCATTATTTTCCTCAAGTAATTCGCGATCGGTCTTCTGGACAAAGTCACCAAAAACAACAGCACCAGTATTTTCCATTGCTCCAGACACAAATTCATGAACAGCTACCTGGCTAAATTTGTCCCATGGGTAAGGGTAATTAAGGATGTTGCTAAAGAAAGTAAGCATTTCCGGAGTATGATTAAAAATCTGTTTAGCATATTTTCCATATTTTTTATCTACCATGTAGGCCAGAGGTATTCCGTTCCACTGATCTTGTTCAACATGAAAATCTCCCACAGCAATCATAGCGAGATATGGTGCATGTGGCTTATCCTGCTTCCAATAATCCGTCCGTGTACCGTCAGCATTGCTTTTAGAGCTGATCAACTTGCCATTAGAAAGTGTCCTGTATTTATCATCCACCGTCATTATGATCTCTTGAGAAAAACGTTCGTTAGGCTTGTCAAAGGTAGGAAACCATCTGCTATTATTTTCGGTTTCGCCCTGTGTCCAAATTTGTATAGGCACATCAGGGTCTTTGCCCAATGGATTGACAAAAAATAAACCCTTATTGGACGTAATAACCTCACTTCCGGAAACAGGATTGTCATCAGGCTTAGCTACATATTCAATATTTAGCCTAAAGGTATCCTTCCTCGTGTAAGTCCTATCAAGCATAACAGTAAGGATAACACCATCATACCTGTAGGATAGCGGCTTCCCTGATGTAAGCGAAATCTTATTAATATCAAACCCTACTGCATCTAATCTCAAACTATCAATAGACTTAAAATATGGTTTGATAACAAGGTTAGCTTTACCTATTACATGGCTATGTGTCCAGTCAAATCTCAAATCAAGCTTAGTATGGATGATATCATAAGTCATCGTAGCCGTACCTCTGTACACCTTTAGTATCGAATCTTTTTCCGTAGAATCCGGATAAATATCTATAGGATCAAATGTATATTCTTCTATATCTTCGGATTGAGGTGTGGTCTTAACCACCTTGCTTGAACTGCATGACATCATAAACCACAAGCTGACCAAAAGACATACACCTGATAATATCCTCATAAATAAGATTTTAAAGTTTTAAAAGAGCACAAAGGTAGTTTAATATTATTAATAATCAATATGATGTATGCTAATACCTTAGTATTATCGCTAATGTCACCTAATGCATTTCATATGGTATTAAGGACTTGAAGATAAACGTTCATGGCCGTCAGTTATCCCACAGCTTCAATGCCTAAAACACAATTGTTGAAAAATATAAATCCGTTTGGGTTTCATATCCTCATTTTCACGACTCCCTTTTTAAAAAGCCAGCAAAAAGTATTTGGAAAATCACAAAAATGAGTACTTTCGTATTTTAAAATCATCAGCATATGAAAACATGGATATTTTTAACCACTTATTTATTAATTTTTTTACTTGTATCCTGTAAAAACAATACAACAAATATGAACAATACCGATACATCCAATCCTTTTTACGTAGAAAGTACGCTTCCTTTTCAGGCCATTCCTTTTGACAAAATCAAGGATAGCGATTACAGCCCTGCTTATGAAAAAGGAATGCAAGAACACTTAGCTGAAATCGAACAAATCGCTAATAATACGGCCGAACCTACATTCGAAAATGTATTTGTCGCCTTAGAAAAATCGGGAAGACTACTCAACAGAGTAAATCTTGCTTTTAATGTAGTATCGGGAGCTAATACAAATCCATTATATCAAAAATTACAGGAGGATCTTGCACCCAAACTAGCGGCACATGAAGATGCCATTGTACTGAATTCTAAATTATTTAATAAAATAGAAGCGATCTACAACAAGAAGGACGGCCTAAACTTAGATAGTGAAAGCCTGCGGCTAGTCGACTATTACTACCAAAAATTTGTAATGGCTGGAGCTAAACTCAACGAGGCAGACAAAGAAAAGCTAAAAAAACTCAATGCTGAAGAGGCATCCCTTCAAGCCAAATTTAATAACCAACTACTTGATGGTACTAAAGCATCAGCCTATGTGGTCAGTGACAAAGCACTTCTCGACGGTATCTCAGACGGCGACATCGAAGCAGCCGCCAATGCAGCTAAAGATAATGGTATGCCTGGCAAATGGTATCTACCGCTACAAAATACAACTCAGCAACCTAGGTTTGTATCTATGAATAATCGTACTGCACGACAGCAGCTATTTGAGGCTTCATGGACACGTACAGAGCACAATGATATTAATGATACCAGACAAACGATAGCACGCATTGCACAAATCCGTGCAGAAAAAGCAAAACTCATGAGTTTCAACAATTATGCAGCTTGGAATTTACAAGATCAAATGGTCAAAAATCCTGAGACTGTAGATGGATTGTTTGCTCAATTAGTACCAGCAGCAACAGCTAAAGCCCAAGCCGAAGCAAAAGACATACAGGCCCTCATCGACAGTCAAAAAGGTGGATTTAAACTAGAACCATGGGATTGGGATTACTACGCTGAGCAAGTCCGTAAAGCTAAATACGATCTAGATGAAAATGCAATAAAACCATATTTCGAACTCAATTCTGTATTGGAAAACGGAGTATTTTATGCCGCAAATAAACTCTATGGTATCACTTTTAAAGAACGCAAAGATATACCTGTATATCATCCCGACGTGAAAGTGTATAGTGTTATTGAAGAGAATGGAGATACACTCGCTTTATTTTTTACCGATTTTTATAAGAGAGATAATAAAAATGGTGGTGCCTGGATGAGCAATATGGTAAAACAATCCAAATTACTAGGTACAAAACCGGTCATCTATAATGTCGGAAACTATCCTAAACCGGCACCCGGACAGCCTTCATTGATTAGTTTAGATGATGTAAATACTACTTTCCATGAATTTGGGCATACGCTACACGGTCTCTTTGCCAATCAAACTTATCCAAGTCTCTCAGGAACCAATGTTGCTCGTGACTTTGTAGAGTTTCCTTCACAATTTAACGAACACTGGGCATTATATCCAGAGGTATTAAAAAATTATGCACGGCATTATAAAACTGGCGAGACAATTCCTGATGACCTGATTGCAAAAATTAAAAAATCAGCTACTTTTAATCAGGGTTATGCTTTGACTGAGATACTTGCCGCAGCCGAATTAGATATCCTATGGCATAAATTGTCAGCAGCCGCACCATTGCAGGATGTTGATCAATTTGAATTAGAATCTCTTAAGAAGACAAATCTCAATTTAAAAGAAGTGCCACCTCGCTATAGATCGAGCTACTTCTTGCATATCTGGAATAATGGCTATCAAGCCGGTTACTATGCCTACTTATGGGCAGAGGTTATTGATCATGATGCCTATGCATGGTTTGAAGAAAATGGTGGAATGACACGTGCTAATGGACAGCGGCTGCGAGATATGGTTTTATCACAGGGCAATTCGCAGGATCTTGAAAAAATGTACGAGACGTTCAGAGGTAAAAAACCAGAAATAGCGCCAATGTTAAAGGCAAGAGGGTTAAAGTAAGTGGCAATTTATAGCTAAATATTTTTCAAAAAAGGGATGTAAACTTACATTTATATCCCTTTTTTATTGCCAATAATCGGAATAAATAAAAAAAACAGGGAATACCTGATGAAACAAGTATTCCCTGAAAACAATATGAAAAACTTTAATTTTCTATCCAATCATTTCAGCATAAGCTGCTGCATCCATAAGATCATCCAACTGGCTCATGTTAGATATCTTTACTTTGATAATCCATCCATCTCCATAAGGATCCGAATTGATCAAACCAGGATTATCACCGTCAGATTCATCAAGCATTGGGTTAAACTCAAGCACTTCACCTGATATAGGCATGAACAATTCTGAAGTAGTTTTTACTGCTTCTACAGTTCCAAAAATCTCCTCTCTTTCTACAGTTTGACCGACAGTATCGAGTTCAATGTAAACGAGTTCGCCAAGTTCTGATTGTGCAAAGTCTGTAATACCGATAAATGCCTCATCTCCTTCTACACGTACCCATTCGTGTTCTTTCGAGTATTTTAAATTTTCTGGTACATTCATTTGTTATAAAATGGTTTATTAGTTTGATAATTAATTACTTGATAAAAATTTATTTAGCCATTCGGTAGTTACCGATTTAGGTCTCTCCAATGGCAAGCCTAAAGCTCTGTCCCAACACAATCCCGCCGAAACCCCTAAAGCACGTGAGACACCAAATAATACAGTATAGAAATTATATTGTGTCATACCATAATGTACTAATAAGGAACCCGAATGTGCATCGACGTTTGGCCAAGGATTTTTTACCTTTCCTAACCCGCCCAATACTTCTGGTACGATCTCATAAAGATCCCAAACGATCTGTACAATTGGGTCATCCTTAATATTGTCCTCAGCAAATCGCATCTGAGCTATAAATCGCGGATCTGGCTTTCTGAGTACAGCATGGCCATATCCGGGTACTACTTTACCTTCATTGAGCGTATTTAATATATATTGTCTGATCTGATCTTTTGTCGGACGATTAGTTCCGAGCTCTTCAACCATTTCAAAAATCCACTTAATAACTTCCTGATTGGCTAATCCGTGTAGTGGCCCGGCAAGGGCATTCATAGATCCACTAAAGGAATAATACACATCGCTCAAGGTAGAACCTACTAAGTGCATCGTATGGGCTGAAGCATTACCGCCTTCGTGATCTGCATGAATAGTCAAATACAAGCGCATCAAAGCTAAGAAATCTCTGTTGTCATAACCCAACATCTTAGCAAAATTTCCAGACCAGTCTAATTGAGGGTCTGCCTCGATGATATTGTCTTTAAAATAAGTATGTCGATATATAAAAGCAGCTATTTTAGGTAAGCGTGCAATCAGATTCATCGAGTCTTCATACATCGCATCCCAATAATCATTTTTATTCATGCCTTCCTCGTAGCGTTTAGCAAAAATACTGTCATTTTGTAATGCCAGCACAGCGATACTAAACTGAGTCATCGGATGCGTACCCTCCGGCAAAGCCCTAAGGGTGTTGAAAACATGTGGCGCAACCTCACTCCTTCTTGCCCACTCGGCAGATAGCCAGCGTACATTTTCCTCTGTAGGAAGCTCTCCTGTCATCATTAACCAGAACAATCCTTCAGGAAGTGGCTCCTTACCATCCGGTACACGTGGAAGCAATTCTCTCAATTGTGGAATATTATAACCTCTAAATCGAATACCTTCTTCTGGGTCGAGCGAAGAAGTGTCCCATAACATAGATTTTAGGCTACGCATCCCACCGATAAGCTGATCAACGGTGATTTCATCAACTTTAGTAGTCCCATGATTTTTGAGTATATCTTTTATTTCTACCTTTACGGCTTGTGATTTTTGATAAAATTTTTCTTTTAATAAATCCATTCGTTATTGTTGATATGTTTATGATAAACTCGTTTGTAAATTGTTGTTAATTAGTACTATAACACAAAAATCTACAAACAGATTAAAAAACTGCGCTAAATTAAACATATTATACAAATATTTAGCCAAAGATGACTAAAATCAGTGATTTATTGTAATTTTAACTGACTACCTTTTCAAAATGATTTATAGCCACCTTTAACCTGTCTGAGGATTCTTTACATCCTAAAAGTTTCATCGACTCCATCAGATCTGGCCCCTGCATACCACCGGTTACCGCAATACGAATCAAAGGCATAAATTCTCCCAATTTGAGATTATTTTCCTGAACGTATCCTTTGACAGCATTTTCTATTTCTGCTGTACCTGACACAGCGATCCTATCTGCGATGTTAAGCAGATGCTGTTCGTTATCGATCTTATATTTTTTGCCAATGGTAGCATCGTCGTATTCTACAGGTGCAACAAAGAAAAAGCGACCATTCTTGACAATCTCATGTGTCCTATGAACACGTTCCTTCATCAACCTACATACTTCGCCTAAATATTCGAGACTTACATCAAATCCTTCCGCCATTGCTATCGGCTGTATGAGTGCTGCAAGTCTTCGATCATCTGCTTTGATGATGTATTGCTGGTTAAACCAAAGTGCCTTGTCTATATCAAAGCGCGCTCCTGATTTTACGATTTTATCTAAGCTAAACAATGGAATCATTTCCTCTATCGACAGTAATTCAATATCATCATCTGGACTCCAGCCCAATAGAGCCAAAAAATTGCGGATGCTTTCCGGCAGATAACCGTCCTCTCTAAATCCGATAAAGCTATCCTCTTCATTTTCACCAATCCAGGACAACGGAAATACCGGAAATCCAAATTTAGCACCGTCTCTTTTGCTCAGTTTGCCTTGTCCTGTGGGCTTTAGAATCAACGGAAGATGGGCAAATTCAGGTGACTGCCAGCCAAAAGACCGGTACATAATCACATGATGTGGCGTACTGCTAAGCCATTCTTCGCCCCTGATGACATGGCTGATTTCCATCAAATGGTCATCCACAATATTAGCCAGATGATAAGTAGGCATACCGTCACCTTTGAGGATGACCTTGTCATCAAGCTCATTACTATTAAAAATGACATGGCCACGGATATGGTCATCAAACTCAATGGACTCGTCTTGTGGTATTTTTAGCCGTATTACTACATTATCACCTGCTTCGATATGCTTTTTAACCTCCTCTGCTGACAAAGTAAGGCTATTTTTAAGACTTTTTCTGGTCTTTACGCCGTATTTAAACTCAGGATCTTGCTTTCTGAGCATATCTAATTCTTCCGGCGTATCAAAAGCATAGTAAGCATGACCTTTTTCAATAAGTTCCTCTGCGTATTGCCTATACATCGGCTTGCGCTCTGACTGTCGGTAAGGACCAAACTCGCCACCCATGCTCGGGCCTTCTTGAGGCAAGAGCCCAATCCATTCTAATGCGTCCATGATATATTGCTCAGCCCCTTCTACATATCTTGTCTGATCTGTATCTTCTATCCTCAGGATAAATGTACCATTGTGCTTTTTAGCAAAAAGATAGTTATACAATGCAGTACGGATACCACCAATATGTAAAGCACCTGTCGGGCTGGGTGCAAAGCGAACTCTGACATTTGTCATACCAAATATTATTTTTATATTGTTAGTTTGTTAATAAATACCAAAATATTATTTTACAAAACAGCATTTTACAACAAATTGCCGTTATATCTATTTAGAATATGCACTTTGGGCTAAATTCTTAATTCAATATTTTGAAATAAGCCACAAAGTTAATCTTAAAAGCGAAATTGAACAGCATAAATCATGTACTTAGTTAAAACACCACCATTTGTCAAGTCTTTATTTAATGATTTTATATGGGAAATAGACACTGACCGGAAGGAAGTCTTTTTGACTTTTGACGATGGCCCGATACCGGAAGTTACACCATGGGTACTGGATCAATTGCGTAAATATGATTTTAAAGCTACGTTTTTTTGTGTAGGTGACAATGTAAGAAAATATCCCTACCTCTACGATCAACTTATCGAAGAAGGGCACACAGTAGGCAACCACACTTTCAATCATCTCAATGGTTGGCTAACCGATAATCAGACTTATCTTGACAACATCCGCAAATGTGACGTATTATTTAAAACAGATTTTTTTAGACCACCTTACGGAAAAATCAAAAAATCACAGTTTAACATCCTTAATCTATCCAAAACAGTTGTTATGTGGGACATCCTAAGCGGAGATTTCGATCCTTCAATTACAACCGAAAAATGCCTGGACAATGTCATTAACCACTATAAACCCGGATCTGTCATCGTCTTTCACGATAGCCTAAAAGCACAAGAAAAATTAACTTATGTCTTACCAAAAGTACTCGCACACCTTGCTGAAAATGGATATAGGTCAGAGACACTGGACTACGCTATGGCCGCTGGCGAACTGGTGTAATTGTCAGTTTTTTTTTCAATATTGTCGAGATAAAATTTTAAGAATCTTTAGTTCGATCTGATACACAATTCATTTTATTTGGTAGGTCATGGATATAGCAGATTGGCTATTTTACACCAACTTGCTATGTCCAAAGATCATAAAAAAACCTGACTGTCATTTAATGCTAAGTGATGGTTCTCTTTCTGATATTATCATAATGGGATTTGACAAATAACAGAGAAGTAATACATTTTACAAAAGCAGGGAAGATGTACTATACTATAGCCTCTTCACCTTAGGTTACTTATTTTATCACGATCTGCCGCTTGCTTTGTAATATCCTGCCATCCTGCATGATCGTCAGTACATAGCTGCCTGCCGGTATATCACTGATATCCCATATCGTATTGATATGCGATCCCTGTACATCCATGGCTTTCACGACCTGGCCACTTAGATCGATAAGTTGATACCGCATTCCTGTTGTAGCACCCTGATTGATGATGATCACACCTGATGACGGATTGGGGTATATCGTTATCTCCGGTAGTTGTGATGATAGATCAGCATCTACTGATGATGCCGTCGTGTCTTTAGGTACTATATTCCCGTCTTCGTCGATCTTTATTAACCATCCGACACCATACCAATTACTATATCCGCCGATCAGATAATGTCCCCCCGCGACAGGGATTATCGTATAAAACTCATTTGAAATACTCCCATCATCCGGATAATAGATATAATCCTTGTGCCACAGTTCATTGAGGTCGCTGTCGATCTTCACGATTCGGCCACACGTCGTACTGGATTTCTTGTCCTTATCGTCAAGATAGCTGCCTGTACAGACAAAGTAGGTGCCTGTATCCCTTGTCGATTTGATTAAATCGGCGTAGGAGCTTGAGGTCGATGGCTTTTCATAGAATTTTGGATTACCAAACGTCTTGCTTTTTAAATCAAACTTCACCACTTGACTAAAAAAACCCGTGCCTCCGAACTTCTCATCTAAGGCATGGGCTTTCAACAATATTAATACCTCATCGTTATTCAATGGTAATACTTTCAATGCTCTATATGCATTATCAAACTGATTTTTCCGCTCCCATATAAAATTGCCTTCAGGATCTACCTCTGCTACTATAATTTTATCTTTGTATGGGGAAATATATTCGTTGCCAAAAAATATCCGGTTGCCATTATCCCCGTGCATAAATTTATAAAAATAATAG
>CAZCTQ010000021.1:0-70839 GCA_964501555.1 uncultured Aureispira sp. | reverse complement strand
TTTTCTGACTTCAACAATGCACCACCAAAATTATCAAACTATTTCTTGCATTAATTTCAATATCAAATGATTGTAAAATCGACAAAATGAAAGTGATGAAGCCAGGAGTTTGCCTTTTTGAGTTTAATCATAAAAAAAAGGCCTCACTCACACGAATGAAGCCTTTTCTTTAATAATTCCGCAACTTACTCGTGTATCGGCTCAATTTTGTATCCGGCTTTTTTAATTACTTCCATTACTTCATCTTCTGTGATACCCGAAGATTCTACTGTGAGGATTTTGTCAGCATTATCAGTGTCCACTTTCCATGCTTCGATACCTTCTGCTTTGTCCAGATGTGGTGTTACGGCTCTGATACATCCACCACAATTGATATTAGTTTTAAATTTTAAATTTTGATAAAGTTCCATTTTGTATTATTTTTAATTTTAATGTATATAATGATGATTGATAATGTTGTATTATTTCCATTTAAGTCTGAGGCTATTTGTGACGACACTAACGCTACTCATAGCCATTGCTGCACCTGCTATCATTGGATTGAGCAAAAATCCTGAAATAGGGTACAAAATACCGGCAGCTAACGGGATACCAATGATGTTGTATATAAATGCCCAAAACAAGTTTTGTCGTATAGTAGCTACGGTCTGACGTGAAAGTTTTATTGCTTGTGGGATTTTAGTTAGATCAGATGATATAATAGTCATTTTTGCCACATCCATCGCGATATCACTTCCTTTACCCATCGCTATACTGACATCTGCAGTAGCTAAGGCTGTACTGTCATTGATTCCATCGCCTACCATGGCGACGATTTTCCCGTCGTTTTGCAACTTTTTTACAAAATCAGCTTTGTCCTGAGGCAATAACTCTGCTTGATAATGTGTGATTTTTGTTTGTGTCGCGATGGCTTGGGCTGTAGCTTGATTATCACCGGTCAGCATATATACGTCGATGCCTAGGTCTTTCATTTGCTGAATAGCATCAACTGAAGAGTCCTTGATCTTGTCTGCTATGGCAATGACGGCTAACGCATGGTACTGATCTGCAAACCAAATAGTTGTTTTAGCGTCATTATCCCAAATTGCTTCCTGTTTGAGCAAACTTTCGTCAATGTTGATATTGTTTTCTCTCAATAGCTTTTTATTGCCTGCATAGTAGGTTATATTATCATAGATGGCTTTTACACCTTTGCCCGTGATACTTTCAAATGAGGCTAATTCTAAGCTAGGGTTGCCTTGTAAATTTTGGATTACGGCTTCCGCCAATGGATGTTCGGAATGCTTTTCTAAACTAAGTAAGATGGATTTATACAATGTATTCTCAGTCATCCAATACTGGTCAGTTACGATAGGTTTACCTTCAGTGATAGTACCAGTCTTGTCTAAGATAATCGCATTTACATTCTTGGCTAGTTCGAGACTTTCTGCATCTTTGATTAGGATACCTTGCTCGGCGCCTTTTCCTACGCCGACCATAATAGCTGTAGGTGTTGCCAACCCGAGTGCACATGGACACGCAATAATGAGCACGGTTACGGCTGCTAATAACCCATGTACAAGATAGTGATTGCCACCCAATACCATCCAAAGTATAAATGTAAGCACAGCAATACCAATAACTACAGGTACAAAGATTGCTGCAATCTTATCGACTAATTTTTGTATTGGTGCTTTGCTTCCTTGTGCGTCTTGAACGGCCTGAATTATTTGAGCCAATAAGGTTTCTTTACCTATTTTGTTAGCTATATATCTAAAGCTGCCTTTTTGGTTTATGGTTCCTGCAAAGACTTTGTGTCCTTCACTTTTTTCTAACGGGATAGACTCGCCACTCAGCATACTTTCGTCCACAAAAGAACTTCCGGATACTACGGTGCCATCCACTGCAATTTGTTCGCCGGGCTTAACCATAATGATGTCACCGGGCAAAACGGATTCGATAGCCTTTTCAATCTCTACACCGTTATTATCTATAATGTGAACAGTTTTTGGCTGTAGGCCCATTAATTTTTTAAGTGCAGTTGAAGTGTTGCTTTTGGCTTTAGCCTCTAAGAGTCTTCCTATAAGGATAAAGGCTACTATGACTGCTGCTGCTTCAAAATAGACATGTGCCTCTAAGCCCCGGCTCGTCCAAAATTCAGGAAATAGCATCGTTAGTAAACTAAAAATGTATGCAATGCCTGTACTCATGGCCACTAAGGTATCCATATTGGCAGAGCGGTGTTTGAGTTGTTTCCACGCATTTTTAAAAAAATCCCTTCCAAACCAGAATAAAACCGGGGTTGAAAATGCCCACATTATAAGATTCCCATAAGGCATATTCATAAAAAACATCCCTATAATCACTACCGGAAGAGCAAGTAATATAGACCATGTAGTTTTGGTTTTTAAATCCTGGTATCGCTGTTCTTCGATAGAATCCAACGTTTCCTGTTGATCAACGTCTTCCTCGATCATTAGGTCATATCCTACATACTGCACTGCTGCTTTTAATGCAGTTGGATTGGTCATGTTTGGAAGATATTCTACTGTAAGTTTGCCTGTGCCATAATTTACAGAAGCATCTATTACACCTTTTTCTATCTTGACGATACTCTCAGCACTTGCGGCACATGATGCACAACTCATACATAGGACGGGAAAGGCTTTTTTGATAGTACTTATTTGATATCCGATATCTTCTATCGACTGGACAGCCTTTTGTACGACATCATTGTCTTTGACCGTGATAATTGCTCGTTTATTATTGAGTTCTACTTTGTGACTCGTTACACCTTCCACTTTGGCCAGTTCCTTATCTACCAGCAATGCACAATGCTCGCTGTTGACATCTTCGAGAGGTAGATAGATTGTTTCTTCATTTTTCATACATCTATTTATTTTGTGATGCAAAGGTAGGTAGGATTTGTAGGGTAGAGGTTACACAATTTTTTATAAAAGTTATATATTTTACACTTTGTCAATGGTTTTCCTTTTAATGGACTTGATTTTCTTAAAATTGGTAGGCGTCATGCCTGTAACTTTCTTAAATTGGTTACTTAAATGAGCTACACTGGAATAGTTGAGATCCGCAGCAATTTGATTGAGTGTCAATTCCTCATAAACGAGTAATTCTTTGACTTTTTCTATTTTTTGAGCGATAAAATACTGTTCGATAGTTGTGCCTTCTACCTCTGAAAAAAGATTAGATAGATAGCCATAATCGTGATGAAGTTTTTGTAATATGTATTCGGAAAGATTATTTTTTAACTCTAATTGCTGATGGTGTACTAGATCGATGATAGTAACTTTGATCTGCTCGATAAGTTTACTTTTTTTATCATCTAAGATTTCAAATCCCATATTTGTCAAAGCTTTATCTAAAGTATCTTTTTGTTGTTTGGAAAGTGTATTTGCTAATAAAACTTCACCCAGATTTACATCAATAAAAGGAATATTATACTGGTTTAATATCTGCTTAACGACCATTATACAACGATCGCATACCATATTTTTGATATATAAATATCCCATTTTGATTCTTAAAAATGATTCTTTTATACTAACGAACATTTTTTAAATACGAAGTGTTTTTGATCGGAGAGCACTTTGCAATTTTATTGAATTCATTTTCTAAACTTAAGGCTGACGCTAATGACAATATTAGCAAAGTATAGTACTTTTTAGGGCTTTTTGTTTTGACTAAAATAAGAAATAGGGTTGAGTTATTCTTTCCGCTTAGGCGGAACTAAATAAAAAACAGATCCACAACAAAAATATTGACAAAAAAGCGAGATATTGTGCTATGTATTAATTTTTCGTACTATATTTGAACCTCGGAATTGGCGTAGAATTATCAGTTAAAGTTCGCTTCTTCGCCAATTTTCGGAAGGTTAGCGGCAATGTGTGAGCGACACCGCAAAAACGAAACGACATAAATAAACTTAAAATAGTGAATACAGATTTATTTGGAAACTTAATTCAATCAGCTGACAAAGTCAAAACAGGTTTGAATAAAATAAAAAATGGAGAATATCTGTTTTACCCTAACTTTTTTACAAAGTTTGAAAGTGACTTGTTTTTAGGAAAACTTAAAGCAGACATTGAATGGAAACAAGAGTCAATGAATATGTACGGAAAACAAGTTGCGTTTCCTCGTTTAACAGCTTGGTATGGTGATAATGATAAACCCTATTCATTTTCAGGAATAACATTAACTCCAAAAATTTGGACAAAAGAACTTCTCGAAATAAAGGATAAAATTGAGCCCTTTTCAAAAGTACAATTCAACAGCGTTTTACTTAATCGGTACAGAAGTGGAAGCGATTCTATTTCTTGGCACACAGATGCAGAAAAAGAATTAGGACAAAACCCTGTTATTGCTTCTGTAAATTTTGGTGCGACTAGGAAGTTTCAATTAAGACATAATGAAACTAAAGAAAAAATAGAAATAGAGCTAACTCACGGAAGCTTGTTAATTATGCAAGGAGAGTTACAACATTATTGGCAACATCAAGTACCAAAAACGAGTAAACTTATTGGAGAGAGAATTAATCTAACATTTAGGGTAATAAAATGACTTGGAATAAAATAGAAATACAAACGGATAGTGGAGAGCTTGTGATGGCACAGGCGCCTATAATTGTTTCTGCAAGTCGATCTACTGACATTCCGACATTTTATGCAGATTGGTTTGTTGAGAGATGGAAAAAAGGATATGTTAAGTGGATAAATCCATTTAACGGTGTTCCTCTCTATGTTTCATTTAAGAATGCTCGAGTGGTTGTGTTTTGGACAAAAAACCTAAAACCCATAATGAAACACATAGATTGGCTTGATGAAAATATAAAAAACTATTATTTCCAGTTTTCATTGAATGATTATGATAAAGAAGGATTGGAAGGTAAAGTGCCACGATTAGAAAGTAGAATAACTACTTTTAAAGATTTATCCAAACGTATAGGAAAGGAAAAAGTAATTTGGCGATTTGACCCTCTAATTCTTACAAGTGAGATAAATGTAAAAGAATTGCTTAAACGATTAGAAAATATAGGGAATCAGCTTTATGGATATACTGAAAAATTAGTGTTTAGTTTTGTAGATATCTCAATTTATAGGAAAGTTGAAAATAATTTAAAGACTGCAGAAATTAAATATATAGAATGGACACAAGATAAAATGATAGAATTTGCTGAAGGCTTACAAGTGTTGAACAAAAAATGGAATTATGAGCTTGCAACTTGTGCCGAAAAGTTTGATTTAGATAAATATGGAGTAACTCACAATAAATGTATTGATGACGATTTAATGATAAAACTATTCTCTCATGACAAAGAATTAATGAGCTTTTTAGGAGTTGAGCACGAAGAGCCAACATTATTTGATGATGGTAAAAGAGTTTTAAAGAAAAAGAATCTAAAAGACAAGGGGCAACGAGAAGCCTGTGGATGTATAATAAGTAAAGACATCGGAGAATATAATACCTGCCCTCATGAATGTATATATTGCTATGCAAATACATCAATTGGAATTGCGAAGAAGAATTACAAAACGCATACTGCAAATCCGTATGCAGAAACCATATTAGGAAAATAAATATGCCATATTATTTCAACTTACCCCTTATTACAGATTTAACAATAGACCAACAATTGGCAGTTGATGAAATGGACGAAGGAATAATATTAACTTTTAGATTGACTAAATAGTAATGACTATATGGAGCAGTACATTAGAAAAATAAAGTCATTACAAAATCCGACTTTTCAACAAATTAGGGATATAGCAAATAGTTCCTTATCTCATTTGTCAAGTGAAGAAAAAGATAAACTTTGGAAAGATTTAAATCATGGAGTTGATTTATTAAATTCACATGAATTACTTTGCCAATATATCTTTGCTTTTGGAAATATGCACGAAGCTAAAATTCAAAGAGCTTTATCTTCAATTGAAAGCCCAGAGGAGGTATTTAATACTGATATAGCTATTGTAGATTGGGGTTGTGGACAAGGCCTAGCAACGATTTGTTTTTTTGATTTTTTGAATGAACGGAACATTATAAACAATACTCAAAAAGTTATACTAATTGAACCGTCTGAAAAAGCCTTGGAACGAGCAAAGCTACACACGAATATTTATTTGAAAGACGAAAGCAAAATTAAAACGGTATGTAAATTTTTAGATGATGTAGATAAATCAGATATTGAAACTAATCAATCAATTACAGTACATTTTTTCTCAAACATTCTTGATGTCTCGCAAATTGATTTAAAAAAGTTAGCTCAACTTGTTGGCGAAAACATTAATGGTGAACATTATTTCTTCTGTGTAAGCCCTTTAATTGAAGGACGAAGTCATAGGTTAGACGCTTTCTATAATTATTTTAACTCTCCAACAATTTTTTCCAATTTAGAGCAAAGCGAAAATAAATTAGATTTATTAGCAGATGATGCTCATCTTAAAGATGTTTTAAGAAATTATACTTTAAAACTGAAGGTATTCAAATTTGAGCGAAATAGAAATTACTACATTCCTATTGAATATTATCCAGCAGTACAATTCCACGCTGGTTATCAATTAGATGCTGTAAAGAAAATAACAAATCAGCAAAAGAATTTTGCTGATTTTTCAGATTTTGAAGTTTCTGCACCTTTTGATATTGGAGCGAATGTTTATGAGGATATAAACCCAATTTTAGCTGTATTAAACAATATGATAACAAGAGGTTTACCTACAAAAGCCAGCCCGTTTATTGAAAAGAAATTTGAACCATTTGGCAATGTACGGCACCATAATGATTTTGGTTCAATCATTTTTGAAAATTCAAGCATTAATTTAAAAAATATACAAATAATACAGTCGCCTTTGGCGATTGCCCGTTTGCAAAAAACAATAATAGAAGCGGTGCTGACTGAAAAGTTAGACATTAACCAAAGTGAGTGGAATGTTTTAGTAAAAGAAAATGATGTACCTTGTGCAGCACTCGCTTTTGAAGATTTAGAACAAATGTTTAATAATCTAACTTCATTAAGTGTAGATTATGACAAAATGAAATTTCCAAAAGTGAACTTAGAAATAATTGGTTCACAAAAATATTTAAACTCAACGCTGCATTTAGAAATAAAACCTGATGTAAGTGCAACAACCAAGCAAAAAAACAAAGTGTATGATTTAGTTATTGATATTTCAATGGCTAAAATAGACGATGACAAAGAAGCTTCTTTCAGTGAGTTTAAATGTAAAAATCATTGTTATTTCAATATCCGATCTGCAAAATCTCATAGAAGTGAACGGCATATTTACACATCAGATACTATTGAATATAAACCATTAGTAACGAGAGATTCGCAAGGCAATTACAAAGACATCGAGTTTAATAAGAAGAATTTGCAATATTTCGTTAAATTACTTTTCCGTAAAGATGATTTTCGTCCAGGACAATTGCCGATTCTGAATAGAGCTCTACAAAACAAAAGCGTAATCGGATTATTGCCGACAGGTGGTGGTAAGTCATTAACCTATCAGTTGGCCGCAATGTTGCAACCAGGCGTAACGCTTGTAGTTGATCCATTACGTTCACTAATGAAAGACCAATACGACGGACTTGTCAATATTGGAATTGATACTTGTACTTTCATAAATTCAACTTTATCAGCACATGAAAAAGACGTAAGAGAAAGACAAATGGAATCTTCACAAATGCAATTTGTTTTTCTTTCACCAGAACGTTTAGGTATTTATAAATTTCGTGAACGCTTAAAAACAATGCGAGATATGAATGTTTATTTCGCTTATGGAGTAATTGACGAAGTACATTGCGTTTCTGAATGGGGTCACGATTTCCGTTTTTCCTATTTACATTTAGGACGAAATTTATACAATTTTGTTTTACCTAAAAATAAAGAAAAACGCCTGACATTATTTGGTTTAACAGCAACTGCTTCTTTTGACGTTCTGGCTGATGTTGAGCGTGAGTTGTCGGGAAATGGTGCATTCCCCTTGGATTCTGACACCATTGTAAGATATGAAAATACAAATAGGTTAGAATTGCAATACAAAATTGAAAGAGTACCTGTTGAATATAGTAACGAAATAGAAGCATTTAAAAATTCTACATATGCAACAATGGAAGGTATTAGAGCCCTTAATGAAAAATACAATTTCCTGATTCAAAACAATCTGCCTCTTCCTGTTAAGATTTCTGATAAATGGGCAGTTTTTAATTCTAAAAAAGAATTTTTAAATAGATATATTTCGCAAGTCCCTAATTATGTGAATGAATTGCTGACTGATAGTGCGATTGGAAAGATTAAAAAACAATTCAACGAAAGACAAAACACTCAAGAAGATAATAGTAAAATTAATTTACAAACAGATTTCCCGATTGATTATTACAAATCAAAGAATGAATATAAACAAGCGGGGATAGTATTTTGTCCCCATAAAAACAATACAGGTATTTCAGTAAACGAAAATGCTATCTCATTAAAGGAATATACATCTAAAGTTGGTACTTTTATGGGTAGTGGAGATGACAATGATGCTGATGAAATTGATAAAGTGTCTTTTGAAAATTTAGAGCTTTTTAGAGATAATAAAATACCATTAATGGTAGCTACAAAAGCCTTCGGAATGGGTATTGACAAACCGAATGTTCGTTTTACTATAAATATGAATTATTCAAGTTCGCTTGAAAGTTTTGTTCAAGAAGCAGGACGAGCAGGTCGTGATAAAAAGATTGCTTTAGCAACTATTTTGTTAGCAGACTACAAATTAGTTAGAATAAGTTCAAAATATCCAGTTAATAAATTCCCGTTAGGAATAATAAAAAATAAGTGGTTTAAAGAGGAAGATTTAATAAAAATCTTAACTCACTATGATTTAGATGTGGATAAACAATATTTTGATTATTACACACCACATCAAGATTTGGTTAAACTAAGATGTGAAGTAGATAATAAAAAGTTCGCTTTTAATGAGTGTAATACTTGTCCACAGTTTGACAACTGCGATTTACGTAAAATTCCAAAAGAAGCCAAAGGCTTTCAGTATTTTAAAGACTTGGAAGAAATTTTAAAAGATAATGGATTGGATTTTCCAAAAAAAAATTTAGAATATATAAGTGCTGATTACGAAACTGTAATGTTTTTCTACAACAGCAATTTTAAAGGAAGTCTGATTGAAAAACAAACAATGCATACTATTTTAAGCAAGCAAGAAACTAACTTCTTCTTAGATGATAACGAAGAGGTAAAAACAAATGAATTAGAAACTGTTACTAATTTTTTGAATAAATTACTTTCAGTTGAAGTTGGAACAGAGATAGTTGCATTTGTTTCCTATAAAGATAATTATGCAGACTATGCTAAGGCAATTTATCGTATGAGCTGTATTGAATTAATAGACGATTTCACACAAGATTATAGTCTAAATCAATTTAGAATTGTAACAAAACGTAAGGCGCACGGTGATTACTATAAAGGACTTAAAAACTTTCTAATGCGGTATTATTCAGCCGAAAGAGCAGAAGAAGAAATAAAAAAGGTACCCGACTATAAAGGTGAAAACGAAATACATAAATGTCTTGGCTATCTGACAGAATTTATTTATGAAAAAATTGCTGTAAAACGAAAGAGAGCTATTGATGATATGCGTGCTTTTTGTATTGAAGGCATTAACAATCATAAAGATTGGAAAGAAGTAAATGAGGATTTAAAAGATTTCATTTATTACTATTTCAACTCAAAATATGCCCAAGATGATTACCAAACAGAAAATGGCGAATATTTTTCGCTTACAACAGATTCCAACAAAGGTAAAATATCATCTTTTGAAATCTTGTTTAAATATTTACGAGTTATAGAGCCCAATGTTTACGGTTCAAGTGGTTCGCCAAAAGACAGCGTAAAGCATTTACAAGGTGCGGTACGTTTAATTCGCAGGTCATTAACAGATAAAAATCCTGCACTTGCAATGCTAAATGCTTTTTGTATCGCATATCTTGGAACAAATAATAATGAAGTACTGGAAGAAGAATTAGAAGATAGTTATAAAGAAGGTTATCGCGATTTTTACTCAATGAACTCTGATAAAGAAACATTTTATTTAAATTTTGAAGAATTAACGAAAGATATTAAAAATAGTCATATTTCAAATTCGAGAGAAACAATTAAGAAAATGCATGAATGGGCTATCGAATGTGAATTCGAATTGCATAACGAATGGTTAAATAATTTTACAAAATCTTATACACAAGCATAATGAGCACGAACGAAAATATTTTGAAGTCTTTGGCTGTTTTAGAACAGAACCTAAAAGATATTAAATCGGCTAAAGACCAAGTAAATGAAGTTGTTACATCTTCAGGGGATTTAGCACAAGCGATTGAATCATACAATTCAAGCTTTGACGGTTTAGCACGAAATTTGGAAACAGTCCTGTTGGAAATTAAAAGTGTTAATACTAACACGATTTCAATTTTAACTACAAAAATAAAGTTGTTTAATGATGAGATTGTAAAGTTGTCAGAGCTTGACTTTAAAAAATCGTTTAATTCTGCAGAAAAAGAGATTGTAAAGCAATTTGAAAATGATTTGAAAGAACGGCTCGTAATACTTGACGAAAAAACAGAAAAATTTGATGAACAAGTAAAAAAACTGATTGAGTTTGATTTTACAAATTCGTTCAAATCAATAGAAACAAAAGTTATTGAACAATTTGAAAAAGACTTAAAAGCAAGTCTTGATCCATTTAATGAAAAATCAATAGATCTGCAAACCAAAATTAACGACCTGAAAGCTCAAATTGATCGGCTCGAGAAGATTGATTTAGAAAAACATTTTGATGAGCTACAAAAAACTCTTTCTGATATTTTTGGTGCTATCAATGCAATCAATCTAAATATTACAAATGTAGTTCAAAAGCTAACAGGAATTGTTAAAACGATAGGGGACATCCAATCAACGCTCACCTTAAATCACAAAGAAGCTAAACAACTCATAAATAGTTTCAGGGAATCGACCAATAAACATTTAAACGATATAGAGGAGGAAGCCTCCAAAAATGTTGAATTATTACAGAACCAAATAAAATCGCTATCACAACAAAACCAGTTGCTGAAAAAGGAAGTAAAATCAAATGGAATAATTCAACTAATAGGCTTTGTGCTTGTGTTAGCCATTGTAACTTATTTAATAATCAAGGTATAACATTAAAGACATTTGTAAATTTAAAGGCGGAAAATGCTTTAAATATTAGTGCTTTACCTGCTGGGAGCTATATATGTAGAGTTTCAACTAAGAATGGAATTTCCAATAAAATGTTTGCAAAAATATGAAAAGAATAATTTTTATAAACTTCATATTAATTTTTTATATCTCTTGTAGGACATATCATAAAGAACAAAATGATTGTAAGCATACTGTAGAAAGTTCATTAAAGGATGCAGCAAAGCACATTTCAATGAATAAAGCAACCAAGGTTTGTACATTAAATTATGGTAAGTTGCCTGAATTTTATAGAAAATTGATTCAAAGAATGATTGATTCTTTGGAGAATATGACTTACATTTCTCCAAATGACAGCTTAATAAAACATGCAATATATTGTCAAAAATTGAGAAGTCTCAAAAACATTGGATGTGAGATTTCAATAAACGACATTAGAAAATATTTTGGGATAGAAAATGCTATCGGAAGTAAAGATGAAAAAATTTTGTGGTTAAGTTATTTTTTCAACAACACTAGTTATCCAGATTGTTACTCAAGGTATGCAGAATTTGGTGCGTACTCAAAATGTAGTACATTAAGATTTGAAGTCGATGAGAATCAAATATTAACCAAAGTTATTACAGATCACTTTTGAAATGTTTAAATAACTTTCAATATCAAGCGATTTAACGACAGCCGATAGCTGTCATAATAGATCGACAGAACCGTACAAGAACGAACGTATCCGCCTGAGCAAATACATCAGGATTTAAAATGATTAGGTAGGAGGTATCCATCCAAGCATGTACATCAGGGTTTAAAATGATGGGGTAGGAGCTGATCCAGATTGGGTAGTCTGGTGTCATTTATATTTTCAAGAACGTATGTAAGTCACTTTATTGGGTTTATATCATTAGCAGCACTACTTCCAAAAAAGGAATAGATCATCGCTATTTGCTGTGCTGTCTCATGAGAACCTGCAAATAGATAGTTCTTCTGGACTTAAGGGAAGTGGTCTTATTTTGTTTCTTATATGTTGATTAGTCAAATACTAAGTTGTATAGTGTGATTTTTAACCTGGAAGATTGCTACTTGAATGGTGCTTTTGGTAGGGCCTAAAAATAAAAAAGCCCGTGTAAGACGAAAACACGGGCATTACTCAATTTAATAACCAAAACTCATATACTCTTTAAAATTCAAATACCGTGCCAAAATATTTTTTTAACCGTAATGTGTATTTGAATTAACTTTATCTTAAAATGCTCATTGAGCATGAACTTTTCTAATGAAATTGCTCGTGACTTTTCACGAGCAATTACGAATTTTACAATTTAATAACCAAAACTTACACAATGCAAAGATAATACATATTACAAATATGTTGTATATATTTTTTGAAAAAAATTATATATTTTTTTTATTATATTTAATATACAATGATAATCAAATAATTATAAATATGATTAAAAATATATAAAATAAATATTTAATGTGTTTTCGTCTGATAATGGCTAAAATATATTTGCTATAATTTTTTAATCTGTATTGTATGACTTATGGGTATGGATAGATTAGATATGTAAAAATGGTAAATATCTATGATTTTTGTCATTGATTTATATCTATTTTTTTTAAAATCATTTAGAAAATGTTTTGATTTGGCCTTAATATTTGAAATAAATTTTATATTAAATCTCGTTTTATAGAACCCAATTTCTGACTGATCAGGTTGTACATTAGACATAATTTGATATGATTTTCAATTTTTATCGATGTATCTACTGATCGTGATAGTCCATTTACGGTTCATAAATACCGTTTCTGATTTTATCGTATATTTGTGATTTTAAGTCGGGAAGCACTAAAATCTGTAAGATTGTTGTTATATTTGTTCCTTAAATGTTTTTATCACATGCAATCAAATAAATCTATTAAGTATCTTTTGCTATTATTATTGATTACTTCTCAATGTGTTTTTGCACAGGAACAGGGCAGGGCTACTTATGGTGTCATTATTAATATAGATGCAAAAGACATGGGAAATGTATTTCACAGACTTGAAAGTAATCGGGCTATAAAAGAAGTGGAATATAGATGGTTGACTTATGACAGAGATGTGGCCTTGATAACGTCTAATGAGGACAATGCGATATATGATTGGTGTGTCGAGCAGCCTGAAATACATTCAGTACAAAAAAATGGTTTATTGACCTTGCGCACACGACCTAATGATCCAAAACTTGTTGACCAATATTATCTAAATTTTATAAAAGCATTTGAAGCATGGGATTTTACAACCGGTGGAAAGGATTTTGGAGGTAATGATATTGTGATCGGTGTTATTGATAATGGTTTTGATATCTTGCATGAAGATTTAAAGGATAATATATTTATTAATTCCGGAGAAATACCTGATAATGGCAAGGATGATGATGGCAATGGATATAAGGACGATTATAATGGATGGAATGAACATACTGGTAATGGCAAACATGATCTTAAAAGCCACGGTACTAATGTACTCGGCGTCATGGGCGCTAAAAGCAATAATAATCTAGGTATAGCTGGTGTAAACTGGAATATAAGGATGTTGCCTGTTACAACTGGCGACAAAATCAGTGATATTATCGAGGCGTATGATTATTTGCTCAATATGAAAAGGCTCTACAGAACATCTGGTGGTGTGAAGGGTGCAAATGTATTAGTATCTTCATATTCCGGCGGTGCACCTTATTTGTTTGCTGAGGACTTTCCAATCTGGTGTGACCTTTATGACAAAATGGGGAAGGAAGGTATTTTATCAGTTGGAGCAACCACTAATGAATCCGAAAATGTGGACGTTGTAGGGGATTTGCCATCCACATGTACCTCACCTTATCTGCTTATAGTAAACTCGACGAGTAAAAACGACATCATGGAAGCCAATACGGGTTATGGTGCTAAAAGTGTGGATATATCTGCACCGGGTGATCGTATTTTGACTACAGATTTGCAACGCAATAATAATTATGGAATGGTTTCCGGAACATCACTTGCCACTCCAATTGTTGCAGGTGCTGCTGCTCTCTTGTATGCTGTTCCATGTGATGGATTCTATCAATTTTATAAGGAACATCCTTCAGAAGCACCATTAGCCATAAAGGAAGCATTGATGAAAAGTGTAGATAAAAAGCCCACGCTTACAGGTAAAACGGTGTCAGAAGGTCGTTTAAATGTTTTTGCTGCCATTAATGCATTATCCGCGAAGTACTGCGACGGTCAATTAGTTAAAGTGACTGAGATTATCATACGGGATGTTATTCAAACTGATGCTTCCATTGATGTAAAATACTCCAGTCCTTCAGATGATAATTTATTATTTAAAATCTATGATATGAGCGGGCAGGAGATCCTTTCTGTGGCCGGTAATGCACTTCTATCCGGTGAAAAATTCCAGTCTATCCCATTTAATGTAAATCAATATGCGCATGGACTTTATATAGTGAGTATCATATCAGGCAAAAAAGTAGTCAGTAAACAGTTTTTATTGCATTAACACCGCCTTTTAAATTGCAATCTAGTTAAGAAAATCCATTATAGCTATTTGTATTAATTGAGATGGATCTCGTTTTAAAATGAAGGTGGTGATATCTCTTTAGTGGCTGGTCTTTATTTTGATATAATAGAGCATCAGCAAAGCAAGAATAAGTATTATGATGACTGCAAAAAGTGTGGAAAGGACAAGAATTAGTGACATCCTACCAGAACGTCTCCTGATTTCATCACTTTCATTTTGTTGATTTTACAATCAATTGATAATGAGATTAATGCAAGAAATAGTTTGATAATTTTGGTGGTGCATTGTTGAAGTCAGAAAATGAAAATGCTTTGTACTGATTATCTTTTTCTTATATCGAACTATCGTTATTTTTAATACTTATATCCATCGTTATTTACCGAGGAAGCCAATACGAATCCATATATTCTTATTGGATTTTTACGGTATTCAACAGATTTTGAAGTATATGAAAAACCTTTATCCTTTCTATACACTTACTTTTCTTTTGTCTTGATACAAAAGAAACAAAAAATCAAGGCTGTATCAAATTTACCTAAAATCTCTACGTAAAACTGGAATTTATAAAACTCGCCGATAGATTTGTAATATTTTTAATCATACGGTAGCTTTGCTGTTTAGTGCATTTGTTTAACCTTCGTTTGGCTCAAACAGTTATAAATTCTTTTCAGTTTTACTCCGTGATTTCTTAACGGCAAATTTGCTAAGGCCGGTTTGCATATTTGATGAGATTTAGACCTTTCCTTGGATTTTAGGTGATATTTTTATTTTTTTTATTCATAATTCATTCATTTACAACAAAATAAGCTCCCTTTCCATTTCAAGGGAAAGGGCTGGGGATAGGGTCAAAAACGGCATGACTTTTTTATATTCGCTCCAGTAAAATCTAATATTCATAAGCTTGCTATCACTTATTCTTCTATATGCCTTCAATACTTATATTTCTCGTTATTTACCGAGGAAGCCAATACGAATCCATATATTCTTATTGGATTTTTACGGTATTCAACAGATTTTGAAGTATATGAAAAACCTTTATCCTTTCTATACACTTACTTTTCTTTTGTCTTGATACAAAAGAAACAAAAAATCAAGGCTGTATCAAATTTACCTAAAATCTCTACGTAAAACTGGAATTTATAAAACTCGCCGATAGATTTGTAATATTTTTAATCATACGGTAGCTTTGCTGTTTAGTGCATTTGTTTAACCTTCGTTTGGCTCAAACAGTTATAAATTCTTTTCAGTTTTACTCCGTGATTTCTTAACGGCAAATTTGCTAAGGCCGGTTTACATAATTGATGAGATTTAGATCTTTCCTTGGATTTTAGTTGATTTCATTGTTTTATTTTTACTTATAATTCATTCATTTACAATCGAATAAACTCTATTTCCATTTTAAGGGAAAGGGCTGGGGATAGGGTATAAAACGACAAGATCCATTTATATTCCTTAGCCATTCAAATCTGATTTTAGACAAAATTCGATTTGGGTGGCGCATTGATGAAGTCAGGAAAGTAGTCAGTAAACAGTTTTTATTGCATTAACACCGCCTTTTAAATTGCAATCTAGTTAAGAAAATCCATTATAGCTATTTGTATTAATTGAGATGGATCTCGTTTTAAAATGAAGGTGGTGATATCTCTTTAGTGGCTGGTCTTTATTTTGATATAATAGAGCATCAGCAAAGCAAGAATAAGTATTATGATGACTGCAATAAGTGTAGAAAGGACAAGAATTAGTGACATCCTACCAGAACGTCTGCGCTGCTTTTTAAGTTTTTTCTGAATTTTATTCCATGACTCTTCCTTAGGCATGGCTTTGTCCTTCATTGAAGATTGATGCATTCTGTCTTTGAATCCTTGTGTCATGACATATAAGATTTAGCGACGATTTTTGTCCTGGTGATACAATTCTATTAGTTTCCTCTTGGCCATCAGATATTGTGATTTGGATGTATTAATGCTGATATTAAGCATTTCACTGATTTCACGGTGATTATAGTTTTCAAAAACATAAAGATTAAAAATAGTTCGATAGCCTATGGGTAGTTTATTAAGTAATTTGATGACATCTTCATAGGTCATTTCATCTTCACCTTCCTGCCATTCTTCTTCGATAATTGCAGTCTCTAAAGGAACTGTTTTCATTTTTAGAGCAGCATTTTTACGCAAGTGCATGAGCGACTCATTAACCATAATACGCCGCATCCAATTTTCAAAATTGCCTTCGCCAGAATAGCTATCTATTTTGGTCAAAATTTTATAAAAACCATTAATAAATACATCTTCTGCTTCTTGACTATTGGAGATATATCTGATACAAACAGCATAAAGGTTATCCTTGTACTTTTCGTACAATTGTTTTTGTGCCTGTGCATCTTGCATTTGACATGATCGGATGATATTTTCCAATTCAAAAGACAAATCAGATAATTTAATGTAATCTATAATAAGATGCAATTATCATAAAAAATGGTGTATTGTTTCTAAAAATTACAAAGGCATTAACTGTTTTAGCGTGTTTTTTATCCTACTTTTGATTCCCGGAGTACCATTTGTCTCTATGGTAGATAAGGCTAAAAGTAATTCGTTTTTTAATTCTGGATGTTCTTTACTGATATTGGCACAGACCGTCATGCTAAAAGCTCGGATAGCTACTGGTACCTTGGGATCAAGGATAAAGTCTAAACATGTGGTATATACTTCGCCTTTATAATCTTCCGGTATGGTCGTGTACTGAAGGACACGCAATATATTTCTGCTTACTGCCGGATGTTTAGCATGATGGAGAAGGTATTGAAGTTGATTAAAGTGCGATGATAATTGCTCAGGCTTTGATTCGCCTGCATGACCCAAAATCCATGCTGCATTTTTAATAACTTCAATATTGTCATTATCCATCCATGACAATATTGAAGTTATGCCTGTAGAATGATTGTTAGACATGGCGGCATATTTTAATATTTGAGACTTAGACAGCCTTTTGGATATATCCTCTACAGAAAACATATTAATACTTGTTGAGTATTCCTTTGTCCAAAGGCGTATTTCCTTCCTGCATCCATAATGGCATGGGTGCATCTTTAAGGTAATAGTTAAAAAACTGTTCCATACGGATATTAAAGTCCAGTCTGTTTTGCCATTTGACAGGCCAGTGAGGCTCGTTGTTATAATTGAGTAACCAGGCAGGTTTGTTGAGTCGGCGCAAGGCCATAAAATACTCAATGCCCTGATACCATGGCACAGCTCCATCCATGTCATTATGTAGGATAAGTACAGGTGTTTTAACTTTAGTCATATTGTAAATAGGAGAGTTGTCGTGATAGATTTCCGGATCTTCCCAAAGTGACAATCCCAATCTGGATTGTGCCTTTTCATACTGGAACATACGACTCATCCCTGATTCCCAGCGGATACCGCCATATGCGCTTACCATATTGACGACGGGTGCACCTGATTCCGCACATCGATATCTGTCAGTTTGTGTCAATAAATACGCTACTTGATATCCACCCCAACTGTGACCTTGAAGTGCTAAACGATCTGGGTTTACATAACCTTGATCTATTATGTAATCCACACCACTTTCTACAGCATTATAGCAGTCTTTGCCTGGTTGACCTGAAGTATAGCGGATATCTGGATTAAATACTATGTAGCCATGATTAGTATAGTAGGTATAGTTGATCGTCGATCTGTGTGCTTCTGGTGCACGGTATTTATATAAATCATCAGAACTCTTTTCATAAAAATTGACTATCATCGGATATTGTTTGTCAGGATCAAAGTCGGGTGGAAAAAAGAGCATACCTTCATTTTTTTTGTTGGTATAATTTGTCCAGCTTATGAGCTCGGCATGTCCCCATCCATATTCTTTTTGTTGCGGATTTGCATCTGATATTTTTTTAATGGATGTAAAAGTTGTATCTGTTAGTAATAAATCCGGAAAAACTTGGAAGTTTTCTTTGGTAAAAAGTAGTTTGGAAGATACTCTTGATTTAAAAAATTGTTTTGATAATTTGTAATCACCTTGAAACAGAATTGTTGTAGTGTCCAAGCTTGTTAATAACAATTGGTATTGATCTTTTTTTGAATTTTCATTAAATACATGAAGTAATAAATTATCCTCTACAGGAATATAATCTTCTTTGGGATTTAGACTGATATAGCGAAATACGTCTTTATTAGATCGGCCATTTGTCAGTTTTTTATTGAAAAAAGGATTGGATGGTTTCATCTGCCACATATCATATCTGTCATACATAATAGCAATGCTGTCGCCTGGCATCCATCCCGCAATACCGTAAGGATCAGCCTTTTGAGGTACATCATTTTCTTCGTCATAAAACTTAGAGGTGGACCACAGCCCCATGACACTGATGATTTTAGTATCTGTATTAAATACTTTCCATATAGAATCATTGCGATTCCACCAATAGAGATATTTGCCTGAAGGCGAAAACTGCGGTCTTCCGTATTCTTTTTCAGTAATGATCATACTAGTACCATCTTCAGTATTTAAAAGTATCAGATCGGATGGCGATTCTCCGAGCCATGTCACCATTTTTCTATATGGTTTTGTCTTTATACCGAGTGCATATTTACCATCACCTTTGGCCGAAGTCATCACGATATCCATATCTTCGGTCTCGAGTTGTTGAAACGAATTGGCCGAAAGATTGTAAAGTACTGTATATGTCTTTGCAAGATCTTTATCCTTAGCTGCATTCATTTCAGTATAGAGCCTTGGAGTATCGTATTTCCATATTTCTACGTTGACGATTTCGTCTTCCAGTAGGGTAGTATCCTGAATAGGCAATATCGGTGCAACACCAAAATATAGCTTCTTTCCACTCTCAGAAAAGCTTAATTTTTTGTCTTTGCTGATCACACAGTTTTTAGCAAGAAAGCTATAATCGCCATTTCCAGCCTTGTGAGCAGCCTTGTCTCGTGGCGTATGGATATACAGGTCATAATTTGGTTGTTTTGCTTTTGACTTATCTTTTAATCCTAAAAAAGCCAGTCGGTTGCCCAACTTATCCATGCTTAAATTGGTTACTTCTGCCATACTATCCAGCACTATTTTCCCTGCCTTGCCCTCTATCGAATATAGATGGACACTATAGTAAACAGTCGAATCACCTGATTTTTTAACATAAGTGAGTTCTGATGCTTCTTCAGCCATATAAAAGTCACTTACATAGTGGATAGTGTCAATCTCCTTGGAATATAAATTATAAATATATAAATCTTGATCTTTTGCCTTTGCTTTGGATTTTGAATCTTTTTTTGGATTATAGACAGTTGATTGATTCTTAAGTGTTTCGGTTTGCGGAATGGTCAGACTATCTATTTTTATAGATATAGTATCTGCTTTTTTATCTGGTCTATTAACGGTAAACAATACATACTTACCAAATTCAGATGGGAAATATACCTTTTCTACGTTTGGGAAGACTAGAGTAGTATCTTTAGATAAATCTACTATGGATAACGTATCTTTAGGGAGTTTATCTTTGTCAGTTTTTTTCTTTTTTAGTACTCGTGTAGAGTCATAAGAAAGGTTATGTGTATAAATCACATATTTTCCGGTAGGATCTAAAAAAGCCTGTTTAACACGGTTTCTAAACAGTGTTGTGTCTTTATTAGTGATATAAATAGCCAGATTTTGATCTCCAATTTCCTTTTGTAATTGATAAATAACGGTATTGCCATAATCAGAAATTTGTGGACTTGTTATTTTGTTCCACTGACTATACACTTCAGGAGTCATTTTTTTGTAACTTTGCCCTTTTACCTGTAAGGATGTAAGCATTGTTATAAACAAAAACATACAAAAATGATTATGTATGTATGTGATTTTTGGCATTGTAAACATAAGTTTGTATTGGGTTAAATCAATTGGTACAATAAAAACGGAGGTAAAAGTAGGAATAAATTTTTAGAATAGCAAAAATATGATGGATATAGCTTTTCAAATAGATGGTGAACAGATACTTCATGGTGCCTCTGAATGCGTTAATAATAAGTGTTTTATCTCACGCTCGAATAAGTATGAGCACATCACTACAGATTGTTAAATTTGTATAGAAAGCATCAAAATGGCCTTGAATTATATATTATTGCAATTACATTAATTTTCATTTATCGATTTCAAATATTTTCAAAATATGTACAGAATTATTCTTTTAGTCGTAGTATCGTTTCTAATTTCATGTAAATCTAACAAAAAAACATCTGTTGACCATGATCATGAGACCCACAGCGGCATTCCGGCTTTAGTTACATTTTTAGATAAATCCCAGGCTTCTGAAGCAATCATCAAAGACGACACAGACAGTCTTTTTGCTAAGATCAATACTGCCGAAATCCAAATACAGATGAAGGAAAACTTTGATGGAATGTCAGAAGCTGACATGAGAAAAAAGTACATAGCCTTTTTAAAGACACAAGTTTCTGACTGGACAAATGACGAAAGGATTGATTTACTTGAAATCATGCAAGAAGTAAAGGATATGTGTGATGCTATAAGCCCAAGGATATTTCCTGGTGGTATCCGATTGATTAAAATGAAAACTAAAGCGTATGGTAATGACGTGTATTTTACACGTGGTCACGACATTATAATACCTGAAAATATTTTTCCTATCAAGGACAAAAAAAGAATCTCGGATGTCATGTTGCATGAGGTCTTTCATATCATTTCGAGATATAATGAGCCTCTAAGGAACGACCTGTATAAGTTGATCGGGTTTGAAAAAATGGATAAACCTGTCATAGTCAATGACCTACTAAAAGTGATGAGATACTGCAATCCAGATGGGATGAGTGTACAATACGCTACTCAGATCAATGACGAAAAGGGCTCATTGTGGGTAGTGCCTTTTATTACGAGTAAACATGGGAAGTTTAGACCAGAAAAACCAAACTATTTTGATTATCTGAATTTTGAACTTTATAAGATAGTTGACTATGGTACGCACTATATGATGTTATGTGATGTCATGGGCAAAACAGTCACTCCATTAGAGTCGTTACCAGGGTATTTTTCTAATATTAAGGATAACACCCAGTATATCATTCACCCGGAAGAGATCATGGCAGATAATTTTATGTTGGCTTTGCTGGCAGTAAAACAAAATGATTATAGTAGATTTTCTCCTGAGGGTAAAAATCTCATAAATCAAGTGATTGCCAGATTGCAAAAACTGTAAATAATACAGTTTTCCTTGACTTAAACCACCATAGATTTTGACAAATTTATCATATTTGGTCGTATAATTTATTAAAGCACATTAAGCTTACATGGTTAAAATCATTTCAAGTCCAACCAATCCGCTTATAAAGCAAATATTGTTGCTTTCTGAAAAGTCAAAAGCGAGGAGAGAATCGAATACATTAGTGGTAGAAGGTCAGCGAGAAATATTACTGGCGCTAAAAGGTGGCTATAAAATTAAAACATTGGTTTTTAATCCTGCGATCGTATCATTTAATCATTTACATCAAATGTACGGCGATGAGATTTTAGAGGTGGAATTAATTGAAGTCACTAATCTTGTTTATAATAGAATAGCATATCGAGAAGGTACTGAAGGTGCTTTAGCCATCATGTGGGCTAAAAGTCAAGCATTAGAAGATTTGAAGATTTTAAATGACCTTCCTTTGATATTAATTGCAGAGGCACCGGAAAAGCCTGGCAATATTGGGGCTTTATTACGAACGGCAGACGCGGCTGGAGCAGATGCTTGCATCATTGCTAACCCCAATACAGATATATACAATCCTAATATAATAAGGTCAAGTATTGGTTGTGTTTTTACTATTCCTATAGCATCAGGATCAACATCAGCTATCATAGAGTGGCTTAAAAATCATAAAATAAGAATCGTTTGTGCTACGATAGCTGATGATTCAGTGTCTTGTTATGACATAGATTATACGTTACCTACGGCCATTGTTGTAGGTACCGAGTCAACAGGATTAAGCTCGACTTGGATTGAAGCAGCCGATGATAATGTCATTATTCCTATGCGTGGTCACATTGATTCAATGAATGTATCTGTAAGTGCCTCTATATTAATATACGAAGCCGTCCGCCAACGGTTAAAAGCGGATGAAGGGTAGAGTGATTATCCATTTTGTATTTAATAATTTGAATGTATAATGGGTATTAAATCAATTTCCCCAAATATCTATGAGTTTGTCTGTTCCCATTACAAATATGACAATTTTTATAATCATATATATAATTTCTTTATACCTTTAGGCATAAAATTAAGAAAATGGTACTTTGGAATATTTTGACGAAGGAGGAACAGGATTTAGTTTTGCTAAAATTATTGGTACATATTGCTTTAGTTGATGGAGTATTGCTTCCTCAGGAGTTTTCATATTTAGTTAGTATTTGTCATACTCAAAATATCAATCCTGAAAAAATCAGGGATTTTATTCATATTAAGGATGTTGAAATAAATGAAATCCTTCCGACCGATGAGGCAGACCGGATGAATTTTCTGTACCATGCTTTATTTGTAATGAATGCGGATAAAGATGTGGCTGCTGCTGAAATGATTTACGTTTATAAACTTGCTTTCAGATTGGGATTTTCGGAGGCTATGACCAGAGAATTTATAGACCTGTTGCGTGATCATACATCTGATGATATGCCTAAAGATGCTATGTTAAACATCATCAGGAAGTATAATAATTAACGTTAAAACGATCGAAATCTTGAAATTAATGATGAAGTACTGGATAGGCTTTATTTGTGTATTAATGCTGAACACGGGTTTACTTATTGGCCAGTCGTTTGAAAGAATGGATGTGCCAGTATATAAGGATGGCGTTTTACTGCCACTTTTTAATGCTGGAGGACTTAGAAATCCACAATTTTCCAATATTGATTTTGATGGCGACGGCATACAGGATTTATTCGTTTTCGATAAAAATGGTGATGTAATCCTGCCTTTTATAAAAACTGGTCAAAAGGGATCATTGGATTACAAATTTGCACCTGAGTATATTGATCGTTTTCCTAAACTTCAAGCATGGACGCTTCTTGTAGATTATAATCATGATGGCATCCAGGATATTTTTACCAGTTCAGCGTCTCTTCCCAATTGTTGTGTTGAAGTCTGGCAAGGTAATCGAGATAATATTGGTAAACTTTACTACACAAAAGTACTTTTTGATGGCTTACCATTCCGAGATATTTTACAGTTTCAGATTGGAGGTTCTTATACTAATATTTATGTCTCATCAGTAGATCTTCCGGCTATCGTCGATGTGGATGGTGATGGCGATATTGATATTGTTTCATTCGAACCAGACGGGAGTTATGCCTCTTTTTACAAAAATGTTGCAGTAGAAGAAGGCTTAGGTAAGGATGTTTTAAAGTTTGTCAGACAGGATATATGTTGGGGTAAATTTGCTGAAAATCAATACAATGAAAAATTGACATTGAGTGATAATGCTTTTGGCTGTGCTAATCCATTTTGGGATGGTGGCAATACTGGCCTCAGGCATTCGGGCTCGACTTTGACCATCTTTGACACAAATGGCGATGGACTGATGGATTTAATTTTAGGAGATATAGACAGTCCCAAATTAGCAAAATTAGTCAATGGTGGTACTAAGGAAAACGCTTGGATGAAGCAATTGGAATTAAATTTCCCTGTTGATGATGAATCTGTAAATTTGGGCTATTTTGTATCAGTCTTTTATGTAGATGCAGATGGCGATAATATTCGTGATCTGATCGTCGCACCAAACGATGTCAGCATCGGAGAAAATAGAAATCACATCTGGTTTTATAGAAATGTCGGAACGGATAAGTCACCGATATTTAAACTGGTCAAAAAAGATTTTCTCGTTGACGAAATGGCCTACTTTTATGGCGGATCACATCCTGCTTTTGCAGATGTAAATGGTGATGGTCTTATCGACATAGTCGTGGGTATCAGTAGCATCATTGACAAAAACCATAAATATGAGAATCGACTTATCCTATTGCTTAATACTGGTACTACAACTAATCCTGTTTTTTATGTGGCTGATGAGGATTACCTTGGTTTCGCTCAAATTGGAAGTTTTGTAGGGCGTCTGGCACCTTATTTTGAAGATATCACAGGTGATGGCATGCCCGATTTGTTTGTTGGAGATGCTTTTGGCCAGGTATATTTTTTTAAAAATTTGGCAACGTCTGGACAGCCATTTAATTTTGATAAACCTGTATATCCATATTTTGATATTTTCGTTGGGCAAAATGCCAAACCTCTAGTTATGGACATAGATGGTGACGGTCTAAAAGATATCGTCATGGGTAAAAAAAATAATGAACTCAATTTTTTTAAAAATCAAGGTTCTCCCTCTAATCCACTATTTACGGACAATCCCGGAAGTTTACCCAATTTGCGTCAATTAGGCAATCTATTTTCTGGTAATGATTTTTTTACTCAAAATGGTGCGCCTGCTATCATCCATACCAAAGAAAATGAGACCTTGCTTATCTTGGGTACAGAAGCTGCCAGTATCCGTTCTTATAATCTAGGTCGTTGGGATGGAACCTATGAACTCAAGTCAACTAAATTTGGAGGTGTCTTTGAAGGACGCAAGGTCGTTCCTGCATTCTACGACTTGAATAATGACGGCTTTCTCGAGATGGTCGTAGGTAATGAGCGCGGCGGTCTTGCTTTTTACAAGACTGATATTCAAGGAAGCACTTCCTCTGCAGTTACATTGATAAATGAAAGTACTATCGATATTTTTCCTAATCCTGCTTCAAGTCAATTGTATGTAAATTGTACGGATAGAAATGCCCAGATTTATTTGCTGGATATGCAAAGTAGAGTATTGAAAACATTGACTAATGGCGCATATAATACGATAGATAGCCATTTGCCGGATGGTATGTATTTTATTTCTGTCGCTACTGCAAATGGATTTTTTACTCAAAAAGTGATTATCCAGCGTTAAATCATCACAGAATAGCCTGGCGGATATCAACTAATTTTTTAAGCAAAGGTTCTAACTGATCCAATGGTAGCATATTCAAAGCATCCGATTTAGCCTCTGATGGCTTGGGATGCGTTTCTATAAAAATACCATCAGCACCTACAGCAATAGCAGCTTTTGCTATAGTAGAGATTAATCCTGGCTTTCCACCTGTGACTCCTGATGGTTGATTAGGTTGCTGGAGAGAATGGGTACAGTCCATTACCACTGGTACACCAAAGGATTTCATTACTGGGATTCCTCTGTAATCGACGACTAAATCTTGATAACCAAAGGTAGTTCCTCTTTCAGTAAGCAGTACCTTGTTGTTATCGCATTCACGAACCTTTTGTACTGCGTGCACCATAGATTCTGGGCTCATGAATTGGCCTTTCTTAATATTGACGATTTTGCCGGTACGAGCTGCAGCAGCGATAAGTGATGTTTGACGGCATAGGAAAGCGGGGATTTGTAGGATATCGACGTATTCGGCCGCCATTGCAGCTTCTTCGTCGGCGTGGATGTCGGTAAGCACCGGCATATCAAAGGTTTCTGATACTTTTCTAAGTATTTTTAGTGCTTTTTCATCACCGATTCCTGTAAAGGAATGAATGGAAGATCGATTAGCTTTGCGATAAGAACCTTTAAAAATATAAGGGATTTTTAAATCAGACGTAATAACCTTGATTTTTTCTGCGATCTCCATAGCCATAGACTCTGATTCTATAGCACATGGGCCAGCGATCAAAAAGAAATTGTCAGAGGTCTTGCTGCTGATGTTTTTTATTGAAGGTATCAGTGCGTATGATTCCATACAAAAGTTTTTTTTTATAAAATTTTAAAATATTGATTACGAATTGCCAAATACATATTGTACAATATTAGCACCCATTTTAAGCGCCTTTAGTCTTACTTCCTCCGGGTCTTTATGTACTTCCTGATCTTCCCAACCATCGCCCAGATCTGTTTCCCACGAATAAAAACACACTAATCGACCTTCCCAAATCAGGCCATAACCACGAGGTGGCTTTCCATCATGCTCGTGGATTTTGGGCAAGCCATTATCAAAAGCATATTTTTGATGATATATAGGATGATTAAATGGCAATTCTATAAAAGAGAGTTCAGGGAAAACCTTCTTCATCGCTACTCTCACAAAAGGGTCCATACCATAATTGTCATCTATATGTAAAAAGCCACCGGATATCAGATACGTTCTCAGATTTTCGGCTTCTGCCTGACTAAATACGATATTTCCATGCCCGGTCATGTGTATCAAAGGATAGTTATATAACTCTACACTACCCACATCTACTACACCGTATTCGGGATCCAGATTAGTATTTAAGAATTTATTACAGAATGCTGATAAATTTACAAGTGAAGTCGGATTAGCATACCAATCACCGCCACCACCATATTTTAATAAACCTATTTTTATAGATGGTGGTGCTGTAAATGACAGAAACATAGGCACTATCAGCAACAAAAAATAACGCATATCTTATATATTATGCATCAATAACAACGTTTTATATTTTTCGTTGCAAAAATACATTATATTTAATTATTTTTATGAACTATAAATAGGTGGTAAATATCAAATTATTTAAGAATCTACCATATCGATTATATTTTAATACGTGATGGGCTGTTAGGCTCGAATTTTATACCATGGATCAAAACCCAGTTTATTAAAATATCATTTTTATTATTAGCCTAAAATTTCAAAAGAAAAAAAGAATATATAAAAATGCAATTTCTTATACATACATGGGATTTTATTCATAAAGAAACCATACTTTTGTATGCAGACTATCATAATATCAAAATGATGCGACCTAAATGGATTTTATTCACATTATTTATACTAAGCATTTTTTATTTAGATGCTCAGGAACCATTTGAATGTAAAGGTCAGTATTATTTAAGTTTAACTAAAACGGGAAGTAAGAGTTCGGGATTGTATAGAGTCAGGATAGCGCAGGATGGGTCATCTGTTTTTTTGGATACAATATCCTCATCTATAGGTTTGGTTATCAATGCGATGGGTTATCGGATTACTGATAATCTTATCTATGGCATGGACCCCAATACTGCTATGCTCAGAAAAGTCGGCAAGGATGGAGTTGCTATTGATTTAGGTATTCCGAAAGATATACCGCGTGGTATCCAGTATTATGCTGGTGATGTGACGCCTGATGGTAAATTTTTGATATTGATAGGTCTTAGCGGTAATAATCCTCAAATCGTTAAAGTAGATTTAGAATCGCCGGATTACCAATGTAGTTTTGTGCGATTACAGTTGACATCGCCGAGTATTCTGGATATTGCGTTTGATCCATATACTGGTATTATGTACGGGCATGATTCAGGGAGGAAAAAAATCGTCACCATAAATCCTGATAATGGACTGGTGGATTTAAATTATTTAGTTCAGCCACAGGTAGATCAATTGGGAGCTTTGTTTTTTGATTCCTTTGGCAATCTTTTTGGATATGGTGCTTATGGTACGACGATACAAGATAAATTTGTAGCCGTCGATAAAGCAACCGGCAAAATTACGCTTATAGGCAGTGGACCCGTGTCCACAGGTCAGGATGGATGTGCCTGTCCATACACGATAGGATTACAAAAGATAGTAACGCCCGATACTGCTTACACTTGTAGCGAAGTAGTGTATTCTTTTATTTTGAGCAACCTATCTGGTGCACGACGTTCTAATATTTATTTTGAAGATGTAATGCCCGATGTGCTGACTATAAAGAAAACACTATCTAATCCTTTTGGCGGCGAAATTATAATATCTAAGAATAGTATCCGTATAGACCATATGAATGTAAATGTAGGTATAGATACGCTAAAAGTATTAGTTTCCATTGACAAAAATGCAAGTGGATTATATAGTAATCAAGCTATTTTGGGTGGCTTGCCCTTGTCTTTAGGAAGCCTTACCGTTTCTGATAATCCATTGACATTTCAAGAGAAAGACAGTACTCAGTTATTTGTAATTTCTGTAGATTTGGATTACCTAAACAAGGAATTTATTGCCTGTAAAGGCGACTCTGTACGAATTGATCTGCCTGATTACGGATACAAGTTGGTATGGTCAGATGGGGACACTTCCAATAGTAAACGGCTGAAAAGCCCGGGAACTTATCCGCTTATGGTGTCAAATGCCTGTGGTTTGTCGTCCTTCATGGTTAATGTTCTAAGTCACGAATTAGAGGTAAATATTTTAGAGGATACTGTGACTATAGAGTTAGGCAAATTGGCTGATTTTCACAGTATCGTTCATAGCGATAATAAAGATATTATATATCGCTGGTTTTCTAAAGGTCAGAACCCCGATGTTGATTGCATAACCTGTCAAAACACATTTGCTAATGCTGTAGTTAACGGTTATTACTACCTTAATGGTACGGATGGCTATGGTTGCTTATCTATGGATAGTGTCTATGTCCGTGTCGTCTGGAATGCTGAGATTTTTGCACCTAATATTATAACTGCTAACAATGATGGTCGGAATGATGTCTTCTATTTAAGTGGTAATCCATTAGCCACATTTGGCAATTATCTTGCTGTCTATGATCGATGGGGTAACAAAGTGTATGAAACTTCAAATTTTAAATTAAATGATCCTGCTTATGGATGGGACGGAAAGTTTTTAGAGAGACCTGTCGTTAATGGTGTTTATACCTGGGTAGCCGAAATAAAATATATAGACGACACTAAAAAAATATTTAAGGGTGATATCACAGTGATTAAATAGTGATATATGCTCTTATATCCAATTGGTTATAAATAATTATAAGTTGATATATAAGGTGATCTACAAAATATATTTATAATTTATTCTTAAATTATTTTTTTCATTTGAATCTACTTTATACCTTTGTCTTGTATTTAGTAAAAAATGTCATAAGTGAAACAGTTTTTAAATAATAATTGGTGGTGGCAGTCGTTCAACTCGGGCGATTGGCAACATAGTATTATTATTTAGATAAACAGCAAGTTATATTATGTAAAACCGTCTGAGTAGATTTATGCTCAGGCGGTTTTTTTTTGCCCGTAACCCAATTTTTTAATTTATAAATTTATTAATTATGTCAAACAAGAAGTTTTATTTAAGTGAAGATCAGATGCCTAAGCAGTGGTATAATATCGTGGCAGATATGCCTAATAAGCCATTGCCACCTTTACACCCACAGACGAGAGAGCCGATTGGGCCGGAAGCGCTAACACCACTTTTCCCAATGGAATTAATCATGCAGGAAGTTACCCAGGATAGGTATGTGGACATTCCGGAAGAGATCCTCGAAAAGTACAAAATTTATCGACCTTCACCATTAATCAGGGCAACCGAACTGGAGAAGGCGCTGGATACACCTGCAAAAATTTACTATAAATATGAGGGTGTTTCACCAAGTGGCTCACACAAAACCAATACAGCATTGGCGCAAGCCTATTATAATGCAAAGCAGGGAGTAAAAAAAATAACTACAGAGACTGGGGCAGGGCAGTGGGGATCAGCATTGTCCTATGCATGCGCACAATTTGGCATAGAATGCGAAGTATATATGGTTAAGGTCAGTTATGAGCAAAAGCCTTACCGTAAGTTTATCATGAATACCTATGGAGCTAATGTTATTTCATCGCCGAGTACCAAGACAAATGCAGGCAGGAATATCATCGCTAAGAATCCGAATACAAAGGGAAGTCTTGGTATTGCGATTTCAGAGGCTGTAGAAATGGCAGTGGCAGATGAAAACACGAAGTATGCACTCGGTTCTGTACTTAATCATGTCTTACTGCACCAGACCATCATCGGTGAGGAGGCTATCAAACAATTTGAAATGGCTGGTGATTACCCGGATATAGTTATAGCACCCTTAGGTGGCGGCTCCAATTTTGCTGGTATCTCTTTCCCTTTCCTACGAAATAAACTTCAGGGCAAAAAAGACATTAGAGCGATAGCGGTAGAGCCTGCTTCCTGCCCAAAATTGACTAGAGGAAAGTTTATGTATGATTTCGGTGATACGGAAGGATATACCCCATTATTACCGATGTTTACCTTAGGACATAACTTTGAGCCGGAAGCGATTCACGCCGGAGGTCTTAGATATCACGGGGCGAGTGTACTTTGTTCTCAATTACTCAAAGATAATATTATCGAAGCTGTTGCCTTACCACAATTAGAATGCTTTGAAGCTGGAATATTATTTGCAAAATCTGAAGGTGTCATTCCTGCACCAGAATCTAATCATGCTATAGCTCAGGTCATAAGAGAAGCACTGATATGTAAAAACAATAAAGAAGAAAAGACGATCTTGTTTAATTTATCCGGTCACGGATTTGTTGATATGCAGGCTTATGACGACTTTATTACTGGTAAATTACATGACCATAAGCTGGATAAATCAGAGATAGAAGAGAGTTTAGCAAGGATTCAGACTTTACAACCTAAAGTTGACGAACTACAAAAAGTATGAAGGTCATTTGATATTAACTTTAAGCTATTAAATAAGGCAGATAAATCTATCGTTTGAGAAATTTTTCTGCCTTATTTTATTGAAAAGGAATATTTTTAGATGATAATTACCAGAAGAAATAATATATAGAACCTACCATTAAAATCACAAGAGCAGCTAGCATATTAAATATAGTGCTGGTATGGAAAATGGTTTTGTCGTAGTATAAAGCTTTTGCATCATCTTTACCTTTGTTTTCTATTAAAGAAATAACAATCATCAAACCTGTAATGATCAAAAATGACAAGCCCATTCTGTCAATGAAAGGGATCTGAGGCGTAAGAAATTTAAAAGCAACGGATAATGGTATGGCAACTATAACGCCAGCCCATGCTGCATTGGTCGAGGTTTTACGCCAAAATAAACCAAGCATAAAAATGGCAAGGACTCCCGGACTTATAAACCCTGTATATTCCTGTATATATTGAAAAGCCTGATCAAGATTACCCAGTTGGAAGGCAAGTACTACGCCAATAATAATAAATATTAGAGAAGAAATTTTGCCTGTAAATACTAATTTCTTTTCCTGAGCAGCTGTTGGAATTTCAGCATCCTCACCAGTAATGTACTGATCATCTTTAAGTACTAATGGTTTGTAAATATCTAAAGTAAAGATAGTAGATGCACTGTTTACTATGGAGGCAACGGATGATCCAATAGCTGCTATTAATGCTGCAAGAGCGATACCTTTAAATCCGGGACCGACAAAGTTAGAAACTACCCAAGGATAAGCCTCGTCCGGTTTGCTGATATCAGCATGTAAAACAAAGGCAGCGATACCAGGAATAACAACAATTAAAGGAAGGACTACTTTTATTACTGCTGCAGCTGCTGTTCCTATCTGTGCTTCTTCCATACTTTTACAGGCCAGCGATCTCTGAATGATGTATTGATTTGTGCCCCAATAATAGAGATTAGCAATCCACATGCCCCCGATGAGTACGCTGATACCTGGTAAATTCATATATTGTGGATTGCTTTTATCAAGGATCATATCAAATTTTTCAGGAGCTTTTTGTACAAGTAATTCCAGACCTTTGATTAATCCGTTGCCATCACTAACCGCATTTAATACCATATACGAAGCTACTAAACCTCCAAAAATAAGTGCAACGACCTGTACTACATCCGTCAAAGCCACGGCTTTAAGACCACCAGTGACAGAAAATGAAGCAGAGTAAATGGCAAGTACAACTACTGCCAGTACCATAGGAACACCAATAATCTGTTCTAAGGCAAGTGCACCTAGATAAAGTACAGAGCTTATGTTGACCAGCACAAATAATAAAACCCAAAAGAAAGCCAAACCAATCTGCACCCGTTTGTCAAACCTCTTTTCAAGAAATTGGGGCATTGTGTATATTCCCTTATTAATAAAGACAGGAAGAAAATATTTTGCAACAACAATTAAGGTAACAGCAGCCATCAACTCATATGCAGCTATGGCTAGACCAACTACATATCCTGATCCAGACATACCGATAAACTGTTCTGCTGATATATTTGCAGCGATCAGGGAGCCACCTACTGCCCACCATGGGAGAGAATTAGAAGCTAAAAAAAAGTCTTTTGCTGTGTTGGTTTTACTCTTGAAAGATATATAAACTCCAAATGCCATCATGAAGATAATCCAGCTTACAGTAATAACAATATCTATATTTGCTAACTTTGTCATATATTTTGAGATTATGAGATGCAATTTTACAACATTTCTATCGGAAGTTGTCAAGAAATATTGAGAAATAATCTTAAAAATATTTATTTTTTTATTATATGATAATTTTTTTTGTAAAAATTAATATCAAAATAAAATAAAAGTATATCTTTGCGCTCCAATTTAGAAAAGATAAATTTTAGGTAAAATGAATTTAATTGATTACGTACACGAACAGTTGACACAAAAAAATGAATTTCCTGCTTTTAGGCCTGGAGATAACATTGCTGTAAATTATAAAATTATAGAAGGTGCTAAAGAGAGAATCCAGGTTTTCCGTGGTGATGTAATCCAGATTAATGGTACTGGATCAACAAAAACATTTACAGTTAGAAAAATTTCTAATGGTGTAGGTGTTGAGAGAATTTTTCCTTTTGCATCTCCTGCTATCGCTTCGATTGAAGTTCTTAAGAAAGGTAAAGTAAGAAGAGCTAAATTGTATTATCTTAGAGGGCTTACTGGTAAGAAGGCTAAGATTAAGGAGAGAAGACACGTAGCTGGTAAATAGTATTCTATTTTTTTTAAAAATATATAGGGAGACAATCGATGGTTGTTCTCCCTTTTCTGCTTTTACGTATGATAAATCATTATCGTCACAAATAAGCTCTATACACTTCCCATTATTTTATTAGCAAGCATTTTTGGTCAATATTTCCATATTTGCTTGCAACTTTGCGTATCTTTGCCCTAAGTAATTAACCAATTAAATTAAATTGAAATGGGACATGGATTGTTATCAGGTAAAAGAGGTATAGTTTTCGGCGCATTGGATAATCGTTCTATTGCTTGGAAAGTAGCCGAGCGTTGTGTAGAAGAAGGTGCAACAATTGTTTTGACAAATGCACCGGTAGCCATGAGATTAGGCGAAATCAATGAACTTGCTACTAAATTGAATGCTCAGATTATTCCTGCAGATGCAACAAGTTTGGAAGATATTGAAAGTTTATTTACACAATCCATGGAGATTTTGGGTGGAAAGATTGACTTTGTATTGCACTCTATAGGTATGTCTGTTAATGTACGTAAGAAAAAGGATTATACAGACCTGAATTACGAATGGATGAAGACAACATTTGATGTATCGGCTATTTCTTTTCACAAAGTGATGCAGGTTGCTTATAAATTAGACGCAATGGCAGAATTTGGTTCTATTGTTGCATTGACTTATATTGCTGCACAAAGAACATTCCCTGATTATAGCGAGATGGCAGAATCTAAAGCACTGCTTGAGAGTTTCGCGCGTAGCTTTGGGTACCATTATGCTAAAAAGGCAAAGGTCAGAGTAAATACTATTTCTCAATCACCTACTGTGACATCTGCCGGCTCAGGCGTAAAAGGATTTACTGATTTCTATGGCTATGCTGATAAAATGTCACCTTTGGGTAATGCAAGTGCTGATGCTTGTGCAGATTACTGTGTGATGATGTTTTCAGATATGACGCGCATGGTTACTATGCAGAATTTGTACCATGATGGCGGTTTCTCCTCTATGGGTATGGCACCAGAGTTGTTGGAAGAGTAGGATACAGTTTGTTTAGGATTGTATAATTTATAGATATGTGCTTTGCAGGGATGCATGGCTTTGTCTGATTTATAAGTAGTAGCGAAAATTAGATTAACCTACTTTCACTACTACTTATTTTATTTAATTTCTTTACGATATGTATGCAAGCCTAATACTCATTATATTTTTAAATGGTCATAAGATTTAGTAGAAAAAATAGTAGATATCATGGCAGAAAACGTAAACATAGCCTTAGCTATAGTGAGGATTTCTAATGTAGAGATTTGCTATATGAAATTGCGATCATAAATCTTCTAGTAATACAATCGGATGTTATATTGTAATCCTCCAAGTTCATTAGTATAAAAAATATTATTTTTTGTTATCTGAGGACTAACTTTACCTTACGTAGCGTGCACTTCCTATTGTTATACCTGCACTTCCGAGGACACATACACTGATGATGTCTGTCACTTTAAACCATAGTGGAAAGTGATAATTAAACAAATACATGACGATGATAACCAGTAAAATACAAATTGCAATAATTCCAGTTTTAATCCGGTGACTACCAGCGACTAAACTACTGATTAGTCCTGCCGAAAAAGAAGCAATGCTATGACTGATCGCAATAATATAAAAAGCACTTTTGGGTAGTTTTGACATCCACTCAGCTACCTTTATTTTATTAGACAAATCCATAGAAGGTGGCCATGGATAGAGACCTTCCCGTATCATCTGCGCCATTACTACAATCAAGCCGGCAGCTGTTAAAGCTGTGAAAATTCCGAATATTTGCTTCACTAAATTATGCTGTTTGGGATTTGAGCGATGCAAAAATAGAAGATATTTATGATAAATAGCAATATCTCATAATTAAACTTCAAGTATAATTATGAGATATTGCTAAAATATAGATAGATGGATATTGTTAAATCGGATGTAAATCACAATAAAATATATAATTATAAAGATTAAAATATTATAATATGAAGTTGAAAATTATTTTCCAAAAACTCGTTTTAATAACTCAGTTGTACGCTGATTTGCATCATTTCTTATTCCTTTTTCTTTGATAGCGATTAGATTAAATAATCCATCAAGTGCTTTATTATTTACATGATCATCTAAATTTGGATTGAGTTTTTTGACAAAGGGGATTTTGTTATATGTATCGACGACCGAAGACCAATATGTGCGCGCATTTACTTCGTCTAAACTGTTTTGGATTACAGGTAAAAAAGTATCGTATAATGCTTTTCTCGAAGTGGATTGAAGGTAGTTAGTGGCAGCATCATCAGGACCATTTAGTATCTGTTTAGCATCTTTTATTGACATTTCTTTAATGGCATTGACAAAAATCGGTGTTGCTTTTTTAGCGGCGATCTCAGCAGCCTGATTCATTTGATTGACTAACTTAGTTTCTACATCCTCAAAGCCGGGTACCATTTTGACTTTTTCTATGATCTTTTGTGCGTCCTGAGGAATAAGTATTTTATATGGACTATTCAGATATCCATTTTGTGCTGATAATTGTTTTACAGCGGCATCGATACCATGATTTAGAGCTTCTTTGAGCCCTGCGCTGATCTGTCCTTCTTCACCTGAAAGAACTGCCGCGGAACTCTTAGCTTTGTTTAATAAATCTTTAATCTGTGCATTACTGTGTGTAAAAGAAAGAATCATTACAAAAATAACCAATACTAATTTATTCATTTTTTTAGAGTTTATTATATTTGTAAAACGTACTATGAGCTGGTGTTGTTATGAAAGATTAGTTAATCTTTTTGTAAAAAGAAAGGTGAGATTGTCAGCAAAATGTATACTTTTCCAATACCTGCTTTTATAGTTATGAATTTATTTAACGGAAAAGAGATTTATAGCTATAAAATTATTAGCTATATTTGCGCAATTTTTAAAACATAGTTCGTTTTTTCAGGTTTTTGTTATGATGCTTTTTCGATGACCGTTTGATTTGGCAGTCGGTAAAAGTTAATTTTTAGAATAATTATTATAATTTTATATGTCCAGAGAAATAAAAATAGGTATCCTGACTTTAGTTGTCCTGATTACAATGATATGGGGATATACATTTTTGAAGGGCAGAAACCTGCTATCACCAGCTACAGAATTGATTACAACTTATAGTGATGTGACAGATCTCAATGTGTCATCTCCTGTGATGGTTAATGGATTTAAGGTAGGTACTGTTACTAAAATTAGACTGAATGATAAGGATGTCAAGAAGATGGATGTTCATTATTTGATAGATAATGATTATGATATCCCTAAAGATGCTGTTGCTAATTTAAAAAGTTTGGGTTTTGTAAGTGGTAAGGGTATCTTCCTTGAGTTTGAAAAGCCATGCTCTGACGGCAACTGTGTAAAATCAGGCGACCATATCGAAGGTAAAACCGTCGGATTGTTAGGTGCCATGTTTGGTGAAGATGAAATTTCAAATTATAGTACAGAGTTAACTGCTTCCGTACGTTCTATATTGGCTAATATAGGGAAGCAGGGCGAGCCGGGATCTATCAATGAAACAGTACGACAATTGGAGATTATATCAAAAAATATTGCAGCCGTTGCTATATCGACTAATCAACTTATGCAAAATTCATCTACCAATTTAGAAAAGACTATTGAAAATATTTCAAATATTTCTTCAGCTTTGGCTAATAGTAATCAAAAGCTGGAAAGTATTATCTCTAATATTAATAAAGTCACTGGTGATTTAGCTAAGTCAGATCTTAACAGTACTGTGACTCGAGCTAATGAGACGCTAGCTAGCTCTAAAAATGCGATTGATGAACTTAAATCAACTTTAGTATCTACTACTACGACACTTAAAGATCTTAGTGCAATAATGGGCAAAATAGATAAGGGAGATGGATCTATGGCCAAGTTGATGAATGACAAACAACTCTATAATAATCTTGAGGCTGCAACACGTAACCTTAATCTTCTCCTTCAGGATTTGAGGCTTAATCCTAAAAGATACGCCCATTTTTCTATATTCGGTAAAAAGCAAGAAGCCTATACTTTACCTGATGAAGATCCAGCTTCTAATTAAAATTAAAAGTGATACTAAATTTTACCTAATTAAATTAAGTGAGTATCGTTGTAAAATTTCTAATTTATTCATTAGAAAATTTTGCTAAACCTACGATTTTGAAGGAGCTTTTTTATTGATATCTTTTAATGATGACTTCATCCATTTGATAAAATTTCTCCATATCTTCAATTGTTTCTTTCGATAGGTGTAATGCTCATTATATTTTTAAATAGTCCAAAGATTTAGTAGAAAAAATAGTAAATATCAAGGCAGAAAACACAAATATTGCCTTAGCTATAATGAGGCTTTCTAACGCAGATATTTATTATTTTTTTATAAGGATTGGACCAATTCGAATGTATAATGAGTATAATTGTTTTAAATTGGAAGAATGGTGAGTATTGGTTTTATACTAAGTATTCATATATTTGTGACAAATTAATAACCAGGAATAGATATACTTTGATTTGGCAAAGAAGCATATAACACAAGAGGAAGAAAACGGTAAGTTGACTCCGCTCATGGCTCAGTATTTTAATCTGAAAGCTAAACACCCGGATGCACTCCTTTTGTTTAGAGTAGGGGATTTTTACGAGACATTTGGCGAGGATGCTATTAAAATGTCAGCTACATTAGGGATAATCCTGACCAAACGCAATAATGGTGGTTCAGATCTTGAACTTGCGGGATTTCCGTTTCATTCTTTAGATGTTTATCTTCCTAAACTGGTGCGTGCAGGCTTTCGAGTAGCTATAGGCGAGCAGTTGGAGAAGCCAAGTAAAGAAAAAAAAATCGTAGATCGTGGCGTAGTGGATATGGTCACACCCGGGATAACCTTTGATGATTCTATCCTAGACCGTAAAACGAATAACTATCTAGCTTCCATTCATTTTACAACTAAAGGAGATTATGGCCTTGCACTGCTGGATGCCTCTACAGGTGAGTTTTTAGTTGTAGAAGGGGACAAAGCCAGTATTGAAAAAATGGTAGATAATTATGCACCTGCCGAGATTATATTTTCCAGAGCCTGGCAAAACGATTATACTAAGGTATTTGGTGATCGATATTATTACTATGGCCTCGAAGAATGGGTCTATATGCCTGATTATACTAGAGAGAAGCTTTTAGATAAATTTGAAGTAACTAATCTTAAAGGTTTTGGTGTAGAAGAAATGCCGCTCGCCCAGGTAGCTGCTGGTGCTGCTTTGCATTATTTAAATACGACCCAAAACAATAAAATTGGACATATTACACGTATTACACGGATTCAATCGGATCATTTTGTATGGCTCGACAGGTTTACAATAAACAATCTTGAATTAATCAGAAGTGGTCATGATACGGGTTCGACACTTATGTCTATTATGGATAAGACGGTTACACCTATGGGTGCGCGGCTGCTTAGGCATTGGATTTTACAGCCTTTGCTATCTATAGAGCGGATTAATAGCCGGCTGGATATGGTCGAATATTTTGTAGATAAGTATTTTGATCTGGAAAACCTATCTAATCTGTTGAAAAAAGTAGGAGATGTCGAGCGAATTGCGTCTAAGCTTGCTATTGAAAAAATTACACCGAGGGAGCTGATGCAGCTAAAAAACAGTCTTGAATTACTACCTGATATTCAGTTTATACTTAACCAAAGTGAACAAAAACCTTTAGTGTCGCTTTCTGAAAAAATGCAGTTGTGTACTCAGCTTAAAGAGGACATAGCTCATGGCCTCGTGGATGACCCACCTGTGTTATTAACAAAGGGAAATGTTATCCGCCAAGGTTATAATGCTGAGCTTGACGAACTTCGACATATCATCCGCAATGGTAAAGAATTATTGCTCGAAATTCAAATGAAGGAAATAGAACGCACAGGCATTCCTTCACTTAAAGTTGGGTACAATAATGTATTTGGTTATTATATTGAGATAACAAATAAATATAAGGACCATGATAAAATACCGGATTCATGGGTGCGTAAGCAGACGCTGAGTAATGCAGAAAGATATATTTCCGAAGAATTAAAGGAACTGGAAGCAAAGATTCTAACAGCAGAAGACAAAATCGCAGAGCTGGAAGAAAAACTTTATCGGGAACTTATTATCAAATCCACAGGCTATTTGGACAGCCTTTTGCAGAATGCGCGTTTACTTGCTCAGTTGGATTGTATTTTATCCTTTGCTACGATTGCATCCAGATATAATTACTGCAAACCTTTGGTCAATGAATCCTTTGATCTCACACTGACAGAGGCACGACATCCTGTTATAGAAAGAAATCTTGCTATTGATCAAGCTTACGTGCCTAATGACATCTACCTTTCTAATGATGATCAGCAGATTATGATGATTACTGGACCCAATATGTCGGGTAAATCAGCCGTATTGAGGCAAACAGCATTAATCGTGTTGATGGCTCAAATGGGGTCTTACGTCCCGGCTACAAGTGCTAGTATTGGTATTGTGGATAAAGTATTTACCAGAGTAGGTGCAAGTGACAATATCAGTAGTGGCGAGTCAACATTTATGTTAGAAATGAATGAAACGGCAAGTATAATGAATAATATTTCGTCACGAAGCTTGATACTTTTAGATGAAATCGGCCGAGGTACTTCTACTTATGATGGTATTTCTATAGCCTGGTCTTTGGCTGAGTTTCTACACAATGGTAAAGTAAAACCTAAGACTTTGTTTGCTACGCATTATCATGAACTAAACGAACTGGCAGAAAAATATCCTCGCATCAAAAATTTTAATGTTGCCACTAGACAGATTGGTAGTAAAGTGATTTTTTTGCGTAAGCTGGTAGAAGGTGGATGTGAGCATAGCTTTGGTATCCATGTGGCTGCTATGGCCGGAATGCCAAAGGAAATCATTAATCGTGCCATGGAGATATTAGAAGATCTCGAACATAAGTCTATAGAAGGTGATCATGAAGATGAAAAACCTAAAAAATCATTTAAAAATATTGTTCCCAATAATTATCAGTTGAGTCTCTTCGAAGCGGCTGATCCTATAGGCAGTTTGCTTAAAGACAGCGTCAATGAATTAGATATAAATGCAATGACGCCAGTCGAATGTATGCTCAAACTTATCGAGTTAAAGAAAATGGCTGCGGAATAATCCATAAAAATTTAATGAAAATTGGCTTAGCTATGTAACTTTATGATTTTTTTTAGTCTTTATATTAAGAGTACTTTATAATAGAAATAATTGAATCTGTATGAAAAATAGTTTGATGTTGTGGCTTGGATCCGTATTGCTTGTATTAAGTTCGTGTTCCAGAAATCCTGTTACTGGTAAAAAGGAATTAAACTTTATGTCAGAAAGTCAGGAATTGTCCCTTGGTAAAGAATCTGATCCGCAGATTGTCGCCCAGTATGGTGTATATGAAAATGCAGGACTTCAGTCTTTTATCAATGAAAAGGGTAAGCAAATGGGTGCTATATCCCACCGTCCTAATCTCACCTATGAATTTAAAATATTAGATTCCCCGATTGTAAACGCTTTTGCCGTCCCTGGCGGTTATGTGTATTTTACTAGGGGTATCATGTGTTATTTTAATAACGAAGCTGAGTTTGCTGGCGTGCTCGGCCATGAAATAGGCCATATCGCTGCAAAACATTCCGCAAGACAGCAAAGAGACCAAATCTTAGGACAGGTATTGTTTATGGGTGGTGTGATCTTTTCAGAAAAATTCCGACAGTTTGCCGATGTTGCACAGCAAGGAATGGGTTTGTTGTTTCTAAAAAATAGCAGAGATCATGAGACCGAGTCTGATAAATTAGGTGTGGAATATAGTACTAAAATAGGCTACGATGCTAGACAAATGTCAGAATTTTTTATGACTTTAAAAAAATTAGGTGGTGAAGACGGTGCTATACCTACCTTCCTATCCACTCACCCTGATCCAGGAGATCGTTTTAATAAAACGGCTCAGTGGGCTGCTGATATTCAAAAAAATATGGATGTAAGCAAGTTGAAGGTAAATAGAAACGAATATTTGAAACGTATAGATGGTATCATTTACGGCGAAGACCCAAAACAAGGTTATGTTGAAAATAATATATTTTATCATCCGGAATTGAAATTTCAGTTTGGTGTGCCCAATGGATGGAAATTAGTTAATACACCTACCCAAGTCCAGATGGCACCAAGTGATGGAAAAGCCTTAATGCTCTTTGGAATGGCTTCAGGTAGTGACCTTCAAGCTGCTAAAAATGAAGTGATTAAACAATATAAGCTCAACGTCATTGAATCAACCAATATCAACGTTAATGGCCTTCCTGCCATTGCTATTCTTGCGGATGTGGATCAGGATAATACGAATGGTGCTCAGCAGACAGAAGCTATTAAAGTTTTGACATACCTTATCTCCTACGACCAAAAGGTTTTTATGTTTCATGGTGTGAGCGCTAAAACTGATTTTAATAACTATTTTGGTCAGTTTCAAAATACAATGAAAACTTTTAAACAATTGACGGATGTTACAAAAATTAATAGAAAGCCCACGACGGTGCGTATAGTAACTTTAAATGCACCGATGACTTTACAACAGGCTTTGACTGAAAATAAAATGCCATCGGCAAGGTTTAATGAGCTGGCCATGCTTAATGGCATGGAGTTGTCTTCTAAACTTGAAAAAGGTACGCTGATTAAGGTGTTAGGAGGCGAATATAAATAATTTACCTTTAATGGGTATTAATTGCGAGGCAGTTGGCGATGTTCTTGTCAACTGCCTCTTGATTTTTGACGTTGTCATATTTTAAACCATTTGTTCCAACAAATGTTTGTTTATATATATGTAGTTAAAACATTCAACAGTAGTCTTTACTAATATCAGTTTTTATGAGTTTCGAACAATATACGGATTACGTTAATTCTCTCCTTAAGTCTAAAAATCCAGATGCACCTTATGATAATCCGGATTATTTTAAATATGCTAAGCTAAATTGGTCTCGGATGAACCGATGGCTAAAAAATGTAAATATTTACGAACCATTGGCGGAAGCCATCAAGGGAATCAGTAGTCCTACAAAATGGGTTCTAATTACTGAGCCATGGTGTGGTGATGCTGCGCACTCAGTACCTATTGTCGTAAAGCTATCTCAGTTAAATCCGCTGGTCACCTTAGAAATCCAGTTAAGAGATTTGGATTCAGAAATCGAAAATTACCGTACCAGAGGTGGAAAGTCGATTCCAAAATTAATTATGAGAAATCAGGAAGGAGTTGACCTTGCTATTTGGGGACCACGCCCCGAAGAATGTCAGGTAATTTATGATAAATGTGTGGCTGACCAAATGGGATTTGACGACCTGATACTCACATTGCAAAAATGGTATAATAAAGATAAGGGCTCTACAATACAAAAAGAGCTTCTTACTTTGATGACTTTGCAGTAAGAAGCTCCTTAGAGATATTTTATTCAGTCGTATTACCTAAAGCCGTTATTAATACCATCCAGTACCTCAGATCCCGGGCACAACTGCTTTTCTGTAAGTTGATTTAATGGGATGTCTGTTGTATTTATCATCTCATTTAGATCTATACTTTCATTATCAATGTATAAGAGACCGGTCAGTACTTCGTTTTTTGTTCTTGCTTTATAGAGTGCAGAGATAGTAGAAAGTTTATCTTCCGGATTCCATTCAGGATTCAATTTTAATAATTGCAATAAAGATCCATCGTGCATTTCTACCATTTTTACTTTCGAATGATCGTAGTCAACTGTAATTTCTTCACGCATAGGTACGATATCTACTTTGGACATGGCTTCATTGTGTTCCCTCACGTAATCATATGACTTGGTGGATCCTACATTATTGTTGAATGTGACGCATGGTGAAATGACATTAATCAAAGCAAACCCCTTATGAGAGAGTGCAGCTTGAATTAATGGAACTAATTGTTTTTTGTCACCGCTAAAGCTTTGGGCTACAAAGGAAGCACCTAGCTCGATAGCCATAGCGCATAAGTCGATACCCTGAAATATATTTACGTGGCCGGATTTAGATTTAGATCCGACATCAGCAGTGGCAGAATCTTGGCCTTTTGTCAAGCCATAGCATCCATTGTTCATGACGATATAGGTCATATTGACGTTCCTACGGATAGCGTGCACAAACTGACCCATACCGATGGAAGCGCTGTCTCCATCTCCTGACACACCTAGGTAAACTAAGTCTCTATTGGCAAGATTAGCACCGGTCGCTACAGATGGCATACGACCATGTACCGAATTAAAGCCGTGCGAATTACTCAAAAAATAGGTTGGTGTTTTAGAAGAACAGCCGATACCTGATAATTTTGCTACTCTGTGCGGCTCGATGTTAGCTTCATAACAAGCTTCAATTATCGCAGCACTTACTGAATCATGGCCACAACCGGCACAAAGCGTAGAAAGTGCACCTTCATAATCTTTACGCGTAAATCCAATTTCATTATGAGGTAGTCGAGGGTGAACAAATTTAGGTCTTATATATGTCATGATCCTTAGTTAATTATTGGGTTGAAATAAATGGGCATTCATCTTATCTAGGATAAGATCAGCCGTGATAGGTGTTCCGTCATAATTGAGTACGCGCAACAGTTTGGAAGGATTTATCTCTAATTCAGTAATGAGTAAAGTTCTCATCTGTGCATCCCTATTTTGTTCAATAACAAATATGCGCTCATGTTCGTCAATAAATCGTTTAATATCCGGATGAAACGGGTAGGCTTTTAGACGGATTGCGTCCATAGGTCGACCTTCTGATTTTAAAATGTCAAGTGCTTCTTCAGCTGCGTGCATGGTTGACCCAAAAAATAGGATACCATCCGTTGATTGATTTTTAGTCTGGTATATTTGTGGAGCAGGAATAATGGATTTAGCGGTATTGTGCTTCTTGATTAATCTGTCCATTATTCTTACATAAGTCGGAGAATCTTCTGAATACTTAGCATCTTCATCGTGTGAACTACCTCTAGTAAAATAAGACCCTTTTTCTGGATGTGTTCCTGGTAACGTCCTGTATGGAATACCATCATCATCGACATCTCTATATCTTCCCCAGCTTTCAAGTTTATCTAATTGTTCTGCTGTCAGGATCTTACCTCTGTTGTATTTACGGCTATTATCCCATTTTAATGGTTGTGAAATATGATCATTCATACCTATATCAAGGTCAGACATGACGATTACTGGTGTCTGTAGAAGTTCTGCAAAATCAAAGGCATCAGCTGTCATCTCAAAACATTCTGTTGGATTAGAAGGGATGAGTAAGACGTGTTTGGTGTCGCCATGGGATGCATAAGCAGCAGCTATATAATCCGACTGTTGGGTACGTGTAGGCATACCGGTAGAAGGCCCGGAACGCTGCACATCTATGAGTACAACCGGGATTTCTGCATAGTAGGCTAACCCTAAAAATTCACTCATTAGAGATATACCTGGCCCACTTGTAGCAGTAAATGCTCTGGCTCCATTCCAGTTTGCACCTATGGCCATACCGATAGCTGCTAATTCGTCTTCAGCTTGTACGATTGAAAAATTATTTTTACCCGTAGTCGCATCTACCCTAAATTGGTTAGCATAGCTTTCAAAGGCATTGACCACAGAGGTGGACGGTGTAATCGGATACCAAGCCGCTACACTAGCACCACCATAAATTGCACCTAAACCGGTAGCAGTATTTCCATCAATCATGATCGCATCTCCAATTAAGTCTTTGCGTTCTAAATGGAATTCAAGTGGATACTTAAAATTTTCTTTAGCATAATTGACACCTAAGTGCAATGCTTTAACATTGGGTGCTATCAGTTTATCTTTTCCTTTAAACTGCTCCGTAAAAAGCTGTTCGATCACTTCGGTTTCGATACTTAGCAAAGTAGCAAGTGCCCCGATATAAACGATATTTTTAAAGAGCTGCTTTTGGCGGGGATCTTCAAATTCTCTGTTGCATATTTCTGTCATTGGGATTCCCAAAAAGTGAATGTCTTCTCTGTAAAATTCCTGATGCAGTGGTTTTGTATTGTCATAAATAAAATATCCACCTGATTTGACACTGGCGATATCTTTTTTAAAACTCTGTGGATTTACACTAACCATCAAATCGATACCTTCTTTACGCCCCAGATATCCTTTTTCTGATACGCGTACTTCGTACCATGTAGGCAGTCCCTGGATGTTTGAGGGGAAGATATTTTTGGCAGAAACGGGAATACCCATTCTAAATACAGCTTTTGCAAATAAAAAATTGGCACTGGCTGATCCTGTACCATTTACATTGGCAAAACGAATTACAAAATCATTGATTCTACTCATACAAATGAAAAATTACCTGCTTTTGAAGTTTTATATAAATATTCCTGCATATCCCATGCTGCAGTAGGACATCGTTCTGCACACATACCACAGTGCAGACACATATCTTCATCTTTTACCATTATTTTTCCTGTCTTGAGCGAGCCTGATACCAATATATCTTGATCTTTATTGATTGCCGGAACTAGTAATTTCATTCTCAACTCATGCTCGTCATCTTCATCGGTAGTGAAGGTTATGCAATTGGTTGGACAAAAATCCATACAAGCATCACATTCGATACATTTATCTTCAGTAAAGACCGTTTGAATATCGCAATTGAGACATCGCTCTGCTTCTTTAAAGGCTGTTGCTAAATCAAAACCTAATTCTACTTCCATTGTGAGATTGGATAAGGTCCTTTCTTTAGGTGCATGAGGCACAGCAAATCGCCGATCTGAGGTTACATCATTATCATAACTCCACTCGTGGATACCCATCTTAGTGCTAAATAGTTTAGTATCTGGTGCAGGACGCTGATTAACATTGATGCCGTTGCAGAAAAGATCGATAGAAATTGCTGCCTGATGACCTTGGGCTACGGAAGTAATGATATTTTTAGGTCCTAAAGCGGCATCACCTCCAAAAAATACATTTGGCACACTAGATGCAAAAGTAACCGGATCGACCTTAGGTAAATTCCACTGGTTAAATTCAATGCCACAGTCTCTTTCTATCCATTCAAAACTATTTTCTTGCCCTATGGCTATAATTACATCATCAGCAGGGTAGAAGATATCAGGTTCGCCGGTAGGCACGAGTTTGCGTTTGCCATCTTCATAGACTGCTCTGACTTGTTCGAAGTACATACCTGTCAGTTTGCCATTTTCGGTAACGAAACGCTTAGGCACATGATTTTCTATTATCGGAATGTCTTCATGTAATGCATCTTCAATTTCCCATGGGGAGGCTTTCATCTCTGAAAATGGGCTTCTGACGATTACCTTTACGTCTTCACCACCCATACGGCGTGACGTGCGGCAACAGTCCATAGCTGTGTTGCCACCACCTAAGACTATAACGCGCTTGCCAATAGAAGTAATATGCTCAAAGGTGACGCCGGCAAGCCATTCTATACCGATATGAATATTAGCTGAAGCTTCGTCTCTTCCTGGAAGCACTAAGTTTTTTCCCCGAGGTGCACCTGTACCTACAAAGATAGCATCATAATCCTGTTTGAGCATGTCCTGCATACTTGTAACGTAGGTATTAAAATGCGTAACAACATCCATATTTAGAATGGTGTTGACTTCATAATCAAGTACTTCTTCCGGCAATCGAAATACAGGAATCTGACTGCGCATCATACCGCCGCCCTTACTCTGATCATCGTAGATGTGTAACTCATATCCCAAAGGGGCAAGATCTCTTGCTACTGTTAGAGAAGAAGGTCCAGCACCGATAAGCGCTATTTTTTTACCGTTTTTTATTTTTGGAATATCTGGAAGTAGGGCATCGATATCATCTTTGTAATCAGCTGCTACTCGCTTTAAACGACAGATGGCTACAGGTTTTTCTTCGACCCGCCCACGTCTGCATGCAGGTTCGCATGGACGGTCACAGGTACGTCCGAGAATACCGGGAAAAACATTGGATTCCCAGTTGACCATATACGCTTCTGTATATTTGCCTTGCGCTATTAGTCGGATATACTGTGGTACTGGAGTATGCGATGGACATGCATACTGGCAATCTACTACCTTGTGGTAGTATTCTGGATTGGAAGTATCAGTAGGGTTCATATCAAATATAATACAAATTTATATATGATGCAAAAATATTGTTTAAATTGATATATTTACTACTTTGAGTTAGAAAAAAAATAAAAATGTACTTATTTATAATCTGTATAAAATAGCAAAGTATATTCCTCGTAATCTTAAAATAGATTAAAAGGCTATACTTCCCTTAAATACCTTAATTGCCGGACCAATTAATCGAATGTTTTGATAGGTATGATGGTCAGTCTTATCTGCACTTACTTGCAACTGTCCACCTTTTGTAGAAATGGTTATGGTATAGGTACCGGAATTTTTATCTACTATAGAAGCAAGAGCTGAAGCTACCACGCCCGTTCCACATGAATAGGTTTCATCTTCAACTCCTCTTTCGTAAGTGCATACATCGATGGTGTCTTCTTTCCGGACTACAAAATTTACATTGATTCCTACTCCTTTGAATGGCTCAGCATAGCGAATTTCTCTGCCGGCTGTAAATATACTTTTTGGCATATTATCGCTTATTTTTACATAATGAGGCGAGCCTGTATCTAAAATAAAGGTATTGTTGCCTTCTTTTTGTATCGTGTTGACATCATTCATGCCCAGACTTATGAGGCCATTTGCTGTTATCGACGCATAATGCAGACCGTCCACCGCTTCAAAGGTAGTCTGGTCTTTAAATATAGATAAAAAATGTGCAAAATGGACGATGCATCTTCCACCATTGCCACACATTGTACTCTGTCTGCCATCCGAATTAAAATATACCATTTTAAAGTCAGCGATATCTGATTGCTCTAAAAGGATTAGCCCATCGGCACCTATCCCAAAGCGACGATGACACATTAGTGCTACTTTTTCTGTAGTAAATAGACCTTCATATTGCTTTGCTCGATGATCAATAAGTATAAAATCATTCCCGGTGCCGTGGTATTTATAAAAAGGAAGCTGCATATGGCAAATTTTTAAATTTATATAGTTAAAATAAATTGAATAATACTTTTAGTACAAATATACGTTTAATATACGCATCATATTGCCAAAATGTTTTATATTTGCTTGATTTTAAAATTGTCGTCTCTTGAAACTGAATAACCATCGTTTTATATCGTCGATTGTCATAATCAATGTATTTATTACAATATTGTTGATATTGGGATATCATTGGATTATTAATCACGATAGCAATATCGACGAATCTTTGCGTAGGCGGGCTGTTCAGGTTGCTGAAAATGATGTTTTATTTTCCAGACGATTTTTAGAATTAGGTAAATCGGCAGTCCCTTCAGATTTTATTGCTGCCTCAGAAATTAGTCGGAAGGCTGTTGTGTTTATAAAAACGGATGCTAAAAATGCTACCAGTCAAAATACTTCACCTTTTTCGCTTACTTCCGGTTCTGGCGTCATACTTACCAGTGATGGGTATATCGTAACCAATTATCATGTAATCAAGGATGCTTCAAAAATAGAGATTACGCTCAATGATAACCGTGTATTTAACGGGAAAATTATAGGCAGTGACGCAAATACTGACCTTGCCTTGCTAAAGATTACAGCTGAAAACCTAGACTTCCTGACTTTCGCTAATTCTGATTCACTTCAGGTAGGTGAGTGGGTGATGGCCGTCGGCAATCCATTCCGATTACAATCTACTGTTACTGCAGGCATTGTTAGTGCTAAAGCCAGAAATATCAATATGCTGGAATCACAGGGTATCGAATCGTTTATTCAAACCGATGCTGCTGTAAATCCCGGCAATAGTGGTGGTGCTTTAACGAATACACGCGGTGAGCTTGTAGGGATTTGTACAGCGATTGAAAGTAATTCCGGTAATTATGAAGGATTTTCATTTGCAATTCCATCTAATTTAGTAAGAAAGGTTGTTTCAGACCTTCGTACCTATGGTGTGGTACAATGGGGATGGCTCGGCATTGAGGTGCAAAATATCACAGATCCATTAGCCAAACAATATCTTTTGCCTGAAGTGAGTGGCGTTTTGGTAGCTGATGTAAATAATGACGGTGGTGCATCTGAAGCGGGTATCAAAAATAATGATGTCATTATTAGTGTAGATAACTTAAAGGTTACTAATACCTCTGAATTCATGGAACGCATCGCTAATTATAAACCGGGTGATAAGATTTATTTAAAAATATTCCGAAATGGTAGGCCATTGATGCTTGAAGCTACACTACGCAACCGGTTGAATACTACTGAAATGATAGGAACTTTGAGTGAAGGTGTCTTTAAAGATATCGGTATTGAGGTTCGTGACCCTGATAAGTATGAGAAAGCTCTATTTGTATCGAAAGGGGTAATAGTAGTAAGTGTAAAATTATTATCAATAGTAGGTATGACTAAAATGGAACCTGGTTATGTTATAACAAAGGTTAACGATAAGGAGGTATCATCAGCTTTGGCTTTGGGAAAGTTATTAGATACATTTAAAGGTCAAACTGTAGTGTTAGATGGATATTATCCTAAACTTCCAGGAGATTATCCATATACATTTTCAATCCCATAAAATAGATAAGAATATAAATAAACCATGCAAAATAGTAATATAGAATTTAATGTCAACGAGGATGCGATGTTGCTTAAAATAGCTGAGATGAACCATCGAATTGATAAAATCTCGATCGGCGGTGGTAAGGCAAGGATAGCAAAGCAGCATGAAGAAGGAAAGTTGACAGCGCGTGAACGAGTTCAGGCACTTATTGATATAAATAGTGATTTTTTTGAAATCGGTGTTTTTGCTGGATATGGGATGTACGAGGAAGATGGAGGCTGCCCCGCTGGTGGCGTTATAACAGGTTTAGGTTATGTAGAAGGAAGACTTTGTATGATCGTAGCAAATGACGCTACTGTAAAGGCTGGTGCCTGGTTTCCCATAACCGGAAAGAAAAATCTGAGAGCTCAAGAGATTGCTATGGAAAATCGTATTCCTATCATCTATCTTGTGGATAGCGCCGGTGTTTATCTACCTATGCAGGACGAAATTTTTCCGGATAAAGAGCATTTTGGAAGGATATTTAGAAATAACGCCAAAATGTCCTCTATGGGTATTCCACAGATAGCAGCTATCATGGGTAGTTGTGTAGCCGGTGGCGCTTATTTGCCTATTATGTCCGATGAGGCCTTGATTGTGGATGGTACAGGGTCGATTTTTCTTGCCGGTCCTTATTTAGTGAAAGCAGCGATAGGCGAGGAGGTTGATCAAGAGACCTTGGGTGGTGCTTCGACGCATTGTGAGATTTCTGGAGTGACTGATTATAAAATGCCCGATGATGCGACTTGTCTTAAAACCATCCGGAATCTAATATCCAAACAAGGAGCTTTTCCTAAGGCGGGCTTTGATAGGGTCAAGGCTAAAGTGCCGGCACTAAGCATGACTGAAATTCCCGGCCTTTTTCCTGAAAACCCAACTAAGCCATACGATATGCTGGAAATATTAATGCGTATTGTTGACAATTCTGAATTGACATTGTATAAAGAGGATTATGGGAAGACGATTATATGTGCCTATGCTCGTATAGATGGCTGGGCAGTAGGTATCGTAGCTAATCAACGTTTAGTATCTAAAACTAAATCTGGCGAAATGCAGTTTGGCGGTGTTATCTATTCGGATTCTGCTGATAAGGCAACCCGATTTATCATGAATTGCAACCAAAAACGCATTCCTTTGGTATTTGTGCATGATGTGACCGGATTTATGGTAGGTAAGAGGTCAGAACATGGAGGTATCATCAAAGATGGTGCTAAGATGGTCAATGCAGTCGCTAATTCGACTGTTCCTAAATTTACTGTTGTTATTGGGAACTCTTTTGGTGCAGGCAATTATGCAATGTGCGGAAAAGCTTATGATCCACGCTTAATAGTAGCATGGCCTACTGCAAAAATAGCAGTGATGGGTGGAACTCAGGCTGCCAAAGTACTAACTCAAATTCAAGTTTCGGCGTTAAAGAAAAAAGGCGATACACCTGATCCTAAAGCTGAGCAGGCTTTATTTGAAAAAATAAAAGAAAGGTACGATGGGCAAACTACACCTTACTATGCTGCGGCAAGAATGTGGGTGGATGCTATTATTGATCCTAGAGAAACACGCAAATTTATATCTATTGGTATCGAAATGGCCGATCATGGCACAATTGAGAAATTTAATCCGGGTGTGCTTCAGACGTAATCAATCTAAGCTTGATTTTAACTTGCCTCTATAATCATACATTAATGCAAATGGGCTTTGCTATTTTAATGTTTGCCAGTTGGAATGGGTATAAAAAAGATAGAGTGGAATTATTTTATTAATTCTTTCCTCGCGTTAATGACATCAATATAGTAATTGTCTTTTTGCACGCTCATATAAACATCCAAGTACTCAATGCCTCCATGCGGCAAGCTAAGTAACATAAATTGATAATATAGATAGTTTTTGATGTATGGGTTGTTAAAGGTTTTGCCTATAAAATCAAATTGCTCCTTGATAAGTGGTTGTTTTTCTGTTTTGACTTCTTCCGGTGCTTTATCTCTATTTAATTGTACATAAAAGTCAATATAGAGTTGAAGGAAATCCCTAAATGATGGAACTAGTAACATTTGCTCGTCGTCGATGTCCATATTTTGAAGGAAGGTGTCATAGGTATCAGATAAAGCGAGTACGCTATCTGGCTGCATTATTTTGTGTTTTGTCGGATAGCTTAGTTTTTTGATTGCTGCATCAAAGGCTATTTCATCAATGATTAAATCAGCGAAAATTTCATTAAAAGGTTCATGTTTTTTTTGATATTCCTGTTGGAAATTGACAAGATATTGAGTATATTCTTCTATCTTTTTTATGAATTCAATTTCGGGAAGCGCATATACCTGATCCAGACTATCAGCAATCAGTTCATTTTTATAGTTTAGGAAATCCTTTAGAAAATTATTTTCATAAGTGTGTTTACTTATCAATTGAATACTTTGTGTATCGAAGAATTTGATGGACACATGATCACCAGGTTCTAGATAAAAATATTGTGTAATTGTGTCAAATGAAATGCTATAAATTCCAGCATCAGATAGTTTATTTTTAAAAGCAAAATTGAATTTTGTGGTTGTAGTCTTAGTTATCTGATCAGATTTGTATATTTCATCATTCTTTCCTGTAAAAATAACAATAGGCGGATTTCCAATTTGTGAAATTTCTCCATCAATTGAAGTGGTCTGAGGTATAAAGCTTTTCTTACTATTCCTGCATCCTGTGGAAGAAATCGTTAAAACAGATAAAACGAAAAAAGCTAAAAAACACAGCTTGTTCATAAACAGAGATAGGTAAAATTGATCACAAAATTAGGACAATAAATATACTGACCATCTGATAAAATTAGTTATCACTATTTTTTAACAAAGATTAACAGATTCTATTTTTTAAATCTCAAAGGAACTCCATAAATTGCTTTAAAAAATTAATTATTGAAATTTTAGAAACATTATTGTATTGTAAACTGTATAAAGATTTATACTTTTGCGTTCCAAAATTAAAAAATATATATAAAATACATGAGAACTAAACTCTCCCATTTTAAGTATGACCTTCCTGATGAGCTTATTGCTCAGTTTCCACCAGAAGAAAGAGATCAGTCCCGACTGATGGTAGTGGACAGGGCAACAGGTAAGATTGAGCATAAAATTTTTAAAGACTTACTTGATTATTTTGACGATGGCGACACGTTTATATTTAATAATACTAAGGTCTTTCCAGCCAGATTATATGGAAATAAGGAAAAAACAGGTGCTCAGATTGAAGTATTTTTGTTGCGAGAACTAAACTCAGACACTAAACTTTGGGATGTTTTAGTAGATCCTGCCAGAAAGATTAGAGTTGGTAACAAATTGTATTTTGCCGATGATAAAGGGAATGATTTGTTAGTAGCTGAGGTAGTTGATAATACGACATCTCGAGGCAGAACGATAAGATTCTTTTTTGATGGTACCGATGAGCAATTTAAGGATGCATTGAAACAATTAGGAACAATGCCATTGCCTAAATACATTACTAGATCTCCTGATAAGGTAGATTTTGATCGTTATCAAACGGTATATGCTAAAGAAGTCGGTGCTGTTGCTGCACCTACTGCCGGTTTACACTTCTCTAAAGAGTTACTCAAAAGACTTGAGTTGAAAGGAGCAAACCTCGCTGAAGTTACCCTGCATGTTGGATTAGGCACTTTTAGAGGTATCGATGTAGAGGATCTTTCAAAACATAAGATGGATGCTGAATATTATAGTATTGCAGATGCTGCAGCTAATACCGTTAATACAGCAAAGGAAGCAAATAAAAGAATATGTGCCGTAGGTACTACCTCTATGCGTACAATAGAATCTTCGGTTTCTGCTCAAGGCTTTTTGAAGGCTTCATCTGGATGGACAAATCTATTTATATATCCTCCTTATGATTTTAGTATCGCTAATTCTATGATTACAAATTTTCATTTGCCTAAAACAAGTTTGATTATTATGGTTGCTGCTTTTGGGGGATATGATCTGATCATGGAAGCATACCGCGAGGCAGTCAAAGAAAAATATCGCTTCTTTAGTTATGGTGATGCCATGCTGATTCTTTAATATTTTGTATCAAGCTTAATTATAGAAATAGCGATATTGCGTAACTAATTTTTAGAAATTACGTTGTAAGTTTTGTATAGTGAGATCAATTTTATATAATAATTAAAATTCAACAATTTTACCTATGTACTGGACATTAGAGTTAGCCCACAATCTTGAAGATGCACCATGGCCTGCAACACGTGATGAATTGATAGATTATGCGATTAGATCAGGTGCACCCCTTGAAGTGATTGAAAATCTTCAGGAATTGGAAGACGAATTTGAAATATATGAGTCTATGGAGGATATTTGGCCGGATTATCCCCGTAAAGACGACTTCTTGTTTAATGAAGAGGAGTATTGATTTAGTGTATTTTTATATTTAACTGATAAAAAAGTCCTGAATTATGTATTTATTCTGGACTTTTTTTATTTTTACATCCAAATAGCAAACACTTGGAATCTCAGTCAAAGTCTAAAGTATTTATAATAGCCATTGATGGATTTTCTTCCTGTGGCAAATCAACACTTGCACGTCAATTAGCTAAGCACCTAAAGTATATTTATATTGACACAGGTGCTATGTATCGTGCTGTCACACATTATTTTATTAAACACGATATTAATATCAAAGATTCGGAGGCTGTTGCTAAAGCACTTGAGGAAATAAAAATTACTTTTAAGGAAAAGGATGGGCGCAACCTTACCTATTTGAATGGTGAAGATGTGGAAGCTGTCATCAGAGGTTTTGAAGTTTCTCAATCTGTCAGCGAAGTAGCGGCTTTACCCGAGGTTCGTAAGAAAATGGTGGCACAACAACGCCAGTTGTCCCACAAACACTGTGTCGTCATGGATGGTAGAGATATTGGTACTGTAGTATTTCCAAACGCTGAGATTAAATTCTTTTTAACCGCTGATGAAAACGTTCGTGCTCAAAGGAGATATGATGAGCTAAAAGCTAAAAACACCGATACTAATATCACAATAGACGAAGTATTATCTAATCTACAACACAGAGATCATATAGATACTACGCGCGCTGATAGTCCATTGCGCAAAGCACATGATGCTATTTTGATTGATAATACGTCCTTGTCTAAGGCTGAACAATTTGAATTGGCGCTAAAATACATTCGGAAAATTCTTCCGGGAAAGGATTAATACATTTTTGTTTTAGCATTGGTGTTGTAACCTCTAAATCCGACAACACGATCATAAAGATCACCTAAACTTTTATAATATACGATGACCTGATAGTCGTTTTCGGTTTCGTTCCAACTGCCTTCTATGGCCGGAATGTCAACATTGCCTTTGTCATCCACGATAGCATAGTAGTAATTATAATACCCCTGCTTTAAAAATAAATGGACTACATACATATCACGACCTGCATCATATTCCATTCGGTATGACTCTGAGGGTATCCAGTCATTAAATGCTCCTATAATATAGATACCCTGATTGCTTTCCAAATTATAGTCGCAATCAAGATATAAAGTGATATTGGCATAGTCAGAATATATATTTCTATCCTCAGGTTTATTTTCAGATAAAGATCTTAGGGTAGATTGTGATAAATTTCCTGCAAGCTTATTGATGGTTTGTTCAATCTCGTTAGTCTGGATGTTGTTATTAAAATCTAATATAGAAACACCACCAAGTTGATCCCAGTTCTCTATAAAAAACCGTCCATTAAAATCAAAAATAGCTATATGGTTTTTATTGACTCGTGGCTCTGTCGTTTCTAAGAGGATGTCCGTACTATTTTTCTTTCTTTCGATAAATTTGACACCGCGGCCGACACGGAAAAATGATCGAATATCAAATTCTCTAAATTCTGCATTACCCCACCATTCAAAGGTACCGAGTTTGTTAAATTTTAATACATTATTGCCATAAATATTTGCCTTGGCAGTCTTTTCTGTGTACCAGTCTTCATTCTGTAAAGCAACAACGGTTACGTCTTCAAGTGGATTGTTGATCCTTATGTTTTCTGTATTTACTGAGACAGATATTTCCTGTTTGTATCGGATATTAGCAACGTCAGAAGGATAAATATTGTTAATGTCTATACCTACAGATTGCTCACTTACAATAAATCTACGAGTCAATAGTGGATTTTTTATATCATCTTCATAAATGACAAGAAGATAATTACCAGATATTTTAAAATTAGTATCTCTGTTTGGAAATTTTTGCCAGTAATGTAGATATTGGACTCTTGTATTGGAGGAATAGTCATAATTTCTCATTCTTTCGTCATTAAATCCATTAAGATAATCTAATTCACGCATATCAGATGGTGTCCAGTCTTTATTGCAATGGATAATTCTATAGTACAAATGTTTTTCAGTATTGCTTAAATCATCAAATTTAAGGACTAAATAATCAGAAGATCCTAATCTCATGACTGGAAATCCCACCGGTGATCCATTAAACTCTAAAGTAACAGTGGCTATATTTGGATCATATTCCTTATTAATAAATTCAAAGTTGTAGTCATCTGCTGAAAAAGCAATACTACTGATTAACATAGCAAATAGGAATAAAATATATTTCATGATGTTAAATTTCATTATATTATAATGTAAAAGATTGTATTAAACGACGAAATAAAGATTCTGTAAAGTGTTAAAAATCATTTAAATGGAAGCAGACATACTATTCAATTCACTTTTGATTTCATTTTGAACACGATCTACTCTCTCCAGTGTTTTGCCTTCAAATTCGAGCATTTTGTCAAATTCTATAAAATTGGATTCGATTTTAAATCGGATTCGCCTTGTATAATCCGTCAGGATATCTGTTACTTCCTGCTGCATCTTGACCCTACCTTTTTTAATTTCCTCTTCAAATTTTGATAACACTTTGCTTCTGTTAAGACCTAATGTCACACCTGCAAATAAGACACCAATAGTAGTAAGAACACCACCCGTAATATCAAAGACAGCGCCCTGTGTTACTGCTGCTAAGATGACACCGACGATGGCTATACCACTACCAGCTACGAGATTAGGTGCCATTTTAGATGATTCGGTCATGAGTGCGTCGTCATAAAAATTTTCAGCTGTATTCATAAATTGACTAAATGTCTGCTGTAAATCTTTAAGGACATTAATTCTTTTTTCTGCTATGTCAGCAAAAATTTCATCATTATTTTTGAGGATAGTTTCAGAATTTCTCAATCTTGCATCGACCAGTTTTCCCATAAGCTGGATATGTTCTGCCACGTCGATAATTCCATTTTGGAGCTTTTCACGGAGGGAGGTGTTAAGTTGGAGCTCAAAATCTTTTGCCTGTGCTGATAACCATTCTTTAAGTCCTGCTTCTTTGCCGAAAATGGAAGAAAACGACCTTTTTAATACACTTCCAAAGGATAATCCGTGACTTAAATCTCCCAGTTTTCTGCGTGTGATATCATCATAGGTGTACATGAGATTTTCAGTTAATAAGCTGATTTGTTTTTCCGTTTTGTGCTGTTGGTCTTCTATTAATTCTCCGATGTCTTTTCTAAATAACACATCTGAATCGTATTGTTTTTTGCGATTGGTGAGGCTATCATTGAGCTTTTGTTGAATCATCAGTAACGTGTTGACATTACTTTGAAATTTAAGTATAGGTGCTTTGCCACCTGTGATGTGCTCTGTAATGTAGGATTTAATTTCTTTAAACCCTGAGATATCATAATATTTGTCTTGCTCAAGTTTAGCTGATACCGTAAATACATGGGGTCCTTGAATCCCTTTCTTCTTAGCATGATCTATAACACCCTGGATGTTGATTTTTAGATCCGATTCTTGTACGAGGTCTTTTTGCTGTAAGACAAAGATGATCTTCCTGTGCCACTCGGCATTGATAAAATCAAAAAACTCCCAAGAAGATTGTCTATAAGGGTTTTTAGCTTCAAATACAAAAACTATCAAATCAGCATAAGGTATAAAACGCTCTGTGATCTCCTGATGGTGGGCTACGATGGTATTAGTACCGGGCGTATCTACGATAGCTATTTCCTTAAGGATATCAATGGGCTGAAAAATCTTTTTTAGGTATGGATTGATAATGACTTCCTTTTCTTCGTCGCCATAGACTATCTGCTGGATGGTGTCCGTCATCGGCATAGGTGCGACTTTGCATATTTCCTTATCCGACTCTAACAGGGCGTTGATAAAGCTGCTTTTTCCTGCTTTGACCTCGCCTACGATGACAAATGTAAACGGCGCATCTAGACGGTCTCTGAACTCAACTAAGGTGGCCTCTAATTTATCGTGTCCGACTTCCTTAGTTACTTCCAGCAATTTGTCAACCTGGAAAGCTAACCTAATCATATTTTTACTGATATCTTTATCTATTATGGACATTAATCTAACTGATTTATAAGATTGTTATTGAATGTTCTTGTTTTATTTAAAATAGAATTTGCTTCCGGGCCTGTACAAAATAATAAATCCAAAATACTCAGATTGGGCGCAAAATTAAATCTGTCTGACCAAACCTGTATATAGGGCTGATATTGGATATAATCCGGCGACTTTTGATTGCGAAAATCTGCGGTGTATAAATCTATATCTTCTGGATGTATATAGGATGAAGTCATGTCGATGGGCACGGTTAACTTTAAATTTTTAAGCATCGATGCCAATAACCGGTTGTTGAATGTGACTAAATATTTTTCCTCAGCCATGAATATATCTTCAAGTTCAGGGAAATAATACTCAAAATAGGCGCTTTTACCATAGGCCGATCGTATCGTGTGTAATTGTTGTAAATGCCAAGGTTCATCATAAGCTATCTGGACTTCTGAAACAGGCATTTGATTATTTTTACCCTTTTTTAGAGGAATGCTCAGGGTGATAACCCCATTAGTAGTCATGAGTTGATAGCGGTTTCTAAAAGTCTTCTTCTGATAATTTTCGCATACTTCAATGAAAATTTCGCTATATGCCTCGTATTGCATATATGTATAAATAGGACCGAGTGTCTGTGTTTCGTGTAGGATTTGCTTCATTTCCTTGGTCTAATCGTTATTTTAATTTGATAATTGGTATAAAGGTACGTTGTTTTAAAGATTATAAGTTGGTTTTGGCTGATAAATACCCGAAATTAACCATGATGAGTTTAGGTTTAAACATAAATTTTATTTTTGATGTTCAAAAGTAGGTTTATAATTTTGAATAACGCATCATAAAAAGACCGGTGAGACCGGCTGTCTCAGTACGCAGTCGCATTGGGCCGAGGGAAACCTCCGCAAATCCTTTCTTAGCAGCTTCTGTTATTTCGTCTGATGTAAAGTCACCTTCAGGTCCTATAAGCAGGATGGCTGATTGGTCATTTTTATACATGTTTTTAAGGGATAATTCAGGATTATCACAGTGAGCGATAAATTTTTGTTGGTATCTGTCAGTATTCATTTGCATGATTTCTTTAAAAGTGCCGGCATGTAATTGTGGTAGATGCGTATGCAAGGATTGCTTCATTGCTGATACCAGTATTTTTTCTAATCGTTCTACGTTTACAGATTTTTTTTCTGTGCGTTTCATTAATGTGACATAGATGGCTGAAATACCTATTTCTGTAGCTTTTTCTAAAAACCACTCTAATCTCGATGCGTTTTTAGTCGGTGATATGACAATGGCTATTTCAGGAGTTAGAGGATGTTGGTAAGTCGTTTCTAAAATTTTGCCTTCGGTTTGTGATTTGGTTTGTAAAATAATTTGTACGTTAAAAATATGGCCTTTGCCGTCTGTCACGTAGATAATGTCACCTGGTTTTTTTCTGAGTACAGTAGTACAATGGCTGTGTTCTTCATTTTTAAGGATGACCTTATCCCCATTGACCTCAGTGGTATAAAAAAGAAACATGGACGTTACATATTTTTAGTAGTGTAAATAAATAAGTTTACGACTCGCAAAATACAAGTTCTACGGTTTTGAGCATTAAAATTAGACAAATTTTTATTGAGAAGGACGATCTTTTTATTCTTTTTTTAAGATTTTAGCTTATAATCTATTTTTATTTTTATTTCTGGGTTTATTTAAAAGGCGATTTTGCATCTCTTAATTTGGTCAAATTTAAATTTACATGAAAATTCTGTGTGATAAATAATCCTTTGAAAATATGAAATTTTGATTTTTTTTCGTTGGGTATGTCAGAGATATCTTAGTTTTTTTAAAGCTGAAAAAATGTCGATAATAAAAATCAGTTTAAATTTTTATTTAATATTGATAAATATATGTAATTTTGTAATCGATTGGCAAATTTAAGTTTTTTTATGAATAAAATATTTAAATTTGTTATTCGTTATTTTCAATAAATAGACTTCATTATGAGCATACTTGACAGCGCCAGAGTAATTATATACAGATACCACGAAAAAGGCCTTGAGATTTTTTTAATTAATAATGAAATGGAAAAGGATGCAGGTATATGGCGTATTCCACAGGGACTTGTCAAGCAGTGGCAGGTGCAGGGACGACAAATCATTGATCTTGATGAGACAGAAGATGAAGCTGGTCATACCATCAAAACCATAGCGATCGAGGGTGACTGGCACGATATTCCTTCTATCCGTGGTATGCTCAAGCATGATATAAGACTGATTAAGTCTATCGTCAAAGAAAACCTACCTGGTAGTGAAAAGGGTACTTATTTTGCGATTAAAGAAGCATTCAAAAAAGTGATGCCGCAGGAATACAAAGCACTGAAGGAGTTGAAAGATATTCTTTTTGATAGGAATACAGTAACTAACATATAAGAGGATAAAATAAGATGGACATTGAAGCATCTGCAATTACCGGTACACAGTTTGAATGGCCAGGATTAAAAGGCGTATATCATGGCAAAGTAAGAGATGTCTATGATATGGGAGATCGACTTATTATGGTAGCTTCGGATCGCATTTCGGCTTTTGATCATATTCTTACTAGGCCGATTCCATACAAAGGGCAGGTACTCAATCAAATAGCAAGTTATTTTCTTAAAGCGACTAAAGAGATAGTACCCAATTGGATGGAAAGTACACCTGATCCTAATGTCACTGTGGGCATCAGAGCTACTGCTTTTCCAGTCGAAATGGTCATTCGTGGCTATCTTTCTGGTCATGCATGGCGTACTTATAAAACGGGCGAACGCCTACTTTGCGGTGTACGGATGCCGGATGGATTAAAGGAAAATGATCGCTTTCCAGAGCCTATTATCACCCCAACAACCAAGGCCAGTGAAGGTCATGATATGGATATAAGTAAGGAAGAAATCCTTGCTCAAGGCATTATTTCAACTGAAGACTGGGAAATTTTGGAAAAATATACACACGCTTTGTTTAATAAGGGTACTGAAATGGCAGCCGCACGTGGCCTGATCCTTGTAGATACCAAGTACGAATTTGGAAAAAAGGATGGACAGATTATATTGATTGACGAGATACATACCCCGGACAGCTCTCGTTATTTTTATAGTGATGGATATATAGATAGACAAAATCAGGGATTGCCACAAGTACAATTATCTAAAGAGTTTGTACGAGAATGGTTGATTGCCCATGGCTTTCAAGGACTGGATGGTCAAATGATGCCCGTAATGGATGATGACTTCATCAAGGAAGTATCCTCGAGATATATTCAGTTATACGAATTGATCACAGGACATCCTTTTGTTAAGGCCGATGTAAGCAGGTTGCAGGAAAGAATTGATCAAAATGTGAAGGATTATCTAAAAAGGGCATCATAGCATTAGACGGATACACAATAAGGTAAGCCGGGTTTAATTTGGTACTGAAGATTACATATTATTGGTATTGATAATTTAAAAAATGTTGATTTTTAGATATTAAATTAATATCAATCAACTTTTATCTATGATTGTGGTTAGAATGCAGTAATTTTGTGGCATTTAATATAAAAAAATAATTTTAATGAGCAAACGAGGTAAGGTGCTGGTAGCGATGAGCGGAGGTATTGACAGCACCGTTACGGCTATGATGTTGCATGAAGAAGGATATGAAGTCATAGGAATGACCATGAAAACATGGGACTATGCTTCCGCTGGTGGCTCTAAAAAGGAAACGGGTTGCTGTTCTTTGGATTCTATCAACGATGCGCGACAGGTAGCTGTCAATATGGGGTTTCATCATTTTATAATAGATATCAGAGACGAATTTGGTGATTATGTCATAGATAATTTTGTGGATGAATATTTAGCCGGACGAACACCTAATCCATGCATTTTGTGTAATACGCACATCAAATGGAATGCCCTTCTCAAGCGCGCTGATGCTATGGATTGTGAGTTTCTGGCTACCGGACACTATGCCATCACCAAAGAATTGAATGGTAGGAAATATATTTCTAAAGGTAAAGATGATCGGAAAGATCAATCATACGTACTGTGGGGTTTGTCTCAGGAATCATTAGGAAGGACACAATTTCCATTAGGTCCGTACAGTAAGCCGGAAGTCAGACAAATGGCAAAAGATTTTGGCTATGCCGAATTGTCAAAAAAAGCAGAGAGCTACGAAATCTGTTTCGTACCTGATAATGACTATCGTGGCTTTCTCAAACGACGAGTTGATGGCCTCGAAGAGCGAGTAAAAAATGGTAAATTTGTAAATAAAGCCGGGGAAGTAATCGGTACACATGATGGTTATCCGTTTTATACGATAGGGCAGCGCAAAGGATTAGGTGGTGGTTTTAAGATACCCATGTTTGTTACAGAGATTATTCCCGAGACCAATACTGTTGTTTTGGGTGAAGTGGACGAACTAATACGTAACACGATGAAAGTAGGTAAGCTAAACTGGATGAAGTATGAAGCTTTGCCGGAAGGTATGGAAGCTTTGACACAGGTACGCTATAACGATCCCGGTGTGATGGCTGGTCTTTTGATGGAAGCCGATCAGGTACATGTTGACTTCTATGCTCATGTAAGAGGTATTGCTCCTGGTCAATCAGCTGTATTTTATGAAGGTGATGATGTAGTAGGTGGCGGTATTATTATGAGAAATCCCATATTTTAAGTATGCTCTAAATTTAAAGATTTTATGAAACCTTTTAGCTTTTTGTATTACTTTGCTATACTGTTTATTATTAGCATTTTATCCTGTACGTCAGAAACGGATTCGATTGACGATAGAGACTATGGTTATGACTATTATCCTATCGGTCTAGGCAAAGAATGGGTGTATCAGTCTGATAGTATTGTAGTGCTGAAAGGGGGTACTAAAAGGGATACGCTGAGCAGCTTGATAAGAGAAGTTATCACAGATACTTTACGCAATCCTGAAGGCAAGCTACTGTATAAAATGGACAGATTTTTAAAAAAGGTTGACAACGAATTCTGGCAAAGGTTAAATTCGTGGTATGTGTTGAAGGATAATTCCAGAGTAATCAGTACTGAAGAAAATATACCTATTGTCAAGCTTGTATTTCCAATCAAGGAAGGCCTTAAGTTTAGAAGTAACCTTTTCTTAAATGATCAAATCAAAAGTGAGGTAGGTGGCGAATTTGTGGAGGTTTATAATGGCTGGTATCCACTGGTTACATCCTTAAAAGCCTCTGTATCGTTTCAAAATAATACACTAACTGCAGCTCAAATCAAAGTAGCTAATATTGAATCTATCATTGACCTGCGACAGGTGACAGAATCTTATGTGAAAGGTGTAGGTCTTGTACGTAAAGAAATGACAATTTATGATACAGATGGGAATAATCCTGATAACCCTTGGGATAAGAAGGCTAAAAAGGGATTTAAAAATACGATGCAATTGATTTCTTACAAGCAATAAATTATCCTATGTCAGAAAAAAGATTTGTACCTATAGGCCAATTGCTCAAATCGGTTGGTACGCTTGGCGAAATAAAAATGCACATTGAAGATGGGTTCCTACAAGATTTAGAAGGTTGTGGCCATTTTTTTATTAAAAAGCGTGGCAATTTCGAACCCTTTTTTGTAGAATATTTTAAGGATGCTGCGGATGTTATTATTAAAATAGAAGAGGTGGATAGCCCAGAAAGCGCATCTGGATTGTCTTTAGAACAGGTGTATTTACAGCAGAGAGACATTCGTTCCAAAAAAGGAAGTACTATTGCTACAATGACTCAGTTGGAAGGATATGAAATATTTAATTATGGTGATCGAGTAGGACTTATAACGAGCATCCAACAAATGCCTCATCAAATTTTAGCACATGTGGATTACAATGACAAAATAATAATGTTGCCCCTTCACGAATCATTAATCACCTCGCTAAATAAAAAATCCAAACAGATCTATATGGAATTGCCTGAAGGTATCCTGGAATTGTGATTTTTTTATACTTTTTTTTGTTAATAATTAGTTTAACTCATAGGCTGGGAGATTTAGTAAAACTGTCTCGACCGAAACATAAATGCTATCGAATGTTATAAAATTATTAAAAAATGAGTGCAAAATGCATATTTTTTAGTAAAATATATATTATATTTATTTTTAATATGTATATTTGCGCTTGAACTCAAATTCCGATATCATGATAGTAAGATCATCATTAATTGCTATTCTGTTTCTATTATTTACAATTGCAATCAAAGCAAATGATAATTATGCTGTTTGTAAAGTCAAGCAGGGCGAAAATATAGAAACACTACTTAAAAGATATTTGTTGACACCACACGCTTGTAATGTCAATACATTTATAGAGATTAACAACATTAAGAATAAACATAAGATAATCAGTGGTCGCATTTATAAACTTCCTTTAGCTATTAAATCCTACAATGGAGTTAATATTAGATCGTCATTGGGTATCAACGACTTTGAAACCGCTAAAAGGATTGAGAAATTGAACATGGATTTGCTGGATGCAGGCATTCGGGATCAAAATTTTAAGCAAAGTAAGAAGATTTGGGTTCCGATTAGTGAATTTGATTGTAATGATGTTGCTTCAAGCGCTTATAGCCCATCAAACCAGGCAACTGACGTGAGTAAGAATGCGGATTCTTTGGATAGATCCAAGGAGTCGGGCGCGTATGCACCTACTGCTACACACCTAAAGCGTACAGGTGTTAAGACAATAAATGTACCTTTGATGGGACCAGGATATGATGTTGTTCATATTGAGGATTTTAGTCTTGCCGGCCAAGTATTTTATATCATAGGCGGTCATGGTGGCCCGGATCCAGGTGCTGTGTATCAAGGTGATGATTTAAAATTGTGTGAAGATGAATATGCATACGATGTAGCATTAAGGCTGGCAAGAGATTTGATGCAGCATGGTGCTATAGTTGAGATGATAGTGCAGGATTTAAATGATGGGATCAGAGATGATGCTATTTTACTTTGTGATACCGATGAGATGACACTCGGATTACATGATATTCCTTTAGATCAAAAAAAGAGATTGAGAGAAAGAGCATCTACAGTCAATAAATTGTATGAAAAGTATAAGAAGCAAGGTTACAAAGTCCATAAAGCGATAGAAATTCATGTTGACTCGAGAAGTCGGCATAAGCGTCAGGATGTGTTCTTTTATTACAATCAAAACAATCCAAACAGTAAGACACTGGCTGAAAACATCCAAAGCGTTTTTGCTGCTAAATATGATTTACATCAAAAAAATAGAGGATATCACGGACACGTAGAAGACCGTGGCATTTATATGGTCAGAAATGTAAAGCCGGATATGGTATTTGTAGAATTAGCTAATATCACTAATGAAGCAGACCAAAAACGCCTTTTAATCAATACTAATAGACAAGCTTTAGCCAACTGGCTTTTTGAAGGTTTGAGGAAGTAAGCTCCGCTTGGATTTCTTATTGTATATGGGCAATATTATGTTTATTGTGTCAGGTCATTTGATATTTTATACATGATAAATACCTTTTTACTGTTTTGATCCTTCCAGGTTAGCTTATTGCCATCAAGGATGTATTCTTCTTTATCTTCATTTATGTAGGTATGAGTGCCTGGGATATTATCATAAGCATACCATTTTAGTGCATCTGTAAATCTGGCTTTGATACCGTCACGTGTTTCGACAATATAGACTTTTTTATTGATGTTTTGAACAGTCCAAGTTCCTTCAAGTTTGGTTACTTGTATGGCATTTTGTTGTATTCCGGCTATTTCAGGGTCTGATTTTATTGATGGCTGATTATTTCCTTGCTGACTATAGGTGTTGTCATGATCCCAATCGTCATTGGAAACTTCAATTTTACCCGATTGGAATGTTTTTGTAGAGCGGTTTTGCCATTCTGATAGTGGAATAAAGGTTAATTTTGCTCTTTTTCTTCGATCTTTAAAAATAAGTCTGTCATTGATGAGCTGGATGACATTACCATTGCCATCTCTAAACGTTTTGTTGCTTTTTCTTTTAAACCAAGTTATATTATTTCTTTGATACAGGCCCTTTACATTCATACCATTATTAAAATACTCCGTATAAATGGTTATTCCTGTATATTGATTATACCACGCTTCGCCTGGTCCTGCCTTTACTACATAAAATGAAAATATGGAAAACAGAAAACTACTTAACAAAACTATTCTTGTACTCATGGCTCAATACTTTATAGATACAGACTAAAATTTTTAACAAGGCCTTGTTAAATTTCTGATAAGTTACTTTAAAAAAGAATTAAAAATTACAGAGGTATAGCTATTTTTGGTACTGAAACATTTAGATAGGTCGATAATTATCTTTTTTAGCCAAGGTCTTGTGTACCATACGATCGACAAATTTATCTGGTAGGACTTTAGTCAATATTTTAAACAGGAAAGGTTTTTTGTGTACAAGAAATCTTGTTTTTGGATTATTAGAAGACATTATCTTTAAGATGATATCGGATATGACCTTTACGGGCATGGCATTTTCATCAGAATTGGCTATCATCTTATCTGCCGATGCTAGGATATGACCATAAGGTGTATCTAAGAATTTGTCCAATTTGCCTAAATTTTTACGCCAGATTTCTGTTTTAATTGGCCCTGGCTCGATAGCAGAGACTTTGATGTCAAACTGATATAGTTCCCGTCTATAGACGTCGATCATACTTTCCAGAGCGTGTTTAGAGATACAGTAAGACCCGTTAAATGGAGAATTAAATAATCCTGAAACGGATGAGATAAAGATAATTTTTCCTGGATTATATTTTTCATTAGTTCCGAGATAGGGTAGAAGCAGATTTGTAACACGTCTGACGGCAAGTACATTGACATCGATTTGGTAGGCAAATTCATCCTCACTCAGATACTGTAATGGGCCTGGCACTGCGATACCGGCATTATTTATAAGGCAAGCAAGTCCATCTTTTTCTAATAAGGGGTAGATGCTTTCGATTTGTTGTTTTGTCGTAGTCTGATCAGTTACATCCATGACAAGGATATGGACTTTATTGCCAAATTTAGCTTTAAGATTGTCGGCATCTACTTGTTTGCGGACGGTGCCTATCACAAAGTAATTTTGCGAAAGTACCTGCAAGGCGGCATAACCTATTCCTGTGGATACGCCAGTGATAAAGACAGTTTGCATAGTAAAATTATTATTAGTTATAAATAATCGACGTCGATTTGATAGGCATCATTCATCAGAAAATCCAAGCCACGCATCATATCAAAACCTTCAAAAATGACTTTGTGGAGAACCGTAACAATTGGTAAATCCAGTTTTTCATTTTTAGCAAGTTGGTTGATAATCTTAAGTGTTCGTACGCCTTCGACGACTTCAGTCGAAGTAGAAAGGATGTGATCGTAAGATTCGCCTTGGGCAAAACGGATTCCAAAATTATAATTGCGGCTGTCCTCACTGGTCGCGGTAGCAATCAGATCGCCAATGCCGGCAACACCCATATAGGCGGCTCCACTTGTACCCATCGCCATACCAAAATAAATCATCTCTCTAAGACCTCGTGTGATCAGTAGGGATTGCATGTTTTTGCCCATACCGATCCCTGATAGGATTCCGGATGCGACAGCGATGATATTTTTAAAAGAGCCGGCAATCTCAGCGGCCTTCATGTCGTGCGAGCCGAAAGCAAAGAATTTTTTTGAAGCTAATACGGTTTGTCCTAGATGGATGACTTCGTCAAATTCAGAAGCAATAACTGTAGCAGCCGGCTGGCCCGATAAAATTTCTTTTGATAGATTAGGGCCGGAAATACAACCTACACGGACGACATTACTTTCTTGTCTTATGACCTCAGACATGGTACATATGTCTTTTTTGCAAAAATTGAGCGTATTCCAGTCTTCCTTAGATATCAGGCTGGCATCGAGCCCTTTAGTACCATGTATGATGATGTGTGATGGTTTTAAATATGGACAGAAGTCCTTCATCATATTACGGAAAGCAGAGGAAGGTACGACTGCAAAAAGCAATTCGCAGGCAGATGTGATTTCAGCAATGTCATTAGTAGCCCGAGCTCTTTCACTTATGGTTTGTCCATGATAGAAGTGATCTATATTGATAGCATCCACATTCTCCTGTTTGCGGGTATAGACTATTACATCTACATTACGCGATAGGATTTTGATTAAGGTGATGCCGAAACTTCCGGCACCGATGATACCGACTGTTTTTAATTTGACCATTATACCCGGGATACGTTATATATTACTTCTTGTTTTTTTGATCTTTTAAGGCTTGTTGTTGCTTCATTGCCTCTTCAAGGCGTTCTTGGAAGCTTGACTTTTTCTTAGGTTTGGCTTTTTCCTTCATCAATTCAGCCCGGATCTTATTTTCGTCAAAGACATATTTTTTGGTTACTACTGTCTGTAAAATATTGATCAGGTTACTAAAAAACATATAAACAGTAAGACCTGAAGCATAATTGTTAAAAAAGCCTAAGAACATGACTGGCATGATATACTGTACATATTTCATTGCTGGATTTGCTGACATATCCATGTTTTGCATATTGTAATAGGTGTAAACAATAGTCGATACAGTCCATAACAAAGTAAATAAACTGACGTGTTCGCCAAAAAATGGAATATTAAATCCTAAGTAGAAAAATACATCGTAAGTAGATAGATCATGCGCCCAAAGGAATGGTTCCTGTCTGAATGTAATCGAAGCCGGAAAAAATCTGAATAAGGCATACCATATCGGCATCTGCAAGACCATCGGTAGGCATCCGCCAAATGGACTCACACCATGTTCTCTATAGATTTTCATGGTTTCCATCTGCTGTGCTTGCATATCATCCTTATATTTTTTCTTGATACCTTCGATCTCAGGTTTTAATGCACCCATTTTAGCCTGGGAGTGTAGCATCTTATACATCAGTGGATAAAGTGCCATTTTTATAAGGAAGATTAGCAAAATGATCACTACACCCTTACTGCTAATATATTCTGATAGGAAATCAAAGAAAGGTCTGATAATCCATTTGTTGATCGTTCCAAAAATACTTGATCCAAAAGGAATGATATTTTCCAGACCTACATCAAAAGCACGCAACTTGTTAAATACATTTGGCCCTATATACATCGTCATATCAAACTGTCCGTTGTCCCAATTATCGACTGGGACATCTACTACCGACGTGGTAATTTTAGTATAAGGGCTTGTCTTGAGGTCGGTCATTTTTGTAGTCATCACACCATTGGCAAAATATTTGTCATTATTTGCCATAAGAGAGGTGTTAAAAAACTGATTGGTATGTGACATCCATTGAATGTCTTTTTCTTTCAACTCTTCGGTATCATCCTTGACACAACTACAATAATCAGATTTCTTAGTTTTTTCTTTAAAATAAACCGTAGAATAATTTTGCTCAAAACGTTCTCCTTTTTCGTATTTACTAAGGTGGTCGAGCCAAGTAAGTCTTAATGCACCGGCATTGGGAGAAACGACTTTGCCGAGATTTTTGGTTTGAATAGCGTATTTTAGGACATATTCAGTCGGGTCAAGCGTGTATTTTTGCTCAAAATATCCACCATTTTCTGTTAGAGCCTTAAATATGATCGTATTACCTTGTTGCTCTGTCTGGAAATAGATATCGGCAGTATTAACATTTTTGCCGAGTGCATCATTGACAGGGATGTCATAGTCAAAGCGATTGCCTGGCTGATTGAGCATCTTGATGAGTTGCTTGGATTCATTATGGGCGCTGTCAGTTACGGTCATGTATTCATGCTTTAGTAAGACCTCCTTGATGCGGCCACCCTTATTAGTAAAGGTAATTTTTACTTTGTCATTTTCTAAAACGGGATTTGCTTCTGTTCCATGAGCAGCTAGGCCAAATGCGCCAAAACGTACTTTGTTTTCAGTACTAGATGTGGAATCACCCGAAGGTGATATTGGCTTAGCTTCCATTAAAGTGTCAGCTACGACTTCTTGCTGTGTTTTAGTTGTATCTATAGAAGCTAATTCGCGTTCTTCTTTAGCTTTTTTAAGCTCCTCTTCGCTTGGCTTCATGAAGTATGTCCATGCAAAAAGTAACGCCATGATCACTAATATACCCGTAAATTGTTTCCGATCCATTCCTATCTTTTGTAAAATTCGGCGCAAATGTACACTTTTTAATCCATTTTTAATATTAAGTGTATGCAACAAATGTACTTTTCTATATGATTTTTATTCCGGCCTTTCAGGCCTTGATGATAGCACTGCATTTCAGGTATTGTGCTTATTAAAGTTTTTAAGGCTTTTTTATTATACTCATTATACATCCAAATTAGCCCAATCCTTATAAA